>DATKRC010000001.1:0-173063 GCA_035532375.1 Acidimicrobiales bacterium
GATCGAGCTCAACCTCTCGAACTCAAAACTCGAAGGTCTCAACTCGAAGATCCGACTCATCAACCACCGCGGCTACGGACACCACTCGGCCGAAGCGATCATCGCGATGATTTACCTCTGCTGCGGCGGGCTCACGATTGAACTGCCCACGTCGAAGCTCGCCGCATGACCAGAAATCACCCACACCAACCCGAGGAGAACCTCATTTTAGGCCTCATATTTCTGCAACACCACGAGACGAGACCGACACAGGACAACACGATTCCTTGAAAACAAACGACATGCGCGACGAGACCGACACACAACAACACTTCGCAACTTCCTCTTAATCAACAGGTTCCGGGTTCAAGTCCCGGCCGGCGCACCAAAGAAGTCAACCTCTGCGGACTCATGCATCCCAACGGTCGCGCCGACCGGGCAACGGTATGAAGATCCGAAGATTTAGAAGAAGATTGGTCAGCGCGAAACCCGTCGCGATTCAAGCCATCGAGACCATCGGTCTCGTTGCACTAGCCCGGGTGTTTGGAACAACCAAATTTGAAGATAGAGAGAGCCAAGGACTTTCAATCGAATATACGAGAAATGGTTCCCCGTGTTCGGTCACGGAGATGTGCTTGATCTGGGTCTCCTACGCTCGGAGACTGCCCGGTGTCGGAGGCCCGACGTGAACCCTCACGCCACGCATTGCCAACTGCCAGGGTTACCCCTTGCACGGTTGAAAAGGGGTCGGCTAAACAAATTCCTTTAGCAACGCCGTTACCAACGCCAGCATCTTCGCGCACTCACGCACGGACGTCGGCGAAATCAAACGCCAGTCATTCACTGCGCGTGCGACCACGAGCAGCCATTGGCGAACTGGAAAGGTCGGCATGGCATGCAAGAGGTGATTCGACGACGACCTCATTGGGAGGTCCTGGAGGCCCCTGTGGTAACTCAGTTCGCCGAATCGGCTGGCCAAACTCTTATCGTCGAGTCGAACTGGAGTTTCGCTTTCGCGGGCGTGGTTTCGTACTTCGCTTGGTCGAGACGTTCGAGACGAGCGAACCGATAAGTTCCGCCGCTTCCCGGTCAGTCGCTTCAACAAAGTGGCTGTACACCTGGAGTGTCATCGAAGCATTGGAGTGCCCGAGCCGACCAGCAACTGTCCGAACCGAGACACCGGAGGATATAAGCCGGGTGGCTGCAAAATGACGAAAATCGTGAAGTCGAATCTGCGTCAGACCGAGATTGGCCCTTACTAGTTCGAACCGCCGAGTGACATATGTGGGCAGGAGCGGACGCTGACCGTCAGGTTCGAGGCTAAAGACATAACTTTCATCGACGAGTGTAAGACCCGCCACCCGCGCCAACTCGTCTGCATAGGCCTGTTGCTCGGCGAGAACCCTGAGAGTCTCGCCGTCGAGCGCAATTCGTCGACTTGCGTGGGTCTTAGTGTCCTTCTCCAACCACCCACCGCCCGGGGTCTCGATGATCGCCCGTTCGATCAAAAGCGCCGAAGAGTCCGTGTCAACGTTCTTCCACTTCAATGCACACAGTTCACCGCGGCGCGCGCCCGTAGTAGCCGCCAAATGGAGCAGGCGTCCAAAGACAGGATCGAACTTTGCAGCTGCCGCCAACAACTGCTTCACTTGCTCCACATCCGGCGGCGTCACCTCGTGTCGTGACAACTTCGGAAGACTCACCAGACTGGCTGGATTCTCTCGCACCCACTTCCATCGCACACCCTGCCGAAAGGCACGGTGGATGACCGTGTGAACTCGCCGGACACTGCTCGTTGACAGGCCCTTACGCTTCACAAGACTGTGATAGAGCGAGTCCAAATCTGCCGTCTGAATTTGACGCAGTGGTCTGGTCCCGAGCGCGGGGAGGATGTGCTTGTCCAGTAGGCCCCTGTAGGAGCGAAGGGTTTGAGGACCGAGACTGGGCTTGGCAAGGTCGAGCCACTGTTCGGCCAACTGGCTGAATGTCGCGTTAGTGTTGGCTAATTTTCCCTGATCAGCTTCGACGGCCAGTTCGTTCAAGGCCACCTGTGCGTCCTTCTTCAAACCGTGAAAAGTGCGGCTGACCTGGCGATATCGACCCGTGAGCGGGTCACGCCCAGTCCTGATCCGCATTTCCCAGACTCCTGGACGAACTTGACGAAGTGATCCGCTCACGAGGCATCTCCCTGGCGCCGCCGTATCTTCCAGCACGTGGGATCATGCGACCCTTGTGAGGGATTTTTGAGGGATTGATGTGAAGCCTTCACGTCTTTACTCTAGCATTTCCTTACTCCATATGGTGGGCGCTGAGGGACTCGAACCCCCGACCTGCTGAGTGTAAATCAGCTGCTCTAACCAACTGAGCTAAGCGCCCGAGCATGAGAAGCCTAATTGGTTAGATCGTCCCCGCTTCGAGCATCAACGCAAGAAGTTCACGGGAGCCAGCGAACACTGGATGTCGAATGACGTCGTGAGTGGTCACGAGTTCTTCCCCGTGGTAATCGGCATCGAACGCTCCGGCTTCTCGAACAATGAGTAATCCGGCGAGGTAATCCCATACGTTGAGGCCCGATTGCTGAGCGACGCCGTACACATCAAGTGAACCGTCAGCCACGAGACATATTTCAAGGCTGGCCGCTCCGAGTGATCGATTTTGCGACCATCCCAAATTGTGGGAAGGGTAACCCGAAGATCCCACGATCGCGTGCTTCATTTCTGTCGCACCACTCGGCGAAATCGAAGCGCCATCACGCCGGGCCCCACTCCCCTTCTCTGCTTCGAACACGACGCCGGTTGCTTGATTTCTCACCAACGCCGCCACGAGTTCCATGTCGCGCACGACGGCGAGGCTCGTCGAATAGAACGGTATGCCGCGATCACAATTCGTCGATCCATCGATCGGATCGACGACGACCGTGAACTCCCCGTCCCCCGTGACGCCACTCTCTTCACTCATAACGCGAAATCCGGCTCCGCCGAGCACGCGTCGCGCCACGTCATCAGCGGCCACGTCGAGGTGATACTGCGTCGCTCGATCACCCGAAAGTCCTCTTCCGCGATGAACCTCTACCTCCTCGCCAATCTCGCGCGCGCATTCACGAAGTGGAACCAGTAACGAGTCATTCACGCTGCCACGGTAGTTGCCGTGGGGGCTAACCTTTGGGTCAATGGCCGCAATTGACGTCGCTGGTTTCGTCGCTGACCTTAAGGACCACGCGGTGACGCACGGATTCCACGTCCATGACGAGCGCCATTTCGTCGAAACGTATTCGCTTCGTCAAGCGTGGGAGGTCGATCTTCATCCCGAGGACGGTTGCGGCGGTCCGGTCGACTTGCACATCGAACTCGATGTCGATCCTCGGACGCTGCTGGCCTTCGAAGACGCCGTGCTGGGTCTTCCGGACGAGGTCGATCCTCCGGACGAATTTCATTTTCCCTTGGTGCTCACCTGGAGTCTTCCGCCGATGCCGAACAGTCCCGATCTGCTTCGCCTCGCCATCGACCTCGCGCCGATCGGCGGCCTCGAGATGCCGCTCGAGGTCACGGCGACCGACGCGTTCGCGTCGCCGACCGAGAGCAGCGAACGTCGAATTTCAATCGTCGCGCGCCGCGCTATCTCACTTAGTCAAGTCGCCAAGGGTGAGGATCCCCTCTGTGACATCTTCGAACGCGGGCGCAGTGTCAGCGACTTTCTGTTGCAAGCTGCCGACTCGTGGCTCGGGTAGTTCGAGTCCTCGGCTCACTGACCGCGATTGTCCTCGCGAGTGTCGCCTTAAGTTCGTGCGGCACCAATGGTGCAGTCGCCGACGCGCGCGCATCGTGCGTGTTGGTTAAGCGAGCCATCGCTCTCCAGACCCAAAGTGAAGCACCGGACCTCACCACGACCCAGCGTGCCTCGATCGAGGGTCGAGCGATGAGTGAACTGCTGAAAGCCACGCCCAAAGCGGCTGACGCGACGTCGATCGACGGTAGTTGGAATGCCCTCATGACGACCATTAACGAATCCGAACGGGTGCCACTGAAGAACTTGGTGCCTTCGTTGACTCGGCTATGCCAGGTCGCCGACTCGTCGTCGCCCTACCTTTAGTCCTTCGTCGAGGGGAAACGCTCGTAAAGCCAGGCGAGTGAGTTGGGCTCGAGCATCGCGTCTTCCCAGCCCGTCAGTTTGTCTTCGAGGGCCGCCAGCGACGGCGACTTGCCAATGACCACCACCGTAAGGTCGGTCACGACTTCACCCTCGACGAAGAAATCCCCGAAGGCGTCTTCGGTGACGGTGGCGTCAGGCTCCACCATCAGGTAGAGCTCGCCCGTCGCCTCGACCCACGACAGTTCGTACTCATTGTCCACGGCGTCGGTCCACTCGCCGCCAAACTCGAACTCGGCGCTCTCGCGACGCGCCTCATTTTGCTCGTAGAAGGATTCGATGTCCATCCGAGCAGCCTACGTCTCGGCCATGTGCGCCGTGATGTGCGTGGCTCGGCGCATCATGAACGGCGTGAGAAACGTACTGGAGTGTGGCGCTCGTCGAGGGGTCCCGCGGTGCGTTCGCGCACCTGTACTGGGCGTCATGACACTGAAAAATGACCTCTTAGGACAGATCCGATACGAATGGCTCCACGTGGGACATTCCACCCGAGCGCGAACCGCGATGGCGGTGCTGGCCCAACGACACCAAGACCTCGATTTAGGTGGTTTGTGTGACCTCTATGACGTCGTGGCGCTGCTCGAAACGCGCGGCGGACGAAGTGTGCTGGAACGTGCTGAAATCGTACGGGCGCTCCTCGAAGAGGCCGGCGATCCAGAAATTCATCGAGCCCTTCTACAGACGCTCATTCCCGGCATCGTGAGCGTCTGTCGCCAGTTACGCTTCGGCGACGGCATCGTCGAAGACGCCAGCGAGACCGTGGGCGTGGCCCTCGGCCTCGCTAGTGAACTCCTGACGGACTGGGCTGGCCAGTCGCGACAGTACGCGGCGCCCGACATTCTCTCGGCTTTAAGAGGACGACTTCGACGTTGGCTTCTCAAAGAAAAGACGGCGCGGCGCTCGACTTCGTACTTCGAACAACACGACGAACCGGCCGTTGAGGCTTCACCGCTGTTGGCTCGACTCCACAGCTTTCGCGGCGGTCAATACGACCGAATCGCCCGACTCACGTACGCCCGGGTCTTCGAAGGTCGATCACTTCGCGAAGTCGCGGCCCAAGACCATTCAGCCCCGGCGACGTTGCAGAAAGAGCTGCAGCACTTCGCTGTGCGCTTCCTGATTTGAATGAAACACGGGTGCGAAAATGTCGAATCGCTATTTGAACTCATCACCACTACCCTTCGAAAACCATGCGCTCACCCTTTTCGCTGAAGAGCGCCCACCTGTTGATGTGGTCGAGCCCCCTTCTGCTGCTCGTACTGGTCTTCACCTTGACCTCGACGTCCGCGCCGAGCGCCCCCGTGGCTTCGTCGCCCCCACCCTCTTCGACGTCACCGGTCACGACAGTGGCCCCGAGTTCGACGACGGTGACGACGAGGCCGAGGTCGCCGGTGGTCGTGATCGCCAAGACGACTCAGAGCACGCCGAGTACGACGTCAGTCGAGAAGAGCTTCTCCAGCGCGACCGTGACGACCGAGAAGCCTGTCGCGCCGATACCGAACGCGAACGCGATGAGCGGAGCACTGTCGGGAACCCTCAGACCAGGCTTGGAATCCGTCGACGTGCCGCTTCGAGGTCCCGGAAACTGGACCCTGTCAGCGAGCGCGCCCACCACTCAAACCCTCAACTGCGGGGGCGAGGCCAGTCCGGTGGCCAGCCAAGTAGTGGTGGGCTCGAACCAAAGCTGTCAACTGGAGATCGCCTCTACCTCGGCCGGGACATCCACGTGGCAGCTCACTCCCAGCACCTAAAACGCGTCGTCGCGCCGCTCCAGGGATCGGCGCTAACCGTGTACTTCGTGTTATTGCCATACGTGGTCGTCACGAAGTGGCACCGCACGCAGCGACAAAACGATGGCGCGCTGGTACGGGGGTTGCTGATCGCCCTCGCATTATTTTGGCTCGCCTTTCTGTTCCAAGTCGTGCGCGACGTGTGGCGGCTCCGCCGTGGCGCAACCGCGGGCACTGGCGGCAGCGCGTGGATAGCTACGGGCGTGGTCGCTCTCTTGGCGTTTCTCACTCCGTCCTCGGCCGGTGCCGTAACTAACGCCGCGGTCGCACCCCATTCCATCGTTGCAACCACTCTCTCGCCGCAGTCACATTCTGTGCCGGTCAAGTCGCCGCAGCGAACTCCCGGCCCGTTGTCCTCCACGCTGGGTGCCATGCCACTCGCGCTCATGGCGAAACGTCGAAGTGACCTGATACGTCAACACCAGTTCGTGGACGACAACGACGAGATCGAAGAGTCGATTGAACTCCTGCGCTCGCTCAATCCGACACTGCTCGATCAACTTCGTGAAATGATCGGCGAACGATGCGACGGTGTCATCGACGTGCCGAACGACATCGACGCGACGACACCGTCGAGTGAGTGCGCGGACGCGTACGTCGCGTGCGCGTTGGTGCCGTCGCCGCAAGGAACCTTGGTGAGTTTCGCGCGCGAAGGTGGCGTCTTGGCAATCCTTCCGACTTGGAGCAGTCGCGACGTCATCGAGGCGACGGTAGCCCTTCACAGCGGTCGGCTGGTCTTCGCCGACAACGAAAACGAGTTACTACGCGCTCTGGCGACGCGCAGCGTTCGCCGCACACTGGTCGTCTACCTCGGCGAGCGCGCCGAGCTCGACGAAGAGTTGATCGCCTGTTCGATCACTTTGACGCCCTATCGCGAGCAGCCGCGAGCACTTCGCACTTCGGCGTGGTCGAATGTCGCCGCTCAAAGTCGTGGAGGTATCCGAGTCGAACTCTTGCGAGCCGAAGTCCACGTCGTGGGACTCTGCGAACCGTTGACACCGACGCTTCGGCGCCGTGGGGTCGAGATGCTCGCCTATTTGGCAATGCATCGTCACGAGCCAATTACCGGAGAACGCCTCCGCACTCGGGTGCTGACCCACGCCGACGTCGACGCGTCACTGCGGACCCTGGCCAATACCGCGAGTGTGGTGCGACGAAGTGCGGGCTGCGATGACCAGGGACCCCGGTTGCACGCCGTCACTTCGTCCGGGCTCTACGTGACCCACGGCATCACGAGCGACGTCGAAGTCTTCACGACGCTCGTAGCGCGAGCGCGCGAACTCTCCAACGCCGAGGCCGCGCCTCTCGCCCACCAGGCGCTAGCGATGGTGAAGGGCGAACCTCTCGCCAGCGCGCTACGGGGCTTCGAATGGTTCCTCGCCGAGGGTTTCAGCGCTCGTCTTTCTCGCGATGGTGAATGGGCGGCGCTCGCCCTTCACCACGACGCGCTCGAGAACGGTCGCTTCGAATTGGCGTTTTGGGCTCTGCAACAAGGTCTACTCGTCGACCCATACAGCGATGTCTTGTTGGAGGCAAGCGCTCGAGTCCCGCGACTACGCGAGTTTGGCCGCGATGGACGCGGCCTTGCGCAGCACGAGACCGTCGGCCCCAGCCGCGCTGTATCGATGAGTTGGTCGCTCAACGGCTTCAGCAATCAAGTCACCAAGTAGCTCGCTGAAGGCCAACGGCGGATCCACGAAGAGGTGCTTGGACAGGGAGCCGGGAATCGTGTTGATCTCATTGACGAAGAGCTCCTCGTCGCTCGCCAAGAAGTCGACGCGCGCCACACCGCGCACCGACACAACTTCGGCGATCCGTGTCGTGAAGCGCCGAACGGCGTCACTTTGGGAAGCTGGCATCACGGCGGGCAATTCGCGCGGTGCCGAGACCATCCCTTCGCCGCCCACGTACTTGTCGCGGTAGTCCAGGATCTCGGCGTCGTCGCTGCGCCGAAGTGGTCGTTCGATGGCCGAAAGAGAAAGCGCCGGGTGGGTGCGCACGGCAATTTGTATATCCGAGAGGTCTTCGCGGTACGGCTCGACGACGCAGCCCAGTGCGAGGTGCGGGTTAGTCGTGAGGCGTGTCTTGGCCGTCGGAAGATCGACGACGACGTCGATGCCGATCGACGAACCGCCGAATCGCGGCTTCAAAATATACGGACCATCGAACGCGAGGGACGTCGTTGCCTGGTCGAGCAATGCCCGCGGCAGTGTGGGGATACTCTCAGACACCATCACCGCGCCGAACGACCATTTGTCCATACCGAGGGCCGCTCCGGCGACGCTCGGTCCGGTGTAGTTGACACCGGCCAGATCCAGCGCGGCCTGCAAGGTGCCGTCTTCGCCCGGTCCGCCGTGCGTGGCGAGGACGACGGCTTCGAGTTCGATTGCGCGGTCCTTGCCCATGCGCCCGGATCCAAAGAAACCACCCCGGTCACCGAGGCGCAAGCTGAGTTCGCTCGATCCCTTGGGCAGACCTTCTAAGAACGCCTCGGCCTCGACGCCGCTCGGCACGTTGTAGAACGAGCCGGTTTTGGTCCAGAAAATCCCGAAGGCGTCGCGCTTGGAACGCTCCAGTTCGTGCAATGCGAGCAGTCCGGTCAGTATGGAAATATCGTGCTCCGGCGACGGACCACCAAATAGCACGCCGACGCTCACCGGATTCCTCGTTGCGATGTCATGTGAGCATCAAGGGTAGTGGTCAGGCAGATCGTTGAGGTACAACACACCATCGCTCGGCCCAAGCGCCGCACGCACCCAGGTGACGGCTTCGTCACGGTTGTTGAATCGGCGAAGCGGGCCTTCGAATCCCATCGTGAGGGGCACGGCGTTAGTGCGATTGACGATCACCAGTTCGGCTCCGATAAAGGCGACCTTTCTCGCCAAGGCGATGTTCTCGCCGTACTGTTCGCGACCCAGTTCGACCAGACCGGGCGTCACGACCACGCGCCGACCAGAAAGCGGCAGGTTCGAGAGGACCTTCAGTGCCGACGCGGCGCTCGCGGGATTGGCGTTGAAGGTGTCGTCGATCACCTCGACGCCGGACGCGGCCGTGACGACGTACGAGCGATTCTCGATCGCACCGACGCGACGCAGTCGATCGAGTAGTTCATTCGCCCCTACCCCGAGTTCAAGGGCGGTGGCTACCGCGCAGGCGAGGTTCGTCGGCTGCACGCCCATGATCGCCGGACCCGTGGCGAGGACAACGCCGTCGACGTTCACATTCCAATTCGCGCCGTCAACTATGACGCGTACCGACGCCGATTCATTGACCGAACCGGCGCTTCGAACCCGCTTGCCCAATGCGGCGAGCTTCTCGGGCCAGCGCGCCAGCACCACATCGTCGATGTTGACGACGACGACACTGGCGCGCTCGGTCACCTCATACTTCGCCGCCTCGATCACCTCGATGCGTTTCATGCGTTCCAAATGGACCGGTCCGATGGCCGTCACCACCGCGATCTCGGGAACACACCACGAACAAAGTGCCCGGATCTCGCCTGGAGCGTAGGTCCCCATTTCGGCGACGAACACTCGCGTGCCGTCCGCCAGGTTTTCGTTGATGGCGCGCGAAAGGCCGGCGCGATTGTTAAAGCTGCGCGGCGTGAGGACTATCCCGTCATCACCCATTAGTTGAGCCAGATGGTTCTTGGTCGAGGTCTTGCCGTAGGAGCCGGTGATGGCAACAACCCTTGGGTGAACCTGGCGAAGCCTCGCGACGGCTTGGTCGACGAACTTCTTCGAACGGTGCTCCTCGTAGGGCTTCAGCGCTCGTGTCGTGAGATCGAGGATCACCGGCACCGCCCACACGACTACCGCGGCCGGGTACCACGGTCGCGACACTCTGAGACCCAGTAGCGCGATCGCGAGAGACACGACGGTCGCCACCACCGCGATCGTACTCAATCGGCGAGTCCACACCAAGGGGCTCGTACGACCCTTGATCGAGAGTCCCCACGGCGTGAAGAGTCCGTAGAGCGCAGCGACGGCGACGATCCACACTTCGTTCTTTACGAAAAGAGCCAGGACGAACGCGAAGATCAACACATGCGAGAGCGTGATCGGCCGGCGCGCGCCGCGTTCCGGTCGGGGCCTCAAACGGTCCCGCTCGTATCGGGAGGCGCCCTGGAAATCATCACGGGGCGCCGTTCGCACCCCGACGTCGAACTGCGCGACGTGAACCTTCGACTTCGGGATGGTGGCGACCTGCGGAGAAGACCACCGACTCACGAAGCGAGCAATGGCACTCGCTTCGTAGTGTTCGCGCTGTAAGACCCGCAACCACCGGAGCATCTGAGCGAAGTACGCCGCGGCGAGGACGACGGCGAAGAGAACGTCCAGCGCGAAGTTCACGAGGTCAGCTCCGACACGACCTTGGCCAGTTCGCCCGGCGCGTCGGTCGGTACGAGGTGTCCCACACCGTGAATCGACTGCAGCGTGTGCATCGTGGTCAACAGCGCGCTGGCCCGTGTGGCGACGTCTAACGGAACTTCACGGTCCGCATCGCCCCAAAGGAATGTCACCGGAACCTCGAGACGCGAGAGCTCGTCTTCGTAACTCTCGTTCACACTGATCACCAGCACGTCGCGCATGACGCCAATGGCGCTTCGGTAGTCGCGCGAACCGTACCTCTGGCGGGCCGCTTCCATTTTCTCGTCACTGACGATGTGGTGCGCGTGGAGCCAACGAAGGACTCGGTACACCCGCGGCGACGACTTGGTCGAAGGACTGCGAAGGAGCGGCGCACCGGTCAGCACCAAAGCGCGTACCAACTCGGGATGGTTCGCCGCCAGCACACAGGCCACCGTTCCGCCAAAGGAGTGCCCGACCAGCACGAACGGGCCGTCTCCGATTTCGCGCAGGGCGGGCAGCACCATATCGGCGTACGCGCGAGCGCCGCCGGCCGTCGACGGTGCCGGGGAGCTGCCGAATCCTGGGAGGTCCAGGGCCACCGAGGCAATGCCCTCGAGCGCCACGTCATTGGCAGCCGCGGCAAAATCCTGTGCCCGCCGTCCCCAACCGTGAAGCCAGATGACCCGTACCGGGCCTTGGCCATAAGGCTCACCGAAAAGGGTTCCGTCGCCATAGGCACGCAGCACTACTTAAGGTTAGTTAGATGGTGCAGGGCCATCGATCACGTCACGCCGTACCGGTAGCGTCCTAGGCACCATGGATGACACGACCTTCACACGCGAATTGCTGGTCGGGTTGACGCCCGAACAGCGTGAGGCCGTGATGTCGTCATCTCGCCGATTGCTGGTGCGCGCCACCGCCGGTTCCGGCAAGACCCACGTCCTCGGTCTACGAATCCAGCGACGAATCGCCGACGAAGAGGTCAGCGCCGATCAGGTCCTGGCGATGACGTTCACCCGCAAGGCCGGCGACGAACTGCGTAAACGACTCTTTGGAGCCGGGATTCGTGACGTGCGCGCGGGCACCTTCCACAAAATGGCGCTCAACATCGTGACGCAGTACCGCGAGGACCAACACCTCAAAGCCTTGACGCTGGAACCCAACCGACGGCGTTTGGTCGCCGCGCTCGCGGTGCAGTTACGAGAGAGCGGTGACCTGCGACTCGAGGAGTGGCAATTGCCCCGCGTCGAACAAGAAATTGGCTGGGCGCTCTCGCAAGGCTTCAGCGGCGCGTCCTACGCCAAGAGCGTGCGCCGACTCCGGCGCGATGCGCCACTACCACCGGCGCAATTCGCCGAGGTTCTCGACCGTTACGTCGGTCTTTGTCGCTCGCGCGGCGTGCTCGACTTCGATCTCTTGCTTTCCGAAGCGATCGCGCTTTTGAGCGACGAGCCGAACGTACTCGCCTCATTCCGTCACCACACGAAATCGCTCTACGTTGATGAAGCCCAGGACATGAACCCGTTGCAGTTCCAATTGCTACGACAGATGGCCGGTGATGACCCCGATCTGTTCTGTGTCGGTGACCCCAATCAATCCATCTACGGCTTCAACGGCGCCAATCCTCAGCTCCTGCAAGAGATCGTTCGCACCTGGCCCGACACGTTGGTACTGGACCTCACGCGTAACCATCGTTCGACCGCGCACGTAATTGAAGTGGCGAGCACATTGCTCGAAGACGGAGCCGCCGGCATCGTGCCCGCGAAGGACGACGGCGACGTCCCCATGGTTCGTGCCTACAACACCGACGCCGAAGAGGCCCAGCACGTGGCGACGTGGTTGGCGGCCAACCATCAACCGGGTACGACCTGGCGCTCAATGGCCGTCCTGGCGCGCACAAACGCGCAACTCGAGGTCGTCGCCGGTTTCCTCGATGCCGCCGGTATTCCCAACGAGCGACGCGGGCCGGAACACTCACCGGCCTCCGACCTCTTCGTGGCTCCGGACACGTCAACACGTCGCGGTGACGACGACGCCCGTGACGCGGTCGCACTGTCGACGATCCACCGCGCCAAGGGACTCGAGTTCAAACACGTCGCGGCCATCGGTTGGGCCGAGGGTCAGCTACCCAACTACAACGCCACGACCGCCGCCGAACTGGCCGAGGAACAGCGACTCGCCTATGTCGCGCTCAGCCGAGCTGAAGAGTCCGTGTTGATCACCTGGAGTCGAGGTCGTAATGAACCGCGCTACCCCGACCGCGCTCCGTCGAGATTCCTCGCGCCGATCGAACGCACCATCGCCGCGATCGAAGCGCGCAACGCGCCGCTTACCGGTGACGCGCGACGAGCTCGCCTCGCCGCCATTCGCGCCGAGCTTGAGTCGTCCGATGCGCTCGCCCCCGCCGAACCACCGAAGTCGTTGCGCCAAGGACCTCCGGTATGATGCGTTCGAGTGACGAGTCGGAGGTAGCGAATGACTGACGTGGTGAATCGATTCAGCGAAAACCAATCTCAGTTGGTCCTCAACCTTCCGCCCACTTTCGACACCCTCGAAGCCGAACGACGTCACCGCAAAGAACGCCTCGCCGGCGCACTTCGCATCTTTGGCAGATTGGGCTTCTCCGAAGGCGTCGCCGGGCATATCACGGCTCGCGACCCCGAACTGCTGGATCACTTCTGGGTCAATCCCTTCGGCATGAATTTTCGTCACATCCGAGTCTCGGACTTGATCCTTGTCAATCACGAAGGTCAGGTGGTCGAGGGCAAACGTCCTGTCAACCGCGCGGCCTTCGTTATCCACGCGGCCGTGCACGCGGCGCGACCCGACGTTGTCGCCGCGGCGCACGCCCACTCGGTCTACGGCAAGGCGTTCTCATCGCTCGGACGAGAGCTTGACCCCATTACGCAGGACGCCTGCATCTTCTTCGAGGACCATGCCCTCGTGTCCCAAGGCGGCGGTCGCATCGTGTTGGACGAAGAGGGCGGTCGAATCCTGGCCAAAGGCCTCGGCGACTACAAGGCCGCCATTCACCAGAACCACGGACTCTTTACCGTGGGTAAGACCGTCGACGAAGCGGCGTGGTGGTTCATCACGATGGAACGATCGTGCCAAGCGCAATTGTTGGCCGAAGCGGCCGGCACTCCCCTACTGGTAAACGCCGACGACGCGAGCTACACCCGTGAGCAGACCGGCTATCCGCTCGCGGGTTGGTTCTCGTTCCAACCGCTGTGGGACGACATCATCAAAACCGATCCCGAACTCTTTGATTAAATCGTCAGTTCGATCACTCGACGATTCGAAGTTTGAATGACGCCCATCAACGGTGCTCACGCTTTGCTCGCGACCCTGCGCGCGAACAACATCACGACCTGTTTCGCCAATCCCGGTACCTCCGAGATGCACTTCGTCGCGGGACTGGATGACTTCCCTGACGTTCACGGCATCCTGTGTCTGTTCGAAGGCGTCGCCACTGGGGCGGCGGACGGGTACGCGCGCGTGACCAACTCTCCAGCGACCACCTTGTTGCACCTAGGACCAGGACTTGCGAACGGTTGGGCAAATCTCCACAACGCCAGGAGAGCGCACGTGCCGATACTCAACATCATCGGTGATCACGCCACCTACCACTCGCATTACGACGCCCCTCTCCAGAGTGACATCGGTGCCCTGGCCTCGGCCCTCGATGGCTGGCACCGCACCACGATGAGCAGCGATAACGTCGCGAACGATGCGGCCGATGCACTTCGAGCCGCCTACGGACCTCCCGGAAGGATCGCCACCTTGATCCTCCCCGCCGACGTGTCCTGGAATGAGCTCTCGGCGATACCGGCCTCGTGGCCAGTTGCCCCGCGACCTTCGTTCGCTGAGCCCGATGAACGCGATGTGGCCCGCGCGGTCCAGGCTCTTCGGTCCAAGAGGACGGCACTGTTGGTCGGCGGCACGGCCCTCGACGCTGTGCAGTTGAACCTCGCGGAACGTATCGCGCTCGCGACGTCGTCCAAGCTCATCGTCGAAACGTTCCCGACCATCATGGAACGCGGTGCGGGCGTTGCCAGTCCCGAACGACTCATTTATGTCGCGGAGTTCGCGTTGGCGCAACTCAAAGACGTCGACGCATTGGTGACGCTCGGATCTCGCGATCCCGTGTCGTTTTTCGCCTATCCCAACGTGGCGAGCGAACTTCGCGCACCCGAGTGCGAGTTGATCGATGTCGCACCACCGGGAATCGACACCTTGAGCGCACTCCAATTGCTGGTCGACGCCCTTGGTGCGGCTCCGATCGCGACAAGCGTGGAGGAACCTCCCTCGGTCCCGACCGGAGAGCTCACGACGCACTCGTTGGCCGCGGCCCTCGCCGCAACGTTGCCCGAAGGCGTCGTCGTGAGCGACGAGTCCAACACAGCCGGAGTGCATTTCTACGGTGCGTCGCGATCTTCGCCTCGACACACCTGGATGACCCTCACCGGTGGCGCCATTGGAATGGGGCTACCACTCGCACTCGGCGCCGCTGTCGGAACCGGGCGACGAGTACTCGCGCTCGAGGCCGATGGTTCCATGATGTACACACTCCAAGCGCTCTGGACCATGGCACGCGAAGGTCTCGACGTGACGGTCGTCGCCCTCTCCAATCGAAGTTACGCCGTACTGAATTTCGAGCGACAACGAGTAGGGGTGATCGGTGAAGGCTCGACGAGTCAGAGAATGCTCGAGATCGACGATCCTACGCTCGACCTCGGCGCGCTCGCAGCCGGACAGGGTGTGCCCAGCGTGCGCGTGACGTCCGCCGACGAACTGGTGAAGTCTTTGCAACGTTCGTATTCGACGCCCGGTCCGACGTTCATCGAAGCGGTACTGCCCAAAGGGCTGAGTTAAAGGTTGAACTCACCGACGACGGGCGCGTGGTCCGATGGCTTCTCGCCCTTTCGTTCATCACGGTCCACGTAGCTGGCGGACGCCTTGGCCAGCAGCGCCTGATCCACGAAGAGCAGGTCGATGCGCAGTCCCCAACCTCGATGGAACGAACCGTTGCGATAGTCCCACCACGAATAGCTCGGCTCGTCGGGGTGGAGCGCTCGAGTGAGATCGGTCAGTCCCGTCGCTTCTAAGGCCCGCAATGCTTCGCGTTCCGGCTCGCTCACGTGGGTCGCGCCGACGAAGAGCGAAGGGTCGTAGCAATCGAGATCGGTCGGCGTCACGTTGAAGTCACCGCCCACGACGATGGACTGTCCAACGTCACGCGCGGTGACCATCTCGCGGAGCTTCTCGAGCCACTGAAGCTTGTACATGTAGTGCGGGTTGTCGAGCGCGCGGCCGTTGGGCACGTAGCACGACACGACGCGCAGCCCTCCGCAAGTTGCGGCGATGATTCGCGCCTCGGGATCGTCGTCGCCGAATCCTCTTGTCACGTCTTCGATCCCGACCCTCGAGAGGATAGCCACACCGTTCCACTGACCCTGGCCGTAGTGCGCGCTCTCATAGCCAAGATCGGCAAGTGCTTGAAATGGGAACTTGGCGTCGTTCTGTTTGGTCTCTTGAATCATGACGACGTCGGGGCTGCGAGCGGCCAGCCACGTCTCGACGCGCGCCTGACGCGCCGTCAACGAATTGACGTTCCAGGTCGCCACCCTCATGTAGCGTCCGCCAAGATGAAAAGTAGGTCGGCTTCTACGGCGATCTTGCCGCCCACGGTCGCGCGCCCGTGGCCCTTACCCCCGCGAGCTGAGAGGTGCGTCATCTCGCACTCCAGTTCGACCACGTCACCGGGCAGGACCTGTCGCCGGAATCGAGCGTGTTCAACTCCACCGAAAAGTGGTAAGCGTCCGGCGTACTTGGTATCGGAGAGCACCGCGACCGCGCCGCACTGCGCGAGTGATTCCAGCAATAAGACACCGGGGGTCGTGGGACGACCGGGAAAGTGCCCAGGGAAGAACCATTCGTCTCCCGTCAACGTCCAGCGTCCGCTCGCCCGTATTCCGGGTTCGATGCTGAGCATCTCGTCGAGCAAGAGGAATGGTGGCCGGTGCGGCAGCCAGTCACTGGGATTCAGTGAGAGCGGGCTCATAGAAGTGCCAACTCCGCGATGCGACGTTCGGGGTCAACGTTGACGAGTCGAAACGTACGTCGATCTCCGCGCTTCAACACGTCGCGCGCGCGCGCCGGTGCCGGTTCGCCGAGCCCTGTCGTAGGCGCGTAGCACTCGATTGTTTGACCGTTCTTTAGTGTGACTTTGATCACCGCCCCGTGCGAAGTGAAGGCCGTCACTTCGCCTTCGACGCGCGAGCCGATCCGGTGAGCACTTCGAAAGAGCGCGAAATCTGCCTCCGGGTTAACGGGATGACGTCCCCGTCGAAGGGCGACTGCGGGGGCCGACGCAGCGGTCTCCGGCGCAGCGCTCGACTTGGCTGTCTTTTTTGGCTTCGGTGGTGCCTTGGCGACCTTCACCAGCGCCTTCTTCGTTGCCTTGGCAATCTTCTTCGGCGATTCGTCAATCTTGATCGCCTTCTTCGCCTTCCGCGGCACTTTCGCTGCCTTCGCGGGCGCCTTCTTGGTTTTGACCGCCTTTACCGGCGTCAGAGTCGTGCCGATGGATGGTTTCTTGCCGTCGGACAGTGTCACCGAGAGTTTCTTCACCGCTCTCGAAGTCTTGGTGTTTCGCACGGGCAAGCGCGGGGTGAAGACCCAACCCACACCCTTGACCGGTTTGCCACCAATGAGTCGACCTTCGTCGAAGAGCCACGGATATTCGTCGTGGAACTCCTGGAACGAGTCATTACTCAACACCACGCCCTTGATGCGGTCAGCGATTTTCAAGATGAACGCGTCGCCGCGCCCGATTGCCCCGGCCGGAGGCGTCACGATCTCGCCGGCCAGCTCAGCGTCCTTGAAATGGGTGCGTTCGCTGGGCGCCACGCGGTGTTCGAAACTGGCGTCGGCCACCACGATCATTTCAGCGTTCGGGTGCTCTTCGATGAAGGCTCGAACCGCTTCGTCCAACTGCGCGAGGCTTGGTGTTACGCGTCCTTCGGTAGCGAAATTCGAGCCGTCGACGACGACCCGCACACGAGATCGCGCCGAACTCACCCGAGGGCTCGTACCAAAAGGTCGACCTGCTCGGCGCTGTGGATGAGACCACTGCCCGTCGCCGGACTGGCCGATTCGGCGCGCGCCACGTGGCGCACGTTCATCCCGCGCAACTGCGAGTGCATCTGTAAGTGGACGAACGGCCAGGCCCCCATATTCTCGGGTTCCTCTTGCAGCCACAGCACCTCGTGGAGGTTCGGGTACCGCGCCAACGTCGCATCGATCGCGGCGCGCGGCCAGGGGTAGAGCTGTTCGACCCGAATGATGGCCACGCTCGTGGCCCCGGTCTCGTCGCGACGACCGATCGCCTCGTGCGCGATCTTGCCGGACCCGAGTACCGCTCGCGTGACGAGCGCGGCGTCCTCGACGACGTCATCGATCACCGTGCGGAACGATCCTTGTTCGAACTCAGAAATGTTGGAACGCGTTTGCACCGCTCGCAGCATCGACTTCGGCGTGAAGACGATGAGCGGCGTCGGATGAGCGCGAAGAACTTGTGATCGCAGCAAGTGGAAGTACTGCGCCGAAGTGGTCGGCTGGGCGACGCGGATGTTGTTGCGCGCCGAGAGCGTTAGGAACCGCTCGAGACGACCGCTCGAGTGCTCGGGACCCTGTCCTTCGTACCCGTGAGGTAGCAACATCACCAGGCTGGCCAACTGGCCCCATTTGTCCTCGGCCGCGACTAGGAAGTTGTCGATGATGATCTCTGCGCCGTTCATGAAGTCGCCGAACTGCGCCTCCCAAGCCACCAAGGTGTTCTGTGCTTCAACGGAGTAGCCGTATTCGAAACCGAGCGCTGCATATTCGCTCAAGAACGAATCGCGCACCGTGAAGAATCCTTTGGAATTCAAACTGGCCAGCGGCACGAACTGCGCGCCATTGTTGTAATCGATCAAGGCGGCATGGCGTTGTGAGAACGTACCGCGACGAGAGTCCTGGCCGATCAGTCGAACGTTGGCGCCGGACTCGACCAGGGAGCCGATGGCCATGGCCTCGCCGAGTGACCAATCGATTTCGCCCGCGTCGAGCAACACCTTGCGTTGGGCAAACTGGCGTTCCAATTTGGGGTGGATCGTGAAGCCTTCCGGCGCACGCATCGTGGCGTGAGCGATTTTGATAAGCGTTGCGCGATCGACGCCGGTCTCGGGTGCGGGAGCGTCCACCGGCACCTCGACGAACGGCACACCATCGAGCTCGGGCACCGGCACCGTGCGCACCTCGTCGAGCACGCTTTGAAGTCGTTCGTTGAAATCGTTCAGAGCCGCTTCGGCTTCGTCAATGGAAAGATCTCCTCGGCGCACCAAGGTCTCGGTGTAGATCTTTCGCACCGAGCGCATCTGGTCGATGATCTTGTACATCTGGGGTTGCGTGTAACTCGGGTCGTCGCCTTCGTTGTGACCGAAACGTCGATAGCAGACGATGTCGAGTACGACGTCGCGTTGAAAAGTGCGGCGGTAGTCATAGGCGAGACGTGCGGCTCGCATGCACGCCTCGGGGTCGTCGCCGTTGACGTGGAAGATCGGCGCTTGGATCATCTTCGCCACGTCCGTGGGATAGACGCTGGAGCGCGCCGACTCCGGCGCGGTCGTGAAGCCGACTTGGTTGTTGATCACGATGTGGATCGCGCCGCCGATGTGATAGCCCGAAAGTTGGCTCATGTTGAGTGTTTCGGCGACGACGCCTTGCCCGGCGAAGGCCGCGTCGCCGTGAATCAGGAGTGCGAGGTACGGGTAGAAGTCGTTCCGATGATCGTTGTCGGTCCCGTCACCCGGTCGGACCAAAAGGTCTTGCTTCGCGCGAACGATCCCTTCGACCACCGGCGAAACTGCTTCGAGGTGCGACGGATTGGATGCCATGGAGACGTCGATCGACGCACCGCGCGGATTCTTGAACTCGCCGCGCGCACCTTTGTGATATTTGACGTCGCCGCTCCCCTGGACACTCTCGGGGTCCAGGTTCCCCTCGAACTCCGAGAAGATGTCGCTGTAGGACTTGCCGACCACGTTGGCCAACACGTTGAGACGGCCCCGGTGGGCCATGGCGATCACGGCCTCTTTGATACCTTCGTCGGCCGCGACGTCGAGGATCGTTTGCAAGGCGACGATGGTCGACTCCGCGCCTTCGAGGCCGAATCGCTTCTGACCGACGTAGCGCGAGTGCAAGAAGCGTTCGAAGACCTCGGCCGCATTGAGCGCCTCGAGTAAGTGGTGCTGTTCGTCCACGGTCATCGCCGAACTCACGCCTTCGACGCGATCCTGGATCCAGCGCTTCTGTTCGGGATCCATGATGTGGCCGTACTCGATGCCCGTCGTTCGACAGTAGGCCTCGCGCAGGATCGACAGGATCTCGTCGAGCGTTGCCTCACTGCGACCGGCGAGACCATCGACCACGAAGGTGCGCTGCAAGTCCCACATGGTGAGCCCGTAGTACGCAATGTCGAGTTCGGCGTGCAGCGGCGGCGGATCGCTGTGCAACGGGTCGAGATGCGCGGCCAGATGACCGCGCACACGGTACATGTTGATGAGCTCTTGAACGCGAATCTGCTTCAAGATGCGCTCGTTATCACCGTCGTTGAGTGAGGGATTGCGGTCGGCGGCCCAACGCGCCGGCTCGTACGGGATGCCGAGTGAAGCGAAGACTTCGTCGTAGAAATCGTGTTGGCCGGTAAGACATTCTGCGACGTATTTCAAAAACAGTCCGGATTCGGCTCCTTGAATGATGCGGTGGTCGTAGGTCGAGGTCAGGGTCAAGACCTTTCCGACTCCGAGTTCCGCAAGGGCGCGCGGATCGGCCGCTTCGAAACCCGCCGGCCACCCGAGCGCGCCGACACCAAAGATCGCACCTTGACCGGCCATCAGTCGCGGCACTGACTGCACAGTGCCGAGCGTTCCGGGGTTCGTGAGCGATACTGTGGCGCCCACGAAGTCATCGGCGCCAAAACTCGATGAGTGGACCTTTCGCACGAGGTCTTCGTAGGCCAACAGAAACATGCGAAAGTCCATCATGTCGGCATCACGTATGACCGGGACCAAGAGGTTGCGCGAGCCGTCCGGACGCTCCACGTCAACGGCTAAGCCGAGACCGACGTGTTCGTGGCGCCGGATCCCCGGTGTGCCCTTTTTGTCAACGGCCTCGACGAATGATGCGTTCATCGAGGGAATCTGTGCCAGACCCTTAATGATGGCGTAGGCGATGAAGTGAGTGAAGGAGACTTTGGCGCCGCTCGACTTTGAGAGCGAATTGTTAAGCGCCGTTCGATTGATCTCCAAAAGGCGCGCCGGCACCGTGCGAACACTGGTTGCCGTGGGAACCGAGAGACTGGCCTCCATGTTGGCGACGATGCGCGCGGCGGCCCCACGAAGGGGGGCGGCGCCGGCGTCGATTTCGGGTGCAACGACCCCGGTAGTCGCTGCAACAGCCGGAGGCGCCGACGTCGCGACGTTCGGCACGGTCGAGCGCTGGTAATCGGCAAAAAACTCTCGCCAACTCTCGGCCACCGAGTTAGGATCGGCCAGGAATCGGTCGTACATGTCATCGACCAGCCACGCGTTGGGGCCGAATGAGCCCTTACTCGCGCGAGTCGACGATGAATCGGAAGACGTAGTCACGATCTCCAGCCTAGGGGTCAAACGCCATTATTCCTGAGGTTGACCCCCTGGTTGGACCGGGTAGTTTCGCGTAGATGAGTTCCACGTCCACTCCGCACGGACTGCACGTGCTCGCTACGTCACCGGTACCGGGACTCGCGGTCGCCGAACGACGAGTCGATCGACCCGAAGCCACGATCATTTGCATCCACGGCGGATTGGACCGAGGCGGATCGTTCGCCCGGCTGGCGCGCCGAACCGATCGTTTCGACCTTGTCACGTACGATCGTCGCGGCTATCAAGGTTCGCGCTCTCTCGCCCCGCTCGGACTGCAGAACCATATCGGTGACCTCCTGGCCCTCGCCCACCATGAAGAAACCGGCCGGCCGATAATCCTCTTCGGTCACAGCTACGGCGGTGTCGTGGCCTTGGGTACCGCCATCGCGGACTCGACGATTTCGAAACTCGTCATCACTTACGAGGCGCCCCTGCCGTGGATCCTTCGTCGAAACGGGACCAGGAATCCACTGAGTAACGATCCAGCACTAGAAGCCGAGAAGTTCTTCCGCCGCGTGGTTTCGGACGTTGCGTGGGAACGCCTGAGTGAGAAGGAACGTGACGTTCGTCGACTCGACGGCCCAGCACTCCTGGATGATCTCACCAGTTTGCATGGTCCGACGCCGCCTTTCGATATTGCGCAGCTGCGAACACCTGCGGTCTACACGTATGGTGATGTCGTGAATCCGGACTTCTACCAGTCACTCAGCGTCAAACTCGCCTCACTCAACCCGATCATCACCAGTGGGCAGGTGTTCAACGCGGCGCACGGAGCGCATCTGGCAGTTCCCGACCAACTCGCGGCGCTGATCAGTGAACTGTGGGACGACACATGCGCGTCGGTGTAACGGGATCGTCAGGTTTCATCGGATCGGCAGTCGTGGCGGCGTTGGTCGAACGTGACGACCATGTAATTAGTTTCGTTCGACCGGACACTCCGCCACAACCAGGCGACACGATTCGATGGGACCCTTCGCGTGCTCTGGTCGACGATCACGACCTGCGACGCGTCGGCGGCTTCGACGCGGTGATCAACCTCGCCGGCGCCGGCATCGCCGATCACCGATGGACGCAATCGCGCAAAGAAGAGATACGACGATCACGGCGCGAGGCTACGACATTGCTGGTGCGGCTCCTCAATGAATCGTCGGGCACACCGTTATTGGCCAGCGCCTCGGCGATAGGTATCTATGGATCTCGGGGCGACGAAGTGCTCGACGAATCATCGACCAAGGGCGACGATTTCCTCGCCGAAGTGTGCACCGAGTGGGAGGGCGCGACGACGCCGTTGGAGCAATCGGGTTCCACGGTCGCACATTTTCGCACCGGCATCGTCATGTCTCGTCGAGGCGGGGCGCTCAAACGACAACTACCACTCTTCGGCTTCGGCCTCGGCGGTCCTCTGGGGACTGGGCAACAATGGGTAAGTCCGATCTCGTTGCGAGACGAAGTGCGAGCCATCATATTCCTCCTCGAGTACCGAAGAAGCGGGCCGTTCAATCTCGTCGCTCCCGCTCCCGTGAGGAATCGTGACTTCACGAAAGTGCTGGCGCGTTACCTGCATCGACCGGCTCTACTACGTGTGCCGTCACGAGCGCTCGACGTCGTACTCGGTACCGAACTCGCCAAAGGCGCGGTCCTGGCCAGTCAACGAGTCGTGCCCGCAGCACTGCTCAACGCCGGTTTCAGTTTCGAGAGTCCCGAGATCGATTCGATCATCTCGTCCGCACTTTCCTGACCATTGGAGCGTAAAGCCCGCCCGGTAAAGTAAAAAGACCCGTCAGTTGCGGGTGCCGTAACTATGGCCACTCCGGTGGCGCGGGCTGAAACCTTATGAACGTTGGACATTCCCTTCGCCTCGCCGTTGCCGCGTTGGTACTCGCCAGTGTGGCGTTCACGTTTCCTCCGGCGTCGGCAAGTGTCACCGCTCAACCATCGGGCACGATCACCTTCGCCGAGACGCCAGGGGCTAATCCCAACTTCATCTTTCCCTTCATGGGCTGTGCCTACGCCTCGCTCAACAACATCAATCAGTTTCAAATGTTGATGTTCCGACCGCTGTTTTGGTTCGGACTAGCCGGTTCGTCCGAATTCGAACCGTCGATTTCACTCGCCGATCGGCCGACCTTCTCCCATGGTGACCGGACGGTGACCATCACGATGAAGGGATGGCGCTTCGCCGACGGACAGATGGTCAACGCACGTTCGGTCATGTTCTTTCTCAACATGTACAAGGCCGATCCGACCGCGTACTGCGGCTACAACGCCGGATACGGAATACCGGACCAGGTGAAGAGCGCGGCGGGACACGGCAATACGGTTCGCATCAACTTCACGACGTCGGTCAATCCGAACTGGATACTGGACAATTACCTCTCGCAGATCACACCGATGCCCGATCGCTGGGATCGCACGTCAAGCTCGCAGACCTCGACGTGCGCGGACGGCACCTACGGCGCGGCCAGTACTAACGCCGCGTGTAACGCGGTCGTGGCCTACCTGACGAAGCAAGGTTCGACGACGTCGACGTTTGCGAGTGACCTTTGGCAGGGAGGTGATGACGGTCCCTGGCGACTCAGCGCCTTCAGCGCGAATGGCAACGCCACCTTCCAGCCCAACTACAAGTATCGGGGACCGCAGCGGGCGCAAGTGCGTTTCGTCAAGGAGATCGCCTACACGACGATCCAGGGGGAAGAGAGCGACCTTCTGAACCACAATCTCTCCCTTGGCTATATCGACCCCAGCGTCCTCGCCAACGCGGCACCGGCACCCGGCCACGTCGGACCAAATTGGATCGCCCTGGCGTCGCGCTATTCCATCGTCACGGGCTCCACGTGGGGATTCAACTACGCCGCCTTCAACTTCACATCGTCGGACCCCAACGCAGCCGCGGTCGATCAGCTTTATATCCGCCAAGCCCTCCAATACGCAGTCGACCAGCGCAGCATCATCGAGATCGCTGACAAGGGTTACGGTTCGGCGATCGACAGTCCCCTTCCTCCGAGCACGCCGAGGACGTTGAGCAAACGAATCGTCAACCCGTATCCGTTCAATTTGGCGGCCGCTCGTACGTTGTTGAGTTCGCACGGTTGGACACTGGTGAACGACGTCCAGACGTGCACGAGTCCGGGCACCGGCACCGGACAGTGCGGCGCGAGCATTGCCCAGGGCTATCAACTCACCTTCAACGTCGTCTGGCCCGCTGGCTCTGCGTCGCTCGACCAAACGCTCACGTCGGAAATCGTCAACTGGCAGTCACTCGGCATCCAGATCACTCACAGCACTGACACCTTTAATAACGTGATCAGCGACTGCACTGGCTCCAAGCCGTTCGAGATATGCGCGTGGGGCTATGGCTGGTCGTACGTGCCGAGTGACTATCCCTCAGGTGAATCGCTGTTCTTACCCGGTGGAGATTTCAACGTCGGGACCTACGTCAACGCTAAGATGACATCACTGATCAAAGGCTCGATTTACGGCACCTCCAATTTGAGCGCCTACGCCACCTTCGCTGCCCTGCAGTTGCCTGTGCTCTATCAGCCGCAGGCCAATTCAATTGGCGAGGTCGCGCGTGTCCTCAAGAGTTCTGTTGGATTTGCACCGAATCCCTTGGGCGACTTCATGCCGGAGTACTTTCACTTTTAAGTCTCGACGATCCACCACATCTCAAACCTTGTCCTTGATCCGAAACAGACTCGCTCTCAGATATCTCGTCAAACCTCGACAAGCGGTCACGCCGTGGTCCCATCTTTGTATGGGCCCAAACGACCATCAATCAGGCGTTTCAGCGATTTCTTGCGTAACCAAGGCGATCTTGTTGCAATAACAACGAAATCGACAGACGAAAAAAATCACTTTTCGCCCGGGGTGCACATTCTCCGACTCGCAATTGCGGATACAGTTGCCACTAATCCATGTGTGATGGAAAGACAAATCAAATGTGACCACTTTGGTGGTACTGGGAGGACATTAAATATGCATTTTGGACGCAAACTTCGACTAGCGGTGACGGTAGGCCTTTCGGCCTGCGCGCTCTCGCTAGGTCTCATTGCTCCGACAGTGAGCGGTGCAAGCTCCGCTTCTGGAACCTTGACGTTCGCAGAAGGTGCTGGCGCTAATCCGAACTGGATCTTCCCTTATGAGTCGTGTCAGTACTGTTCGGTGGACAACATCAACCAGTTCCAGGACGAGATGTTCCGGCCTCTCTACTGGTTCGGCATCGGCGGCAGCGTTTCGCTAGTCCCGAAGCTTTCACTTGCTAAAAACCCTGCGTACTCACACGGCAACAAGACGGTGACGATCAACATGAAGGGTTGGAAGTTCGCAGACGGCCAGACGGTGAACGCCCAGTCGCTCATGTTCTTCTTGAACATGTACAAGGCGCTTCCGCAGGACTTCTGGGGCTACAACCCGGGCTACGGTATCCCCGACCAGGTCTCCAGTGTCACCCACACGAAGATGTCGGTCAGGATTAACTTCAAGACCGCTGTCAACCCGTTGTGGATCACTAACAACTACCTCGACCAGATCACGCCGTTCCCGGACTCATGGGACGTCACCAATGCGGCCGGCGCGAGGTCCTCGTGTGCGACGGGAGCCTACGGCGGCGCTGCGACCAAGGTTGCTTGCACCAACGTCTACAACTACCTGAACAACCTCTCGAGCCAGACCAACTCGTATGCCGGCAAGCTCTGGCAGAGTGGTGACACTGGTCCGTGGAAGTTGACCTCATTCGACAACCTGGGCAACCTGACGTTCCAGCCGAACCCGCACTACTCCGGTCCGGTAAAGCCGAAGATCAAGTACGTGAAGGAAATCGCCTACACGACGACCCAGGCGGAAGAGAATGACCTGCAGGCCGGCAAGATCGACCTCGGATACGTTGACCCGGGTGTGCTCACCTCGCCGGCGCCCGCGCCGGGCAAGGTCGGACCCAACTGGGGCAACATTGCGTCGCGCTATAACCTCCAGACCGGCATCATCTGGGGCTTCAACTACGCGCCGTACAACTTCGCGACGACGGATTCAAAGGTTGACTTGATCAACCAGCTGTACTTCCGCCAGGCGATGCAAGACGCGACCGACCAGAACGGCGTGATCAACAACGTCTTCAAGGGTTACGGCTTCCCGTCCTACTCGGCACTGCCCGCGATCGTTCCAGCATCGTTGGGCAAGGCGCCGGCTAACCCGTATCCGTTTAACCTCACGGCCGCGAAAGCTCTGTTGACCTCACACGGTTGGACTTTGTCGGGCGGCGTTATGACCTGCACCAGCCCGGGCACCGGTTCGAACCAGTGCGGCGCGAACATTACGTCGGGTTACGCGATGAACATCAAGTTGGTCTACGCAAGCGGTTCGCCGGCTCTTACCCAAGAGGTCACCGCGGAAGTCTCGGACTGGGCTCAGGTCGGTATCAAGGTCGCTACCACGACCGAGTCGTTCAACGCCGTGATCGGGGACTGCTCCAGTGGATCTGACTTCCAGATGTGCTTCTGGGGCGGCGGCTGGACCTTCGTTCCGAACTACTTCCCGACCGGTGAGACACTCTTCGCCGTCGGCGGTGGATTCAACGTTGGTCAGTACAACAGCCCGACGATGACATCGCTCATCCACGGGACTGACTTCGGTCACTCCAACCTGACCGCGTACGGGGCCTACGCCGCGCAGAACCTCCCGGTGCTTTACCAACCAGAAGGTACGCCGACCGCTGAGACCATCAAGACGCTGCACAGCAGGATTGGTTTTGTTGGCAGCCCGATCCTGAACTTCATGCCGGAGTATTACTACTGGTAGAGATTCAACGGAACCGCAAGGTCCATTAAAAAGGGCCCCCGAAAGGGGGCCCTTTTTAATGTCTCGAAGGCTCTCAATCATTGGACGTCTCCGGGCCATGCCAAGATTCCACTGATAATGCGCTGGTAGACTTCCTCGCGTGTTCGCCTACGTCATTCGACGAATCATTCAGTCGTTCTTCGTCCTGATGATTGTGATGCTGTTCACATTCAGCCTTCCCTACTTTCAGGTTCACGGAATTGAAGCTCCGGCCTACACCGTGCTCGGCACCAAAGCAACGCCGTACAACGTGGCGGTGTGGGCCAAGCAGCACGGGATGGACGCGACGTATTTCCACCGATTCTGGACCTACTTCACCCAGGTCCTCTTCCACTTCAACCTAGGCCGTTCCTATAAGGAGAATGCCTCGGTGTGGGGAATCATCAGCCTCTATGTGCCGCGAACGATCTGGTTGGCCGCCGTCTCGTTGATCTTGACCACCATCATCGCGATTCCGCTCGGGATCTACCAGGCTTCTCGTCGCAACACCGTTGGTGACTACACCGCCACGGGCGTTGCTTTCGTTCTCTACGCCATGCCGAACTTCTTGCTCGCCATGCTGTTGCTGGACGCCTTTAGCTTCCACTGGCCGCACCTACCCAACTCACCCCCCCAAGGCGTGCAGGCGTGGGCGATTTTCACGGACCCCAAGGGATTCATCCTGCCCGTGGCCGCATTGACGATGCTCTCAGTGGCCGGCCTCAGTCGTTACATGCGTGGCACGGTCCTCGAGGTACTGGTGCAGGACTACGTTCGCACCGCCAAGGCCAAGGGCTGCAGTAGTCGTCGCACGTTGTTCAAGCACGCGTTTCGCAACGCCTTGGGGCCGATCATCGTGCTCTTGGGACTTTCCATTCCCGCGCTCTTGGGGGGAGCGTTGATTATTGAGAGCGTCTTCAATTACGAAGGCTTAGGAATCCAGACCGTCTTCGCGGCAACGAATCTCGACCTGCCGACGGTCCTCGGCATCACCCTCCTCGTTTCCATATTGACGCTCCTGGGCAACCTCTTGGCTGACGTCGCCCTGGGCCTCGTCAATCCGCGAATACGAATCGAAGGGAACAGCCGGTGACCGATCTCACTGAACGCGAACGCGAACGCGTGGCTCTGCTCGAGCCCCCGGACACTCCGATCAACTTGAATGCGGATGACCAGATTGTCCCCATGTGGAAGCAGCGCCTGCGCATCTTCGTGCACAACAAACTGGCGGTCGCGTCGGTGCTCTTCTTGTTAATCACCATTGGTGCGTGTTTCCTCGTACCGATCTTCCACCCGACGAACCAGACCGACCAGGCCCTCACCTTTGGCCAGGTTTGGAACCAGCCCCCGTCATGGCACCACTGGCTCGGCACCGACAGTGGCGGCTTCGACGAGTTGGGACGCATATTCTTCGGCGGCGAATACTCGCTGACGCTGGGCTTTTTCGCGGGCTTTATCACCATCGTCGTGGGTACCACCTACGGCATGATTTCCGGCTTCGCCGGCGGCGTGACCGACACCATCATGATGCGCGTCATCGACGCCTTCCTCTCGATCCCTTACATCTTCCTCTTGATCACCCTGATCTCGATCTTCAACCGTTCCACGGTCTTTCTCATCTGTATCATCGGCTTCACTCTGTGGTGGGGCAACGCCCGCATCATTCGAGGTGACGCGCTGCTCATTCGTAACCTCGAATACTCACAGGCCGCCACCGCCATGGGCGCACGTAAGTGGCACATCATTCGCCGCCACGTCTTCCCGAACTCCATCAGCAACATCGTGACGGTGGCGACGTTCTCGATCGCCGACGCCATCTTGTTCCTCTCGGCGTTGGGGTTCCTGGGACTTGGCATCCAGGCTCCGCCGACGGACTGGGGCACGATGCTCCAAGCTGGAACGTCCCAGATTCAAAACGGCTTCTGGTGGGAGATCTACCCATTGGCGCTGATCTTCATCCTCGTGGTGGTGTCGATCAATTACATCGGTGACGCTCTGCGCGACTGCTTCGAAGTACGCCTTCTCGAGCGCTAATCGTTAAGCGGTGCTGGCCCGCCGGGCCGGCACCCAGTGCTTACTGCGCGACCTTGGCGGCAATCGAGACCGGGGTCTGCAACGGGAAGTGACACGCAGCCTGTTGGCTCGGACCGAAGTCCCGTAACAACGGCTCCTCATTCGCACATATGTCTTGGGCATACTCGCAACGAGTTCGAAAACGACATCCCGACGGCGGGTTCACCGCCGAGGGCAGTTCACCGGTCACCTGCTTACCGTGACGCGCGCGCGCCTCGACCGGGTCGGGCACGGGCACCGCGTTGAGCAGTCCCTGCGTGTACGGGTGGGCCGAGTGACGAAAGACCGACTCCGCGTCACCAATCTCCACGATCTTGCCGAGGTACATGACACCGATGGTGTCGGCCATGTAATAGACGACGGCGAGGTCGTGACTGACCATGATGTAGGACAAATTGTGCTCGCGCTGTAACTCTTTCATCAAGTTAAGGATCTGTGCCTGAATCGAGACGTCCAGGGCCGATACCGGCTCGTCGGCGACGATGAGACGGGGATTCAGTGCGAGGGCTCGGGCAAGGCCGATGCGTTGGCGCTGACCACCGGAGAATTCGTGAGGGTAGCGGTCCGCAGCGAGCGGTTCGAGTCCGACCGCTAACAGCAGTTCGCGCACTCGGGCACGACGTTGGGCCTTCGTGCCATCACCTTGCACTAACAGCGGTTCGCCGAGTATCTCGGACACCTTCATTCGCGGGTCGAGCGACGAGTAGGGGTCCTGGAACATCATCTGGCGCTCGCGGCGCTCGGCTCGCGAGGGCTTGTGTTTGTGCGACGAGACGACCTTGCCGTCGAAGAGGACTTCCCCCGCCGTCGGCAACTCCAGTCCCACCACCATCCGCCCAATCGTCGTCTTACCGCAACCGGACTCTCCGACGAGACCGAAGGTCTCGCCTTCATTGATGGTGAACGCGACGTTGGAGACCGCGTGGATCGCCCCAACCTTGTGACGAATGAGTCCGGCCTTCACGGCGAACTCCTTCGTGAGCCCTTCGACGCGAAGTAACTCGTTGGCGTGGGCCTTCGCTACGACTTCAGCACGGGTCTCGGTTCGCACCACCACGGGCCGGGGACCGTCCACGGGATGGAAGCACGCGAACACGTGGTCCTCGGGACCGGTGAGTTCCGGCTCGAACTCGCGGCACTTATCCGTGGCGTATTGACAACGCGGCGCGAAGCGGCACGCGACGATCTCTTTCGAGAGGTCCGGCGGCAGGCCGGCAATGGAGGCTAATTCATGTTTGGTGGCGTTCTCGAGGTTGGGCATGGAGGCCAAGAGCGCTTGCGAGTAAGGGTGGCGCATCGAACGAAAGAGATCGACGGTCGAAGCCTCCTCCGCCTTCTTCCCGCCGTACATGACGACCACGCGGTCGGCGCGGCCCGCGATGACGCCCATGTCGTGGGTGATGAGCAGTACACCCATGCGCAGATCCTTACGGAGCGTGTCGATGATGTCGAGGATCTGGGCCTGGATCGTGACGTCGAGGGCAGTCGTGGGTTCGTCGGCGATCAGCAATTTCGGCGAGCAGACGAGACCCATGGCGATGATGACGCGCTGGCGCAGGCCACCGGAGAGTTCGAAGGGATATTGATCCAGCCGTTCAGCCGGTCGGGGCATCTCGACCATGTCGAGGACCTCCAAGGCGCGTTTACGCGCCTCTTCGTCCGTCGCGTCGTTATGGATTCGCAGTCCCTCGCTGATCTGGCGCCCGATCTTCATGGTGGGATTGAGCGAGCTCATCGGGTCCTGGGGTATCAGGGCCACGGTTTGACCACGCTGACTCTGCATCTCCTTCTCGCTCAACGATGAGAGGTCGACGCCTTCGAGTTCGACGTTGCCCGCGGTGATGTGACCGTTACCCGGCAAAAGCCGCATAACCGCTAATCCCGTAGTGGTCTTACCGCAGCCGGACTCGCCGACGAGGCCGACGCATTCGCCGTGGTCGATGTTGATGGAGAAGTTGTCAACTGCGGTGACGAATGACTTCCGAGTGGAGAATTTGACCTGAAGATTCTTTACGGAGAGCAACGACGGCATGGTCTTCAATCATAACCGTCAGGCCAAATCTGAACGGGGCGCTGGGGTCCCTGCCAAGCCCTCAATAGTTCGGTTATTCGACCGTCAGTTCGGGGAGTTGCCAGGAATGTCGATGATGGACGGTCTGGCCCAATCGGCGAATCGCGTCCAGATGCGTCTTCGCCCCGTAGCCCTTGTTGCTCGACCACCCGTACTCGACGAAGTGCTCGTGCAAATCGACCATTACTCGGTCCCGGTGGACCTTGGCCAACACCGAAGCGGCGGCGATCGACGCGCAACGCTGGTCGCCTTTCACCAGGGTGGTCGCGGTCATCGATTGGTACGTCAGGGCCGGCGCCGGTTCGATACCGAAGCGCACGTCCTGTGGGGCGCGCAAGAGATTGAACGAACCGTCGATGAGGGCCACGCTCGGACGAATCGAGAGCGCGTCGAGCGCTCGTGTGGCACAGACCGCAAGCGCCAGTCGAAGTCCCCACGCGTCGATCTCATCGGCGCTCACCGATCCGAGGGACCAGTCCGCGGCCCAGCGCTCGAGGGGACCTATCAGAGCCTCGCGCTGAAGTGGCGTCAACAGTTTCGAGTCGTTCAACGTTTCGGGCGGTGGTGACGGCGACGTCAACACGACCGCGCCCAGGACCATTGGTCCCGCGAGGGCACCGCGACCGACTTCATCGATGCCGACGACGATCTCACCGCGATCTAACAGTGCTCGCTCGTGGACGAGCAAGTCCGATTGCAACGTCGTCACGATTCAACAGTACTGAAGTGCCATTCCCCTACAATGCACATTCGTGAACGACGCCATCGTGATTCCACTCAAACGATTCGACCTAGCCAAAGAACGACTTCGCGTCGACAATGCCCAGGCGATCACCGAACTGGCGAAACGACTCGCAACGATGGTCATCGCGAGTTGCAAACCCCGACACACGATCGTTTTGAGCGAGAGCGACGAAATCTCTGAGTTCGCTTACGCGCTCGAATGCGAAGTAGTGCGCTCCGATGCGAAAGACCTCAACGGTGCGGTTCAAGGGGCCTATGGGGCCCTCCTGAGCCGATTTGAGCGCCTCATCATCGTCCACGGCGACCTCGCACACCCCGAAGGGCTGAGAATGTTCGATCCAGGTGACGGAGTAACGATCGTCACCGATCATCGTGGGCTCGGAACCAACGTGATGTCGTTGCCGACGGGACTCGACTTCCACTTCGCCTACGGGGCGAATTCCGCGTTGCTCCACCAACGAGAGGCCGAACGAGTTGGCTGTCCCCTCACCGTGGTCACCGACAGTCCCTGGCGCTACGACGTCGACGAACCGAGCGATCTAGAGCGATAACGGCATTCGAGGGGGGCCAACGGCCCCCCTCGAATCACAAATCCCTGATGGGATAGGACTACTTCTTAGCGGCAGCCCTCTTGGCAGGACGCTTGGCGGCCTTCTTCGCAGCAGGACGCTTCTTCGCGGCCTTCTTCGCAGCTGGACGCTTCTTCGCAGCCTTCTTAGCTGGGGCCCTCTTCTTCGCAGCTGGACGCTTCGCGGCCTTCTTCGCTGCTGGACGCTTCTTCGCAGCCTTCTTAGCAGGGGCCCTCTTCTTTGCTGCAGGTCGCTTCGCGGCCTTCTTCGCTGGAGCCTTTTTGGCTACAGCCTTCTTCTTCGCGGCTGGTGCCACTTTCCCTCCTTGGGACTCAACGTTGAATCAATTTGGGACCTCGAGTCCACCACCGTGGTGTTCTCGAAATCGGTACCGCATTGATAAACGTGTACTCGCTCATGTACCACCCAACTTCACAGCTGTACGGCGACTGATCGCAGTGCACGGTCCAGCGCGGAAAAGCGTTTCGTAAAACCGTCACACGGACGTTTCACTCAACTTTCACCTCCTCCGCAGAAGGACAACTAAAAGTTCACTCGCTTTACACACCAATGTCAAGCATTTCGAAGTTTTTCTGCGACAGATGTTTTTTGTGCACAACGACGTCGGTATCTATTTAGGTCGAGGTGATCGCGGTGATGCGTCGAGTGGTGACGAACGTTCGACACTCGTGCTCGGTCCGAGTCGCAGCGGAAAAACATCATCGATAGTCGTTCCGAATCTCCTGATCACCGGTCGTTCTTGCGTAGTGACTTCAACGAAGAATGATGTCGTGTCGTTGATGTCGAATAGTCGTCGCGAAGGTGCGACGTTGCTGTTCGATCCGTCGGGAACAGTGCGCACACCACCGGGAGTGCATCGAATTGGTTACTCACCGATTCGACAAAGTTTTTCTTGGGACGGCGCAATTCTTGCTTCGCGCAGCCTTATCGACATCGCCAGACGCGGTCGCGGCGATCGAAGTGACGATCACTGGACCGAACGTGCGGGTGCACTCGTCGCACCGTTGTTGCACGCAACCGCACTTCGCAACGAGTCGCTGGGACAACTCGCGTCACGAGTCGACGAACGACGTTGCGACGACATCGCGCGCGATCTCACCGAACGATACGGCGAACATCACCCATCGGTCTCACTTCTTCGAGGAGTGCTGGCCACCGAAGACCGCGAACGCTCGAGTATCTGGTCCACCACGTCGGGCCTCTTCGCCGGCGTTCGCACCGACGCCGCGAGAACCTCGTCGCGCGAGGCCCCACTCGACCTCGATGCGTTTCTGAGTGGTCCCCACCAGCTCCACATCGTGGCGCCCAGCCGACACCAGGCCGTCACGATCCCGTTGGTCGTCGGCCTCATCGAAGAGCTCGTCCACGCCACCTACGACCGCCACGAACAAGGCGCCCGACTCCTCTTGGCGCTGGATGAACTGGCCAACGTGGCCCCACTACCTCGACTCGCCAGCATCGTCTCGGAGGGCGGTGGCCAGGGAGTACTCACCCTGGCGTGCCTCCAGGACCTCTCCCAGGCCCGGAGTCGTTGGGGTACATCCGCCGAGGGATTCCTATCGCTCTTCCCCACCACCGTCGTGCTGCCCGGGATTGCTGATCGACCCACGCTCGAGATGCTGCGCAGCCTCGCCGGTCGTTCGCTCTATGAAACCCCCACTCTCCAGTTCAGCCGCAAGGGTAAACGCGCCGGTCGCTCCTCCAGCTGGGTCGAGCGCGACCGCGCGTCGATGAGCGACCTCGCCCACGGACGGTCCGGCTTCGCAATGGGCCTCGACCCGAACAAACAGATGAAGTGGATCGAGTTGACCCCAGCGCACTCGCACGATCGTTTTCGCGGCTACCTGGAGCGTTCCGTGCGCGAGCGTGACTCGTCACGCGAACGCTGACGCCATCGCTCCAGGTCCGCGCTAGCGAGTGGTCGCGCGCCGCGTTCGCGGACCCGGGCAATCATCCTCGCCTCTCGGACACTGATCGACGGTTCACGCACTCCTCTCGCCCCGTTCAGCTGCGGATAGAGCGAATCAACGGCGTGCGTCACGGAAGTAGAACTCTGACCGAATTGCGCCGCGTTGGACCAAGCCGTGATGACATGTCGTCGTGCGACGTCCGGTCGGCCCTCGAACGCTCCGGCAAAAGTGTGTTCGTCGAGTGTCGAACGGTCGCGCGCAGGCGGATCGATCACGCCGAGAGCATCGAATCGAGAGCGGTCCTCGCTCCACCGGTCCAGCGCGTCACGACGCCGCCACTGCAACTTCTCACCCCGATCGAAATGATGGCCGCCCCAGAGAGCTCGATAGCCCTCGTCGAGACCGACGACGTGCTCCACTCCTTCGAAGGAACGCCACGCCGTCCACGGTGTTCGCTCGCTGAGTTCGTGACGCAGCGACGTTCGATAGAGAGCGTCGGCGGCCACGAGGTGCGCGAAGAGGCCACGGCTATCGAGCACCGTGCGCGATCCTTCGGGCAGCGCACCGACCAACACGTGATCGTGCAGATGCGGTTCACCGTGTCGATTCACGCCGTGCGTGAATCCCACGATGCCCGTCCATCGTCCCGAGTGGTCGCGGTCCTCGCCGCCACGCCGGTCGCGCACGACCAGCGCGTGCTGCTCGAGATAGTCAAGAGCCGAGGCCACCGACGCGCGGTGTGCCGCGACTACGCCCGGCCCGTGTTCGGCATCGACCGCCAACAAAATGGACGTGGGTCGCGGAGCGGCGACGATGATGTCGTAGCCGAGGACCGACGATCGTTGCGATGTGCGCAGCACCTCGCCGACGGAGCGCGGATCGCTGGAGTCGCCGCTTCCTCGGAGCCACCAACCGGCTTCTCCGTCGCGTAAGCCGTCGATCTCCAAAGCCCGATCGTTGGTGAAGTAACTGACGTCATTGGAACGACGTGGTAACACTCGAATCACTGGACACCTCAGTGCCCAACGGTCGCTACAACGAGGCGGCGATCCTCTTGGCCAGATCGTGTCCGGCCCGGGCGAACTTGGGTGTCGCCACCACGGCGCCCTCACCGGCCCGGAGCATCAGCTGATCCAGGAACAGCTCGTGGCTGACTCGGAACTTGACGGCGTGTCGACCATCCTCGAGCGACAGCCACTGGGCGTTCGGAAGAGGTTCGAAGAGCCAGCGCAACCCCGGCTCGATGACCACGACGACCTCGTCGCCCTCTTCTCCGACCTGCGTCAGCCAGTTGACGACGGTGTCGGGCGCTCGTTCTTCGGTGACGTCGGAGGCGGCGACCACGGCATTGATCCGGTCGACGCGGAACGTGCGCCACGATTCACGTGTCAGGCAGTACGCCCGGACGTAGGTGTGACCATTGAGGACCTTTATCTCGCGCGGTTCGATGGAACGAGTCCGCGCCTCGTCGGCCGTGGCGGCGGTATAGAGAATCTTGATCTGTTGGTGATCCTCGACGGCCGCCGAGACGTCGGCGAGCATCGTCTCGTTGGTCGCCATCTCCACCTGGACGTAAGAGCTCGTCGCGCCTTCGATCTTCTCGATCGCCGACAGGATTGCCGGGTCGTGATAGACGCGCGAAGCCTCTCGCAGGGCGATATTGAGTTCGAAGAGGTCGCGCCACATGAACGGGGAGGGTTCCTCGGCCCCTTCCGGTAGGTCACTGAAGTCGGCCCGGTAGGTAGAATCATCATGGGCCTCGGCGTCCCAGTCGTCGCATTCTTTGAGGACATGGGCGGGAAACGCACCCGTACCGTCGGTCGAGCCCGCCATGGGCTCGAGCGCCACCAACCGGTCCATGATCAAACGCACGTGGTCCTCATCCAGGGAGAAGCGCTTGGCAAGTTCACTGATGCGAAGCCCGTCCTCGGCGAGGTAGACGGCGTGAAGGAGCTGCAATGTTTGACCGAGGACGTCATTCGTGGCCGGACCCGTGAACTTCATGTCGTCGGGTGAAGGTGCCTTACCGCGATTCACACGCTTCAACCAATCGGCGAGGTCAGCCTTCAGTGACTTGGGCGACTGCAATCGAAGACGGTCGGCACCTTCCACGACGAAGCGAAGCGCTTCTCGAGGACTGTCGAAACTCAGTCCGACCTCGACCTTGCCGTCCTTCTTATTGGCGGCGAGCGATCCCCGATATTGGCGTACCAAGAGGTCGGCGTAGTTTTCGTTGGTCGTGACCACCACGTCAATCGGGGTCGGTGACCTCGAAAACTCCGGGCGCCACGCCCGTGCGACCTCGACGGCATTCTCGTCGTGATCGAACGTATCGGGTAAGACGACGGGCATCGAGGTGATTCGGCTGAACCGATAACCCTTTATTTCCTCAGTGCCCTTCACCCGAGCGATCAGATAGGTCACGCCGTTGAACACGTCGATGAGCAGCGGCTCGACCATTCGAGGTTTGTTCGCACCGGACTGGTAGTCAAAGGTGAGCGCCCGGTGCAGTTTGAGCGCTCGCATGACGGGTGTGTAGTACATCGAGGATTCGAGACCGCCATCGCCGGCCGGTACCTCATTAAAGACACTGAAAGCGCCCGAAGCGCCGAACCCGCAAAAGCGCAACGCCAAACGGACAACTCGCTCCTCGTCGGGAGTGAAGTAGATCAACGGCGCGTAGCCACTCGAAGGGTCGATCCGATATCCGACGGCGCCGTCGCCCTTGGTTTCGGTTTCGATCTCGAAGCCCAACTCACGAATGCGGGCTTTGTCGCGCTCGAACTTCTGGCGCACGGCGCCCTCGTTTCCTTCGTAGGCAGGAATTTTTCGCGGTCCCTTGGCCGACACGGGGAACTCGTCGATCTTCAATTCGCGCACGATCTCTTCTTGGGTGAGCGAGCCGTACTGCCACGCTCTCTGCAACAACAAAACGAGGGCGATCAAGCGTTCCCGGGACTGCTCGACTCCTCCACGAATGCTGCTCATCGATCTCCCGTCACAAATTCACTTACACGGTAGCGGCAAAGGAAGCGACTCTGAACTGGGAAGCTTCGAGTCCAATACCGCTCGAGGAACCACGAGTCAGAATCGCAAACTCACTCCGGAGAGTGGCAGACCGCCTCAACGTTGTTGCCGTCGGGATCGCGCACGAACACGCCAAAATAATCCTCGTGGTATTCGGGCCATAAGCGCGGCTCGTGCAATACCTCGGCACCTTCGGCCCTGGCCGCGTCATAGAAGGCACGAACCGCGTCGCGGTTCGGTGCCGTAAAGGCTAAGTGTGACTCGCGAAAGCCTTCGCCGGTCGTCTTCTCACCAATCCAGAAGTCGGGCATCGGTGGCGTGCCGAAGCCGATGACCTGGCCAAAATCCATTACGCGCGAGCCACCGAGAGGAGCGAGTACGGCGTCGTAAAAAGCCGCGCTTTTGGCGACGTCAGAACACTGAATGGAGACATGATCGATCATGAAGCCATATTGCCATAACCACGAATCCAGTGTTCATGGACGACCGTGATCGTCGCGTTCCGGTCACGATTCACAGTTAACGGCAAGGATTCCGTGGAACGCTCTCGCCTTCACGGTCAACATCTCAAATCATGCCTGGAGGTCGCCCGGACCCAAAGGAACGTCTACCGCGTGTTCTTGAAGGGCTTCAAGGGGAACGATCTCGAGTGAGCGCTCGTTCGTTGAGGCGAGCACCACGAAGGCGGCCGCCCCGTCGCGATGTGCTCGAAGCCAATTCACCGCGGTCACGCACCATCGGTCGCCGGGAACCAATCCGGGGAAACCGTATTGGGGCATCGGCGTGGTCAAATCATTACCGATGCTCCTTTGGTGTTCTAAGAACTCAGCGGTGACCACCGCGCAAATCGTGTGGCTCCCGATATCCTCCGGACCCGACGTACAACACCCGTCGCGGTAGAAGCCGGTGACGGGATCGGTACCGCACAATTCCAAAGTGCCGCCAAGGACATTCCTATCGGCCATCAGACAAGTGTCTCCGGCTCAGGACGTGAGGCGAACCGGTCCACGTCGCGAGGAATCAGGTCTCTGACTCGAGCGACGGCGAGTTGGCAATGGCGTCTTCGCGTCGCCACGTTCCCGAACGTCCTCCCGATTTTTCCCAAATCGCGATGTCCTCGATGGTCATAGTTCGGTCCGCCGACTTACACATGTCGTAGACCGTAAGAGCGGCCACCGTCACCGCCATCAGGGCTTCCATCTCGACGCCGGTGCGGTCCACGGTGTCGACGCTCGCTTCGACGTCAATGTGGGAATCCGCGATGGTGAAGTTGACGTGTACGTTGCCCACGAGTACCGGATGGGACATCGGGAGCAGCGTCGCCGCGAACTTCGCCGCTTGAATACCGGCCACCCGGGCCGTCGCGAGGACGTCACCTTTGTTCATGGCGTTGGCCGCGACCAGAGCCGTAGTCGACGCGGCCATATTGATGCGGCAACGCGCGAGCGCGCGACGAGCCGTTACTTCGGAGGCGCCGATATCGCGGGGAAACGCTCCCCCACCCGTCGCCCGACGCAGTTGTTGGAAGTCGTCCACCGCCAAATGATACGACGGCCCGGATGAACACAGAATCGTGACAAGTAAACTGCCAAGGTTCATAGGCACTACGGGAGATGCAATGCCGACTTACGAATACGAATGCCAGGCCTGTCACCGACGCGTCGAGGCCGTCCAGCGCTTCTCGGACTCCGCTCTCACGACCTGCGAGCACTGCGGCGGGACGCTCCGCAAGGTCTTTTCGGCCGTTGGGGTCGTATTTAAGGGCAGCGGTTTCTACAAGACCGACAGTCGTGGCGCCGAGAAAGCTTCGACCCCCGCGACGGCGACTACCGCCCCGGCGGCGACCACAACCGAGTCGAGTTCGACACCGGCCGCGACGACCGCTTCGACGTCCGCAACCGCTTCGACAACGACGTCGGACTAAGTCCCCGAGACCGCGATGTTGTCAATCGCCACGCTCTGACCGGCAGCACTTCCCGGGAGCCATTCCACGTCGTCACCGACGTGAACGACGTCGAGCAGCATGCGCTGCAGCGTCGACGCGACGGTTATCTCACGAACCGGTTCGGCCAGCTGGCCGTCGCGAATCATGAGTCCCGTGACACCGACCGAGAAGTCGCCCGAGACGGGATTGACCCCCGAATGCACCCCGATCAAGGATTCGACGTAAATGCCATTGTCGACGCGTCGAAGGATTTCAGCCTGATCGATCTCGCCCGGTGCCAATTGCAGCGCTCGACATCCCGCCGATGGCGATCCGGCGATTCCTCCGCGAACCGCGCTGCCCGTTGAGGCGGTGCCGGCCCGTCGCGCCGAAACCGTGTCGTAGACGAAGGCTTTCAACTCGCCCTGTTCGATCAGCACGTTCCTTCGACAGGCCAACCCTTCGCCGTCATACACACTCGCTGAGAAGTGACGAGGGTCGGTGGGGTCGTCGAGGAGGGTGAAACTGGATGCCGCGACCATCTCTCCCAGTCGGTTCGCAAAGAACGAGCGACCCCGTACGACGGCTTCGCCACTCAGAGCTCCGCCGATGATGGCGAAGAGGGTCGCCGCGGTACGAGGATCGAATACCGCGGTGCACTTGAACGACTTAGGTTTCACGGCGCCCAGCATCCTCGTCGCGCGACGGATGGCGTCACCCGCCGCCTTTTCGATGTCCAGCTCACCGGGCGCGCGTCCAGCCGAGAGTCCCCAGCCCGTCTGGTCGTCGCCGCCGTCATTGGCGATTGCTTCGACCGATACGTAGGCGCCGGTGCGGGCGTATGACGCTCGAATACCGGTCGTGGAGGCGATGGCCGCTTCAGCGACATAGTCCGAGTAGTTCGCCGAATCGACCTGACGTATGCGCGTGTCACCACTTCGTACCAGGCGCTCGAGCTCAATCGCCATTGCGATCTTCTCGTCCAGTGGTGTGCTCGCGACGGCGTCGTCGGTCAGCGTGAGGGTCACCGGATCGACCCCATCGGGTCGGGCGAAGGCGACGAACTCGTCTTCCGTCGCGAAGGTCGCGTTGTCGCGGGCTTCGCGCAGCGCCTTCTCGATGGCTTCGTCGTCGAGCGATCCGGCCCACGCCGTTCCCACTCGGGCGCCGCCGGCGGTCTCGTTCAATATCCGAATGCCGAAACCACTGGACGCAGCCGTCGTGAGTTCTTCGATCTCGCCCTGATACGACTGGACCTCGGTGTCGACGCCGCTGGCGACGTACACCTCGATCTCTTCACCGCCCTGCACAAATTCGAGGATTCGTTCCGCGCGCTCCAGCAGTTCACTCACGCGGCCGCCCCTCCGATAGTGACACCGGTAAGGCGCATGGTCGCCTGACCGGTGCCGACGGGCACACTCTGACCGTTTTTGCCGCACGTGCCGGGCGTCATCGAGAAGTCCGACGCCACGGCGTCGACGCGCTGCAACACGTCCGGACCATTCCCGATGAGGTTGCAGTCGCGAAGCGGCGCGGTGATCTTTCCGTCTTCGATCATGAAGGCCGCGGTCATGCCAAAGACGAAGTCACCGGTCGCCGTATTGACTTGACCGCCACCGAGTTGGGCGACGTAGACGCCGTAGGGCGTCTGAGCCACGATTTCGTCGGCGTCCGAATCACCCTCGAGCAGGTACGTATTGGTCATGCGCACCATCGGTAGGTGCTGATAGCTCTGGCGCCGACCGTTACCCGAGGAGAGTCGGCCTTCCTTTCGAGAACGTAGGTAATCCCACATGTAGTCGGTGAGCACACCATTCTCGATGAGGACGTTACGAGCGCCGGGGCGTCCTTCGTCGTCGATCGCCAGGTAACCCCATTCACCCTCGACCGTGCCGTCATCGACCAATGTCACCAGAGGACTCGCGACGAGTTGTCCGACCTTGCCGGCGTAGACCGAGGCCTGTTTGAGAATGGCGTCGGCTTCGAGTCCGTGACCGCACGCTTCGTGGAACAAGATGCCGCCCGAGCCCCCCGCGAGGACCACCGGTAGGTCGCCCGATGGTGCCGGACGCGCGTCCAACTTAGTGATCGCCTGTCGCGCGGCGCCGCGCGCAGCCTCGGACACCGCTTCGGGGCTAAGAAGTTCGAAGCCGCGGGTTCCTGCGATCGGCCGGTAGCCCGTCTGCATCCCGGTGTCGCCGGTCGCAATGCACGACACGTTGAATCGGGTTCGCACCTGGTGGTCGCCGGTGAAGAGGCCGTCGGAGTTCGCCACCAGGAAGTGACGAGTGGAGTCACCCAGAGCGACCTGCACCTGGGTGATCGACGAACCTTCGGAACGCGCCGCGTCGTCAGCGTGATTCATGAGTTCGATCTTGCGTCGCTTGTCGACCTCGTCGGGTCGAACCGTCGCAAGACTCGGATGATCGCGCAGCGGTCCAAGTGCAATCTCGCGAACACCTCCTCCGCCTTCGCGCGCGACCGAGGCCGCGGCGCGCGCCGCCGCCAATAAACCGCTTTCGGTGAGATCCGCGGTGTGCGCGAATCCGGTGGTGTCACCGACCACGACGCGAATGCCGGCGCCGCGCTCGTGCCCCGAGCTCAGTTGTTCCACGCGTCGCTGGTCCAACATGGCTGAAGAGGTCGTCCGGTCTTCGACGAAAACCTCGGCGAACTCGCCGCCGCGAGCCATCGCTTCGTTGAGAGTGTGCTCGAGAACGTCGTGTTCAACCAAATTCGTAGTCATTCCGGCGAGCGTAGTTGGGTCCACGTAAGTCAAAACGTCACTTTGCATAAGTATGATGTTCTGGTGATTCTCCCATCGATCGAAACGCCAGCCGACCTCCTAGGACTCTCCTACGAGGAGCTCGACGAATTGAGCGAGGAAATTAGACAGTTCATTATCGAAGCGGTGACGACCAATCCCACGGGCGGTCATCTGGGCTCGAACCTCGGTGTGGTCGAACTGACGTTGGCGCTCCACCGGGTCTTCGAATCACCCAAAGACATCCTGCTGTGGGACACCGGCCACCAGGCCTACGTCCACAAGCTCTTGACCGGTCGGCGCTACGGCTTCAAGAAACTGCGCCAACGCGGGGGCCTTTCGGGCTACCCGAACCGCTCAGAGAGCGAGCACGACTGGATCGAGTCGAGCCACGCGTCGACCGCGCTCTCCTACGCGCACGGACTTTCGGTCGCCTTGCAACGGCGCAAGGAGCTCATCGGCCACGGCGGCACGCGTCACGTCGTCGCGATCGTGGGTGACGGGTCACTCACCGGCGGCATGGCCTACGAGGCGCTTAACAACCTGGGCCATTCGAACCAGCGCGTCGTGATCGTCCTCAACGACAACGGGCGAAGTTACGCCCCGACGATCTCGAAGCTCTCGGAGTCACTGACCGCACTTCGGCTGAATAAGACCTACCTGACGATGCGAGGTCGCATCCGCGACACGATTCCACATCTCCCACGAGTGGGGAAAGCGGCCTACCTCGGCATCGACGGTTTGACGTCCGTCGTGCGCGAAATGGTGACCCCGCACACGTTTTTCGAGAACCTGGGCGTGCGTTACATCGGCCCGATCGACGGTCACGACATCGAGTCGATTGAAAACACGTTGAAGAGCGCGTCAGAGTGGGACGGGCCGATCCTCGTGCACGTGCTCACCACCAAAGGTCTCGGCTACGAGCCGGCCATCGACGACGACTTAAAGATGCACGACTACAAGTTGCCGCCCCGACACGACGACGAAGAGGTCCCTCCGCAGTCGTTCTCGCAGGCGTTCTCCGACGCACTCGTCGCGCTCGCCAGCGCCGACGATCGCATCGTCGCCATCACCGCGGCAATGGCCGGTCCAACGGGCCTGCGCAACTTCGAGGCCCGATTCCCTGACCGGTTCTTCGACGTGGGCATCGCCGAGCAACACGCCGTCACGGCTGCCGCCGGCATGGCGATGGGCGGGTTGAAGCCCGTCGTCGCGGTCTACTCGACCTTCTTCTCGCGCGCCTTTGATCAGGCCCATCTCGACGTCGGACTATTGAACCTGCCCGTGGTCTTCGTCTTCGATCGAGCCGGCATCACCGGCGACGACGGTCCGAGTCACCACGGAGTACTTGATATCGCGCTTTGTTTGGCGATTCCCAACATGACCGTCTTCGCTCCCTCGAGCGCCGAAGAGGTGCGGGGCATGCTCGCCACCGCAATGTCGATGACGTCACCGACCGCCCTGCGATTCCCCAAGACTCTGCCCAAACCCTTTGACGGCAAGGTCGGCGACGGGCTCGAAGCTCGTGAAGTCCGTCGCGGCGACGGTTCGCTCTGTGTTCTGGCCGTCGGCAAGATGGCGCCCACGGCCTACAAGGCGCTGGAACTGATGGGTGACGAAGCGAGCCAGGTCACGCTTTATGACGTGCGAGTGTTGCCTCCGGACAAGTCGATGATCGACGACGCGCTCAACCACGAACGAGTGGTGAGCGTCGAAGACGGCACGCGACACGGCGGCGCCGGGACCCTCATGGTGTCGTCGTTGCGAAGTCGAGCCCAGGACCTCGGCCGTCCGTTTCCCACCACTCGAATTCTTGGCACGCCGCGCGCCTATCTCGAACAACACCGACCGGACGACCTCTTGTCGGAGTTGGGCCTGGACCCTGAGGGGCTGGCGGCCGCGTTTCGAAGGTTGCTCGCCGACGAGCCCGAGTTCGCGCCGGTCCTGCCCGAAGCGCCTCGGCCCAACTTTCAATAAGTCATCGACCAGCGGTCGCCCCGATACATTGAAGCGGTGAGTTTCGAAGTCGATAAACCGGACGAAGAATGGCGCGCCCTGCTCTCCGAGGATCGCTACGCGGTACTGCGCCACGCGTCCACCGAGATTCCTTGGACCGGGTCGCTCCTGCGCGTCGATGGCAACGGTATCTTCTCCTGTGGTGGATGCGGCCAACACCTCTTCACCAGCGAGCAGAAGTTCGATTCCGCTTGCGGTTGGCCCAGTTTCGACTCATGCGAGCCGGGCACGATCATCGAGCGCCCCGACGACTCACTGGGCGAGCGTAAGCGAACCGAGATCTTGTGCTCGAAGTGCGGTGGTCATCTGGGTCACGTCTTCAACGATGGTCCGACTTCAACCGGTCTTCGCTACTGTGTGAACTCCCTCGCCGTTGACTTCAACGAGGTAACGCCCTAGACGTCGAGGAATCGACGGATGGCAATGGCCGATCCGACCGAGCCGATCACCACCCCGACGACGAGCACGACGATATTCGTGCCGATCAGCGCACTCGTGTTCAATTGATACTCGTTGTGGAATGGATACCAAATGTGAATCGCCGTGACCGCTCCGATGGCGACCGCCGAACCGAGCAGGCCCTGTATGAAGCCCTCGGTGATATAGGGAATTCGAATGAACCAGTTCGTCGCGCCCACGAGCTTCATGACTGAGACTTCTCTGCGGCGAGCAAAGATCGCCATGCGAATAGTGTTCAGAATCAAGACCGTGGCCGAAAGCAGGAGTACGACTGCCAGAGCGAGGCACACAATCTGCAGAATGCGAATCGCGCGATTCATCTGGCGAATCTGTTGTTCCGGCGCCGTCACCGTGAGGATTCCCGGTTGGTGCAAAAACGTGGAGACAACGGTCAACGCGTCCGATGGCACCGTGGGGATACAACTGAATTTGGTGGGCATCTCGCTGGGCTTCAGGATGGTCGACTCTGAAGGCGGCAAGTCCTTCACCATTTCGGCGTAATCCTGCGCCTGATTTCGGTATTGACAACTCTTTACGATGGGCAGACTGTTGAGTTGCGTCTGAATATTGCTGATTTCGCCCGTCGATGCGGTGGGCTGCATCCAGATGGTCACCCGGGTGCCTTGTTGCCACTGCGACGTCGCTTGTGCGGCGCTTTGTTTCAAAAGGAGCGCCGCGCCGACCAACGACAGCGACACCGCGACCGTCAGGACCGCCGCGATTGTCATCATTCGGTTGCGCCAGAGATTCGACAAGGTCTCTTTGACGGCGTAGCGGAAGTACACGCGCATTAGATTGTCACGCCTTCATCGATGCCATAGACGCCACGAACCTGGTCGCGAATCATCTCTCCCTTGTCGAGTTCGATCACTCGACGCCGCATTCGGTCCACGAGCGCCTTGTCGTGCGTGGCCATGACGACCGTCGTACCGGTGCGGTTGATGCGTTCGAGTAGGGCCATGATCGACTCGGAGTTGGCGGGGTCCAGGTTGCCGGTTGGTTCGTCGGCGAGCAGGATCAATGGACGATTGACGAAGGCGCGGGCCACGGCGACTCGCTGTTGCTCGCCGCCCGATAGCTCGCCGGGCAGACTCTTGGCCTTGTCCGAAAGTCCGACGAGGTCGAGGATCAAGGGCACCTGGGACTCGACCGTGGAACGCGGTCGACCGATGACCTCGAGGGCGAACGCCACGTTCTCGAAGACCGTTTTGTTCGGCAGGAGTCGGAAGTCCTGGAATACGCAGCCAATGTTTCTGCGAAGAAAAGGCACTCGAAATTTAGACAGGTCCGTCAGGTCACGACCGGCTTCGAGGATTCGACCCTTGTCAGGTAACTCTTCGCGAAGTAACAGCCGAAGGAAGGTGGTCTTACCCGAACCCGAAGCGCCGACCAAGAAGACGAACTCTCCCTTTTCGATGTCGAGGGTGATGTCCTTGAGTGCCGGCGAGCCGTTCTTATACGTCTTGGAGACATTCTCAAAGCGAATCACGCGAAGCACCCCCTCGGGTATGTAGTTGTGGCGCTCGGCACCCGGATGTACTGCAACCATTGTAGTTTGCCGATTTTGGACAATCGTGCCACGGACGCCCTTCGATACCGGGCCTCGTTAATTCTTATGAATGAAGACGCTGTCGTCGCAGTTCAGCTTCCATAAATCCGTCGAGATCGCCATCCAGCACCGCCTCGACGTTGCCGGTCTCGTGATCGGTGCGGTGATCTTTCACAAGTTGGTAAGGCGCCTGCACATAACTACGAATCTGTGAACCCCACGCATTGTCACCGCGGTCACCGCTGAGGGCGTTCATCTCGGCCTGGCGCTCCGCGCGAGCGCGCTCGGCCAACTTCGCTTCGAGGATCTGCATGGCTCGCGCGCGGTTCTGATGTTGGCTGCGCTCATTTTGGCAACTCACCACGATGTTGGTCGGCAGGTGCGTGATGCGAATCGCCGAGTCGGTCTTGTTCACGTGCTGACCACCGGCGCCGGAGGAACGGTACGTGTCCACGCGCAAATCCTTCTCATCGATCTCCACCTCGGCCGCGTTGTCATCCAAGAGCGGCGTCACGTCGAGACTGGCAAAACTTGTTTGCCGACGAGCTTGGGAGTCGAAGGGACTGATGCGAACGAGGCGGTGCACACCGCGTTCGGCCGACAACCAGCCGTAGGCGAAACGTCCCTTCACGATGAAGGTCGAGGACAACAGCCCGGCCTCTTGTCCTTCAGTCGCTTCATCGATCTCGACGCCGAATCCCCGACGCTCGGCCCAGCGCGAATACATCCGTAGCAGCATTTCGGTCCAGTCCTGAGCGTCGGTCCCTCCGGCGCCGGCGTGCAACTCAACGATCGCGTCATTCGCGTCGTAGGGCCCACTGAAGAGGCTCTGCGTCTCAAGCGCGGCGATTTTGTGTTCGAGGTCGTTCACGGTCGACGAGAGTTCATTGAGTAACGACCAGTCGACCTCGCCCGCGGTCATGGAATCGCGAGAGAAGTCCGCGAGGAACACTGAATCGTCGAGGGCACCGCGCAACTCGTCGAACTGTTCTAGGTCGTTCGAGAGGCGCCCAAGTTCGGTCGTCACGGCGCGGGCTCGGTCCTGGTCGTCCCACAGGTGGGGATCGGCCACGAGATCACTCAAGACAGCGTGGCGTTCGCGACTGATGTCGATCTTCAGATACTCGCGCGCTGCAGCCCAGCGCGATTCGAGGTCCTCCAAGGTGCTGAGAGCCTCCCGCAGGGCGTTCTCGGCCTTAGGGTCGGCCATGGCACTGCTTGAACTTCCGACCCGAGCCACACCAGCACGGCTCGTTTCGTCCGATCTTGTCACCCTGTTTGGGTAGCGGCTTCTTGGCCGCCGCGTGCACCGGCAATTCGGTCGCGCCAGGCGCCACAATGTTGGCGTTGGTGACGGCGCCCTCGAGACCTTCGTCCTCCTCAGTTTCTTCTTCGATCGCCGACGCCTCGACGTGCGTGATGTAGCGCACGAAGTCGGCGTCGACGTTGCCCAAGAGGGCTTCGAACATCAGATAGCCCTCCTTCTGCCACGCCGTCAACGGGTCCGTTTGAGCAATCTGACGAAGGTGGATGCCGTCGCGTAAGTAGTCCATGTCCGAGAGGTGATCACGCCAGCGTTGGTCGAGGATCTGGAGCATGACGTCACGCTCGATTTCTTTGGCGGTATCCATGCCCCCGGGGTACTCTTCGCACTTCTTCTCGTACTGACCGACGGCCTCATCGATCACGAGGCCCAAGATGTCGTCACGGTCCTGGTACTCCGCGAGTGCTTGAGCGTTGAGCGTCGTCGGGTAGTAGTTGGTGAGTTCAGCAACCAACTGATGAAGATCCCATGCTTCGGCAAACTCCCCTTCGAGTCGATCGTCAACGACATTGGTGAGGACTTCTTCGATCAGGACGATCGTCTCGTCGTGGATATCTTGACCTTCGATGACCTGTTGGCGCCGTCCGTAGATGACCTTGCGCTGTTCATTCATCACTTCGTCGTACTTCAGCGTGTCCTTGCGGATCTCGGCGTTCTTACCCTCGACGGTGTTCTGCGCCCGCTCGATGGCCTTGGAGACCATCTTGGCCTCGATCGGCAGATCGTCGGGCATTGTGCGGTCCATGACCCACGAGACCGCGCCCGTCGCGAAGAGCCGCAACAGGTCGTCTTCCAGCGAGAGGTAGAAACGACTTTCACCGGGGTCGCCCTGACGGCCGGATCGACCTCGTAACTGGTTGTCGATGCGTCGCGAGTCGTGTCGTTCCGAGCCCAAGACGTAGAGTCCGCCCAGGGCGCGCACTTCATCGCCTTCGGCCTCACAGACACTCTTGAAACTCTCCAGCGCGCTCTGGTAGGCGGCGTCGAACTCTTCGGAGCCCGGCTCGAATCCGCGACCGAGTGCTTCGCGCGTGGCCAGACCTTCGAAGTTCCCGCCCAGCACGACGTCGACGCCTCGGCCGGCCATGTTGGTGGCGACAGTAACGGCGTGCTTTCTCCCGGCCTGGGCCACGATCTCGGCCTCGCGGAAATGTTGCTTCGCGTTCAGTACCTCGTGAGAGATGCCGGCCTTCGAAAGTTCGCGCGAGAGCAGTTCGGACTTTTCAACCGACGCGGTACCGAGCAGGATCGGTTGACCGAGGTCGCTGCGTTCGCGCACGTCATCGACGATGGCCGCGAACTTCGCAGCTTCGGTCTTGTAAATCAGATCGGCCTGATCGAGGCGAATGAGTGGCATGTTCGAAGGGATCGGTACCACCGAGAGCTTGTAGGTGTTGCCGAACTCGGCGGCCTCGGTTTCGGCCGTACCGGTCATGCCGGCGAGCTTTTCGTACATACGGAAGTAGTTCTGAAGCGTGACCGTGGCCCACGTGTGGTTCTCTTCTTGGATCCGCACGCGCTCTTTGGCTTCGACTGCTTGGTGCAAGCCGTCGGACCAGCGGCGTCCGTCAAGGGTGCGCCCCGTGAACTCGTCGACGATCTTTACTTCACCGGCATCGACCAGATAGTCCTTGTCACGGAAGTAGAGCTCCTTGGCGCGAAGAGCCTGGCCCAGCTGGTGCACGTAGTTCGTCGAAACCGCGTCGTAGAGGTTGGTGACGCCAAGTTGCTTTTCGACCTTTTCGATGCCGGCTTCGGTCGGCACGACGGTTTTCTTCTCCTCGTCGACCTCGTAGTCGACGTCGCGGGTTAACGCGCGCGCGATGGAAGCAAACTGGTAGTAGAGCTTGGTGACATCCGAGGCCGGACCCGAGATGATCAGCGGCGTCCGAGCCTCGTCGATCAGAATCGAGTCGACCTCGTCGACGATTGCGTAGCGATGACCCCGCTGGACCATGTGCTCGGCTCGTCGAGCCATGTTGTCGCGCAGGTAATCGAAACCGAACTCGGTGTTCGTGCCGTAGGTGACGTCACAGGCGTAGGCCGCGCGTTTGTCCTCGAAATCCGGCAGATCGGGCCCGACGCGCCCCACGCTGAGCCCGAGGAACTTGTGCAGCGAGCCCATCCAGTTAGCGTCTCGCGTCGCCAAGTAGTCGTTCACCGTCACGACGTGCACGCCGTTTCCGGCGAGGGCATTCAGGTAGACCGGCAAAGTCGACACCAAGGTCTTGCCTTCACCGGTCTTCATTTCCGCGATCCATCCGAAGTGCAGGGCCATCCCGCCCATCAACTGGACGTCGTAGTGGCGTTGACCGAGCACTCGGGTCGCGGCCTCACGGACCACCGCGAAGGCCTCGAGGAGCATGTCGTCGAGGTCTTCGCCCTCGTCGAGGCGGGCGCGGAACTCGTCGGTCTTGGCTCGTAGCTCGGCGTCAGACAGTGCTGCCATCTCATCGGCAAGTTCGTTGATAGGCGGCACGAGTTCAGCCAGTTGGCGAACCCGCTTGCCCTCCCCAGCCTTAAGAACCTTGCTAAAAACACTCATGTCTTGCGTCACCCTACCGGTCGATCTCGTCACTTCAATTGGGCTGCGAGCGCTGACCTGGTCTTTTGCCCCACACTTGCCTGCAGCGGTGTCCGTGAGTCACGCCGGCAGCACGAGGCTCTCCGACGATGCGACCACACACTTCACCGGCTCTCGAATTGGCCGCTCTGGCCAGCTCAAGGCAGGACTTACTTCTAAACCGCGCCATGCTCAGCGTCAACAAGACGCCTTACGTGGGTCGTTTCGCCCGCGACTGGCATCGACTTTCAACCACAGAACCACTCGCAGCCCAGCGACCATTCTATGCGGACGCGCCCTTAGGTGGTGGGGCGCATAATCAGTACCACGCAGAGCCGAAGCCCGAGCACCAGCACCGCTATCGGCACCAGGACACGTCGCCAGCCGCTCGCGGTCTGCCACTCGAAGCGCATCGCACCGCGATGATGCGCGATCAACATCTCACGCGAGGCGCGTGCTCGTGAGACCCCCTCGATATGCGTGACCAAGGCATCGGGCGCCGCCGCCACGTCGTAGCCGTGGGCGCGCATCTGCCAACAGAGCTCCATGTCCTCAGCGAACATGAAGTAGCGCTCGTCGAATCCGCCGACTTCCTCGAATCGGTCCCTTCGGGCCAAGAAGAACGCGCCCGAGACCCAGTCAACCGAGCCGTCCTTACGCGGCGAGCGGTAGCGACGCGTGAAGGGATTGTCTGGCCAGAGCGGCGCCAAGAGCGCGTGCGCCCCGGCGAGCCAGAGGTTCGGGAAGACACGTTGCGATGGGTAGACGGTGCCGTCGGGTCGTACGATCTGGGGACCGACGATAGCGACATTGGGATGTTCGTCGAGAAACTCGACGAGTGCGGCCACCGCACCGTCGTGCACCACGACGTCGGGATTGGAGACCAGAAGGTAACGACGCGACGGTGCCGCCGCCACCCCGCGATTCACTCCACGTCCGTAGCCGAGGTTCAGTTTCGGTACCACCAGCACAACGTGCTGGCCCGAGAGCGACGGAAGCGTAGAACCCTCTTCACCGTTCTCAACGACCACGATGTCCGTCACAGCGTTGGCGTGAAGCGAATCGACGCAGTCGTCAAGCGCTTGGCCGGCGTGAAAATCAACGATCACTGCGGCGACGTCGGTCGTGACCTCGCTCATTGAACTTTGGCTCCGCGATCACGCATCAGTCGAGTCAACGCGTCGCGCCATTCAGGTAACGCTGTCCACTGCGACGAGAACTTCTCAATCGACAAGTCGCTGCGAATCGGTCGAGTGGCGAGCGGCGGCGGATCCAGGTCTTGGGTCGCGATCGCGATGGCGAAACCTTCGTCGCGACCGAAGATCTCTCCGATGAAGTACGCCACGTCGAACCAAGTTGTGGTACCGGAATTGGCGACGTGCCAATAGCCGCCGGGCCGCTCGCGCATGATGGTCGCCAGCGCGCGAGCCAGATCGCTCGCCACCGTGACGGTGCCGGTTTGATCGTTCACGAATCGAACACTCTCACCCGACAGTGCGCGTGCGGCGATGACGTGCGCCACGTTCTTTCCGCGCACCCCCATCACCCACGACGTGCGCACGATCGTGTCGTCGCTCGAACAGAGCAACTCTCCGGCGCGCTTGGATGCTCCGTAGACGTTGAGGGGATTGGTCACGTCGTCTTCGACGTAGGCGGCGCCTTTATTGCCGTCGAAGACGTAGTCCGTCGAGATCGTGATCAGGTGGGCGCCGCTCTCTTTGGCCGCGATCGACATCGACTCGGTACCCGCGGCGTTGACGGCGAAGCACGCCGACTCTTCGGTCTCGGCGCGATCGACCGCGGTGTAGGCGGCCAGATGCACGATCACGTCCGGTCGAGCCGCTTGCACGGCTCGAAAAACGGCGTCACGATCGGTCACGTCGAGTTCGTGACGAGTGAGCGCCAGTACGTCGAACTCACCATCGGGAACGGCGCGCTCGTCCGGTTGGAATGACCTGTCGCCGCCCGGTGGCACTTGTCCCGTGAGTACGTCGACAAGATCGACACCAACCTGACCGGCCGCACCCGTCACCAAAACGCGCGTGGCTCGGCTCACAAATGTTCCTCGTGGCGCCTCACGTGCACGACGTCGCCAACGGAGATCGCGATCACTTCGCCGTTCGATTCGACCAGAAGCTCTCCGTACTCATTGACGCCAACCGCTTTTCCGATGACGACGTCATTGGTACGTTCGACTCGGACCATCTGTTCCAACGTCGCGAGAGCGCGCTGGTATTCATCGCGCAGAGACCGCTGACCCTCAGCGCTGTCCAGGAGTGCTCGTCGGGTTTCAAGTTCTTCGAGCAGAATGTCGAGCAGCGCCGGGGCTGTGATTGTCACGCCTGACTCGGCGCGCACGCAGGTCGACACCACGTTCGCCGGTCCCTCGTCGGTCAGGTTCACACCAATTCCGACAACGACGGCCAATCGTTCATCGACGGACACAATCTCGGCGAGCAGTCCGGCGATCTTCGCTTCACTCACGATCAGGTCATTCGGCCACTTGAGCGCCGGTCGAACCCCGCTCAAGCGCACGAGGGCCGAACGTGCCGAGAGGGCGACGCACGCGACGACGAGTTGGAGTTGGTCGGGTCCCACGTCCGGTCGTAGCAGGATCGAGCACAGCAGCGACGCCCCGGCCGGTGATTCCCAACGGCGATCCAACCGCCCACGTCCGGCACTCTGGAAGTCAGCGACGGCCACTAGACCCTCGGGCGCTCCTTCGAGGGCCCGAGCCGACAGCCACGAGTTGGTCGAGTCGATCACGTCGAAGTGTTCAACGCGCCAGATGATTGAACTCACAAGGAAACTCTAGAGTTTTCGCCGCGAGTGGTAGAAAATTAGGGTTCGCAACGGAGGTTCGCGTGTTAAAGAAAGTCCTGATCGCCAATCGCGGCGAGATCGCAGTGCGCGTGATGCGCACGTGTCGAGAGTTGGGCATCTCCACCGTCGCCGTGTACTCCGAACTCGATCGCAACGCGCTGCACGTGCGCCTGGCCGATGAGGCCTACGCACTCGGGGGCCAAAGCGCGGCGGAGAGTTACCTCAACACCGAGGCCATCCTCGACATCATCCACCGATCGGGCGCCGACGCCGTACACCCCGGCTATGGATTCTTCTCGGAGAACACGGAGTTCGCGAAAGCAATCACCTCGCGCGGTGTCACCTTCATCGGTCCCCCGCCCGAGGCCATCGAAATCATGGGCGACAAGATCTCGAGTCGCCTGGCCGCTGCGATCGTCGGCGTTGAGGGCGTGCCCGGTCGAAGCGAAGCGTTGAAGAACGCCAAAGAAGTCGTCAAGTTCGGTAACGAATTCGGCTGGCCCGTCGCGATCAAGGCGGCCTACGGCGGCGGCGGACGCGGCATGAAGGTCGTGAACTCGGCCGACGAGGCACCCGCAGCGTTGGAAAGTGCTCAACGAGAATCCCAGAGTTATTTCGGTCGCTCCGAGTGTTACGTCGAGCGCTACCTCACCCATCCTCGACACATCGAGATGCAGGTCCTCGCCGATAGCCACGGCACGACCCTGTGGCTCGGGGAGCGCGACTGTTCGGCCCAGCGACGTCATCAGAAGCTCGTCGAAGAGTCGCCGGCGCCGAACTTCCCCGACGAGGTACGTCGCGCCATGGGCGACGCCGCGGTGAAAGTCTCCAAGGCCTGCGGTTATGTGAACGCGGGCACGGTCGAGTTCCTCTACCAAGACGGTGAGTTCTTCTTCTTGGAGATGAACACTCGCCTCCAGGTCGAGCACCCGGTCACCGAATTGGTGACGAGTCTTGATCTGGTCGAGTGGCAGTTACGTATCGCCGCCGGCGAGGAACTCAACTTCTCACAAGACGACGTTCGCCGTGAAGGTCACGCCATTGAAGTTCGTATCAACGCCGAGGACCCCACCGACGGAAAGTTCACCCCCACGCCGGGCACGATCACTCGATTCGATCAGCCCTCCGGTCCCGGTGTGCGCCTCGACGCCGGATACCAAGCCGGCGACACGATCTCGCAGTACTACGACAACTTGATTGCGAAACTGATCGTGTGGGGACCAGACCGCGAGCGCGCACGTCGTCGGATGCTGCGTGCTATCGAAGAGACGGTGATCGAGGGCGTCGCTACGACCTTGCCGGCGGAGGTCGTCATACTCTCTGACGAGCGGTTCGTCCTGGGCACGCACTCCACGAATTGGGTGGAGAGCGACCTGGACTTCTCGAATTTGCCCGCCGCCACCACCGCGGCGGTCTCCATCGGCGACGGTCAAGTGCGTAAAGACGTGACGGCAGAAGTCAATGGCCGACGCGTCACGGTCGCGCTCTGGGTACCGGAATTCGAGGACGGTTTACCTCGAGCCCAGAGCACCGCCGCCAAACCCCGGCGCCAACATCATGCTGGTGTCTTGGGCAGCGGGTCGGCCAACGTCGTGGTCCCGATGCAGGGAACCATCGTGAAGGTGAACGTGGAAGTTGGTCAACAGGTCGAGGCCGGTGACACCGTGGTGATCCTTGAGGCGATGAAGATGGAGAATTCGGTGAACGCCGAGAAGTCCGGTGTCGTCGTGTCGATCAACGTGTCGGCCGGCGACTCGGTTGGCGCCGGCGACACCGTGGTGGTGGTCGAATGAGCGCACGCGAGCTCGCCGCGAACACGATTCAGCGTCACGGTGATGAGCTGATCGAACTGAGCCATTTCATCCACGCCCACCCCGAACTTGGCTACGTGGAATTCCAAAGTTCCGAAGCGGTCGCCGATTTGGCGGAGCAGAACGGCTTTGTGGTCGAGCGAGGTATTGCGTCACTGCCGACGGCCTTTCGAGCCACGATGGGCGACGGTGACCTCAACATCGCGTACTGCGCGGAGTTCGACGCTCTACCTGACGTCGGGCACGCGTGCGGTCACAACATCATCGCCGCGTCGTCACTCGGAGCGGCGATCGGCCTCGGTGCTGTTGCCGACGAACTGAATGTCACCGTCACGTTGCTCGGTACGCCGTCCGAGGAAGGCGGCGGCGGCAAGATTGATCTGATCAACGCCGGCTATTTCGACGACGTCCACGCCGCGATGATGGTGCACCCCTTCCCCACCGAGCGACTCGACGCGCTTTGTCTCGCGGTCGATCACTTCGACGTGATCTTTGAAGGCAAGGAGGCCCACGCCGCGGCTGCGCCGTGGGTCGGGGTGAACGCGCTTGACGCCATGACGATCGCCCAAGTGTCGATCGGTCTCTTGCGACAGCAGTTACCTCCGGGCGACCTCGTCCACGGCATCGTGCTCGAAGGCGGGTCGGCGGCGAACATCATTCCGAGTCGCGCATCCGGTCGTTTTATGGCCCGGTCGCTGACGAGCGAACGCCTGGCGGAACTGCGAGTGCGCATCAATGCCTGTTTTGAGGCGGGCGCGCTGGCGACCGGCGCCTCGCTCCTCATCGAAGAGATTGGCAGCGCCTTCTCGCATATGGAATCCGACGTCGATATTCTGGCGCACTACCGCATCGCGGCCGAAGCCCTGGGTCGAAGTTTCACCCTCGATGATGAAGGAGTAGATCGTCCAGCGATTTCCACGGACATGGGGAACGTCTCCCTGGTGGTTCCTTCCATACATCCACTCCTCATGATCCCCACCAACGGTGCGGTGAATCACCAGCCCGAGTTCACCGCAGCATGCATCACGCCCGAAGCCGATCGGTCGGCGCTCGCGGGCGCGATCGCGCTCGCCCACACCGCGATCGCCGTCGCCAACGATGAGAAACTGCGCGCGAGATTGATGGCCCGATCATGATGCTCGAACACGTCGTCGTCGCGATCACGCCCGGTCGTGAAGAGGAGTTCGAGGCGTCGGCGCTGGGGGCCCTGCCGATCCTGGATACAGCCGCCGGGTGTTTCGGCGGTGAGTTTCGTCGTCAGGCCGAGGACGGCTCGAAGTACCTCCTTCTCATCCGCTGGGCGTCAGTCGAAGAGCACATGGTGTGGCGAGAAACGTACGACTACGAGCGATGGCGTCAACTCACGCACCCGTTCTACGTCGAACGACCGCTGGTCACGCACTTCCACGAACCGATTACTCGCTAGCTCGGCGAGTAGAGTCCAAACTCCTCGCGCAAGACGTCGGCCACTTCACCCAGGGTCGCCATTTTCGACAGCGCCGCTTTCATTGGATATAAGACATTTTGGGTCCCGCGCGCGGCGTTGCCAAGGTCCTCGAGGGCGACTCGGACCGCGTCATTGTCGCGGGTGGTCTTGAGCGACTTCACTCGGGCAATCTGCGCCTGCTGTTGCCCTTCGTCGATCGGGAAGACCTCAGCCTTCGTCTCGTCGCTCTCTTCGAATCGGTTGACGCCGACGACGACCTTTTCACCGCGATCGACCCGACGTGCGAACTCATAAGCCGCGGACTCGATCTCATCTTGCATGTAGTGCGACTCGATGGCCGCGACGGCTCCGCCGCGCTCGTCGATCGTCTCGATGTACTCGCGTGCCAATCGCTCGACCTCATTGGTCAATGACTCGACGAAGTAGGAGCCAGCCAACGGATCGACAGTATCAGCGATGCCGGATTCATAGCCGAGGACCTGTTGGGTCCGTAACGCGAGCTTGGCCGCGCGTTCGGTGGGCAATCCGAGCGCCTCGTCGAAGCCGTTGGTGTGCAGGGACTGTGTTCCGCCGAGTGTCGCTGCGAGCGCCTGAATCGTCGTTCGCACGATGTTGTTCTCCGGCTGCTGGGCGGTCAGGGTCGAGCCGCCGGTCTGCGTGTGAAAGCGCATGGTCACGGATCTGGGGTCCGTGGCGCCGAATCGGTCGCGCATGATCGAAGCCCACAAGCGACGCGCAGCGCGGTACTTGGCGACTTCTTCGAACAGGTTGTTGTGGGCGTTGAAGAAGAAACTGAGTCGAGGCGCGAAGTCATCGAGTGCCAATCCGGCGGCGAGGGCCGCCTCCACGTACGCGATGCCGTTGGCGAGGGTGAAGGCGACCTCTTGCACTGCCGTCGAGCCGGCTTCTCGGATGTGATAGCCGGAGATCGAGATGGTGTTCCAATTAGTCATCTCCTTCGCGCAGTAGGCGAAGGTGTCCACGACGAGGCGCATCGACTGACGCGGCGGATAGATATACGTACCGCGCGCCACGTACTCCTTCAAGATGTCATTTTGAATCGTCCCGCGAAGACGTTCGCCCGTGACTCCCTGCTCTTCAGCGACCAGTTGATAGAGCAACAGCAGTGTTGACGCGGTGGCGTTGATTGTCATCGAGGTCGTCACCTGGTCGAGCGGCAGATCGGCCAATAAGTCGCGCATGTCCTCGAGCGACGAGATCGCGACGCCGACTTTGCCCACTTCGCCCTCGGCGCGCACGTGGTCAGCGTCATAGCCCATCTGGGTCGGTAGATCGAAGGCGCACGACAAACCGGTCTGCCCGGCCTGGAGGAGGAACTTGAAGCGCAGGTTGGTGGCGGTTGCGGTTCCGAATCCGGCGTACTGACGCATTGTCCATAGTCGACCCCGGTACATCGTGGGTTGCACGCCTCGCGTGTAGGGGTATTCACCGGGCTTTCCCAACTGAGTTGTCGGGTCGAAATCCTTGAGATCGGAGTCGTCGTAGACGGGTTGAACGACGATGCCCGAATCGGTACGGCGCTCGTCTGACGTCACAACCTCAACGATAGGCGCTCTCGTTCAGAGACCACGTAGGTGCGCAACACCTCGATCATTCGTATCGAACCGTGACGTGCGCTGAATCGAATTCGCTCAGACCGTCACCGGATGTGGCATGCACAGATCGTCGTACTCCGCGATCACGATCGGACCCGCATTTTCGCCACAGGCCGGGCACTCCGGGTCTCGATGAACCTTGAAGCTGCGAAAGCTCTCGTCCATAGAGTCGTAGGTCAGCAGTCGACCGATGAGAGGATCTCCGAGCGCCAGCAGCAACTTGATCGTCTCGATGGCTTGGATCGAACCGACGATGCCCGGTAACACGCCCAGCACACCTGCTTCGGCGCAACTCGGCGCGAGTTCCGGCGGTGGCGGCTCGGGAATCATGCAGCGATAGCACGGCCCGACGTAGGGACTGAACACGGTGACCTGACCTTCAAATCGAAAGATCGATCCGTGCACCACCGGGATGTTTTTGATGAGCGAGGCGTCGTTCACCAAGTAGCGAGTCGGGAAGTTGTCGGTCCCGTCCAGGATGACGTCATAGCCGTCGATGACGTCCAGGACGTTGTCCGCACCGAGTCGAGTGTCGTAGGTGACGACGTTGACGTCGGGGTTCATCGCGGTGAGCGTTACTTTCGCGCTATCTACCTTGCGCATCCCGATGCGCTCGACGTTGTGAAGTATCTGGCGCTGAAGGTTCGAGGAGTCGACGACGTCCATGTCGATGATGCCCAGCGTGCCGACTCCGGCCGCGGCCAGATAGAGCGCCGCCGGCGAACCCAGTCCCCCGGCTCCGAGCAGCAGGACCTTGGAGTCCAAGAGGCGCATCTGGCCCTCCTCGCCGACTTCGGGAAGTAAAAGGTGACGCTGATAGCGGATGCGTTGGTCGGCCGATAGGGACCGCGGTGCCGTCCAGGCGAGACCCTCGTCCTTCCATTTGTTGAAACCACCGATGACGGACACGACGTCGGTGTAACCGAGGTCTTTGAGCGTCTTGGCGGCGAACGCCGAACGCACGCCGCCAGCGCAGTACACGGCAATGGGCGCATTCTTGTCCGGGATGCGGCCCTCAATCGAGAACTCCAGGTTGCCGCGCGGCAAGTGGACGGCGCCCGGCACCGCGCCTTGTTCGTACTCTTCGGGTTCACGCACGTCGAGCAACGTGAAGTGGTCCAGTTGCGCCGCGACATTGTTCGGATCAATCTCTTTGATCTCGGCCTTGGCGGCGTTCAGTAGGTCTCGAGGTGTCGGCAACGATGGCTCCTTCTAGGTCCTTAAACCCTACCTGCCGAGTCATCAATCCTGTTCGGCTCCTGCTAGACCCGACGCGTGGATCTACGTGAACTGCTCGCTCGACGACGGATGGTTCGATCCTTCGACGGCACGCCAGTTGATCCGATGTGGTTACACGAACTCTGCGCCGAAGCGCTCCGATCACCGACAGCGGGCAACAGCGCCGGCGTTCGGTTCCACACCATCGGCGCCGCATTAGTTGGCGAATACTTCAACGTCGCGACCGACGAGTCGTGGCGCGCCCACGCGCGACGAGCCGAAGGACTACAGCGCGCCGGTGCGGTCGTACTTGTGACCTCGCGGCGCAGCGAATACGTGGCGCGTTACGCCGAAGCCGACAAACTCAATTCGGGCCTCGACGATGAATCGAACTGGCCCATCCCCTATTGGCACACTGACGCAGCCATGGCCACCATGGCGCTGTTGTTACTGATCGAAGAGAGTGGATGGCAGGCCGCTCTCTGGGGAAACTTCCGCCACGAGGACGACATACTTCGCTGGGCGAGAATTGAGGACGAAGACCTGTTCGCAACGGTCTTGATCGGAAGGGCCGACGGCAAGGACGTTGCGTCGCCGTCGCTCGCTCGTGACGTCCCTAGTCGTGAGTCGCGCGTGCGAGAGGTGGAACCTTAGCTACGAGCCTCTTCGGCGACGGATTCCAGGAATTCGACGATGGTTCGGGCACTAAACGCCGTTGCGCCCTTCGTCGTGTAGCCGCGCACCGAATCCGATCGACCGGGTCCAGCGATATCGATGTGCGCCCACGGTCGCCCGTCGGTGAAACGTTGCAGTATCAGCGCCGCCGCGATCATCCCACCGCTGCCGGTCTTGCCGATGTTCTTCATGTCCGCTATGTCGGACTCGATCGTCGTCTCATAGTTCTCCACGAGAGGCATGCGCCACAAGAGTTCCCCGCTCCTCGAACTGGCGATCGCGAAATAGTCCGCCAGTTCATCGGTCGAAGTGAATATCGCTCCCACTTCGTCACCGAGGGCCACGCGCTGGGCTCCCGTCAAAGTGGCCACGTCGATGATCGCATCGGGATTTACTTCAACGGCAAGGCTGAGACCGTCGGCCAAGATGAGACGACCTTCCGCGTCGGTATTGAGCACTTCGATCGTCATGCCGTTTCGAATGGTGAGGACGTCACCGGGCTTGGTCGCCCGATCACTCGGCAGGTTCTCGGTCATCGGCGCGATCGCTGTGATCTTCACTTCGAGTCCCAAGCGACTGGCGATTGAGACCACGGCCATGACGATTGTCGCTCCGGTCATGTCGGTCTTCATCGCCATCATGCCTTCGCCGGTCTTAATCGACAGGCCGCCAGAGTCGAAGGTCACGCCCTTGCCGACAAGCGCAATGTGTGGAATTTCACTCTCGGGACTCGGGTCGTACGTCGCAATTACCAACCGGCAAGGTTGTGCCGAACCCTCGCCGACGCCCAACAGCCCACCGAGACGCTCTTCACGAATTCGCGGTTCCGACCAGACTTCGACGCTGACGTGTTGGTCCTCGTCTAGTCGAGTCTGAACCCGGCGCGCCAACTCCTTCGGAGGCATGGATCCTGCCGGGGAATCAACGAGGAATTTGGCCCAGTTGACGCCGTTCGCCACGATCTCGCCGCGCCGTACGCCTTCGGTGACGTCGTCGTGCGTCTCCACCGAAGGCAACGGCGAACCAAGCGGTACGACGTCGAAGGTGGAGGTCGATTCGACCGGCTTGTACCTGTATGACGCGAGGATCCCACCGGTGACGAGCGCCTGCGCGGCGTCGAGTGGATCGTCAATGCATTCAGTCGGCAAGAAGAAGGCCACCGATTCGTCGTTCGCACACCTCGTCGCCGCCGCACCGGCCAGCCGATATCCCTCCAGAGAGTTGTACGAAGAGCCGAGGCTCACGAACGCCACGTTCGCGTCGTTGATCGTCCGTAGCACCGTGGAGTTCCCGGCTTCCGGCTTGAATCCTTGCTTAGTGCACCACTCTTTCGCCAGCGTTCGAGGAATGGTGTGGCTGCCTACCTTGGCCGGCACTGATTCGGCGATGAACGCCACCCCGTCGTCGAAGACGACGGGGACCACGACGGTCGGTTGCCTCGCGGCTTCGACCGACGTGGAGATTCGTGCTGTTCGGCCCATTCAGTATTCCCCTTTAAAGCTCGGTCTTAACCGTGCGGTGCTCTTTGCCCTCAGCGAAGCGGGCCATTGTCCACACGAGGTCACTAAGCCTATTGAGGTACGCCACCACGAGTGAATCGGCGAGCTGATAGCCGACCGCGAGGCGTTCCGCGCGACGAACGACAGTGCGCGCCACGTCGAGCGAAGCGGCGAGTTGATTCTCACCCGGCACAATGAATTCCTTGGGAATCTCGATGCCTTCGGAAAGCGCGTCGATCTCATCTTCCAGACGAGTGATCATCTCGGGGGTCACGAGTGACTTGTTCGGCGCTAACTTGCGACGATTCTCCGGCGACGTGGCCACTTCGGCCATCAACACCCAGAGGTCGCGCTCGACGGTAATGAGTAAGTCGTTGAGACGCGAGTGCGGGGCTGACAAGGAACGAGCCCAGCCGAGTGACGCTTGGGCCTCGTCCACCGCACCGTTGACGTCGATCTGTTCGGAATTCTTGTTGATTCGACCGCCGAAGTAGAGACCGGTCGTGCCGTCATCACCGTCACGCGTGTAGATCTTCACGTCTGCAGCGTAGTGATTTGCTGGTCGACGGGTATCCTGAGAACTCAATGGAGTCCCTCGCGCATCCGCCGTTCGCCCGACCGAGGGCTGACGACGCCTACCTCAACGCCTTGGGCGAGGGAGTCCTCATCTACGACGGGGCGACCGGGACAAATTTTCAGCTCCAAGACCTCCACGCCGATGACTTTGGCGGCGCCGCGCTCGAAGGATGTAACGAATTCCTCGTTATCTCGAAACCGGACGCGGTTGAGACGCTGCACCGATCCTTTTTGGAAGTCGGCGCCGACGTCATCGAAACCAACTCCTTCGGAGCGTTCTCGGTCGTGCTCGCCGAGTACGGGATCGCCGAACGCTCGTTCGAGTTAGCCAAGCTCTCGGCGGAGATCGCGCGTCGGGTCGCGGACTCCTACGCCTCGCCCGGATCGCCGCGCTTCGTCGCCGGATCCATGGGTCCCGGCACGAAGTTCCCGTCACTCGGCCAGATCACCTACGACGACCTCTCGGCGAGCTACGAAGAGATGGCCCTCGGTCTGCTCGAGGGCGGCGTTGACCTCTTGCTCGTCGAGACCGTCTACGACTTGCTCTCCGGCAAAGCCGCGATTGCCGCCTGTCACCGCGCGATGGTCCGTCACGGCCGGATAGTCCCGATTCAGGCCCAGGTCACCATCGAGCTAACCGGTCGGATGCTTCCCGGCACGGAGATCGGGGCGGCGCTCACGGCGTTAAGTCCGCTCGGCGTCGACGTGCTCGGCCTCAACTGCGCGACCGGACCGATCGAGATGTACGAACCGCTGCGCAACCTGGCGGAAACTTCCCCTGTGCCGCTGTCGTGTCTTCCTAACGCTGGGCTGCCGAGTGTCGTCGATGGCAAGATGCACTACGACCTCACGCCGGACGCCTTGGCCGAGCACCTGTCGAAGTTCGTCACGGAATACGGCGTGCAAGTCGTCGGAGGCTGTTGCGGCACCACGCCAGAGCACATGGCCCGCGTGATCGAAGCGGTTCGTCCGCTCTCGGCGGCCAAACGCTCGCCGGTGCTCGAACCGGCGGTGGCTTCCATCTACTCGGCGACCAACTACCAGCAAGACCGTTCGGTGTTGCTGATCGGCGAGCGGACCAACGCGAACGGCTCGAAGAGATTCCGCGACGCCATGTTGGACGGTGACTGGGATACGTGCGTCGGCATTGGTCGCGACCAGATCAAAGAGGGCGCCCACATCCTCGACGTGTGCGTCGACTACACCGGGGCCGACGGCGTGGCCGATATGAACGAACTGATGAGTCGATTGGCCACCCAGTCGTCAGTGCCAATCATGGTCGACACGACCGAGACAAAGGTCGCGCGCCAAGCCCTAACGTGGCTCGGCGGCAAGGCGCTACTCAACTCGGTCAACTTAGAAGAGGGCGACGGACCGGGCACGCGTCTCGACGGATTCCTCTCATTGGCCGCGGAGTTCGGCGCGGCCATCGTCGCAACGTGCATCGACGAAGAGGGACAGGCGCGAACCACCGAGTGGAAAGTGCGCGCCGCTCGCGCGATCACCGACCTCGCGGTCACGCGCTACGGCCTCGACCCCCACGACATCTTTATCGACACCCTGGCGCTGCCACTGTCGACGGGAATGGCGGAGTCGCGACGCGACGGCATCGAAACCATCGAAGCGATTCGACGCATCAAGGCCGAGTTGCCCGGGGTGCGAACGATTCTCGGACTCTCCAATGTCTCCTTCGGTCTCAACCCGGGCGCGAGACAAGTGTTGAACAGCGTCTTCTTGCACGAATGCTCGGAGGCCGGTCTCGATGCGGCCATCGTGCACGCGTCGAAACTGTTGCCGCTCAATCGCATCGACGAAGAGGCTCGGCGAGTCTGCCTGGACCTCATCTACGACCGGCGCAGCGACGACTACGATCCGCTCACCGTCTTGCTCGGACTCTACGAGGGCGTCTCGAGTTCGAACGCCGCGACCAGTTCACTCGACGACCTCGAACTCAACGACCGGCTGCGTCGTCGCATTATCGATGGCGTGCGTGTCGGCCTCGAAGGTGACCTCGATACCGCGATGGCTGACGGCATGGCGCCGCTCGACATCGTCAACCAACTCCTCCTCGACGGGATGCGCGAGGTCGGCGACCTGTTCGCGTCGGGCGAGATGCAGTTGCCCTTCGTCTTGCAGAGTGCTGAGACCATGAAATCCGCGGTCGCTCACTTGGAGCCACACATGGAAAAGAGTGATCAAGGCGGGCGCGGGCGCGTGGTGTTGGCGACGGTGAAGGGCGACGTGCACGACATCGGCAAAAACCTCGTCGACATCATCCTCACCAACAATGGGTACGAGGTCTTCAACCTGGGCATCAAGGTCGGCGTCAACGAGATGCTGAGCGCCTTGGAAGAGCACCACGCTGACGCCCTGGGGATGAGTGGACTCCTGGTGAAGAGCACGCTCGTGATGCGAGAGAACTTGGAGTTGATGAACGAACGCGGCATGAGCCACGTGCCGGTCCTGCTCGGTGGGGCCGCACTCACGCGCACCTACGTCGAACGTGACCTCCGTCAGGTCTACAGCGGACGGTTGTTCTACGGCAAGGACGCCTTTGAAGGTCTGCGAGTGTTGGACCGCCTCGGTGAACTGCGCCTCGGCGCTGAAGACGACCCCACTTTCGGGCGCGAGATCTCAGAGCGCAAGGTCTTTCGACGCATCCGCGGCGACGCCGGTGAAGCACCCGAAGGTCTACCCACTCGCAGCCCCGACGTCGAGGACGACAACCCCCTCTTCACGCCACCGTTCCTCGGCAGTCGCGTCGCCAAGGGTATGTCCGTGGACGAGATCAGCGACTATTTGAACTTGACCTCTCTCTTTCGCAATCAGTGGGGCTTTCGACCGGAGAAGGGTGAGGACGACCCCGCCTTCAAGGAGCGGGTCAGTGCAACTCTGCGCGGGCAGTTGGCGATTGCCAAAGAGGAGTCGCTCCTCGTGCCTCAGGTCGTGTGGGGCCACTACGCGGCCGCCTCAGAGGGCAATGAGCTGATTCTCTTCAGCGACGACACGCGCACGAGCGAGTTAACCCGATTCACGTTCCCACGCCAACGGGTGTCGCCGTTCCTGTGCATCTCAGACTTCTTCCGGTCAGTCGAGAGCAGTGACCTGGACTACGCCAGCTTCATGCTCGTCACCATGGGATCACGCGTTTCCGAACGATGCCAAGAACTCTTCTCGGAGAACCACTACAACGATTACCTCATGCTCCACGGACTCGGGGTCGAGATGGCCGAAGCGCTCGCAGAGATGTGGCACAAGCGCATCCGTGGCGAACTCGGCTTCGTCGAAGAAGACGGTCCGACATTGACGGGACTCTTTCGTCAGAAGTATCGAGGCGGCCGCTACTCGTGGGGTTACCCGGCCTGTCCCGATCTCGCCGACAACGCCAAGGTCGCCGAATTGCTCGAGAGCGAGCGCATCGGCGTCACCGTCTCTGAAGGATTCCAGCTCCATCCTGAGCAGACCACCGACGCGATCATCTGCCATCACCCCATGGCCAAGTATTTCGTGGCTTAATTTGGTGCGTTCACTACGCTTCTAGAGAAGGTCGGCGCACTGCGCCCGTGGGACCGGTCGCCAACGCCATGATCCGGGCACCTGGGACCTCCATGGGTCCCATGAAGACCGTTCCTCCGCTTTGGGTCGCGGTGGCACCGAGGCATTCATGTCGTTGGTCGTGAAGTACGGCGTCATGACACCCGCGCCTCCCTCACCCTGAGCGAGTCTCATCACTGGAGCCGTCGGAGTTCGCGATCGAGCAGTAACCCATCATCTCGTCACCTACATCCCGCGTCCAGCCGTAGAGCGCGGAGTAGAAGATCATGAGCTTCACGCTGCTCAGTGGTCTCGACCATGACGCGTGCCCAATTCGTTATTCCGTTTGTGAGCATCAAGTTTGACCATGCCGAACCATTTCACTGCCCAATACGCCGCGCCACGGCCCCGATCGAACTGTCGCTGACACGACGGTTCCAGCTTGGTTAAGGAGAATATTGCCTAGCGACGACTGGGTGCCGCCACCGGCGTGGCGTCGCTTAGGGCCTCGCGAGCGTGATAACTCGACCGAGTCAATGGGGACGACTGGACGTGCTTGAGCCCCAGGCGACGACCTCGTTCAGCGAGATCGTCGAACTCCCATGGTTCCCACCAACGAGCCACGGGCAGGTGATCGGCGGTCGGGCGCAGGTACTGACCAATTGTCGCGATCGATACACCGACCGCAGCCATATCCGCGAGGACCTCTTCCACCTCATCGGCGCTTTCACCGAGTCCGACCATCAACCCGGACTTCGTGGTCAGGCCCGCGTGGACGCTTCTCGCAAGCACGGTGAGCGAGCGCAGATATCCTGCGCTCGGTCGAACCGCTCGTTGGAGCCGCGCCACCGTTTCCACGTTGTGGTTTAAGACGTCCGGCTGCGCGTCGATGATGAGTTGCAAGGCCGCGGCGTCGCCCTTGAGATCACTGGTGAGTACTTCCACGTTGGTCTCGGGCGAACGTTCGCGAATGGCGCGAATCGTCGCCGCGATCGCACCAGCCCCGCCGTCACCCAGATCGTCTCGCGCCACACAGGTGATAACAGCGTGCGCCAGTTTCAAACGAACGACGGCTTCGGCGACTCGCTCAGGCTCGGTCGGGTCGAGGTCGAAGGGCTTGCGAGTATCGATCAAACAGAAGCCACAGGCTCTCGTGCAGCGTTCGCCGTTCACCATGAAGGTCGCAGTCCCGGCCGACCAGCACTCGAAGATATTGGGGCAACCGGCTTCCTCACAGACCGTGACGAGTCGCAGGTCTTGCGTCAGCGTGCGCAGTGACTGGTATTCCTCGCCCATGTGCGCTTCAATGCGGAGCCACTCAGGTTTGCGACTTCGCAGCGGCACGCCGGCGTCGGGATCGACACCGGCTTTTCGCAGACGCCGCAGCAACGCTCGCTCGGTACCGATCGTCGCCGCACTTCGCTCGACGCGCGCCACGCCCGCCCGTCCCCCGAGTCGCGATTCCAGTTCGACGCCGAGTCGTTCATCGACGTCCGATGAGCTCACATCGAGGCCCAGCGACGTCATCGACGCCACCGGCTTATCCGCGATACCGCAAGGGACGATGGCCTTGAAACCTTCCATATCGATATCGACGTTCAACGCCACCCCGTGCAGCGTGCGCCGATGTCCCCGTTCGTTGCGCTCGGTGCGTACTCCGACGGCGGCGATCTTGGAGGGCAGGCCATCGGCGTCCGCCCAGACTCCCGGGTACCCGTCGAGGCGATCGACTCGACCAAGTCGGCCCTCGGTGTCGAAGTGTCGCACCGTCGCGATGACGGCGTCTTCGAGTCTCGTCACATGGAGCTTGCCGGCCGAAGGGTCGTCGGCGACGGTGACGATCCCCCACGCCACCACTTGGCCGGGTGCGTGATAGGTCACGTCGCCACCACGATCGGCGTCGATCACGACCGCGTTCAATGACTCCGGCGGCACCAAGAAATGCTCTTCCTGCGTACGAACACCTCGCGTATATGTCGGCGGATGTTCGAATACCAAGATGTAGTCGTCAGATGATTGCAGGAGCGCGCGCTGTAAGTCATTCGCCTCAGCGAAAGAGACGCGTCCTAAGTGGCGACGGCGCAACACTTAACGTTCGCCTTCGACGTCGAGACCGGCGAGCAATTGACTTACCCGCTCGAGATAGCTCACCGCGGCAACTGGTTCACAGACCCGGTGATCGAAGGAGAGTCCCAGCACGAGATGGCGCCCGATTCCCACGGTCGCACCTTGGTTTTCGTTGAGGATTACCGGAACCTGTCGCACGGCGCCAACCGAGAGCACGGCGACCTGCGGTTGGATGATGATCGGCTCCGTCCAGAGCGTGTTCACACTCGGCGCACCGAGAACGGTGAAGGTCCCGCCCATTAGGTCATCGGTCGTGAGATGACGTGAGAGGACCCGCTCGTCGAGTTCACGCACGCGACGAGCAAGAGCGCGCAACGTCAGACCGGCCGCGGCGTGGACCACCGGCACGAGCATTCCGTCATCTGCGACCGATCGCACGAGACCAAGATTGACTGTACGGTGCACGACAAGTTCCTCGCCCGTGAACGTCGCGTTAAGGAACTCAAACTCCGCCAGCGCCCGAACGGCGGCGAGACTTACGAGCAACTCGTCAGTGACCGCGACACCGTCACGCGTCGTGCGACCGAGCGCGTCGAGTTTGGCGAAGACGGCGCCGTCGGCCTCGATGGCGACAAATCCGTGTGGCGTCACTTGGGCCGAAACTGCCATGTGCTCACCCATGCGACGTCGGCCATTGGAAAGAGCGACCACCACCTCTTCGGTTGGGCCGTCGAGGACGGCTCTCTCGGCGTCACGACGCGTGATCGATCCTCCCGGACCACTGCCTTGTATTGTCGACGGTTCGACACCGCCGTCACTCAGGATTCGACGAACTACCGGCGATACCACCACGCCATTTACTACGTCGTCACTCTTCTCGACCACTGGCTTTGGACTCACTGGCGCGACGGCGGATTCCTTCTGTGGCTCATCAACGATCGGTGCACTCGGCGTACTCGGCGCACTCGGCGCACTCGGCGTCGTCGAAGCAGATTCATCAATGACGGCGACTCGTGATCCTGTCTCGACCGTGTCGCCTTCCTCGGCCAGGATCTGGGTCAAGACCCCCGCCGCTGGTGAAGGCATCTCGGAGTCAACTTTGTCGGTGGAGACTTCAAAGAGCGGCTCGTCTCGCGCAACCGTATCGCCCACCTTCTTGAACCATTGGGTGATGATTCCTTCAGTGACCGACTCGCCGAGTGACGGGAGCGTAACGTCTGCCATGCTGTCAACACTAACGGCGTTGAAATTGCGGCATTTCGGACGAGCTTTCTGAAATCGGCGAGAACTGCGTACCGTCCGAAGCCGTACGCGCTATCCGATCACCATGTGCTGAGTACCGTCGATGGTCTCTCGCGCTATATCCAAGTGCCCGGCGTGACATGCCGTCTCAGTCACGACGTGCAGAACCAGCTCGCGCAGGTTGGAAAGACGCCACGAACCAAAGAATTCGGGCCACGCGGCTGGTTCGTCGCTCGGAGCGTGGACAGCGATCACCTCGTCCGCGAGCGCGCACTCCTTCCTGTATCGCTCGATCGCCGCGCGGCCACCACCGGGTGCAACATCCCAGGCGCGCTCCGGATCACCGGGACGCACTACGGATATGCCGGCGAAGACGGCCCGGAACCAGAAGTACTCGACGTCGAGTGCCAAGTGCTGAATCAGTCCGGCCGGAGTCCATCCAGTCGGGACAACTGAGGTCGTGAGTTGAGCCTCGCCAAGACCGTCGACGGTGGCCAAGACGTGTTCGCGCTGGAGTGTACGCTTGACGAGCTCGAAATCGTCCACGAAGTGTTCTGACACGCGACGGCCTGCGGCCACTCGCTCCAATCTTTAGATCGAGTGTTCATGAGCGCACGAATTCGGATTCGAACCGTCAAGGGATATTTACGCTGGTTAATTCCTACCCACTACACACAATTTCTATTTCCGTTGCAAGCGATTATTGGGTCTAATGACACGGATCCGCCGAACATGACTTGTCGCGGTTCCCACTCGCTGGTTGGTGACTGTTGTCTTCGGCGAGACGGGTAACGCCAGCACAGGGTTGTCTGTTGCGTCGGGCCCCGTACATCCTCACGCAGGTCAGGCGATTGCTAATTCCGAGAAACGTCAACCCTGGAGGCAACCCCATGTGCGTTCACGATGCACGAACGGTCACGGTGAGAAAGAAGATCCGGCTCGGCATTAGGCACTCGGGGTAACAAACTGGGTTGCCGACGGCTGAGACACGAGCATTACCGGTCGCTATCGCGCGAAAGACGGAGAGACCGGCGACGGGGTTCATCTCGGGCACGGAGATCAAGACCCGCGTATTAGAGGAGACCGCAGTGGTCCAAACCAGCGGCGAGGAGATAAGTCGCACGGTCAAGAGGTCGCCGACGGCAAGGACGTAGTGTCGACCGTAGTCGGCCAGCCTCACTGTGACATTGCGGGGCCGAGTGATGACGAAGGTGGTGACGGTGCGAAGAGTCAGGCCTAGGAGACCAGCCTTGAAGGTGTAGCGGCCGGCCGGCACGGCCAGATCAGGATGACCGCTCCGCTGATCCCAGGTGAGCCGGTCGCGGTACGTGGCCCCTGGGGCGAGGATGCGGTGGAGCAGATACTCAGCGCACGGGGCCGGACCTCCACCAAACCAGCACGAAGCCCAGACCGTGACGCCGGCGGAGTTGGAGAGGACGAAGTTGGGTGAGATCGGACCGGTGGTGTACGAACAGGCGGTGCCGGAGTGGTTGTGCAGAGCAATAGTGACGTGCACCAGAGCGCCCGATGAATAGCGCAAATGCTCGGGCGTCGCCGAGAACGTGACCTGGCTCGGAGAGCAGGCAGAGGGGTTAGTAGTGGACGCGACGGCAGCGCGCGCACTGCCGAGGACGGGTAGGGCGGCCAGTACGAGGGTCGCGATGACGAGACGGCTACATAATCGCAAAGAAACCTCCTACCTATACTTCTTACTGTCCGGTCAGAGCGAAGTGTTGCGCACGGCACCAGAAATGAGAGAACTGACCTTGATTCTCGGGTTTGTGAAGCTCCGAGACACCGCCGACTCCGCTCCTACGGTGACTTTTGCACCTTCGCGCTACCACCATATGAAAATACGAGTGCCCGAGCGACAGTAAGTGCGTCGGCATCTCTGACATCTCTGGGTGTAGGAGGAAGGAGGTCATCCCAGATGGCGAGACAAGTGCCGCGAAGTTGAACGAAACCCTCTGGTCGTGCGAAGAAGAAGACATGGAGGTGCGCTCCACCGTCGCCCCATCGCGAAACGTGCGCGCGAGCTACGTGCGGCAATGTTTCGATAGCTCGCGCGATATGTACGACGAGTCGTCCCAACTCACCTGCTAAATCGTCAGACAAATCCGTTAGGTCTAAGTGTTCCTTCGGCAACAGCATCAGCACGAGTGGTGCACCAGACGGCTCCGAAAACGTGAGGAGCCGCCAACGGTCGTCCTGCCATATGTCACCTCGGCCCACTGCCGCACAGGAGTCACATGAAACACCATTTTCGCCTCGTCGAGACGGCTCGGGCAGTTCCGGCGTCTTGAGGGGAACGACTCGAAGGCCCTCGGGTTCAAAAGGGAAGATCTCCCATGCCGTTAGGCGCGACAAAGGCATTCGCCCTTCGGCGTCCGCCGCTTTGAGAGCACTTACATGAAATTCATCGGGCGTGAGTGGCATTGACGGATCGTACATTGGTCCGGTGGAACTTTGAGACGTCCAAAGCACTGGCGGTAACGGAAGATCACTGGTTGTGCCTGAACGCGTTGGTACCCACGGCGATCTACTCGAAGACTTCGCTCATCTCGATCACCCTGTCACGATGGGCTACCCAGAGATAGCCGAGGTAAATAATGCCGATCGCGAACCAAATGATCACTACGATCCCCGCTCGATCGATAGGGTACGGCAGCGGCGAGACGAACTTGAAGAGCGAGGTCTTGATACCGAGCGCGGATAAGAGCACCGGGATGAGAATGAGCGAACTCACGACGGGGATCACGAAGTGCACGAACCAGTTGAACTCTGAACGTTGGCGGCGAAAGTAGTAGCCGAAGCTCGAGATATTGATGACGATGTAGATGCAGATCATCACCGCCGAGAGAATCGTGGCGAGCAGCGAAAAAGCCTCGACCGGACCGTAGTTGAGCGCGAGCGGCAGCGCGATGACGACCGTCGCGAGGCTTTGGACGAGGATGCCCACCACCGGTGATGCGTAGCGCTTGTGCGTGCGTTCGAACACCGACGGGAACACCCTGATGCGACCCATGGCGTACCAGGTCCTCGTTGAGGCCACGAGCGCCGAGTTGCCGTTCGCAAAAAATGAGTTGATGATCGCGATGAACACGACGACCCAACCGAGTCCCCACAGCTTTCGCGCGAACACGATCCACGGGCTTCCACCACCAAGTCCTCCGTAGGAAGCGAAGTGCGCCGAGCCGACGAAAGCCGCCGCGGCGTAGGTCGTAAAGAGATAGAAGATTCCCACGACCACGCAGGAAAGAACGACCGCTCGTGGCACGTTGCGTCGAGGCTCGCGCGCCTCTTCGGCGAGCGGCCCGGCCGCTTCGAAGCCAACGAAGGCCAGCATCACGAACACTCCACCGGCCACGACGCCCGACATCCCGTGATATCCCTTGATCGTGGCGTATTTCAGCGTGAAGACGCTCCAGGTGTTCCCGCCGGGGGCAGCGTGAACGATGAGCCAGATGGAGAGCGCGATGAACACCAGCATCTCAAAGGCACCCAACACAACGCCCACCCACGTGCTCAACCTCACCCCTCGGTATCCGATCAGGGCAGTCAGCACCATCGCGAGAAGCATGAAGCCTATCCACGTAGCTCTGAAGTCCCAGCCGAACTCCTCATTAAGAATGCTGCCAACGAAATAGCCAATCAGCAGGTTGACAATTGGGCCGACGAGTCCGGTGATCATCGCGTAGCCCCACCCCACGAGAAACCCGATCGTGGGGTGAATTCCTTGGGAGGGGTAGGTGTAGATACTGCCCGCCGAGGGGAGATGGCGCGCGAGCTGTGCCATGGAGATGGCAACCAGCACCGCGGCGACCAGCGTGAGCAGCACCGACAGCGGGAGCGCGCCTCCGGCGTAGACCGCGCCCACGGCTAGCGAAGTCGCCACGGCGCCACCGGGCGCCATGAAGGTAACTGATTGAAACAAGACGCCCGGAAGGCCGACGACGTGTCTGGCGAGACTGGTTCGCCCGTTGCTCGTCTCTGGCACGGTCGGTGCTTCAGCAGAACTCTCACCGCGATTCATAGGACCTCCTCTGACAAAGCGTGGGCGGCTCTCTACTTGGTCTCAACCTCGATTTCTAACTCCGCTTCACCCCCGTCGTTGGGCAAATGCTCGACGATGACGAACTCAACCGGACTGCTATGTTGCACGGTGCGCGAGACCGTGCATAGGACGTCTGCGGTCAATCGTCGCGCCACCTCGATGTCTTCGTCACTGACTCCCGCGCCCTCGGGCAATGCGTAAAAGACCTCTATGGCTTCCAATCGTTCGTCGCTCGCCCGACGACCTCGCACTTCAATCTCAAGTCCGCCGAGAGGGTGACCACGGCGGGCTAACACCGTCGTGAAGTCAATCGCCGCGCAACCGCCGATCGCCGCGAGCAGCATCTCGATGGGATTGAATCGTTGCCCCTCCCAACCGGTGCCGATGGACAGCTCCCCGCCACGAATGTTGAGCGCCGACATGGACCCGTCTGCCGAGACGTTCACTCGCACGGGCGTGATCGCGTGGCGAGGGTGAGTGGTGTGCCGACGCGAGATTGCGCCCGACTGTTCGTCCTCGGGTCGAATTGCATCCACCATGAGGTCTCCTCGCCGTGAGTACTTTCACAATTGCGTGATCCCAGAACGTTCTATTGGCTCCGCGGCCACTTTCGTTCACTCAACAGTGAGTTGGCTGACAACGGCATTAAGACAAAGTGTTCCTTCATCCGAGAATCCTCGCGGTGTCTCTAGGTGAATCTAATCCGCGTGAAATCAACCAACGTGAAGTCCCCGACCGGCGAGCGCGATGAGCGTCTCACCAAATGTCTCCGACAGAGACGGGTGCGGCTGGATGAGCGCGGCTGCCTCTTCGGCGGTCGCCTCCCAATTGACGGCGAAGTACCCGGCGCCCAGTTGTTCGGTCACCCACGGCCCGGCCATGTGCACTCCCAAAATCTGGCCGGCCGTTCCATCGGCGCGCTTCTCAGCGATGATCTTCACGACGCCCTCGGTGTCACCGATGATCTGCGCTCGGCTGTTGCCGCCGAAGGGGTCCTTTTTCACGACGACGTCATAGCCCTTCTCCTTGGCGCTGGCTTCAGTGAGTCCACAGAACGCCACTTCGGGATTCGAGTAGATGGCCCACGGAACGCGGTCGTAGTCGACTGGGACACTCGGCTCGCCGAGGATGCTCTTGATCGCGACGATCGCCTCGGCGAATCCGACGTGCGCCAGCTGGGGTGTGTTGGCGACCACGTCGCCCACCGCGTAGACGTGGGGATTGGCGGTGCGCTGACGTCCGTCCGCGACGACGAAACCGCGATCGTTGATTTCGACGCCGGTCCCTTCGGCCACTAGACCTTCCGTCCGTGGACGGCGACCGACTGACATGACGACCATGTCCACGGCGACGTCATCACCGTCTTCGATCAATATCGTCGTCGAACCCTTCTTCGGCGTATGACCGGTGATTGTCACGCCAGTGCGAATCTCGATGCCGCGCTTCTTGAACGATCGTCCCACGACGTTCGCGACTTCCGTATCGCAACCGGTCAGGATCGATGGCAGTGCCTCCAGGATGGTCACTGTGGTGCCCATATCGGCGAGCAGCGACGCGAACTCACAACCTATGGCTCCGCCGCCGATGACCGCAGCGGTGGCCGGCAAAGTTGAAAGATCAAGGAACTCGTCGGAGGTGACGACGATCTTGCCGTCGACATCGAAGCCGGGGAGCGTACGAGGCACCGAGCCCGCTGCCAGGATCACGTTGGCGCTCTTGGTTATCACTCCGGCGTCCGCTCCGTCAACGATGGTGACGCTGCCGTCAGCTTCCAGCCGCCCCGTGCCCTCGAAGATGGTGACCTTTCGCCCCTTCAACAGGCCGGATAAACCTTTGTAGAGGCGATCGACGATCTCGTTCTTCCGGTTCTGGCTGACCGCGAAGTCCACTTTGGTCCCCTCGCTGGTGATGCCGAACGCTCCCGCATGCTCCACCGTTCGACGAACGTGCGCGGTCTCCAAGAACTCCTTGGCCGGGACGCACCCACGGTGCAGGCAGGTCCCACCCACCTTGTCGCGCTCGATAATCGCCAGGTTGAGTCCCGCTGAAGCTCCGTAGAGGGCGGCGGCGTAGCCTCCAGGGCCACCTCCGATGATGATGACATCGAACTGCTGGGCCTCGTTAGTCACGTCTTTTCCTTCAATCTCGTAGTGAATGACCCCCTGAGGAATCCTAATGTTTATGGCCGTTCGCCAATTCGTGAAGTGCCATTGATTACGAGTGACGACCCCGTTGGGTGTCCGCCGCTTCCGTTGCGAGCACGTCGACGAACTCGTTCATCGCGTCGCCCGAATGTCCCTTGACCCACGAGAAGCGCACGTCGCGGGTGTCGTTGAGGACCAAGGCGAAGAGTTCCTCCCATAAGTCGCGATTTGCGACCGGGCGACCTTGTGAGTTCTTCCATCCGCGACGCAACCACCCGGCGTACCACTTGTCGTTGAAGCACTTGACGACGTACGAGGAGTCGCTGACGATCTCGAGCGGGCTCTCCTCGTTGGCACGGAGGGCTTCGATGACGGCCATCATCTCCATTCGCTGATTCGTCGTGTGTGGCTCCGCTCCACTGGCGAAGTCGTCTCGCCCACTCGCCCAGGCCCACCCACCCGGGCCGGGATTGCCGCGGCAGGCGCCGTCGGTATGAATCTGCTTCATATGCTCCGGGTGACCCACGAATCTGATTCGGTGGTGAAACGGGTAACAGCTTCCGGCAGCTCACCGCGAAGGACCTGGCCGAGCGTGACGTGCTCCAGCACTTCGCGAAGCGCCCCGCGCACCGCGATCCACACGTCACGCAGATGCGTGGCTTCACCTTCGTACTCCAACGTCTCGGGTCGCATGCCCCGAACGCCAGCCATCGGACCGCTCACCACGCGAACGACGTCGGCGATCGTGATCTGATCGGCATCGCGGGCCAACTTGAAGCCACCTTCCGGTCCGCGCTGGCTGTTCACCAGACCGCCTCGACGAAGGTCCGAAAGAATGGCGCCCAGGAACTTGGCCGGGAGGCATTGCTCCTGGGCCAGATGCTCGGCGCTCACCGACACGTCACTCGCCGCCAACGTGAGTAGTGCACGTATGGCGTACTCGGTCTTGGCGGGAATCTGCATTTCACCATTCTGCCCCACGGCGCCGATTCTCGAGCGCTCCTAGGGTGGGCCCCGTGTACTTGCTCGATCATCGCCATTTCTATCTCTGCGTGCCGCACCGCGACGACCTCGCCACGTTCTTACCGGCCGTCCTTCGCGGAGGTGTCGACGTCGTCCAATTACGTGAGAAGGACCTCGATGACGCGTCGCGGATCGCTGACGCGAAACTGATGATCCCCATCTGTCGAGAGTTCGGAGTGCCGTTCATCATGAACGACTCACCCGAGTTGGCGCTGACCGTCGGAGCGGACGGCGTGCACGTCGGGCAAGAGGACGAGAGCGTGTCGCGCTGTCGAGAGTTGCTCGGACCCGAAGCGATCGTCGGACTTTCGACGCATTCCACGAAGGAGTTCGACGACGCGCTCGATCAGTCGGCGACCTATTTCAGTGCGGGCCCGATCGTCGCCACACCGACGAAACCCGGTCGAGCCGGAACGGGTCTCCAGTACGTCGTGGCCAGTCAGGCGCGAAGTGACCGACCGGTCTTCGTCACCGGTGGCGTGAACGTCGAGAACATCGCGGAGTTGGTGGCGGCGGGCCTCCGGCATTTCGTCATAGTGCGTGCGCTGACCGAGTCGAGCGAACCCGAAGCGGCGGCGAAGCGAATAAGGGACGAACTGGACCAAGCGCTCTCAGCGGTGCCGGTCGAGCCAACCTAACAACGTCGCCACCATTCGGGGATCGGCGCGTAACTGATGTCCGGCACCTTGAATGAGTCGAAGTTCGGCGCGCCCCTCGGCCGCGGCGACGAGGTCGCGGGCGTCGGAGTGAGGTATCTCGATGTCCTCGGTCCCGTGACCGACCATCAGTCGGCGAGGCGGGATCTTCGCGATCGACACCAGCGGATCGATCGCGAAGACGTCGTCGCGCAATGCTTCGGCCGCCAATAGGTCGCGTTCGTCGCCCACGACGCCAGCGATCTGCACCGCCCGTCGGAACTCCTCGGCGCTGCCGCACCACGGCTCGAGATGTGCCGGCGTCGCGAAGGTCGCCACCCCACGAATCCGTTCGTCCTCGGCGGCGATTGCCAAGGCCAGGGCCCCTCCGAATCCGAAACCGGCCAATGAGATCCGGCGCTCCCCCTCGTCAACGCGCTCGAGGATCGTCTTCAGATCGGATCGCCATTGGGTAGCGGAAAAGGTTCCGGTGCTGCCGCCGACGCCCGAGAGCGTGCCCGTCGCGACGATCCATCCCGATTCTGTGGCAAGGTGCTCGGCCAGTTCCGGCAACAGTCCGGCCGCCTGTCGTCCCATGCCCATGGCTCGCGGTAGGCCGTGCACCACGATCAGTGCGTGGCTGGCCGACGGCTTCGCGCTCGAGGCCGCTATTCGAAGGTCCAGGAGCGACGAACCGCTCTGCAGTTGCTCGTGGGCGAGCACCGAGCTAGATGCCTAGGCGCTGAGCCAGAAGTTCGCGGTGATACGCCGGGTCGCCCAAGAACAGTTCCGAACTCTTCGCGCGCTTGAAGTAGAGGTGCGCGTGGTGCTCCCAGGTGAAGCCAATACCGCCGTGGATCTGGATGTTCTCCGCCGCGCAGTGGAAGTACGCCTCGGAACAAAACGACTTCGCGAGGCTCGCGGCGATCGGCAATTCGTCGTTGCGTTCTTGAGCCGCCCAGGCAGCGTAGTACGCGGCCGACTTCGCCGACTCGACGTCCAACAGCATGTCGGCGCACTTGTGCTTTATCGCCTGGAACGATCCGATAGGTCGACCGAACTGCACGCGATGCTTCGCGTACTCGACCGAGTTGTTGAGGACGCGCTGGGCGCCACCGACCTGTTCGGCGGCCAGAGCCGCGGCCGCGACCTGCAAGGTCATCTCGAGGCCGGTCAGCGCTTCACCTTCGGCGCCGACCAAGCGAGCCGGAGCGTCCTTGAAGACGATTCGACTCTGCTTGCGCGTCTGGTCCATGGTGGCCAACGATTCACGCTCCACGCCTTGGGCGTCGCCTTCGACAGCGAAGAGCGACAGACCCTTATCGGTCATTGCCGGCACGAAGATGAGCGACGAGGTGTTGCCGTCGGTCACGTAACTGCGCACACCGTTCAGCACGAAACCGTCGCCGGAGGCTTTGGCCGTCGTAGAGGTTTTCTCGAGGTCCCAAAGACCGGCATCGTCGGTGAGGGCCACGGTGGCGATCGTCTCACCAGCGGCGATACCGGGAAGGTACGTTGACTTGTCCGCGCCAGAACCAACGAACAGCACGGCGTTGGCCGCCAAGGCGACGGTCGAGAAATACGGCGAGCAGAAGAGCGCCGCGCCCATCTCTTCGAAGACCACGTAGAGCTCGACGGGGCCGTAGCCCTGGCCGCCGAACTCCTCGGGAATACCGAGTCCCTGGAGCGCCAGCTCCTTGGCCATCTGATCCCACACGGCCGAGTCGTAGCCTTCGTTGGTCGCCATCAAACGGCGTACTTCGGATTCGGGGGACTTCTCTTCCAGGAATCGCTTAACCATCCTTCGGAGCTCTTCTTGCTCCTCGCTGAATCCAAAGTTCATCGCAGTCCTCTTCTTGACCTACTGGACGGTAATCCCAGCCACTTCGACATTACTCAACCTCGACGCCGGGCGACTGGTGGCAAAATGGAGCGTGGACAGCGTTGAACTGGTCTGGTCAGATGGTCGTGCCGAAGTGCATCGATTCGTCGTGGGACCAATAGAGAACAACGTCTACGTCGTGCGCTGCAAGCGCACGGGTGAGGCGACTCTTATCGATGCGGCCAACGAGCATGATCGATTGCTGCGGGTCGCGAGAAGTCTGGGCGTGACCTCGGTGCTGGAAACCCACGGCCACTGGGACCACATTGGCGCCGTCGAACAGGTCCGTGAGGCCGGCATCGACGTGTGGGTGCGCACGGAGGATTCGGGCATGTTGCCGAGTTACGACCACCTGCTCCAAGATGACACGGTTCTCAAGGTCGGTGACCTTCGCCTGCGAACGCTCCACACCCCGGGTCACACACCGGGCAGTATCTGCTTCGCGCTGGAAGAGACGCCGATGCTCTTCACCGGTGACACACTCTTTCCCGGCGGTCCCGGCAACACCAACCACGACGCGCACGACTTCGCGACGATCATCACGTCGATCAACGAACGCATCTTCGGCGTGTTCGGCGACGACGTGACGATATGGCCCGGACACGGTGCCAAGTCCACCGTTGGTGCCGAACGGCCGCACCTCGACGAATGGGTCGAGCGCGGCTGGTAAAGACCGGTCCTTGGTCCGATTTGGGCCGTTAGGCTCGTCACCGTGTCGACGCCTCTCTTAGAACTTCGCAACCTCCACGCCGAGGCGGAAGGTAACTCGATTCTTCGTGGTGTGGACCTCGTCGTGCGCGAAGGTGAAGTGCACGCCCTCATGGGCCCCAACGGCGCGGGCAAGTCCACCTTGGCCAACATCGTGATGGGCCACCCGGGTTACACCATCACCAGTGGCGAGATCTTGCTCAATGGCGCCAACATTGCAAAATGGACCCCCGACGAGCGAGCGCGTGCCGGTATATTCCTGGCCTTCCAATACCCGGAGGCCATCGCCGGCGTTTCGGTCGTTCAGTTCTTGCGTCAGGCGATCGCCGCGCGAAAGGGACTGGATGAACTCAGCATCCTCGAAGTGCGCCTGGATTTGGCGGAGTGGATGGACCGACTGGGGATGGACCCGGCCTTCGCCGAGCGCCACCTCAATGACGGCTTCTCGGGCGGCGAACGCAAGCGCAACGAAGTACTCCAGTTGGCGCTGTTGGAGCCGGTAGTCGCCTTCCTCGACGAGACCGATTCGGGGCTTGACATCGACGCCCTGCGCGTGGTCGCCAAGGGCGTGCGCACCGTTCGTGGTGAGCACCCGAACATGGGCGTGATCGTGGTCACGCACTACGTGAAACTCCTCGAAGAGATCGAGCCCGACCAGGTGCACATCCTGGTCGACGGTCAGATCGTGCACTCCGGTGACGCGCAGCTCGCCCAACGAATCGAAGTTGACGGTTACGACGCCTGGCGTCCGGTGAGCGCGTGACGAGTTTCAGCGCCAAACGCGTTCGCGCCGACATTCCCCAGTTGAACCGAGTGGTCTTCGATCGCCCCATCACGTATCTGGACACAGCCTCCACCTCACTGCAACCCAACGCCGTCATCGACGCCATGAGCCGCTACTACCAACTGCGCCACGCCAATGTGCACCGCGCGGTCTACCAGACGGCGAGTGAAGCGACAGCCGCCTACGAAGGTTCGCGAGAGGCGGTGGCCCGATTCATCAACGCCCCAGGTGGCGCGAACGAAATTGTGTTCACCAAGAACGCGACGGAGTCCTTCAACCTGCTCGCCAAGTCCTGGGGTGCGAAGAACCTCAAGGCCGGCGATGTGGTCCTGGTAACCGAGATGGAGCATCACGCCAACATCGTGCCGTGGTTCCAGTTGCGTGAACAGACCGGCATCGAAGTCCGTTTCATCCCGGTCACCGACGACTACCGACTCGACCTCTCCCGAATCGACGAGTTGATGCGGGATGTCAAACTGCTCTCCGTCACCGGCATGTCGAACGTGCTGGGCACGATCAACCCGATTCGTGAACTCGCGGCGATCGCCCACGGCCACGGCGCCTTGATGGCGGTCGACGGCGCCCAGTCGGTAGCGCACTCCTTGACCGACGTCGTCGCGCTGGACATCGATTTCCTGATCTTCACCGGACACAAGATGCTCGGGCCGACCGGCATCGGAGTCTTCTGGACCCGAGAAGACATCCTGGATTCGATGCCGCCATTTCTCGGCGGCGGCGGCATGATCGCCGACGTCCGTACCGAGGGTTACACGCCCGCCGACGGTCCGACCAGATTCGAAGCCGGTACACCACCCATCGCCGGGGCCGTCGGTCTGAACGCGGCGGTGTCGTACCTTGAGGGCCTCGGTATGGTCAACGTCACGCCGTACGAACACGCGTTGGCGAGCGACGCCCTCATGCGACTCGCCTTCGAGTTCGAAGGACGAGTGCGGGTCATCGGACCGCACGATATGACCGACCGCGGCGGCGTCATCAGCTTGGACGTCGAAGGGGTCCATCCTCACGACGTTGCCCAGGTGCTCGATCAGTTCGGCGTGTGCGTGCGTCCGGGACATCACTGCGCCAAACCGCTCATGCGTCGCTTCGGTCTCGCCGCCACGGTGCGCGCCTCCTACGGGCCCTATTCCATGCCGAAAGACACCGACGTGTTGATTGAAGCGCTCGCTCACGCGGTCAAGATGTTCGGGTAGTGCTGTGTCGAACCTCGGAACGAACCTCGACGATCTCTATCGCGAAATAATTCTCGATCACTACCGTTCGCCGCGTAATCGAGGCGAACTGGAGTCGCCACCGGCAATTCGAGTCGAGGGATTCAACCCCTTATGTGGTGACGAGATCGTGGTGTACCTCGACGTGGAAGACGGCGTCTTGAAGAACGTCAAGATGGTGGGCAGCGGATGCTCGATCTCCCAATCCTCCGCGTCCCTCATGAGCGCCGCCGTCAAGGGTAAGCCACTTGATCAGGTTCGAGAGACCATCGCCACCTTTAAGCAACTCATGACGGTGCAAGAGGCCACGCTCGCTCACGATGGTGAGGCGCCCAAGGTCGATATTCGCTCGCTCGGCGAACTGGCCGCTCTCCAGGGCGTGATCAAGTTCCCCGTGCGCATCAAATGCGCCACGCTGGCCTGGAACACCCTCGTCCAAGGACTCGACGAGCTGGACTAAGCACCTACGGCGTGCAGGGCACCGGGTCGAACGAAGGCTGGGTCAACGTTGGATTGACCTTCGGTGTCGTGACCGGGTGGTGATTTTTCGTCGTAGAGCTCGCAGCGATGGTCGTGGTAGTCGTGGGCGTAATGACCGGCGGCATTGGCGTTTGCCCCGCGGCGTTCGGTGGCGGGTTCGTCGGGCGGAGCAACGAACCACCGAACAAACTGGTTAGCATCTGCTCGGCTTGGGGTTCTTCGACGACTTCGACGTCGGCTCCGTTGACGACCGCGGGGACCTCGGGCAACGTGTACGTCTGCATCGAATTCGAGTTGTAACTGTGGAACTTGAGCGCCAGACCGATAAGTTCGTTCAGCGAGAAGGTGTTGTCGATGGTGATGCCTTTGGGCAGGTTGGAGAGGAACCCGTTCATGGCGATCGGGTCGTTGAGCTTGCTCTTCACGCGTTCGAACATGGCGCGTAGGAATGACGTCTGGCGATCGATGCGACCGAAGTCACTCGTGGGGTCGTAGGTAAAACCGTCGTTGAGGAGTTCATCGTTGATGGCGGAGTCCGTCATGGTGGCGAAGTCTTTGCGATTCGGCCAGACGGGATGACCACTAAGCGCGTAGTAGTAGTGGCGGCTGCGCGCCACCGCGAGCGCCTCGAATCCATTGACCAACTGACAGCCCGTGTGGGTGATCTCGAGACCGGAATTCGGGTCGATGGCCGGGTAGCGGAAGTCCAGATAGACGCCGCCGAGGGCGACCGCCGAGTTGATCAGGCCATTGAAGTTCACTTGGACCACGTGATTGATGGTGATGCCGAAGTTCGCCTGGATCGTTTTCACCAAAAGTGACGGTCCGTTGGCGTAGTTGACGTTGATGCGATTGAACTGGCCATAGAGCGCCTGGTTGGCCAGCAACGTGACCTCCGTGTCGCGAGGAATTGAGAGAATCGTGATCGTGCCTGCCGTCGGACCCACGTGGATGATCTTGATCACGTCACTGCGCTGTCCGCCAACGGTGCCGCCGCTGGCGCCGGCCTGGGCCGCGACGGCGCCGCTAAGCCCCGCCCGAGAGTCCGAACCGACGGCGAGAATGTTGAACGGCTTTCCTGGTACGGGGTACGAGATACCTTGTACGTGAATCGTCGGTATCAGTCCGAATCGCCAATTGGCATACAGGTAGCCGCCGCCCAAGACGCCGAAGATGAGCACGATGACGGCCACGCCTGCAATGAGCCATTTTCGACCGCGACGGCGTTTCTTTCGACGCTTCGGTGCCCTTCCGGACTGGCGATCGACGGCGTCGCCGAGTGCCATGAGTCGACCCTCGTTCGCGAGGGCTCGTCGTTTGGCACCAGAAGATCTGTCTGATTGGCCCCGAGAAACGCCATTGCTTCCGTCAGCCATCCGACGAGTTTAACCTTCGCCTCGACATACCCACAGTCAAGCGGTGGTGACGCGGAACGGCTCGTACCCGTCTCGCTCCAGAATTTCGGAGAGTTCCGGCCCGCCCGTCGCCACGACCCGTCCCTCACTCAACACGTGAATCGTGGTCGGCGTGAGTACTTGGAGCAGTCGTTTGAAGTGGGTGATCGCCAAGATGCCGCACTCCCACTCGTTGCTCGCCATCGACAACCGTCGCGCCACTGCGCCCAGGGCGTCGACGTCCAGACCTGAGTCGATCTCATCGAGGACGGCGAACTTGGGTCGCAACATTCCGAACTGGACCATCTCGGCTCGCTTTCGCTCGCCGCCGGAAAGGTCGACGTTCACGAAGCGATCGAGGATCTCCGGACGAAGTTCAACGCGCTTGGCTTCTTCGTGCATCCGAGCACGCAGATTGGTCGGATCGACGCCCGCCGCGATCAGCAGGTCGATCGGACGTACGCCCGCGACCTCCAACGGCTGTTGCATCGCCAAAAGCAAACCGTGTCGGGCCCGTTCGGTCGGCGACATGGTCAGAAGTTCGACGTCATCGATTCGCACCGATCCGGCCAAGACCTGATAGCCCGGGTGACCGGTGAGGGCGTGGGCCAACGTCGATTTGCCGGAACCGTTCGGTCCCATGATGACGTGGACCTCGCCGGTCCTCATGAAGAGGTCGAATCCCTTGAGGACTTCTTTGCCCGCGACCTCGACGCGCAGGCCCTCGATCGTCAGTGTCGAGGTCACGGGAGCACCACCCGAAGTTGGCCGTCGAAATTGAGCACGTCGTAATGCGCGACCGGTCGCGTCGCGGGAAACGACATGGGCTCGCCGTCCTTCAATTGGAACATCGCGCCGTGGCGCGCGCATTCGATTTCGGCCGTCTCACAGTTCACTTCTCCCTCGGTGAGACTGAAGTCTTCGTGGCTGCAGCGGTCGTCCAAGACGTAGACGTCGTCTTCGATGCGAACCACGACCAGGACCCGACCTTCGACGCGAACCTGACGCGGTACGCCGCTTTCGTAGTCATCGAGCTTTCCGATGTCGGCGGTCGTCACGGTGTCACCACGTTCACCGTCGCGAGCACTGACGTCACGTCGCGTTCGACCAGTTCGGCCAACTCCGGCGGCAAGTTGGCGAGCATCTCGTAGAAGAAGCCCTGGATCATCAGACGTTCGGCGTCCTCGCGGCTGACACCTCGAGATTCCAAATACCAGCGCTGCAGTTCGTCCAGGGGCCCGACACTCGAAGCGTGAGCACACATGACGTCGTTCTCGCGAATGTCCAAGTTGGGCACGCTGTCGGCGTGCGCCGCCGGAGAGAGCAAAAGATTGTGATTCGTCTGACGGGCATCAGTGCGTTTCGCGCCTTTTTCGATCTCGATCAGTCCGGTGTAGACGGACCGCGATCGGTCGGCGACCGCACCCTTGGAAAGGAGTGTCGAACGCGACCGCGCACCCGTGTGCATCTGGTGAGTACGAAAGTCATGGACCTGGTCGCCGGAACCGAGGAACGTCGTGCGAAGTTCATTCTCCGAACCAGCGCCACGCATCTCAGCGTCATTTCGCGAACGGTTGTAGTGCGCACCGATGCCGACGACGGCCTGACGCAGCCGGGCATCACGGTTCACGAATCCCGTGGTTCGAGCAACGTGCCAGGCGCTCGGGTTCAGGCGCTGATAGGTGATGAGCTGCAGAGACGAGTTGTCCTCCAGCGAGTATTCGCTGAGTGGAACGACGAGGGCGTCCTCGCCGCCCTCGAAGTATTCGACGACCGTCGCGCTTGAGCCCCGACCCAGTTCGATCTGGGTACGTGAGAACGACGCGGTCGAATTCGACAGGTTGAGAACGACGATCGGCTCTTCGACGTTTACACCCGCAGCAACTTGTAGCAGTGTCGTCGCCGGGGCCAAGGCGACGTTAAGGACGGCGAATGTGTCACTGCGGTAACGCTCGGCGAACGACGTGCCCGAGAGCGACGCCGAGGACTCGACGACCGAGACGCTGACCCCTTCGAGATCGTGGCCGGCATTCACGCAGAAGCCGTCGACCACACGCACCACGAGCCCCGCTCGTTCGCAGAGCTGGGCGGCAAAAGGTGAATCGGGGCGCCTCGTGGGCTCAGACACCACATCGAAGTTGTCGAGGTCGAACTCCTTCAGCGGGGCGTAGCGCCAGACCTCGTCGCTCGTCGTCGGCAGCCCGGCCGCTTCGAAGGCCCGCCAGGCCAGTTGTCGAGCGGCGACGTCGGGACGGTCGGCAATGAAGGCGGAGGCTGAATCAGCGAAGATTTTCATAGATATCGGAACCAAGGCAGTGTACTGGGCGTACCCAATTGTCCATCGACGACAGTCATAGGCTGAGGGCGAATCGATCAAGGAGTACACGTGGAATTCTCGTCCGAGGTTTTGACCCTCGAGGTAGACGGTCACGTCGCCACGCTGTGGCTCGATCGAGCAGAAGCGCGCAACGCCATGGGGAGCGCGTTGTGGCGTGACCTGCCGCTCGCCGCCGATGCGGTATCGGCGAACCGAGACATTCGGGTGCTGATCATCGCGGCGAAGGGTCCGCACTTCAGTGTCGGCTTGGACCTCAAGGAGTTCGGCGGCAGTTTCGCGGGGTGGTCGTCGTCGACATCCCGAGCCACATCGAATGCCCAGTCCTACAAAGCCGTCCGATCAATGCAGTCATCGGTCACGTCCATCGCCGATCTCGCGGTACCGGTCATTGCGGCGATTCACGGATACTGCATCGGCGGAGGCGTCGACCTGGTCAGCGCCTGTGACATTCGACTCTGCGCCAGTGACGCCAAATTCTCGGTACGCGAGACCAAGGTGGCCATTGTGGCCGACCTCGGTTCACTGCAGCGACTGCCCAAGATCATCAACGCCGGCCACCTCGCCGAATTGGCGTACACCGGCAAGGACATCGACGCGCAACGTGCACTCGCCATCGGTCTGGTCAGCGAAGTCTTCGAGGACAGTGACGCCGTCCTTGACGGCGCGCACACCCTCGCCCTCGAGATCGCCCAGAACTCACCACTCGCGGTTCAGGGCACGAAGGCGGTGCTCGCGGCTAACGACGGACGCAGCGTCGACGAAGGATTGGAGTTCGTCGCGCGGTGGAACACGATGTACTTACACAGCAATGACCTGCGCGAAGCGATGACGGCCTTCATGGAGAAGCGGCCGCCAGTCTTTCGGGGCGACTAGCGCCTCCAGAACTTCCAGCCGCGCTGGCGGCGCTCTTGCTCGTCGAGTTCCTTGCGCCGCTCTTCGTACAACTCAGGCGCGACGTTGTTGACGATCTCGCTGGCCTGGTTGAGGACCTCTCGACGCTCGTCCACACTGGCACTGGTTTCGGGTACTTTTTCAACCGGTCGATCGACTAAGGAGCCGTGGGACCATCCGACATCGGCGAGACGGCGCTCGTAGGTGACGCAGTTCTCGGGACAGGACCAAGGTTGGTCGGGGGCGACACCAAGCACACAAAACCGCGCGACCTCTCCCGATTTGTACGTCCGGCTCTGAAAGTGCTTGCACTCTTCGCGCATTCCCATGACCCCATTCTTTCACGTCCCGGTTGAGAATTTGCTATAACTTGCCGGTGCCTGGACGCAGAATCGACGAGAGAGCGCTGATCGGAAAGGAATTGTCAGCCGCCATCACGATCTCAAGTCGCGCGTTCTTTGACGATCCGTTTTTCAGTTACTTGATTCCCCACGAAGCGATGCGACGCTCGCGGCTGCCCGTCTTCATTAAGTCCGTCTATTCCCATATGGGACCACGAGGCCGAATCGTCACCGTTCGAAACGACGATGACGCAATCCTCGGTGTGGCGGCGTGGCAGACAACCGGTGGCTACCCACCTTCCATCGCGTTGCAACTGAGGCAGGTGCCGTCATCCTTGCGGGCGTTCTACCGTCGGCCGCGTTCTCTCATGACCGGCAATCGATATGTCGCGGCATTGGCGCACGTACATCGCAAGGATCCCCAGTGGTACCTCATGGTGCTCTGCGCCGACCCGACGGTTCAAAGGAGCGGCGTCGGCACCATGTTGCTCGATCACGGCCTGCAGATGGTCGACGCCGAAGGCGTGGGCAGTCACCTTGAGACACCGCGACTCGACAACGTCGCGTACTACCGACGCTTTGGTTACGAATTAGTTGAGACCGTGACACCGGTCGAGGACGGCCCACCGTTTTACGCGATGTGGCGAGCGCCTCGCTAGCCGATGGATCCTTCCATCTGCAGCTCGATCAAACGTGACCATTCGACCGCGTACTCCATCGGGAGGGTGCGCGTCACCGGCTCGATGAAGCCGTTCACGATCATGCCCATCGCCTGGCTCTCGGTGAGACCGCGACTCATCAGATAGAACAACTGGTCATCGCCGATCTTGGATACCGTCGCCTCGTGACCGATCGAGGCGTCTTGTTCGCCGACTTCCATGTAGGGCTTGGTCTCGGACACGGACTGCTCATCGAGAATCAACGCGTCACAGCGAACGAAGCTCTTGGCGCCGGTGGCGCCTTCTTCGACCTTCACCAATCCGCGATACGTCGTCTGACCGCCGTCTTTCGAAATCGACTTCGAGATGATCGTCGAGGTCGTCTCGGGGGCGCAGTGAATCATCTTCGCGCCAGCGTCTTGGACCTGACCGGGGCCGGCGTAGGCGACCGAGAGGACCTCGCCAGAAGCCTTAGGACCCATCAAGTAGACCGACGGGTACTTCATCGTTAATCGTGACCCGATATTGCCGTCGATCCACTCGACGTGGGCCTCGGCTTCGGCGCGGGCGCGCTTCGTCACGAGGTTATAGACGTTGTTCGACCAGTTCTGGATGGTGGTGTAGGTGATGCGCGCCCCGGGCAGGGCCACCAACTCGACCACCGCGGAGTGCAACGAGTCCGTCGAATAGACCGGTGCCGAGCAACCCTCCACGTAGTGAACCTGCGATCCCTCGTCGGCGATGATGAGCGTTCGTTCGAACTGGCCCATGTTCTCGGTGTTGATCCGAAAGTACGCCTGCAGTGGCTGGTCGACGTTGACGCCGGGTGGCACGTAGATGAACGAACCACCACTCCAAACCGCGGAATTCAATGCGGCGAACTTGTTGTCGTTCGGTGGGATGACCGTGCCGAAGTACTTGCGCACCAACTCGGGGTACTCGCGAACGGCGGTGTCCATGTCACAGAACAAGACACCGAGGCGTTCTAGGTCCTCGCGGTTACGGTGGAAGACCACTTCGGACTCGTACTGAGCGGTGACGCCCGCTAAGTACTTGCGTTCCGCTTCGGGGATGCCCAAGCGCTCATAGGTGTTCTTGATGTCGTCGGGCAGGTCTTCCCACCGATCGACCTGATTCTCGGTCGGCTTGATGTAGTAGTAGATGTCGTTGAAATCGAGGTCCGGCATCCGATCGGCGAACCACGGCACCATTGGCTTCTTCTCGAACTTCTTAAGAGCGTTGAGACGGAAGTCCAGCATCCACTTGTCTTCGTTCTTGATGCCCGACATCTCGCGTACGATGGCTTCGTTGATCCCCTTCTTTGGCTTGAACACCGGAATCTGGTCGTCGGACCAGCCCAGTTGGTATCGGCTGAAATCCAGATTGTCAACTGACATAGCGCTCCCCTGGGATAATCCCTATCTCCATAGTACTAACTCGCGATGGGGACATGTCTACAAATAAGGCAAAGTAGAGCGGTGCCAACTCCCCCGATAGTCCCAAAACGACCATTTACCATCACACGCCACGGCGACGTTCGCGAGGACCCTTACTACTGGTTAATGGACCGCGAAGACGAGACGGTGCTCGCTCACCTTCGCGCGGAGAACGACTTCCTCGCTGAGAGCTTCAGCGAATTGAAGCCACTCGAAGACGAACTCTTCGAAGAGATCAAGAGTCGTATCGAAGAGACGGATATCTCGGTGCCGGTTCGAAAAGGTCCGTGGTGGTACTACGAGCGAACACGCGAAGGTCTCAACTATCCAATCAGCTGTCGCGTGTCGGTCACCGACCACGACCTTACGCCGCCCGAGATCGATCCGGCGACCCCGCTCGCTGGCGAACAGGTGATCCTCGACGAGAACAAAGAAGCGGGTGACAGTGACTACTTCTCGGTCGGAATCCTCGCCGTGAGTCCCGACGACGACTGGGTCGCGATTGGCACCGACTTCGACGGCGACGAGCTACATCACGTCACCATCCGCCCGCTCGCCGGCCAAACGCCCGTGGACGACGAACTCGATGACGTCCATTACGGATTCGCCTGGGCGATGGACAATCGACACTTCTTCTACGCGCGTGTCGATGACGCCAAGCGTCCGTTCCAGCTCTGGCGCCATGAACTCGGCACCGACACGAACGCTGACGTGCTCATCTTTCAAGAGGACGACGAACAGTTCAACTTGTCAGTCGGTCGAAGTCGCGACGACGCTGTGATCTACGTCCACCTCGGTTCGTCGATGACGACCGAGGTGCACTTCCTCGACGCGCACAATCCGACCGATTCGTTGACACTTCTCGAAGCTCGTCGACACGGAATCGAATATGGCGTCGAACACTTCGTAGACAATCAAGGCGTCGCGTGGTGGTTGAAGGTCACGAATGAGGGGGCCACTGATTTCCGACTCTTGGCGCGCGTAATCGACGGGGACTCGTGGCGCGAGGTGATTCCCGAACGTCCGGGCTCCCGCCTCGACGGCGTCGACGCCTTCAAGACGTTCCTCGCGATCAGCGAGCGCCACGACGGCGGCGCGGCAGTCCGGGTCGTCACGACGTTGAGCGGTGCCGATCCCTTCGGCAGCGACGTCCTCGAACGCTCGTACATGGTCGAGGGACCGGCGAGCCCCAGCACCGTGGCGATGTCAGCGAATCCAAACTTCGACACGACACTGCTTCGAGTGTCGGTGACCTCCCTCGTCACTCCGCGATTGGTGGGCGACGTCGTGGTCGCGACCGGCGAGATGATCGTGCGCAAGCAGCAGATCGTCCTCGGTGGTTATGACGCATCGCAGTACGTGACGGGACGTTTGTGGGTAACGGCCAGCGACGGCGTGCGCATCCCGGTCTCGGTGGTAGCGCGCGCGGACCTCATCAACGTCGGTGACGACGGCGAACTGCGCGCTCGCCAAGCCTCACCGTTCCTCCTCTACGGCTACGGCAGTTACGAGATCTCGATCGATCCCTCCTTCTCGTCGCTTCGACTCTCGTTGCTCGAGCGCGGCGTCATATTCGCGATCGCTCATATCCGCGGCGGCGGCGAGATGGGCCGCTCCTGGTACGAGACGGGCAAGCTGGCCCAGAAGCCGACGACGTTCAGCGACTTCGTCTCGGTGGCGCGAGAACTCATTCGAACCGGATGGACGACGAGTGAACAACTCGCCATTCGCGGCGGTTCGGCCGGTGGGCTCCTCATGGGCGCGGTCATGAACCTGGCGCCCGAGCTCTTCCGTTGCGTGATCGCTGACGTGCCATTCGTCGACTCCCTCACGACGATGCTCGACGCTTCGCTCCCCCTCACCGTCGGTGAGTGGGAAGAGTGGGGCAACCCAGACGCCAGTGCGACGGCCTATCGCACCATGAAGAGCTACTCGCCCTACGACAACGTCCGGGCCACGAATGCCGACGGCTCGAAACGCGTCTATCCGCACCTTTTCGCCTCGGGCGGACTCAATGACCCTCGGGTCGGATTCTGGGAACCGACCAAGTGGGTACTGAAGATCCGCGACGCAAACCCTGAAAACGTCGCGTTTTTGAAGACCGAAATGGGGGCCGGTCATGGCGGACCGTCCGGTCGCTACGACGCGTGGCGAGACGAAGCCCAAGCGCTGGCCTGGACGCTGAACGAGATTCTGACCTTATGAAGAGACGAAGGACAGCACCAGCGTCGACGGCAATGGTGAAGGAAAGACCACCGGCTTACCTTCGACCGTGACACTCGCATTCTTCGGAGCGCCCACGGTGATCTGTGAACTCCCGATCATTCGCAGTGACTCCGTCGTGTCGTGTTTCACAGTGCCCTGCCATTCCAGCGTGCTCGTCGATCCCATCTTGTAGACGGCCCATGTCGGCCCGAGTGCACCGCGAACGACGACGAAGTAACTCCGAAGTGGTATTCGATAGGACGCCGTTTGTCCATTCGTAGAAGTGGCGACGAACGACGACGGAAGCGCGAGCGCAGTCGTGGTGGTGGTCGAGGGCGGGTGGGTCGTGGTGGTCGTCGGAGTGTTCTTCGCGTCACGGTGTTGCAAGTAGATACCGAACCCACCGATGAGCACGACAACAATCGTCGCGATCACGGCGATTCGAAGTCCCGTGAACGATGTCGTACGTCGCGCCGATTTGGAAAGAGCCCACTTTTCGTTGTGGCGAAGTGGTGTCGGCACGACTTCGCCGTCACCCGGCATTTGCGATTCGCTGAAGACGTACTCGCGGTCCGACTCGAGTCGCGGTCGAGATGGCTCGGGGCGGCGTGATTCGTCAAGCGGACCGTCGAGCAACCGGAATCCCTTGGATGGCGCATACGGCGACGGGGGCGGCGTCATCAAACGACGCTCGACCGGTCGCGTCGTTTCACGCAGTTCATCACGGCGAAGCTTTCTAATACGAAGGGTGGCGACCGCGACGACCAGTAGGACCACGATTCCGATGACGACGTCGAGTGCGTTTGGCATCAGTAACTCGTGCGACCACCAACGGGACTGACGAGCGTCATCACACTTCGAGCGTACTGAAATCTCGAATCAGTCGAATCCGCCGTACCCACCGCGGTAGAAGATGAGTGGCGCACCAGGGAAACTCTCGGCGTGTTCGGCGGCAACGACGACGATGGCGTGATCGCCCTGGGTGGTCACGAACTGCACGCTCCCCTCCAAATGCGCGAGCGCGCCCCCGATCAGAGGTGCGCCCTTCGGGCCTGGCGACCATCCAACTCCGGCGAACTTGTCGACTCCCGGCTTCCCGAAGACTCGGGCCACCGTCTCTTGGTCGGACGAAAGAATGTTGACAGCCACCACTCCCACCGCCCGCGCCCTCGGCCACGAGTGGCTGCTGGTCGACGCGGAAAACGAAATCAACGTGGGTTGAAGTGAGAGCGCACCGAATGTCTGGCAAGTGAAGCCGACCGGTCCTTCCGGCGTGGAAGCGGTGACGACGGCGACGCCCGTGACGAAATGTCCGAGGACCTCTTTGAAACGCTCGATGTCGTTGGAACTCACGAGATCGAGATTATCGAGCGCTCCGAGTTCATCGAGCGAACGACAGCATTCGCTACTCGCCGAACAAGTACACGAGTCGCCCGCGATGTTCCACGAGGCCATCGACGACTAAGCCGGCGATCAGCGTTGCGCCACGTTGGGCATCAACGTCATCGACACACGTGAGCAGTTCGCGAATCGATCGGGGCTTGTCGCGAAGTGCTGCGAGTACCCGACCGCGAACTTGACGATCCGATCCTTGGAATGTCGACTGCGGTCTCGATACGCCGGCGCTTCGTGGTGCCGGGTCCGGTCCCCCTTCCAGATTCCATTTACACGTTCGAGCCACGGGACACGTGGTGCATCTCGGTGTCGAAGTACAGAACTGCGCCCCGAGATCAAGCATCGCTTGGTTGAACGAAGCGGCATTCGTTCGAGGTACGAGTTCGTTCGCTTCAACGCGAGCTTCGCCAACTTTTAGCGTTCGATTCATCAACGCTCGCGCGAGCACTCGCCCGACGTTGGTGTCGACGACCGCGACGGATCGCCCAAAGGCGAACGAGGCGACGGCGTTGGAGGTGTACTCGCCGATTCCCGGTAGTCGTCGCAGGTCCAGGACATTATTCGGCACTTCACCAGCGAATTCGTCACGAATCATTCTCGCGGCGTCATGCAATGCTTTTGCGCGACGGTGGTAGCCGAGACCGCTCCAGAGACGCAGAACGTCCGATAAGGGAGCGTTGGCGCAGGACGTCGGTGATGGAAAGGCTTCAATAAATCGGGACCAAGGTCCCAGCACGCGCGCGGTCTGCGTCTGTTGAAGCATGACTTCGCTCACCAACACCGCCCAAGGGTCGCGCCCAATCCATGGCAGATCTCGACGGAGTCCAGGAGCGCCTCGACGTAGAGCTCGTCGAAACGCTAGGTGGTCGTTACGACCAGACGTCGCCACTGTACGGACGTTGACGAAGCGGAGCGAACTCGCGCTTCCAGACCATCACCTTGCGGCGGAAGTAACAGACCTCGAGTCCCTCCTGGTTGAAGCCCTTGGTCTCCACGACGACGATGCCTCGGTCGCTTTTGGACCTAGTGGGAATCTTTTCGAGAACCTTCGTTTCGGCGTAGATGGTATCGCCGTGGAACGTCGGGTGACGATGGACCAGCGACTCGACTTCGAGATTCGCGATCGCCGAACCCGAGACGTCGGGCACGCTCATGCCCAGGACGAGCGAATAGACCAAGTTGCCCACGACCACGTTCTTGTGATGAACGGTCTCATGCTCGGCGAACCACGCGTTGGTGTGCAACGGGTGGTGGTTCATCGTGATCATGCAAAACAGATGATCGTCCGCTTCGGTGATCGTCTTGCCCGGCCAATGCTTGTACACGTCACCGACTTCGAACTCCTCGAAGTAGCGACCGAAAGGGCGCTCGAATGTGGCCACTGGATCGTCCTCTCTCACCGCGACGGTGTCGACTTACTCTTCCACGTCGACCGGTACCGCGGGGCGCGTCGTGAAGGACACGGTGGCACCGGGAAGCGAGTCGCCGTCGATCACCATTCTCCACGTGAAACGAGCACCGTCCTGTAACGGGATTGGTCCGAAATTGACTGCGATCGGGACGTCGACCGGTGTGCCCACCGGAACGCCGTCGGGCGCAGCAGCTGAGAAGTCGCCGCGCACCTCAATCGGCTGGGGCCCGTCGGGTGTCTCGAATCGAACTGGTTGACCGTCGGCGTCTTCCAAGAACAGTTCCCAGTGGTGGCTGGAATTGAATTCATGCCAATCGACCATGACCTTGATGGCGACAGCCGACGGCGTGGGATCCGGTCCGGTGACCGACCAACCGCCTCCCAAGATGTAGAGCTTTCCGTCGGCCACTTGGGCCGAATCGGCGAGGAGCATTGTCACATTCACGCCCCGAGCCTACGTCGCCGAGTCGAGGGCCTCGCACCCGATAAATTTTTCCTATGGCTCCCCCTCTCGATCTCGTTCAGGCTTCCGAACTCGTGGAACAAGCGCAGTCAGTCATCAACGGCGCACTGGTAGCGCTCAGGGACTCCGGCGGCATCGACGCTCATCAGAGCCTCGCTTATGACGTGGCCCACGCAGCGAGCGCGCTTGCGACAGCGCGCGCGTCACTCGACTACGCCGCGCGCGGCGAAACCGAATCCCGGCTGGTGGCCGCGTTCCTCGCCATCACACTGAGTGACCTGGCGACGCGCGTCCTCGGGCGTGAAGCCCTTTGGGCCGCCAAAGGCGATTGGTACCGCGCGTTCGCCGACTTCGTCACCACGTACCGCGACCCGGCCTTCGTCGCAAGCCTCGCCGAAAGCCCCGGACCGCGCCACCTCGGCGAGGACTTCGAGATGGTGGCCGACACCTTCCACCGCTTCGCCGCCGAGAAGGTTCGCCCACACGCCGAACACGTGCACCGGGCCAACGCCGACATTCCGGAGTCGGTGATCGCGGGTCTGGCTGAACTCGGCGGATTCGGTCTCTCAGTGCCCGAGGAATATGGCGGCTTCGCGACGGGCGGCGAGTCCGAATATATGGGGATGGTCGTAGCGACCGAGGAGTTGTCCTGGGGTGCTTTGGGTGTCGGAGGTTCGTTGATCACTCGACCGGAGATATTGACGCGCGCCTTAGTCAGCGGCGGCACGCCCGAGCAAAAGCAACGCTGGTTGCCCCGTTTAGCCTCGGGCGAGGTTTTGGCGGCCGTCGCGGTAACCGAGCCGGATTTCGGAAGTGACGTCGCCAGCGTGACGACGAGCGCCACGAAAACAGCGGGCGGTTGGCTCATCAACGGTACGAAGACCTGGTGTACTTTCGCGGCCCGAGCCAACGTCCTATCGCTGCTCGCGCGCACCGAGACCGACCGTGACGCCACGCACCGCGGACTGTCGCTCTTCCTGGTGGAAAAGCCCCAGGGCGACAGCGAGGGATTCATTCTCGCTCAAGGTGAACGAGAAGGATTCGGCCACCTCGAGGGTCGTCCCATCGACACGATCGGCTACCGCGGCATGCACTCGTACGAATTGGCGTTCGACCGTTGGTTCGTACCGGACGCCGACCTGGTCGGCGGCGACGAGGGACTCGGGCGGGGCTTCTATTTCCAGATGGCCGGGTTCGAGAACGGACGATTGCAGACAACGGCACGCGCCGTCGGAGTCATGCAGGCCGCCTACGAAGAGGCGCTCGCCTACGCCCAAAACCGTGTGGTCTTCGGTGAAGCGATCATCGACTACGAACTCACGCGAGTGAAGCTCGGCACGATGGCCGCCATCATCCAGTGCGCGCGACAGTTCTCACTCGAAGTCGCGCGCGAGATGGCGCGCGGCGGCGGCACACTTGAAGCCTCCATGGCCAAGGCGTACGTCTGTCGGGCGGCTGAGTGGGTGACGCGCGAAGCAATGCAGATCCACGGCGGCATGGGCTACGCCGAGGAGTACCCCGTGAGCCGGTACTTCGTCGACGCCCGAGTGCTCTCCATCTTCGAAGGGGCCGACGAGACGCTGTGCCTCAAGGTCATCGCGCGACGACTGTTGGAAGATCTCCCGAGCTAATCGGACGCGAAGCCGAAGGCTGGGCCGATGGTCTCGCCGCGAGGCTCATCGTCACCGAGGTTTCGTTCCGCGCTGTCGAGGATCGCGATTTCAGTCGGGCGAAGGCTCGAGCTCCACTTTTCTTCGATGTGTCCGTAGCGCCAGATCAGCACGGCGCCGAGCCAGGTCACCACGAACATCCCCACGATGATGATGCCAGCCGTGTTGAGGTCGAAACTGGACATCAAGTGCCAGAACGAACCCTTCCAATGGAGCTCTTGGGGCAAGAGACCGAGGACCTCGATACCCGCGATGAAGAAGCAGATCGCCACGGACAGTCCGGTGATCGCGAGGTTGTAGAAGATCTTGCGCACGGGATTGAAAAAGGCCCAGCCGTAGGCGACGTTCATGAACAGACAGTCGATCGTGTCCATTAGCACCATCCCTGCGGTGAACAAGATCGGCAGACACATGATCGAATACCACGGAAGATGCTGGGCCGCAAAGAGTGCGGTCGTCGCGAGCAGCGCCACTTCGGTCGCGGTGTCAAAGCCCATGCCGAACACGACGCCCACCGGGTAGAGCTTCCACTCTTTGTCGATCGAGCGCATCCAACGACCGAAGAAGCGGTACATCAGGCCGCGGTTCTGCAGTTGGGCTTCCAACTCGGCCTCGTTGTAGGTGCCGTTTCGCATGGAGCGAAAGACGCGGTAGATCGCGCTCAGGATCACGATGTTCATCAGCCCGATCAAGAAGAGAAAGGATGCCGAGACGACCGTCCCGAACACGCCGCCGAACTGCTCAAGCCCCGAATTACTGTGCGAAACCGCGTGAAAGACGGCCCGTTCGGCGAAGACCAAGCCGAGCCCGATCGCCACCACGATCGTGGAATGGCCCAGGGAGAAGTAGTAGCCCAGCGTGAGCGGTCGGCTCGTCCCCTTGACGTCGTGACGATCATTGAGGAGTTTGCGGGTGGTGTTATCGATGGCCGAGATGTGGTCCGCGTCAAAGGCGTGGCGAAGTCCCAAGGTATAGGCGACGGCACCGAGACCGATACCGAAGCCCTTGTAGTGTCCCGGCACCACGAAGGCCAACAGGATGCCAAATCCCGCGATGTGCAGCGCGACGATGGTCGCCATCATCGCGCTGATCTTGCGCCACTCTTGCGGGCTGAAGGCACGTTTCAATGATTGGTAGCGGCTACTAGGAGCCGTCAATTCCATGATCGCCATACGCTCGGAATTCCTTTTCACTCGCCCGGTGTTCGAAATATCCTTGTTGCGAACATCTCCTAATAAGAAATCTAGCGCCGAACGGGGTCCGAAGATACAGCAGTGAAGTTGAAATTCTCGTGAACGCCGAGCGACGAGCCCCTATTTCGGCGTGCGTTTCATCCCCGAGCTCTCGCCACGAGCCACGAAGGAGTTAGCGATCTTGGCCGAGGCTTCGTCGATCATCTCGTCGCCGAACATGACCGCTCCAGTGTGGTCCTTCTCGGTCGCGACGCGGTAGGCGTCGAGGATGTCGAAGGACTTGTCAAAAAGCTCTTGACTGGGTGAGTAAACCTCGTTGAGCACGATCGCCTGGTCCGGCGTGAGCGCCCACTTGCCGTCGAATCCATACGAGGCCGTTATCTGGGCCGCGTAGCGCAACGCCTCGAGGTCGCGGACCTTGAGGAAGGGGCCGTCGATGACGTGGAGACCATTGGCTCGCCCGGCCATCAAAATCTTGGCGAAGACGTAGCTGAAGGGATTCGAAGGCGCGTGATGGATCGTCTCGTCGATCGTCGTGACGGGCATTCCGATGGACGCTGCGAAGTCCGCCGGTCCAAAGACAATCGACTCCAGTCGTGGCGATGCAGCACAGATCTCCTCCACGTTGATCAGACCTTGCGCCGTCTCGATCTGGGCTTCAATTCCGATGTGGCCGGCTTCCAGGCCAGCGTTCCGTTCGACTTGAGTGAGCAAGAGGTCGAGGGCCACGACGTCCGAAGCCCGCTGCACCTTGGGCAACATGACCTCGTCGAGTCGGGGTCCAGCGTTCGTCACGACGTCGATCACGTCGCCGTAGGTCCACGGCGTATCCCACGCGTTCACCCGTACACACAACACGCGGTCGTCCCAAGGAAGGGTGCGGATCGCCTCGGCAACTTTGGCGCGTGCGGCCACTTTCTCATTCGGCGCGACGGAGTCCTCGAGATCGAGGAACGAAAAGTCGGCCGTCGCCGACGGCGCCTTGGCGAGAAAGCGCTCGGAGGAGCCGGGCGTTGAGAGACAGGAGCGACGCGGCAATGTGCGAGAACGATTTGACATTAGTAGTCAGGAGCGCAGAGTCCGACGAGCGGACCTGTTTTCCCATCCCCTTTCATCCGTGCGTGCGGTTTTCCCGCACACGGCTTAGCGACGGTCTTCTGAGCATAGTTACACGGTCACCGGATAACGAATAGAGACCATGAGATTGGTGCAGGTCCTGGTCGTGGAACCTGGCTAGATACAACTTTCAGGACGCACCATGCGCCGAGCCTATTCTTGGCGCCCAATAAGTCGGATGACGTGTCGGATTGACGGCGATTGCACCCACATTCATCACCGGTGATCAGGACTTAGAGGTGACCTCGCGATGGCGATTGTGCACGGGAAAGGTCATAGCGGTTAGCCTTGTCGGGTGACTGACGTCGTGCGCTTGTCGCCTCCGACGCGACAGCCAGCATGGAGACTCAGGCGATTCCGATGGATGTCTTCCTCTTTGGCTGTGGTCGCAGTGTGTCTTGGCACTGTGACCTCCTCCTCCCATCTCGCGTCGGCCTCGACGCTGAGTACCGACCGAGCGAGGGCGAACCAGCTCTTAAAACAGATCAACCGGATCAGCGCGAAGGTGAACTTTCTCGGTCAGAAGTACGACCTCGCGAAGATCAAATTGAACCGCATCGCCGACGAGATCACGAACACCAAAGCCGACGTCAAGATCATCGAAAAGAACGTAAAAAAGGGCGACCGCCAACTTCGCGCCGAGGCCGTGTTCGCCTACGTCACCAACGGAGCCGCCGCGAGCAACAACCCCCTCTTTTCGAATAGCGCCTCCAAGATCGGCGCGGTCAACGTCTACAACCAGTTGGCCCAGGGGAACGTCGCTCAGACCTTGTCGAACCTGAAGAACTACAAGATCGAATTGACCCAGGAGCGCAGCATCCTGGCCGGCGAAGTCGGGCGGGCGGCCAGTCTCACCAGGGCCGCGGCGGCGTCCTTTCACTCGGCCAACGTCTATCAATCCACCCTCAACCAAGCTCTCAGCCAGGTGAAGGGCGATATCGCAACCTTCATCGCCCAAGCCCAAGCAGCTGCATCGGCGCGCGCGACGACCGCGTTCAACGCACAGTCCCTCGCCGATGGCGTAACTAATCCGCCACCAGACTCGCGCGCCAACATCGCCATCAATGCCGCCATGCAGTACCTAGGTACCCCGTACGTCTGGGGCGGCGCGAGTAAATCCGGCGTCGACTGCTCGGGACTGATCATGCTCGCCTACGAAGCCGCCGGCATCAACTTCCCGCACTACTCGGGTGCGATGTACGAAGACACCATGCGCGTGCCGCTGGTTGACATCGAACCCGGCGACCTTATCTTCTACGGTTACGACGGCGACCAACACGTGGCGATGTACGTCGGTGGCGGCAAGATGATTGAAGCCGAGATGACCGGCACGTCCGTGCACATCGTCCCGGTTCGACTCGGATACGGATTCTTTGGTCTAGGTCGCCCACGGGGCTAGCGGTGTCCGGCGTACCGACTTCGTTTCACCTCGGTCCCCTGGTCTTTCACACCTATGGATTCGGTCTCGCGATCGCTGCCTATGTCTCTTATCTCTACGCCCGGCGTCGTTTGCACAGAGCCGGCATCGACGTGCAGCCCTTTGGGAGATTCACATTCGCCCTAATCGTCGCCGGTCTCATCGGTGCCCGACTCGCCAATATCGCCACCAACTGGAGCTACTACTCCGATCACCCTGTCCGTTGGATCGCCGTGTGGCAGGGCGGCCTCGCGAGCTTCGGGGGCATCGCTCTGGCCCTGCCCGTCGCTTTGTACTTGCAACGAAGGTGGTGGCCGGCAAGTTCGCTCGTCGCTTTCACCGACGCCTTCGTACCGGCACTCGTCGTCGGGTGGGCTCTCGGGCGAGTCCTCGGTCCCCAGTTCATGGTGAACGGTGGTGGCCATGTCACTCACCAATGGTTCGGCATCCACTACGCCGGTCAAGTGGGCCAACGAGTTCCAGTGCCGATCATTCAGGGTTTAGAAGACTCGATCCTGTGGCTCGTCTTGCTCGCCATTGAGCGCCGGTGGCCGAAGCGCCGCGTCGGTGTTGTGACCGGAGTGGCGATGCTCGTCTGGGGCCTCGTGCGAGCGCTCGACGAACGACTGCTACTTGGTCAAGAGTCACACAGCGGTTCGCTCGGCGTGCAAATCGCAGGTCTCGTGTTGGCGTTGGGCGGTGTGGTACTCATCGGGCATCAACTCAGATCTGGGAGTTCCACTCCTGATCGCTCAGGCGACCCACACGCTCAAATGGCGCCGTAGGGTCCACGTTCAGCGCGATACGAGCATCATCGACGTAGCAGACGTGATCAAGTCCGAGTCGACGCCAGGCCCGCAGCACACTCCTCGTTGGAGCATTGGCGGAATAGATCGGTCGAACCAAAAGCTCGTCGGCACTCGCGGCCACCACAAGGGCTGGACGTTCCTTGGATTTCTGCTCGGGAGCTGAAGGATCCGAGGAGTCGAAGGGAACGTCGACAATCACGATGCTTCCGACGAGCGCGTGCTCGGGATTAAAACGCTCCAATTCGGCCGGCGTGAATTTTATCGGTCGGCGTCGCTCGGTCGGCATCTCGGCGTCACCGACTGATGGAATGTCGAGGTCGCGGGCTTTCGACACCGGCTTAGATTTAGTCGGCCTAGCGGGACGCTGCGACGAAGGACCACGCTTTCGTTTCCTCTCTTCTTCGCGTCGACGACGGCGCTGCTCCTTGATTTCTGGATCGGTCACCTTGGGTTGGAGCAACTTTGATTCGACGGTGACGTCGGGCAGTTCAGGCAGCGCATACTCGGCACGTTCTTCGAGGAGTCGTCGACAGTGCGGAGCCGCCGGGAAATCCTCGACGATCGCGAACACCATCACGGCAACGATGTCATCGTTCGAAGAACCGTCGCGACTCACGTTGTCAATCGCATCACTCAACTGCTCGAAATTCGGCGTGTCCGCATGATCGCCGAGTGCGGCGATCACCTTCTCAAGCGGCGCCATCGCGAGCAGTTCGAGCAATGCGGTCACGGCAGCCATCGGAGCGCTGGTCGCGAATGCCGCGATGTCTCGTCGTTGTTGGAGATTGCGAAGGGGTATGCCAACAACGGCACTGATCTTGGCGTGCCCTCGGAGATCGAGCCCGTCGACGACCTCCAATATCCTCGTCTCGCTGATTTTTATCAGCGCACGTCGTGCCGTCTCGACGGCGTCGCCCGAGAGCAATGTCATGGGTGATCTCCCTTTTTGACTGCGCTCGAAGGGTCACCACAAGCCGCCTTAGACCAATGGCAGAAGTCAAAATCGAACTTCGAAGTTTGAATCGCTGTCGAATGGAATATCTGGGTTGGCTGACGAGAGGACATGGTCCACGCTATCGCGGTCATGCATTGACACTTACTTTCAGTACGGCTTCTTCAAGTCTGCGAACATCGGGAAGTGCTTATTGTTGCACGTAAGCAGTTCGCACCAGAGATCATCGCGGTCGCGGCAATGGCGAGGTCGGCGCTATCGATGGTGCGATGGCTCGCCAACCATCTTGGACCAATGACGCCGCCAGCCTCAGTTTTCGCTTGTCGTTGTACATCTTCTTGACCTATGTGAATGCGCTCTCTATACTGCTCCACGCGCGCTCAAGACCATCGGTATACCCGATGCGCCTCCTTACTATTCACCCAACGCACGCTCACTCGGTCGCGAACGAAAACCCGAGCGAAGAAATGTGACTTTTGTCACTGTCGTGCGTGTAGAGCGAGACATAAGTTCGAGTCATGGCAATTCGACGTCAGACAATTCTCTCAGTTTTGGTAGCCGTACTCCTGATAGGCCTCGCGTTCGTCGCGGGTCGCGAAACCGCGTCGACGGCGCCGGCGACAACAACGCCGGTTCCGACGACAACGACGACGACTTGGGCGCCTTCCCAGATGACGACCGCAATCTGGCCGACGATCGCCAGTTCAGTCAGGTACGCGACACCTACCGCAGCGGCTGGCGGTTTCGCACTTGCGTACTTGCACATGACCGATCCCGTCGTCGGCGCCTATCGTGCCGGGGACACCCGCTCGGGTGAAGTGCCGGTGCGTAGTTCTGCGGGTGGTCCGGAGACGACCGTACTGGTTCGTCAGGTGGCGAGTGACGCCTCGTGGTGGGTTATCGGCGCCGCCACCCAGGACATCACCATCAACATGCCGAGCACGCTGGCGCGCGTGAACTCACCCCTCACGATCGCTGGCGTCAGCACGGCGTACGAGGCCGTCGTCAATATCTCTCTTCGCGAGGACGACGTTTCGACGCCGCTCGCGACGGGTACGACCATGGGCGGGTCGATGGGCCAACTGCGACCCTTCCATAGAACGCTCGCCTTCCAGACCCCTACGAGTACGTACGGTGCGCTCGTGCTTTACACCATCTCGGCGAAGGACGGCTCGGTCGCCAGCGCGTCCGTGATTCGACTCCGCTACCACTAGCGAGCATGACGCCACCGCCACGGGCGACGACGAGGGAGGGATTACGGCACTTATTGTGATTGTCTTACTCCTCATTGTCGGTCTCGCCGTAGTCAGAATGGCCAACTCGCTAATCCAGCGCAATGCCGGCGCGACGTCAGCCTTCGCCGGGCGGAGTGTGCGCCTCGGCACCGCCATCGTCGCGGGCGTCGTCGCGGTGTTCATCGGATACTTCCTTTTGGTCGGCGACCTCAATTCCTTAACGCGGGCATATCCCACTTTCGCTCCTCTGCGCAGCAACCCCGACACGTCCCTCCGTGGCACCGTCGCGTACAACGCCTTGCCAATCGCCTCTCACGGCAAGAAGTTGGGGTGTGTTGACGTCGTGTCGGCCTCTGGCGGGTCCCCACGACAACTCTTTTGTGCGAATCAGCCGATGGCGATGGGCGCGGCGCTTAACTGGCTAACTGACGGTCGCCTGCAAGCTACCAACCGCGGCCAGGACCATTGGTCCAAAATCGTCAACTTGCAAACCGGGATGATTGAGGAAACTACCTGGGTAAAACCACCCGCGTCAACATCGAATCTGGCGACCGGCCCCGGTGGCGAGAAAGTTACCGAGTCGAGGTCCCGCGGAAGACTGCGCCTCACTCTTACCAAAGGGTCGGCGAGCCGTGTTCTTCTTTCGATCGCGGTGTCTCGGGACTACTCACTTAACAACCTGGCCTGGAGTCCCGACGGCAAGTGGTTCATCGCCGAGGACAGCGCCGGTCAACTGCTCTCCATCACCACGGGCTCGAAATCTTCGACCCGGCTACTGATCGACGGCGGCACCGAACCGGCGGCTACCGATATCACGTTTTGAATCGGACAAGGCGAGATTCACTTTGAACTGACCCAAGATGATCAACTCCTTACGTTGGCGCCCTGAACTGACGACGAAACAACTCGTGTCGGGGGCCCGATGTGAACCCGCTCACTGAACGTACGGACATGGGAATCAAGCCTTTGAGGCAATTCCCTCGAAGGTATAGCCGAAGATTTTCGGCTCTCCTTCGAAGTAATAACGGTCGAGACGCTCGATCCGAAAACCCGCTCGATCCAGGTAGTGCGGCACGTTGCGGGTTAGATGACAACCCCCGGCGATTTTCATGTTGAGTGGTTCGCAACGTCGTTGCCATAGTGCGGTCTTGTCATCAGGTGCGGCACCGTGCTCTACGAAGTGAAAGGTGCCATCGGGCTTCAGCACGCGACGCATCTCTGCGAGCGCCTCGTCCAGTTTCGGAATGGTGCACAACGTCCACGTCGAGAGTACGGCATCGAACGAAGCAGCCGGCAGTTCTAGATGCTCGCCGGTCAACCCTGCCAGATTGATAGGAATGTTCGAACGCGCGATACGGTCTTCGGCCAATCGCATGCAGACTCGTGACGGCTCGACGGCGAAAATCCTGGACACTTCGGCAGGATAAAAGGGCACATTCAATCCCGTGCCGAAGCCGACTTCGACGACGTCGCCAGTGAGCCCTGCGCAGATTCGTTCACGAACCTCTCGTGTGCCTCTACGATTCATGACCCTGTCCTGGAGTCGCGGAAGGATCTGTTCTTTATACAAGCCCACAGCAACCTCCCGTCGATTCGGCCTCGTGTCTAGGACCAACCTAGGCCAGAACCACAAATCGTCCGAGGGGTTTTAAGTTGCCTTGATTACATCGTTGGTGGTGCGACGAGCACCTTTCGCCGAGCGGTCACGTGTCCCACCAGATGGTGCTCAACGCCCTTTCCGGCGAGGCGGGATGCGCAACCAAGAATTCGCGAACTTCGTCTTCACGCTCATGAGGTAGACAAAGTCTGATTCGCATGAAGTGTGCGGTCCGACCGAGATTCTGCTCCGTACGCAGAGCCCCACTCCACGTCTGTCGGTGAGCCCCAATGCCAATCTCTTCGAGCACGTCGACAAGGTCTGACGAAGTAGGTCCCTGCGGACGCTCGAGTTGCCAGAAGTGTCGCCATGCCGCCGACATCGGCGACAGAGGATGGTGATCGGGCATCTCTAGGACCACTCGGGCCCGCGCGTGATCATCCAGACTTCGAAGAAAAGGAACGATGTCGCCCACGTTGTAAACGACGTGGTGGGCGGTGATCACGTCGGCGCTAGGTGTACCTTCTGCCACCTCCGGCCACGAACCTTCGTACGTTTCGCACGCAACCCCGCGCTTTTCTGCATTTGCTCGAAACTCCGCCAGCATTTGCGATTGTTGATCCACGCCGATCACCAATCGCGCCGGTGGCGTCAGCGCGAAAGCGGCCACGCCGGCGCCACAGCCCACATCAAGGACGCTGCCCCCTTTGAGAAGCGCTTCGCGAGCCCGTTCATGCGATGGCGACGATTCAATGACGTCTGGCACCATGAAGAGCTCTAGAGGATGAATCCATGGACTCTCTTCGGCGCCCGCGAGTACCCCTTTGGGAAGAGCCCAGGCATCGAGGGATTGGCGCCAGTGGTCAGCAGCGGAACTCACGATTCATTGTCCCAGAAGACGGGCAAGAAATCCCCTTCCGGAAGATGCAACCGACGTCGCGGAGTCCTGGCGGCACGAGCAACGCCGACTTTTCGGAACGTCCGCGAGCGCCTGTTCTATATGTTTGCCGCAACCTCGCCACGTCGGCTTCGAACACTTCTTGCAAGTTGTTTGGTGGCACATTGGATATCGCCTCTCTCTCAAAATAGAACTCCGGGCATCAACCGACGAGTTGAGGTGACACGCTCGCGGGCGAGTTCCGCCACGTCTTCATGCCACCGTCGAGGTTCAACGCACGAATGCCGAGTTCATTCAGCAAGAGCGTCGCGGCGTAACCTCGTTGTCCGACCTCGCAGTTGACGATCGTCTCGACGTCGCTCAGTTCCCCGATCCTTTCGCGAAGTTCATCAATCGGAATGTTGAGCGCCTCGGGAAGCGAACCGTCGGCGAATTCTGCGGATGTGCGCACGTCGACGAACTGCGTGCCTCGGCTTCGGTATTCGTCGACCTCGCTCCACTGCACCGTTTCGATGAGGTCAGAGAGAAGATTCTCGGCAATGTAACCAAGCATGTTGACCGGGTCCTTCGCCGAGCCGAAAGGCGGGGCGTACGCGAGCTCCAGATCCGCGAGTTCCGGAGCCGTGAGTCCGGCCCGGATCGCAGTAGTCAGCACGTCGATGCGCTTGTCGACGCCATCAACGCCCACGCCCTGGGCTCCCAGAATCGCTCCCGTGTCCGGATCGACGAGCAATTTCAGCGCCATCGTCTTGGCTCCGGGGTAATACGTCGCGTGCGACGCCGGGTGCGTGTGGATCGCGAGGAAAGCTCGACCCTGGGACGTGAGTCGCTTCTCGTTCCAACCAGTCATCGCGACCGTAAGGTCGAAGACCTTCACGATGGCGGTCCCGATCGTCGCACGGGGTCGCACGACCCGTCCGGCAATGTGATCCGCAACGACCCTCCCCTGGCGGTTGGCCAGGTTGGCGAGGGGCACGAGCACGCTCGAACCATCGAGGGTGTCCAACTTCTCCGCGGCGTCACCGATCGCGTAGACATTCTTGGCGCTGCTCCGATTGAATTCGTCCACGACGATGCCGCCTCGCTCACCGATCGAGAGTCCCGCGTCGCGAGCCAAACTGATGTCCGGGCGAACCCCAATGGCCACGATCACCAGTTCGGCCGCAACAACCTCACCCGAGGCCAGTACTACTGCCGTGCGAGAGATGGACTCCACGGAATCGCCGAGGTGCAGCGTTACGCCGTGACGCCGTATTTCGTCGGCGACCGGCCCCGCCATTTCGGGGTCCAGCGGAGCCAATATCTGCCCCGCCGCCTCAATGATCGTGGTCGCGATACCTCGGTGCACCAGATTTTCGGCGATTTCAACGCCGATGAATCCTCCCCCGATTATGACCGCGCTTTCGGGCGGCGGTTGCACCGCGTTCGCCATTCGTTCGACGTCCTCGACGGTGCGAAGGGGCAGGGCGCGCTCGATGCCGGGAATCGGTGGGACGATGGGTAACGCCCCGGGGCTCAAGATCAGCACATCGTAGGAGATCGAGTAGGTGATGTCACGCTCGAGGTCATTCACTTCTAAAGTCTGGGTCCCAGTATCGATTGCGACAACTTCGTTATTCACTCGCACGTCGAGACGAAACCGATCGTGCAAGGACTGCGGCGTCTCGAGCAGAAGTGCGCGCTCATCTTCGATCACGCCGCCCACGTAATAGGGCAAGCCGCAGTTGGCGTACGACACGTGGTGGCTCCGTTCGAGCACGACGATCTCAACCTCATTGTCCAGTCGTCGAAGGCGAGTCGCGGCGGACATCCCGCCTGCGACGCCTCCAATGATGACGACTTTCATGGCGTCTCCTAGGCCAAACTCAAGAAGAGTTTTTGTAGTTTCTCGGTCACGACTTCGCGGTCGACAGTGGCATCCTCGATACACTCTTTGAGGCTCGCCGCGATGAGTTTGAAGGCCGCGGTATTGACGGCTTTGCCCACGGCCGCCATCTGCGTAACAATCTCCTCACAGGACCGGTCGTCTTCGAGCATCCGAATCACCGCACCCATTTGTCCGTAGGCGCGCTTCATCCGCTTAGCGATTGCGCTGAGCTGCTCTTGATCTTGTAGGACGTGCGTAGTAGTCATAGTCATCGCAACCTCATTTCCTCGACGAACTTCAATATAGCATACCCCAGGGGGTATGCATCCATTCAACGTTCGGCTGATGTCTGCATGAAGCGAGCACAATCAATTCAAGCGGTCTACGATCCGCCGTGAACTCCGAAGACAGTGAGCCCACTCGTCCGATGTTCACCGAATTCGACGACAAATGTCGCATCTGGTAGGCGGCCCGATATCGAGGAATGGCGTGAATTGTGGAGCTTTCGAAGTCGTCCTTTTGCAAGCCAAGTACTTCGCCTAACCGATGACCTGGTAGTTATACATGCGTTATGAACGATCCCACTCGATTGTTATCGTCAAATGCCACGTCATCCAACGGTGGTGTCGAAGGGATGACGTAGGGATGATATGGAAATTCAGACGCGCGAGCGACTGGTTTATTTCTAGGAAGTACCAATTGAGCAGAGATTGGGATTAACCACTGAGATTCGTATTCCAGCTAACTGGTAAAAAACTCCCGATGGTTCTTGCCGCATCGTCGTCGGAAAGGGAGGTGCGCATTCTCACACAGGACGAATACACCGCCCGTCTCAGCAGACGAAGTCGTTGTCCAACGAATGACTGGTCCACTGTGTCAGCGTCACTTTGCCGCCGGTAAATGACGACTGAGTGCAATTGGCGGCGGCTCCGGACTCGGTCTTGGCGCCGGGCACCCACTCGGGTACGTCGAAAGACGACGTCGCCCCGATGATCTGGCTCCACTGCGTCGAGGTGGTGTAGACCCCCACGTAGCCGCCCGCCGAACCTCCGGCTTCCGCGGCGTACATACCCTGAACGTCCGCGAGGTTCATCGCTTGCCCAGAAGTTCCCGATTGCCACGAGTTGGCGGTCTCGATGTCAAGCCACCAACGGTACGCGAGTGCATTTGGAGAAACGTAGTCGGTGGTCTCTAGTGTGTTGAGCTGATCGGCGGCGGTGGCCAGTCGAGCGATATCTGCAGTCATCATGTTGTATCCATATTGCCAAGCACACGCTGGCGAGTTCGCTCCAACTGTGTACGTCGTGGAGTTGACGGTGATGGTGGTTGTCGAACACAAGCCATATGGGTTTGTTACTGATGACGAGTTTGTCGTTGGCCAGTCCGCGATGATCGTGCCGTTGTACTCGTTGCCCGGATCGGCGGTGTTCACGTAGAGCGAGACCTTGGGCTGGGCCGTCACGCCGCTCGCCAACGCGGTGGCCCAGTAAAGTTCGCTCTGGGAATAGCTGGAGTACGTGGTCGACGTTCCAAAGCACGGGTTCGTATTATTCGCGAGTCCTGCGTTCACGCCCACAATTCCAAAGGCCGGTGACGTGGGTAATGTTGCGCCGCACTGCGGGTAGGAGACGTCGTAACCGATCGGCGACGAACTTCCTCCACCTCCGCTGCCGTGACCCGGGTTCGCCGCCCCAGCCGGTGTAGCCAGAGTGACAGCCAAGAGAACTACCGCGAGCCCCCCTGTCCATAGAGGCATCGAGCCCTTAAGAATCGAGGTCCTCATCGTTACCGTCCCTTCTACTTTTCGTTACGATATCTCGCGCAAACGAGTTCTCAACTGAACTGGTCGGCCGTGCTGGCCTCGGCCCCGAAGAAACGGACCTCCCAGACGCCCGGTTGCCATCCAAGAATGGTAGCCACGCCGTCCAACGATCACGTTGTAGGGATGAAATCGGAAATTTGGCCCGCGAGGGACCGGGATATTCCCTGAAATTGTTACTTGAGCAGGTGTTTCGCGATGACCACGCGCTGGATCTGGTTCGTTCCCTCGTAGATTTGCGTGATCTTCGCGTCGCGCATGAAACGCTCGACTGGGAAATCCTTCGTGAATCCGTAGCCACCAAGCAGTTGCACCGCATCAGTCGTGACGCTCATCGCGGTGTCCGAGGCGAAGGACTTCGCGGCTGCGCCGAGGTAGGAGAGATTCCCGTCGGGGTCACCGGCGTCGATCGTCGCGCACGCCTGATAGACCAACGCCCGCGCTGCTTCGGTACGAATCGCCATATCGGCCAACATGAAACGCAGTCCCTGCAAGTCAGCGATCGGTCGACCAAATGCTTTTCGACCCTTCATGTAGTTGCCGGCGAAGTCAATAGCCGCCTGCGCGATGCCGACCGCCTGGGCGCCGATCGTGGGACGTGATCGGTCCAGCGTGTGCATGGCGATGAGAAAACCTTCGCCTTCATTGCCCACGCGCTGTGACGCCGGCACGCGCACGTCATTGAAGACGACCTCGCCCGTCGGCGAACCCCGTAGTCCCATCTTGTCCTCGAACTTGGGGAACTCGATGCCCGGACCGTTCTCGACGAGGAAGCACGTGATGCCGTGCGTGCGAGCAGAGGAATCGGTGGTCGCGAAGACGGTGTAGGTGTCAGAGACCCCCGCATTGGTGATCCAGAACTTCGAGCCGTTCAAGATGTAGTCATCGCCGTCGCGTACGGCGCGACAACGCATGGACGCGACATCGGATCCGGCATCGGTCTCGGAGAGGCAGTAGCTCCCTTGGTTCTCGCCGGACGCGATGCGTGGGAGGTACTTCTGCTTGATCTCTTCGGAGGCAAAGTTCATTATCGGCAACATCGCCAGCTTGGAGATCAAGATCGTGACCGAGGTCGAGGCACAGCCTCTGGCGAGTTGTTCGATCATGATGGCCTGAGTGACCATGTCCGCGCCGGCGCCGCCGTAGGCCGCGGGGACCTGCATGGACGGCAAGTCCATCTTCACGCACGCGTCAAAGCTCTCTCGCGGGTACGTCTGATCACGGTCGTGCTCGGCGGCGTAGGGCGCGATCTGTTCGTCAACGAATATGCGCATCACGTCGCGAAAGGCTCGCTGTTCTTCGGTGAGGACGAAGGTCATGTCACTCCTTTGTGCACTGAGACATAAAGCGGTGAGACAGAACCGGTCGTGACGAGCATGTCGCCATCCACCGCGTCGACGAATCGGCGTTGCAGCACGTAACTGTGGGCCAGTCCCCGAAACGGTTCGCTCAACTGACCGGTGACGATCGGCGCGTCGCGTAGTCCATACAGGTCCATGGCGACCTGGACGTCACTCAGTTGGGGACCCCGGCCAATGAGGCTGGCGCGCTTGGCGGCGAGGAGACCGATGCCGAGCGCGACGTCGTGACGGTCGTGCTCGTGTTGGAATTGCAACTTTGCGCATTCACGCGCAGCGATCGTAAGGGCGAATCCCTCGCCCGGTGCCTGGGTGCCGCGACCGGCTTGGCCCTCGGCGGGCACAGCGCGCAAGAGTCCGGCCTTCGGGGGACGTGAGAATTCTGGCGTGCCCGTCTCCATGGTCGGGCGAACCTGGCCCGTCGCTGAAACCGGAGAAAATGTTGGCTGGGTCACGCAACGAGACTATCCCGAGCCGATTTAGACCTTGGTCAGCCAGCTCTCGTAGGCCGGTCGAGCGCCGCGCACCGCCTGGAAGTACGTCGCTTGGATCTCCTTCGTGATGGGACCCGGTTTGCCGGCACCCACCACTCGGTCGTCGACCGAGTCGATCGGCACGACTTCAGCCGCCGTGCCGGTGAGGAAGGCCTCGTCGGCGAGATAGAGATCGTCACGGCGCATGGCTTCGAAACTCACGGCGTGGCCGAGGTCGTGGGCGATCTTGACGACGCTCGACTGGGTGATCCCCGGCAGCGCGCCAGCTTCGGAAGGTGGCGGGCTGATGATCAAGCCGTCGCGCACGATGAACAGGTTCTCACCGGTGCATTCACTGATGAGACCGTCGGTGCCGAGCATGATGGCCTCGTCGTAACCGGCCTTCACGGCCTCGAGCTTCGCGAGACAGGAATTGACGTAGCCACCCACTGTCTTTGATGCCGTCGGCATCGAGTTCGGGTGGTGACGGGCCCACGACGAGATCTTCATCCGCACACCCTTTTCGAGGCTCTCGGCCCCGAGGTAGGCGCCCCAGGGCCACACGCCGATGACGACGTTCGTCGGAGCACCCATCGGGTTCACGCCCATCTCGCCGTAGCCGAGGTAGATCAGCGGACGGATGTAGCAACCGTCGTTCATCTCGTTCACGCGCACGGTGTCGACGACGGCGTCGCACAGTTGATCCAGTGAGTATGGAACGTCGATCATCAGGATCTTGCAGCTGCGGAGTAGTCGCTCCATGTGCTCGCGGAGTCGAAAGACCGCCACACCTTGGGGCGTCTTATAGGCGCGGATACCTTCGAAGGCGCCCATTCCGTAGTGCAGCGTGTGACTGAGTACGTGGGTCGTCGCGTTCTCCCAGTCGACCAGCGCGCCGTCCATCCAGATCTTCTTCGTGGGCGTTATGGGCATTTACAACCTTCCGAGTAGATGTTTCGTGACGCCGTCCGTGCCGAGCGCTTCAACGTCACCGTCAAAGTCTGCCACTGCCAGAGCAACTCGACGCGCGGCGTCGAGTTCACCCAGATGTTCGAGCATCAACACGGCCGAGGACACGGCGGCCAAGGGATTGGCTTTCCCGGTGCCAGCGATGTCGTGCGCGGCCCCATGCACCGGTTCGAAGAGCGACGCGCCGCTTCGGGTGGGATTGAGATTCGCACTCGCCGCGAAACCGATGCCCCCAGTGACCGCTCCGGCCAGGTCCGAGAGGATGTCACCGAAGAGATTGTCGGTCACGATGATGCCATAACGCCGGGGACTCTCGACCAGGTAGATGCACGCCGCGTCAACGTGGTGGTAGTCGATGGCGACGCTGGGATACTCGAGCGCGACTTCGTTGACGACGCGAGACCAGAGGTCGCCCGCGAACGTGAGGACGTTGGTTTTGTGCACGAGGGTCAGCCGCGGCGACGCCAGTGACGAGGCGCGTTCGAAGGCGTAGCGCACGCAACGCTCGACGCCGAATCGCGTATTGACCGAACCTTGCGTCGCGACCTCGTGCGGCGTGCCGCGCCGAAGAATGCCCCCTTCACCGGCGTAAGGGCCTTCGGTGTTCTCGCGCACGATGGCGAACTCACAGCCTTCGGCGAGCGAACCGGCGACTCCGCGAAACGGTCGATAGTTGATGTAGAGATCGAGGCCGAAGCGCAGTCGAAGTAAAAGCCCGCGCTCCAGCAGTCCGCCCGGGATCCGGGTGTCGCCGATCGCCGGTCCGACCGCACCCAGCATGATGGCGTCGTAGCCGCGCAGTTCTTCCAGTGTCTCGTCGTCGAGGACGAAGCCGTCCTTCAGGTAACGAGCGGCGCCCAGTTCGTAGGACGTCGTCGACAGGTTGACGCCGGCGCCACGAACGACTTCGAGCGCCGCGGCGGTGACTTCGGGCCCGATGCCGTCGCCACCGATCACCGCCACGCGGTGGGTGCGTTCGTTGCTCACGGGCCGTCTCCTTCTTTGGTCTAAGTTTGCTCGTCTTCGCACGAGCGCCGCAAACCCAAAGGGGGGTCCGATCGTGCACTCCCAGTAGAATTGGTTCCTTTCCAGCAAACGAGAAGGCCATGGCCGCCGAAATCCATCGCATCACCCAAGAGACACTCGACAAACTGCAGGCCGAGTATGACGAACTCACGACCGTCGGCCGCACGGAAATCGCTCGGACCATTGAGTCGGCTCGACTGCTCGGCGACCTCTCGGAGAACGGCGATTATCACGCCGCCAAGGACGCCCAGGGCAAGATGGAATCGCGAATACGCCAGATCGACAACGTGATCCGCAATCACGAGATCGTCGCGCGCGACGAGAACTCCAACACCGTCGAACACGCGACGATCGTCCAAATCGTCTACGAGGGCGACGATGACGACCCCCAAGAGTTCTTCATCGGGTCGATCGAAGAGAAGCCCGACGGTGTTTTGGTGGCCTCGCCCACGTCGCCCTTGGGTAGTGCTTTGCTCGGACACGCGGTAGGTGACGAGGTGGAATACGACGCCCCGTCCGGGACGCTTCGACTCACGATCGTGGGAATCCGTTAAGTGAGGGCTCCCCGAACCCTCTTTGAGAAGATCTGGGACGAACACGCCATCGAAGCGCCAGGTGAGCAGACGCTCCTTTATATCGACCTGCACCTCGTCCACGAAGTAACCAGTCCTCAGGCCTTTGAGAGCCTCCGACTAAACGGACGCGGCGTGCGCCGACCCGAGCGGACCCTCGCGACCGCTGACCACAACGTGCCGACCGATCCAATCGCCACGCCCGTGAGTGATCCGGTCTCCCGGCGCCAACTCGAGGCGCTCGACGAGAACTGTCTGGAGTTCGGCATCACCGTCTTTGCGAGAGGTCACGAGAACCAGGGGATCGTGCACGTCATCGGACCCGAGCTCGGCGTGACCCAGCCGGGCATGACGATCGTCTGCGGCGATTCGCACACCTCGACGCACGGTGCTTTCGGCGCTCTGGCCTTCGGCATCGGCACGAGTGAGGTCGAACACGTGCTCGCGACCCAGACCCTCCCACAGCAAAAGGCCAAGTCCATGGCCGTCACCCTGGAAGGAAAAGTTCGCCCCGGCGTGTCGGCCAAGGACATCGCCCTGGCCATCGTCTCGAGCCTGGGCACCGGAGGCGGCGCCGGCCACGTCATCGAGTATCGGGGTGACGCCATCCGCGACCTCTCCATGGAAGGCCGAATGACGGTATGCAACATGAGCATTGAGGCGGGCGCTCGCGCGGGGCTCGTGGCCGTCGATGACACGACGATCGAATACCTGCGCTCGCGTCCATCGGTCCCGCGAGGCGACGAGTTCGAGGTCGCGGCGAAGCGTTGGCGCACGTTCGTGAGTGACGATGACGCTGTGTTTGATTCAGAGATCGTGTTGAAGGCGAAGGACATCGTCGCGTCGATCACCTGGGGTACGAACCCGGCGCAGGTCGTCTCGCTCGACGGCGTCGTACCTTCTCCCGATGAGATCACCGATCCCGACGAAAAGGCCACGACGGAGCGCGCGCTCGCCTACATGGGACTCACGCCGGGTACTCCGGTTCGTGAGATCCCGATTGACGTCGTGTTCATCGGGTCCTGTACGAATTCGCGGATCGAAGACTTGCGCGTGGCGGCCACGCTCGCGCAAGGTCACCACGTCGCCAGCGGCGTTCGCGCACTGGTCGTGCCGGGCTCGCACCGCGTGAAACGTCAGGCCGAGACCGAAGGGCTCGACCAAATCTTTCTCGACGCCGGTTTCGAATGGCGCGAACCGGGCTGTTCGATGTGCCTGGGCATGAACCCCGACCAACTCGGATCTGAGAAGCGATGCGCCTCGACGTCGAATCGAAACTTCGAAGGACGCCAGGGTCGTGGCGGCCGAACGCACCTCGTGTCCCCCGCCATCGCCGCGGCGAGCGCCGTCATGGGACGTTTCGCGTCACCAGAGGAACTCTCGTGAAGCCTGTTCACGTCGTCGAAGGACGCGCCGTTCCGCTGGAACGTTCGGACGTGGACACGGATCAGATCATCCCCTCGGATTGGCTCAAGCGAGTCGAGCGCACCGGTTTCGGCCGTGGGCTGTTCAGTGAATGGCGCGACGATCCCGGTTTTGTGCTGAACCGACCGGACTTCGTGGGCGCGAGCGTGCTTATCGCCGGTCCGCGCTTCGGAATCGGATCGTCGCGCGAACACGCCGTCTGGGCTCTCATGGACTACGGATTCGAAGCCGTGATCGCGCCATCCTTCGGCGACATCTTCGTCAACAACTCTTCGAAGCAAGGTCTGGTCATCGTGGTGCTGGACGTCGCCGACGTGGAAGAGTTGACCTTGCTGGTGAATGAAGACCCGACTCGACTGGTCGTCGTCGACGTCGATCGACAGCGCGTGGAGGTTCCCGAAGCAGGCTTTCAACGCCACTTCGACATTGACTCGTTGACGCGCGATCGCTTGATGAACGGGTGGGACGACATCAGTCTCACGCTCTTGCGCGAACCGGAGATCGCCGCCTTCGAAACGACCGAACGCGCACCGAACCTCGAGGGGATCTTTGACGACGCGGGTCACGTCCGTTAGCGACGAACTCCCACAGTGCGTCATTCCGTTACCTCTTTTGAAGCCACCGATAGGAGATGTTGTGAGCCGCTTTCCGTACGCCGATGAGTTCGAAGTACATCGCACGATGCCCGAGGAGGGCACTGCGCGCGCGGAGATCCTCGCCATGATGTCCCAAATGGCGGCGCGCGAGAACGTCGTGTGGGAGAACGGTCACTGCTCCGGGACGATGTACTGCGGCGACCACGACCACTACGACTTCTTGAACGAAGCGTTTTCGAATTTCTCCTATGTAAACACGCTCCAACGCGACATGTGTCCGAGCGCGACCAAGTTCGAAGCCGAGATCATCGCGATGACCCTCGACATGCTCGGTGCCGGAACTCTGGTTGGAGCCAAGCCCGGTGGACTGGTGACGTCGGGCGGATCGGGTTCGATTGCTCACGCGGTGCTCGCCTACCGCGAAGGCAATCCGAAGATCGCGCGCGCCAACATGATCAAACCCGAGACCGCCCATCCGGCCTTCGCCAAGGCCGGGCACCTCTTCGGCGTAGATATGAAGATTGCACCGGTCGACCCGGTTTCGCTCCAAGTCGATCTCGACTGGGTGCGTGCGAACATCGACGCCAATACCGTCGCTCTCATCGGATCGGCACCGAACTACGGCTACGGCACGATCGATCCGATCGCCGAACTCGGAGCGCTCGCCCTCGAGCACGGAATCGGACTCCACGTTGACGGTTGTCTCGGCGGATTCATACTGCCGTTTGGGCGAGCTCTCGGCTACGACATCCCGGCGTTCGATTTCAGCGTGCCCGGCGTCACGACCATCTCGGCCGACACCCATAAGTACGGCTACGCACTCAAGGGCACGAGCGTGCTCGCCTTCGCCGACCAGTCGTTGCGCAACTCGCAGTACTTCTATCTGACGGACTGGTCGGGTGGGAAGTACTGCTCACCGGGAATGGACGGGTCGCGTTCCGGTGGCCTCTTGGCCGCCACGTGGGCCGCAATGGTAAGCCTCGGCCGCGAGGGCTATCGCAAATACGCCAAGGCCATATTCGAGACGTCTTCGGCCATGCAAGCAGCCATCCGAAGCCACTCCGCGCTTCGGATCATGGGCACGCCCAGCTTTCTCTTCTCCTTCACGTCCGACGAATTCGACATCTATCTGGTCAACGACTTTCTGCGAACGAAAGGATGGCGAATGAATGGTCAGCAGTACCCCAACGCGATTCACATGGCTGTCACTCGACCGCAAACCCAACCGGGCGTCGTCGAGCGATGGACGGCCGATCTCACCGACGCAGTTGACTACGCCCAGACGCACCGAGATGAACCGGCGAAGTCGGGCGCCATCTACGGTGGCGTCGCTGGCGGCATGAGCGCGGAGGCCGACGAATTCATCCGTGCGGTCATGGCCGACATGATGGATCAACAGGCCGCCGTTCCTTCTGAATGACCGACGAACTCTGCCTCAGCATTGACCTGGGAACTGGTGGACCGAAGATCGGTCTCGTGAGCCTCGACGGCGAGGTGCTCGACCACGAACTCCACTCGGTTGTGACGAGGTACACCAGCGACGGCGGCGCCACCCAGGATCCAACGCTCTGGTGGAGCCTGATCAGCGACGCGACGCGTCGGCTCATGCAACAACCCGACGTCACAAGAGAAAAGGTCAAGGCAGTCGCCGTCACGGGTCAATACGCCTCGACGGTGCCGGTCGACGCGAATGGTCTTCCCACTGGCCCTTGTTTGATGTGGCTCGACACGCGCGGTCGCGAATTCTCTCGCAGAGCGATCGGCGGCCCTATCGAGGGCTACAACCCGCGCAAGATTCTTCCGTTCGTAAGAAAGTCCGGTGGCGGACCCTCGCCTTCTGGCGCCGACCCGACCGGCCAGATCCTGTATCTGATGAACCACGAACCCCAAATCATGAGCGTGACGCGCTGGTTTATGGAGCCGGTCGACTATCTGACGATGCGATTCACCGGTGTGGCGTCAGCGACCCACGCGTCGCGGTTGACGAGTTGGCTCACCGACAATCGCGATCTCACGCACTATGAGTACGATGAGCAACTCCTCAAGATCGTGGGCATCGATCAAAGAAGCCTTCCGCCCCTTCAGCCCATCGGCAGCGTCGTAGGAACGGTCGCGTCAAGCGTGGCCGAAGACCTAGGACTTTCGCCCGACACCGTGGTGATCACGGGCATTCCGGACCTGCACGCGGCGGCGATCGGATCGGGCGCGACCGGCCTGTTCGAGACGCACGTCGCGCTGTCCACGACCTCATGGATCAGCTGCCCGGTGCCCAAGAAGAAGACCGACGCCATCCATTCGATCACTTCGGTGCCAGGACTCACCAACGATTCCTACTTGGTTATCAACAATCAAGAGACTGGGGCCAAATCACTCGAGTGGTTGCGAGCGCTCCTGGCTGGCTCGGGCCAACCACCTCCCTACGACGAAATGACGTCTCTCGCGGCGACGTCCGCACCCGGCGCCGGCGGCGTGCTCTTCACGCCGTGGCTCGCCGGCGAACGATCACCGATCGGCAACAAGCACTTGCGCGGCGGTTTCACAAACCTTTCGCTCGACACGACCACGGCCGATCTGATCCGATCGGTCATGGAGGGCGTCGCCGCCAACAGTGCGTGGCTGCTCGGCTATGTCGAGAAATTTGTCGGACGCGAACTCACACCGCTTCGTCTGATCGGCGGCGGTGCCCAATCAAACGAATGGTGCCAGATCTACGCCGACGCCCTGGCACGAGAGGTGGAACAGGTACCCGAGCCCATGGTCGCGCAACTCCGCGGGGCCGCTCTCCTTGCCGCCATCGGCCTGGGTCGGTATCGACTCAATGAAGTCGCGGGTCTTCGCCCCCCCGGCCGTACTTTCACCCCGAACGGCGACGTCGCCGATCTCTACCGCACGCGACGAGCGCAGTTTCCGAGTCTCTACGCTCGCGACAAGAAATGGTCGCGGCACGTCAGCTGATTCGACGACGGTCTCCGTGAACAATGAATTGACCACATCGACGATTGCTACCGTTCGACTATGCGATGTTCGTGGGCCGAGGGTGAAGAGCTGCAGACCTACCACGACGAAGAGTGGGGGGTGCCGCTCTACGACGACTCGAAACTCTTCGAGCTCCTGACGCTCGAAGGTGCTCAGGCCGGACTTAGCTGGTTGACGATCCTGAAACGACGACCGGGCTACGTAAAGGCCTTCAAACGTTTCAATCCGAAACTCGTGGCAGCTTTCACCACCGAGGACGTCGAACGGCTCATGATGAACACCGAGATCATCCGCAATCGGGGGAAAATTGAATCGACCATCAACAACGCTGGTGCCGTCCTCGAACTCAAGCGATCCGGATCGAGCTTGAACGAGCTCTTGTGGTCCTTCGTGGGCGAAAAGCCATTGCAACGCAACTGGAAAATCGACTCTCATCTTCCGTCGTCGACGCACGAGGCCGAACTCATGAGCAAGGAATTGAAAAAGCGAGGATTCCGTTTCGTCGGCCCCACAACGTGTTACTCGCTCATGCAGGCTGCAGGCCTCGTGAACGACCACATTTCGAAATGCTTCCGATACGGCGAGGTCCGCGCGCTTCGTTAGACGCTTGGGATGTTCTTATCGGGAGGCCTTGGTGACGAATGGCGTGCTGGCGTCTTCGACACCGCGCGATGGCCTTCGAGGAAGTACCTCGACGGTCGATCGACTTCACGCGTGATGCCGATTCGTTTTGAAGGTCGCGTGGGCCACGAGAGCTGTCGACTCTGGTGGAACGTGAGGTATCGACCGTTCCCTCCGCAGCAATCGAGTCCGTTGTCTGCGCCAGTGATACCGAGACCGCGCGTCAGGTTGCCCGGTCCGCGCAGCACGCCCGATTCGGCCTCATCGCCGTTGGAAGTTGGTTCATACAGTGCGCCGGCGCGTAGCAATACGGCACTGGCGTCACCACTCGGTCCCGTCACGACGTTCATGCACCAGTGCATCCCGTAGATGAGATAGACGTACAGATAACCAGCCGGTCCGAACATGATCTCGTTGCGCTTCGTCGGACCGCGAAACGCGTGCGACGCCGGATCGTCACTGCCGCCGTACGCCTCGGTCTCGACGATCAGTACTCGTGTCGAACGCGCACCGTCGTGCAAGACGAGCCACGATCCAACGAGGTCAAAGGCCACGTCGTCCGACGAACGTTCGAAGAAACTCCGGTACACCGGCGTCGTCAATCCTTCATTCACCGGAGTCGCTCGGATCTTCTCGAGAAGTTCGTCGTCACGAGAACCAACGTATCGACTACCTGCGACGATGAATTCGCGCCGGCGCCGGCTTTACGGCGTGACGTCGACCGGCGCCGGCGAAATCTCTGCCTGGAAAGACAGCTTGTTGGCCGGCATCGGTCGACTGATGAAGTATCCCTGCGCGAGATCGCAGCCGAGGTCACTCAGAAGGTTCAACGTGTCAACGTCCTCGATACCTTCGGCAACCACTCGCAGTTGCATGTCGTGGCCCAATTGGATAGTGGCACGCACTAATTCGAGGTCACGTTCATTACCCCGACTGAGACCCGTGATGAACGTCTGATCAAGTTTCAGTTCCCCGACCGCCAAGGAACTGAGGTACGCCAGAGACGTGAAACCAGCCCCGAAATCGTCAATCGACACGACGATTCCCATCGACTTCAATGCCTCGATCACCGCCTTGGAGCGAGAAAAGTCAGTGATGAGACTCGTCTCAGTGATCTCTATGACGAGCGACGAGCCTGACAGATCGTGTTCATTCAACAGACCAGCCGCCAGGTCCGTGAACCCATCCTCCAAGAGGTTCGACGACGTGATGTTGACCGATATCACCATTCGCAGACCCGAGTCGCGCCACCTGGCACATTGGGCGAGCGCCTCGGAGAGCACCCAGGTCGTAAGACGCGTCATAAGGCCGGCATCTTCGGCGAGCGGCAAGAACTTCAGTGGTGGCACCAAGCCGAGAGTGGCGTGGGGCCAGCGAATCAGCGCTTCGACCGAGAGAATCTCTCCCGTGTGAAGGTTCAATAGAGGTTGATAGTGAAGGACGAAACTGCCTTGATCGACCGCGATGCGCAACTCTTCGGCGAGGTCCAGCTTGTGCTCGCCGCCGTCAACCGACTGGTCGTAGAAGGCGTAAGGGATGTTGCCGAGCTTCGCGCGATACATCGCGGTGTCGGCGCACCAAGTGAGTCCAATCGCCTCGGTGGCATCATTGGGTGCAAGAGCGATGCCGATGCTGGCGCCGACGCTGGCCCGCATCTTTTGCAACACGAACGGCTGGCGGATCTCGTTCAGGATCGTCTCGGCGGCGGCTTGGGCTTCGGTGGCGTCGGCGTCGACCAACACCACCGCCAATTCGTCACCACCTAATCGGAACACCGAACCCGTGGCGGGCACGGCCCGGGTCAGTCGCGGGCCGAGTTGACGCAACAGCTCATCGCCTGCGGGGTGGCCAAAGGAGTCGTTGATCTCCTTGAAGCGGTTGAGGTCGATGAAGAGGAAAGCCAGGTTCCTCGAATTCGTCCACGGATTGGCGTAGTCCGCGAAGAACGTCTCGAGCACATGGAAGAGGTAGCGCCGATTGCCCAAACCCGTCAGTTCGTCAGTCTGGGCTTGACGATGGCGTTCTTCAGTGAGCAGTCGTAGGTCTCGCGCTGACAAGGTGAGACGCAGTCCCGTCGTCAGCAGCGTCGCCGTCGCCAGCCACAGCGCGACCCAGGTGATCGTGTGGACGTAACCGATTAGCAAGATGGCTAAGGCGGCCACGGCGGCGGCGCTCGGCAATGCCACGCCGGCGACGCGCTGGGCGCGCTGCGGATCGAGCGTTCTTGGTTTCAGCCACACTGACATCGCCATGAGCAGAATTGAGACCGGCCAAGCCACCGCGTTGAAGTCGGTCCCGATCTTGGACGCGAAGATCGTGGATGAAGAAAAGAGGTTCGCCGTGTCGCCAATGACATTGAGCGAGATACCCGCCGCGAGTAGGAACCACGGTAAGGTCGAACGCCCCGCGAGCAACACCGTGCCGCCGATGACCAGGGACAACAACAGGAGATCGCCAATCGGATACGCCAGGTTCGTGGCCGCCGTTCCGACGCTCCCACCCGCGGCATGCAAGATGCTGTGGAAGGCGAAGGCGGCGCAGATCGCGGCTGCGCCAAAGCCCGCGACGACACCGTCAAGCCAGTTTGGTCGCGTCAGTCGGCCCATGGCGCTTCGCAACAACTCCACTGTCGCGATGTAGGCCAACGGGTAGAAGGCGAGGTAGAAGACGTCCGCGACAGACGGCACCGAAGGCGTCTTTCCGCCCAAGGACTCAATGGTCAAGAACAGATCGCCGAGCGACCACGACAAGAGTCCCAGCCCCAAGGCGAGCGGAGCGGCTCGTCCCGGATTCTTGTCCAGGCCGCGGATAATGCAGATGATCGACGCGACCCCCTCAATCGCGGCCACGCTCCAGCCATCGAGCCACGTCACATTGTCGTTGGAACCGCGTACCAAGAGCGAAGTCAGATAACCGACAACCAAAGCTCCGAGGATGAAAAAGGTCGTCCAAGCGTACGGTGAAAGCTCTTGGACTCTCGAGGTAGGCACTGGCTCGACGTCGTTGGGGTTGGCCAGCACCGCGACATCCTCGGATTTTGGAGTCACGTCACGCCTCGCATAGCGGAAATGGCTGGGGCGGATGCGATCTTCGGTGTCGTCGTCCATCTCTCGAGCTCCCACGCGTTCGTTCGGAGGATCCAATGACGACATTCGGTCAATGAAGTCACAACCCGAAGTCAACGCTTTTTAAAAGGTAGTCCCTCGCCTGTGAAATCGTGAACATCCCCGAGGAACGAATGAAGGATGGCGAAGCGGGCCATTCTTGATATTCCGGGGCCGCTAGAGACGGTAGGCGCAACCGTCCCAGTACGCCACCAGATGTGGTCGCAGCTTTCCCCGGATCTCCACACTCACCTTCGAGGGAAGTACGGAACTTGAGTGAAGGAGCCGCACGTCGAAAGCCGCGTCATTCACCTTTTCGTAGTCGCCGACACTTCGGGCCGTCGTCGAAGCGTCCATGAAGGTCAGCCCACCGCGCGAACAGCACCAATCGTGACGCACCTTCAGGAAGAGGGTACCGCCGCGCGCCACCACGTACTCGCGCGCTTGGTCGCTCAGTTCTATTTCCGTAGTTCTAATTCTACGATGCAGGGACTTATTTGGATCTTCGCATCGCCCGATTACCGATTGTCCGGCTGCGCTAACTTCGGATGGTCACACGAATTTAGGAGGCGACATGTCGTTGGAATCGTTCCCCCGCTACCCCCTCATGTTTGGTCCTTCGCCGATACATCGACTGGATCGACTCAGCGAGTACCTCGAAGGGGCCAGCGTCTGGGCCAAACGCGATGACGTCAACTCCGGTCTCGCCTTCGGCGGCAACAAAACCCGCAAACTCGAGTATCTGGTCGCCGACGCTTTGGCCAATGGTTGCGACACGCTGGTGTCGATTGGCGGCGTGCAGTCCAATCACACGCGACAAGTGGCTGCGGCGGCGGCCAAGACAGGTCTCAAGTGCGTCCTCATCCAAGAAAGCTGGGTCGATTGGCCCGACGTGACGTACGACCGCGTGGGCAACATCCTTCTCAGCCGTTTGATGGGCGCCGACGTACGGCTCGTGCGAGCGGGCTTCGAGATCGGTTTCAAGGAGAGTTGGGAAAAAGCCATCCTCGAAGTTGAGGAGCGCGGCGGCAAGCCCTACGCAATTCCGGCCGGAGCGTCGGATCATCCCCTCGGCGGTCTCGGTTTCGCCGGATGGGCCAAAGAAGTTGAACAGCAGGAGACCGAACTGGGAGTCTTTTTCGATTACGTCATCGTCTGTTCAGTGACCGGTGGGACGCAGGCCGGCATGGTCGCCGGTTTCGCCCTCCACGACGATTCGCGTACGGTCATCGGCATCGACGCGTCGGCGAAACCCGGCGAGACCTGGGCGCAAATCGCTCGAATCACGCGTGCGACCGCGAAGCTCATCGGCGTCGAACGAGAGATTCCGGACGAAGAGATCGTCCTTGACGATCGTTTTCACGCGGGCACCTACGGGATTCCGGACCACCGCACCCTCGACGCGATGCGACTGGGCGCGTCGCTGGAAGCGATGATCACCGATCCGGTCTACGAAGGAAAGTCGCTCGCTGGACTCATTCACATGGTCCAAGACCGCGAGATCCCACCGGACGCCAACGTGCTCTTCGCCCATCTGGGCGGACAACCGGCCATCAACGCTTACGCCAGTCTCTTCCACTGATCACGATGGGTAACGCCTTCGTGCTCAGCGTTCCCGACGCACTCGTGCGTGGCACCCTCGGGGAGTTGCCCCGCGGCGTCGAAGTCGTGGAATGGTCAATGAAGGAATCGGCACCCCTCCACCGGATCGACATGGTGATTCGTCCGTACCTGCAGTCGCTCGAGGGCCTGGCGACGCTCGAAGGTCTCGACGTCGCACTCGTGCAGAGTCTCACACTGGGCTACGACGGCGTCGCCGAAGTCTTGCCGAAGCACATGACCTTCGCGAACGCCGCGTCGGTGCACGAGACCTCGACCGCCGAGTTGACCCTGGCACTCATACTGGCGTCGCAACGCGCGATACCGGACTTTGTGCGAGCGGCCGCCGCTGGCAGGTGGTCGCCCTCGTGGCATCAGAGCCTGGCCGACCGCACGATACTGCTGGTCGGCTACGGAGGGGTCGCTCACGCCATCGAATCGAGACTGCTCCCCTTCGAAACAACGGTCCTTCGCCTCGCGCGCCACGAACGAAGCGACGAACGCGGCCGCATCTACGGTCTGGGCGCCTTGAACGAACTTCTGCCGATGTCGGACATCGTAGTGATCGCGGTTCCGCTCGACGACAGCACGCATCACCTCGTCAACCGGGAGTTTCTCTCGCTCATGTCCGACGGAAGTTTGCTGGTCAACGTCGCTCGCGGGGCCGTCGCCGATACCGACGCATTGCTGGCAGAGGCTCAAAGCCGGAGGCTTCGCCTCGCCCTGGACGTGACAGAACCCGAACCGTTACCGGACGGCCATCCGCTCTTCGCCCTCGAGAACGTACTGATCTCCCCGCACGTCGGAGGTATGAGTTCAGCCGCCTTGCCTCGCATCGCTCGCCTGGTTCACCAACAGATCGAACGCATGCTCCGTGGCGAGGAGCCCCTGAACGTGGTCCTGCGGACCTAGGTCAGGCACGGCCCACAACGGCGAGGTAGACGTCGCAGAGGTTCCAGCCCGTTCGACCGCCTTCGAGGAGTTGACCTAGATCGGCCAGCGCTTGGTGGCTGTCGCAGTTCTCAACGACACTCGTCCAATCGATTCCCTGTTCGCGGGCGCGGCCCAGCGTTGCGTCATCGACCCAGCCACCGGCAATGCCCTTGACGAAGTCTCGCCCATCGGTGGCGCGGGCTACGACAACCGTGTCGCGTTCGGTGCTGTCAAGTACTTTGGCCATCCGCCACGCGAAATCCTGGCATCGACCACCGGTGCCGTTCCCCCGGATTCGAAGCGTCACTTCGCCCACCCCGACCACGCAGAACTGTTCTGACGTAAGGGAATTCGACCGAATCGTCTCGGCCATGTGCTTGACCACATCCTGGACATCGCCGCGGAGTGCGTTACCCAATGCAATAACCCGGAAGCCGCGCCGGGTCGCCTCATCGGCGACCGCGACGAGCGCGTCCGATGGACTGGCAATCACCCGATTCTCGTGAACTGTCGTCGCTGTTTCTCTCATGACTTGACCTCGATTCCGGGCCGCTTCAAGGATTCTCATCGCGAACTCCGTGCCTCCACGCCCAACGTCCTCTAACAGCCCTTCAACTTCGGCACCGGATGGCGTGTAGTCGAACGTGAGACCCGACGCCACCCAGCGCTCCCCCGACACCACGTTGTCGACCATTATGAGAGCCAGTGAACGTGGTGTTCGAACTCTTCGAAGAACTGCGCCACCGGCGATGCTCGAGCTCGCGGCGCGAAGTTTATTGAGCGTCGTGATATCAGCACCGGATTCGAGGGCAGCCGCGAAGAGTTCGTGGAGATCGTCGAGACCCACCGGTGGTTGCGGCAGGGCGCAAAGACTCGACGCCCCTCCCGAAATCAGGAAGATTGTGCATCCAGCGCCACTTGGTCGATCCAAGAACTCCACGAGGCGCTGGCCGGCCATCAGACTGCCGAGGCCCGGCAATGGATGCTCGCCGATGACGAACTCGACGTCGGAGTCCATGGAAAAGGCCGGACCCTCATCGACGATCACCAGCCGACGTTTAACGTGCTCGCCCAGCACGTCGCGTGAGGCCTCGCTCATCTCGCGTGCCGCCTTGCCAATGGCGACGATGTCAACGTCCACGTCGAGCGCGTTCGACTCACGCAACCGTGCTTTGACCAGTTCTCGGATGTCGAGGCCTCGCGACCACGCATCACTTATGGCGAGCGCGTCGTTTTGTAACGGCATTGTCGTGTCCAGCCACACTCTCGTCCGGGAGCCTTTCCCAGTTGAGCGAATCCTACGGAGGACTTCGATGCCGGACGGCGTCGAAGATCCCTGGCGTTTCCTACCGACGACGATTTGCGGCAGAGATGACAGCTTCGAGCGATGCGTCAAGGATCGACGAGCTCATGCCGACGCCCCACCAGGTCGTCCCGTCTTCACCTTCGGCTTCGACGTAGGCAACGGCCGAAGCGGCCGAACCCGAAGTCAGGGCGTGTTCGGAGTAGTCGCGGACGCTGAACTTCACGTCCATCTCGGTGCGTAGTCCGTCCATCAAGGCGTCGATCGGGCCATTGCCTTCGCCCTTCACGGTGACGTGATGGCCACTTACGACAAGCTGGGCGAAGATGCGAGTGCTGGCCTGGTCGGCCGAGACCTCGCTCGAGAGCAGCTGGATCGGTGGATTCTCGGGCTGGTACGTCGTCGTGAAGACATCCCAGATCTCGGCCGGCGAGATCTCGGTGCCGGTCGCCTCGGTCAGCTCCTGGACCTGTTTCGAGAACTCCACTTGCATGGCGCGCGGTAGGTCGAGGCCGTGTTCGGCGCTGAGCAAATAGGCGACACCACCTTTGCCCGACTGGGAGTTGACCCGGATTATCGCTTCGTAGGTACGACCCGTGTGCTTCGGATCGATCGGCAGGTACGGCACCGCCCAGACGTCGTAGGTGTCACCAATCGCCAGCATTCCCTTTTTGATCGCGTCCTGGTGCGAACCGGAAAAGGCGGTGTAGACCAGCTCACCGACGTAGGGGTGACGCATGTGCACCGGCAGACGATTGGCGTATTCGGCCACGTGGCGCGCTTTGTCGATGTCACGAATATCCAATTCGGGGTCGATGCCTTGAGAGAACAAGTTCAACGCCAGGTTGACGACGTCGACATTGCCCGTGCGCTCGCCGTTGCCGAAGAGCGTGCCCTCGACGCGGTCGGCACCCGCGAGGACGCCGAGTTCGGCCGCCGCGACGCCGGTACCGCGGTCGTTATGTGGGTGCAACGAGAGCACGACGCTGTCGCGACGATCCACGTGACGAAGGAACCACTCGATGGCGTCGGCGTAGAGATTTGGCGTGTACATCTCGACGGTTGCCGGGAGGTTCAAGATCAGCGGCTTCTGGGGTGTGGGATCGATGACGTCGATGACGGCGTTGCAGACCTCGAGGGCGTAGTCGAGCTCAGTACCGGTGAAACTCTCGGGCGAGTATTCGTAATAGAACTCCGTCGTGGGCGACATCGATTCGAGGCTGCGACAGAAGGCCGCGGCGTCGGTCGCGATCTTCTGAATCCCCGCCTTGTCAAGACCGAACACGACGCGACGTTGCAACGTCGAAACCGAGTTATAGAAATGGATGATGGCGCGGCGAGCGCCGATGACCGACTCGTAGGTGCGACGGATGAGGTCCTCGCGGCACTGGGTGAGGACCTGGATCGTGACGTCCTCGGGGATCAAGTCCTCTTCGATGATCTGTCGCACGAAGTCGAAATCGGGCTGCGAGGCCGAAGGGAAGCCGACCTCGATCTCCTTGAATCCCATTTCCACGAGTTGGCGGAACATCGCGTTCTTACGCTCTAGGTCCATTGGATCGATCAGGGCCTGGTTGCCGTCACGAAGGTCGACACTGCACCAACGAGGCGCCTTGGTCAGTCGGCGATCGGGCCAGGCGCGATCCGGTAGGTCGACCGGAATCGTCGCGACATATTTGTCGTAGGCCATGGGGCTCGGTTGCTGGTTATCTTTCACCTGTTTGATCCTCTCCATCACGGTAAAACGAGAAACAAAAAACCCCCGCCAAAGCGGGGGTCGGGGCGAGCGAATGCTCACCCCTATCGAAGCAGCAGCTCCTTGTGGCCGTTTCTCATGCAATCATTCTACCGCTGACGGCGTCGATGTCCAGAGAAACTCACCGCTAACCTCATGTGTCATGGGCGTACTTAAAACAGTTCTGAAACTCATGTTCGTACTGGTCGTCGCGGCGAGCATCGCCGGCACCGTGATGCTCGTGAAGCGGCCCCAGGACGCCGAGCCGGTTTCGCATGACGAATGGGCCGACGTACCTCGCAATCCTGATTCTGATTAGTTCGGTCCACCACACCCCAAGGAGAAATCATGACTGACATGCAATATCGACGACTCGGCCGTTCAGGTCTCAAGGTCAGCCTGCTGTCCTTCGGGAGTTGGGTCACCTTCGCCAACGCCGATCAGATCGAAACCGCCAAGCAGGCGGCTGAATGCCTCAACGCCGCCAAAGAGGCGGGCGTCAACTTCTTCGACAACGCCGAGGCCTACGCCGCCGGTGAGTCCGAGCGGGTGATGGGCGAAGCTTTCCGTGAGTTGGGTTGGCAGCGTCACGAGTACATCGTCTCGACCAAGCTCTTCTGGGGATTGCACAGTGTTCCCAACATGCGCAACACCCTGAACCGCAAATATCTCACTCAAGCCATCGACGGTTCACTCGAGCGTTTGGGACTTGACTTCGTCGACCTCGTCTTTTGTCACCGAGCCGACCCGAATACCCCGATCGAAGAGACCGTGTGGGCGATGAGCGACATGATCACACAGGGCAAGGCGCTCTACTGGGGAACGTCGGAATGGAACGCCGATGAGATCCGCGCCGCCTACGACATTGCCGACCGCCACAACCTCCACAAGCCACTCATGGAACAGCCCGAGTACAACATCTTGCGCCGCGACAAGGTGGATAAGGAGTTCCTGCGTCTCTACGAGGACATCGGACTCGGTACCACCACGTGGTCGCCGCTCGCCTCGGGACTCCTCACCGGCAAATACCTGAACGGAGTGCCCGAAGGTTCTCGCGCGACGCTGCCCGGCTACGAATGGCTGAAGGGTCTGCTCACTGACGAGGCCCGTAACAAAAAAGTGGCCGATCTCAAGGTCATCGCCGACGAACTTGATGTCTCGCTCACCCAGTTCTCTCTCGCGTGGTGCGCGAAGAATCCTCACGTGTCCACTGTCATCACCGGTGCCTCCAACGCCGCACAGGTGCGAGAGAACATGGCCGCGCTCGACGTATTGCCGCTGCTCACAGACGAGATCATGGAACGCGTCGACCTCATCAGTTACTTCTAGACATCGTCATGTCAGGATCAAGAATTGGCATCGTCGGCGGACTCTCCTGGGAGTCGACGGCGTCGTACTATCGCTACTTCAATCAACTCTTCATCGGTGTGAACGAGTGGTCGCAACCGCAACTCCTCATCGACTCCGTCGACTTCGGCGCCATCGTGCCCCTGCAACGAGAGGGCAACTGGGAAGCTACGGGTGAGATCCTGGCCGACTCTGCGCGGCGACTGGAGCGCGCTGGCGCCACGGTCCTCGGCATCGGCGCCAACACCATGCACGTCAACTTCGCTCAGGTGCAAGGCGCCGTCGCCATCCCGGTCATCGACGTGCGCGACGCCATCGCCAAGGAGTCCCTCGGACGAGGCCATTCGACGCTGGCTCTCCTCGGAACGAAATACCTGATCGAAGGTGGATTCTATTCAGACCGGTTGCAGGAGCTCGGCGTCACGTCAATCAAGCCGACCGAAGAACAGTCCGAGCGACTCCAATTCATCATCTTCTCGGAATTGACCCGGGGCATCGTCACGAAGGTTTCGCGCGCCTACCTGCGAGACGTCGCTTCGTCATGTCTGGAACGTGGCGCGAGCGTGGTCGGTCTTTGCTGCACCGAATTTGGAATGCTGATGGACGAAGAAGAATCGTTACCGGTGATTGATTCAACCAGAGCCCACGTCCGAGCGTTGCTCGCGGCCTAGGCGCCACGAGGCCGCACGACTTTCATCTCCGGTTTACGATCGGGTCTCAAAGAGTTCGAGCGAGTGATCGTCTATTACATCGATGTACTCGTTCAAACGTGCGAGGTGCGGAGCACCCGACTCCTGCCGCAGATGCGGTTCAGTCCCGGCAAGTTTGATGGCGCTGCGAGCTCTGGTCACGGAGCGAAAGGCGTTTCGCCGTAGCGAGTACGTCGAGAGCCGGGCCTGCGAAGTGAACAGCCAACGACGTAGTGGTCCGGCAACGTCGCTCACGCCGTCGAGGTTAACGCGACGTCCGTTTCGAACTTGGAGCCGACGAAACCAGATCCGTCAGCGGCTCTCCTTTGACGTCGGAACCCCGCAGAACTGGACGGCCATGTTGCTCGTCGCGAGTGTGGTGGCGAGTTTGGACTCTTCCAGGTTCGAGGCGCAGCGCGGAGGCGAGGCGGCGCAACATCTGTCCGAGCTCCCCGAGCACCTGGTCGGCGACCGGATCGGAGAATCGCAAGGTCGGCGCGCTCGACGCCGGGGCGAATGACTATGTCACGAAACCCTTCAGCATGCCCGAACTCGAGGCGAGGATCAAGGTGGTGCTACGCGGACGCAGCGTCGATCGAGAGGATCCCGCTGAGACGACTATGGCGTGCGGCGCTCTCACCCTCGACCTGGTCCATCACGATGTCGCCTGGGAGGGTGCCAACGTCGCGTTGACGACCAAGGAGTTCGAGGTGCTGGCGTTCCTCGTTCGCCACGCCGGAAAGACCTGCACGCACCAGATGATTCTCGGCGCCGTCTGGGCTCCGGGCTACGGCGCCGAAGCCCAGTACGTCCACGCCTACATCCACCGATTGCGTCAGAAACTGAACGACGAATCGGCGGAACTCATCACCACCGTTCCCGGGGTCGGCTACTCCATCAACTGCGACGGCTGAAGCGAAGTTGTCAGCGCAGGGTGATGAGGTGGATGTCTTGAATGCCGTCGGCGTCACGTAAACGCTCGATCACTTCAGCCGGAGTGGGAATCTCGGTCGAGAGGACCATCAGGGCGGTTTTGGTCAGTTGGTCCGGACCCACCGCCATCGAGCTGATGGACACGCCGGCTTCACCGAGCGCGACCCCTACCCTGCCGATCATGCCGGGCCGGTCATCGTTGTGCACCACGAGCATCGACGCGGCCGGTGGGATCTCGACGCTGTGCCCGTCAACGCCGACAATCCGGGTCTCGAGTCGCGTGCCGATCGTGACCAACGTGCCCGACACCTCGTGGTCGCCGGAGCGCACCGAGATCTGATTCACGTACTCCGGTGACTCGACGGTGGAAATCTCGTTGTAGGTGAGGTTGTGGTCTTCGGCAAGTTGCGGAGCGTTGACGAAGGACACGCCCTCGTGGCCGGTCGCCGTGAGAAGTCCTTTCAGTGCGCAGAGCGTGAGTATCTTGGTTCCCGAACCCGCGAGCTCGCCCAGGTAATTAACTTCCAGGTCTGCGGGCTTACCGTCCAGGAGTCCACCGATGAAGCGACCGAGGACCTCGGCCAAGCCCATGAAGGGACGCACGGCGTTTGACACTTCGCCGGCGGCGACGTTGACGGCGTAGGGAACGAAGTCGCCGGCGAGGGCCAACTGCACTTGCTCGGCGATGGTGATGCCGGCCTTGTCCTGCGCTTCGAAGGTTGAGGCGCCGAGGTGAGGTACGACCACGACCGAGGGCAGCTCGAATAATGGCGACTCCGTGGTCGGCTCCTTTTCGAAGACGTCCAACGCCGCGCCCTGTACGTGACCGTTGCGAATGGCATCGGCCAAATCCGCTTCGTTGACGATGCCGCCTCGGGCGACGTTGATGATGCGAACGCCTGGTTTGGTCTTCGCTAACGCTGCCGCGTCAAGAAGATTCGTCGTCTCCTTCGTCTTGGGCAAATGGATCGTGATGAAGTCGCTTTGAGCGAGCAGCATGTCGAGGTCAACCAGTTCGACACCCATGTGCCGCGCTCGCTCTTCGGAGATGTACGGATCGAAAGCGATCAGGCGCATGCCGAAGGCCGAGGCCCGTTGGGCCACGAGAGCACCGATCTTTCCGAGTCCGACGACGCCGAGCGTCTTGCCGTGGAGTTCGACGCCCTCCCACTTGCTGCGCTCCCACTTTCCGGCCTTCAGTGCCGTATGGGCTTGGGGGATGTTGCGCGCCTGGGCCAAGAGCAGCGCCATTGTCTGTTCTGCGGCCGAGAGGATGTTGGAGACCGGCGCGTTGACGACCATGACGCCCAGTTCGGTCGCCCGAGCAACATCGACGTTGTCCAATCCAATGCCGGCGCGGCCAACCACCACGAGTTCCTTGGCCGCTTCGAGCGTGGGGGCGTCGACTTTGGTGGCGGATCGAATGATGAGCGCGTTCGCACCGTTCACGGCCTCAATCAATTCGGACGGCGAAAGGCCGAGCCGAATCTCGACGGTGTGTCCGGCGTCGCGCAATTGTTGAAGACCGGAGTCGGCAATCTCTTCGGTTACTAATACACGAGCCACGAGGTCACCTTTCGTTGGGTCCTCTCACACTAAGGGAAAACGGGTGAATCTCAGCCTGCGGCAACGAAATTCGCCAAGCGCTCCAGACCCTCGGCGAGGTCCGTGTCGCCTAGAGCGGAACTGAGTCGGAAGTATCCCGGCGTCCCGAAGGCCTCACCTGGGACCACCGCAATCTTGATCGCCTCGAGCAACATCTCGGCGAGTTCCGCAGACGAATGCGCCACGCGCCCGCCGAAGGACCGACCTAACAATCCCGTCACGTTGGGATAGCAATAAAAGGCCCCCTCGGGCTCCACGCACGTCACGCCGTCGATGGCGTTCAGCATTGAGGTCATTACTTTGCGCCTTCGATCGAAGGCCGCGCGCATCTCGTACACCGCGCTGAGGTCACCGTTGAGGGCGGCGACCGCTGCGCGCTGCGAGATGTTCGAGATGTTCGACGTCGTCTGGCTTTGATAGTTGACGGCCGCCTCCATGATGTCCGGCGCGCTGATCATCCACCCGACGCGCCACCCGGTCATCGCGTAGGTCTTCGCCACGCCGTTTACCACGATCCAGCGATCACCCAACTCAGGCGCCACGACCGGCATCGACACGAATTCGGCGTCGCCGTAGACCAGGTGTTCGTAAATCTCGTCACACAGCACCCAGATGCCGTGCTCGGCCGCCCAGCGACCTATCGCCGCGACGTCGTGTGGTCGCACCACGGCTCCCGAGGGGTTCGACGGGGACGTGAAGATTAACAACGTCGTCCTTGGGGTCCGGGACCGTTCGAGTTCGTCGACCGTGACGCGAAAACCATTCGCCTGCGAGGTCATCACCGGGACCGGTTTCCCTCCAGCGAGGTACACGGCCTCGGGGTACGTCGTCCAGTACGGCGCCGGAATAAGCACTTCGTCACCGGGGTTCAGCTTTGCCATCAGGGCCGTGATAATTGCGTGTTTTCCGCCGTTCGTGACCAGCACCTGGCCGGGCGTCGTGTGAAGACCCGAATCGCGCATGGACTTGGCCACGATCGCCTCGCGCAGTTCCATCAGTCCCGCGGTCGGCGTGTACTTGTAGTTCGCCGGGTCGTAACAGGCCTTGGCCGACGCTTCGACGATGTGGACGGGAGTCGCAAAATCAGGTTCACCCGCGCCGTAACCAATGACCGGCTCGCCGGCCGCTTTGAGCGCCTTGGCTTTGGCGTCCACGGCCAAAGTTGCGCTGGGGGCCAAGCCACCCAAAAGGCGACTCACTCTCGATGTCATCGGGGGCTCCGTTCAATTTCCGTAAGAATGAGTCTATGAGTTCCCCCGAGACGTTAAAGATTCCCGCCGACCTTCTCCCGCGCGACGGACGCTTTGGTTCCGGACCTTCGAAAGTCCGCGCCGAGCAGTTGAGTGCCCTCGTCGCTGACGGGACGACCTATATGGGCACGTCCCACCGACAGTCGACCGTACGCAACAAAGTCGCCGAGGTTCGCGAGGGCCTTCACGCACTCTTCTCGTTGCCCGACGGCTACGAGGTGTTACTCGGCAACGGTGGCACGACAGGCTTCTGGGACGCCGCGACATTCCATCTAATCGCTGAACAGTCGCAACACCTCAGTTTCGGTGAGTTCTCTTCGAAGTTCGCGACGTGCGTCACCGAAGCACCACACCTTAAGGATCCGCACATCATCAAGAGTGCCGTGGGAACGCATCCCAGCGCCGTGACCGACGACAGCGTCGACACCTACGCCCTCACGCACAATGAGACGTCGACGGGCGTGATGATGACGATTGAGCGCCCCGCCGGTGCCAAGGGACTGGTCATCGTGGACGCGACTTCGGGCGCGGGTGGCCTGATGGTCGACGCGTCGCAGTTCGATTGCTACTACTTCGCGCCGCAGAAGTCCTTCTCCTCCGACGGGGGACTTTGGTTGGCCGCGTGCTCACCGGCAGCTATTGAGCGAATCGAGTCGCTCGCCGCTTCAGGACGCTGGACACCGGCGTCGCTGGATCTCAAGATCGCCCTCGACAACTCACGTCTCAATCAGACGTACAACACACCGGCACTCGCGACGATCCACATGCTCGCGTCCCAGATTGCGTGGATGAATGACAACGGCGGATTGAGTTTCTCGGCGGGTCGTTCGGCCACGTCGGCAGAAGTCCTCTACACCTGGGCCGAGGCGTCGCCCTTTGCCCGACCGTTCGTCGAAAGTCCGGCACAGCGGAGCAACGTCGTGGGAACGATTGACTTCCATGACGATGTCGACGCTACGAATATTGCGAAGATTCTCCGAGCCAACGGAATTGTCGATACTGATCCCTATCGCAAGCTCGGACGCAACCAGTTGCGTATCGCGATGTTTCCCAGTATTGATTCAGAAGATGTCGCGTCACTCTGTGCGTGCATCAACTACGTCGTCGGTAATTTGTAGCTCGCGCGCATCTGTCGGTCCTCGACGTCAACTCGTCGACAAGTTCGAACTAGTAGAGACGCGAAGCCGATATTCGACAGCATTTCGGCCAGAAAGAGTACGTGAAACGCGCCTATGACCGTCAACAAGGTCAAGACGTCCCCGGTTAACTGAATCGCAAGGAGCAACCGGACCGCAATCGTCGATGGCCACAATCGGTACATCCAAATCGAGCCCACGCCGACGACGAGAATCAAAAGAGTGCCGAAGCTAAAGTGAACATTCTTCAACACGCTGTTGAGTGTGTACACGTACGTGCTCAGCAATACCAAGAGCACGACCGAGCAATACGCCGAAAGCAGGAGACGAAGGCGACGTGATCGTTGGTCGTCGTCAGCGAAGAGAAGTGCCGCGCGTCGGCTGTGAAAGGCGAGCAACGCCAAGGCGAGTGTGTAAGGGACCGTGGTCGCGAGGTGCACTCCATAGTCACTCAACCCACCTTCATCCCCTTTCAGGACGAAACCGGGATGCAGCGCAATGCTCACTCCGGTGAAGACGAGGAATGCGAACTCTCCTGCCACCACGTGTGTGACCGCGCGCCGCCGATCCGACGTCAATGGGCGTCGGAATACCGATGCTGACTTCCACGAACTCCGTTGCAATTCGTCAGTCATTGAATCATTCCAGTCTCATCAAAATATATCTTTGCTTCGAGAGGGACCGCTTACTTCGAGCCAAATGACGCAGGTCACTAAGAACGTACCGGAAAGCGCGCCGAGGAGCATCCGTTGCAGAACTGACCCGTTTACTAAATCGTGGCAATCGAAAGGCTTCAGTGTGCTAAACGGTTTGAACTGGAGAAGTGCTACAAGCGATCCCGTCGTCCACCCGCCGTACGGGCGCACTCGCGACAAAAAAATTGGCACGACACGACACCGGAATCGGAACGCTTGGCCAAATAGGTGACTCCCGGAGCTTTGCACCGGTGAAAGTGCCAGCAGTTCTGGTTTGTGCACTCGCAAATCCCCATCGAGCGTGACCGTGCTGCGGTTTTCATCTCGTCACTCAACTCGGAGCGTAAGGTTCGTCGACGCTCGCGGCCCGCACGGGCTGTCGCCCGCCAGTGGTCGTCGGGGGGATCAACGCCGTCAGGCGTCGCAGGTTTAATCATGATGCCCATTCCATTCGTTCGCCGGCACTTGCTCCAGCACTGGGAAGCAGATCAATGACGTCGGACCCGCAGGGCCACCGATTCTCGCTTGTCCATGTGACCATGAGGGAGCCATTATCATTAAATTGAATATCCCTATGTTACTTTCCGCAGTTTGCCGCCTAGTTCGACGCGCCAGCCCGGACCGTTTCAGTCAGCACTTCATTGACCTGATGCTTCTCGCACGTTGTGAGCCCACGTGATGCCCATAAGCCTTGATCGTGCTTCGCTGCATTCGCGCATAATCCTCTCCACTATGACTCGAAAAGGATCATGCGTACGAGCCGCTCCTGTAGGCAGAACGAATGTCCATTCGTTACTCCTTTGGGTGACGACGCCAATCCCGCGCGGACGGTTCGTGGACGTGACGCGGTAGGTTCGATTTATCAACTTCTTCGCAACAACCAAGTTATTACATCTTCGCGCAATGCTTGCTGTAGTGGTGTTGACCATTGTCGTTGTGGAATTAACCGGACATCGGTCCTGGCCGATCGAATTCGTCCAGGTGTTGGTCATCGCGGGCATCATCATTGCGGTCGCATTCGACGTTCGAGATATCCGACGACAGAGACACGGTCAGTACGAGTCGTTGCCGAAGTAAAGCGCCACCCGCTATTCAATCGGTGTCGCCACCCGAGACGTCCGCGACCTTTTGCTTACCCGCCGAGACGAAGGGCATCATGGCACGAAGCCTCTTCCCGATGTCTTCGATCGGATGTTTCTTTCCGGCGTCGCGCAGTTCGCGGTAGCGCGGGCGACCTATCTCGTTCTCCAGGATCCATTCGGCGGCAAACGTACCGTCTTGAATCTCGGTGAGGATCTGCTTCATCTCTTTCTTGACCGCCTCGTTGATGACCCGTGGTCCTCGAGTCAGGTCACCGTACTCAGCAGTGTCCGAGACGCTGAAACGCATGCCAGTGATCCCTTCTTCATACATCAAGTCGACGATCAGCTTCAGTTCGTGGAGGCACTCGAAGTACGCACTCTCCGGCTGGTAGCCCGCTTCGACGAGGGTCTCATAGCCGGCTCGCACGAGCGCGGTGACGCCTCCGCAGAGCACGGCCTGCTCGCCGAAGAGGTCGGTCTCGGTCTCTTCGGTGAACGTCGTCTCGAGCACGCCCGCTCGGGTCGCTCCGATACCGTGCGCGTAGGCCAGGGCGATGTCGTGGGCCTGTCCGGTGGCATCTTGTTGAACCGCTACGAGCGACGGCACGCCTCCGCCCTCCAAGTACGTTCGACGTACGAGGTGTCCGGGGCCCTTGGGGGCGACCATGGCCACGTCCACATCGGCCGGCGGCTTGATCAGATCGAAACGAATGTTAAAGCCGTGAGCAAAGAGGAGGCATTTGCCCGTGGTCAGATGTGGTTCGATCTCGGTGTCATAGGTCCGCTTTTGCTCGGTGTCGGGTACGAGCACCATGATCACGTCGGCTTCGGCGCAGGCGTCAGCGATTGAGAGCACGCGAAGGCCCGAGTCTTCGGCCTTGGCGATCGACGAGGAGTCGGTGCGCAGTCCCACGCGGACGTCGTAGCCGCTGTCGTGCAGGTTGAGCGCGTGCGCGTGGCCCTGGGATCCGTAGCCGAGAATCGCGATCTTCTTGCCCATCAAGAGCTGGGGCTTAGCGTCGGCTTCGTAGAACATCGTGGTCATGGGGAGTCCTTCAATCGGTTGATGGTAAGTCTTCGGTCAGCCAAGTCTAGGGAGTGCCACGCGACCGGTTCGATGGAGTTCGACCTCGGTGAAGACTTCCAGAGCCCGTTCCAGTTCGTCGCACGCGGCCGGGGTCCCCGCGAGCATCACTGTCACCGACGTCGGCCCGACGTCGACGATCGACGCGCCAGCGCGCTCGATCGTGTCGATCATGGCCGGACGATGCTTGTAGTCGAGGGGCAAGGTCGCCAGTAAGAGTTCTCGCTCAATGGCGTCGCTCGGCGCGAGGTCGCTGATCGCCACGACATTCACCAGCTTGTCCAGCTGACCGACGATCTGTTCGAGCGGCGCGGATTCGGCGTCGACGACGATCGTGACCCGTGAAAACCGGGCGTGACTCTCGGCTGGGGCCACCGCCAACGAATAGATATTGAAGCCCCGTCGCGCGAAGAGACCGGCGATTCGGGCCAGTACCCCGGCCTTATTCTCGACGAGCACTGAGAGGATGTGGTGGCGCACGGGTGTGCGCGATATTTCGCCCAGATACGGTTCGGGAGGAGTCATCGACCTTCTCCACGCTGCAACGGGTGCACGAGGATGTCGTCGTTGCTCGCGCCCGAAGCGACCATCGGGAAGACCTTTTCTTCGGCGTCGGTGCGAAAGTCGATCACAACCGGCTTGTCGTTGATGGCGTTGGCCTCATCGATCACGTCATGCATCTCTTGGAGGGTGCGAGCGCGCAGTCCGACACAACCCATGGCCTCGGCCCACTTCACGTAATCCGGCAGATCGGCGCTCAGATAGACCTCTGAGTAACGCTCCTCGTAGAACATCTCTTGCCACTGGCGCACCATGCCTAGGTAGGCGTTGTTGAGAATCGCCACCTTGATCGGGATGCCTTCGGAACGCGCCGTGGTCAACTCTTGCGCCGTCATTTGGAAGCAACCGTCGCCGTCGATGCACCACACGGTGCGATCCGGTCGCCCGACCTTCGCACCGATCGCGGCCGGGACTCCGAAGCCCATGGTGCCCGCTCCCCCGGAGTTGATCCAAGTGCCGGGCTCTTCGAACTTCCAGTGCTGGGACGCCCACATCTGGTGTTGTCCGACGCCGGCCGCGACAATCGTGCCGGGCGCGGCCTTGGCCGCGATGGCCTCGATCACGTGCTGGGGGCGAAGCGGTCCGCCGGTCGTCGGTTCGTCGTAGACCAACGGGTACTGATCGCGCCAATAATCGAGGGTCTTCCACCAGACGTCGAGGTTCCGCGGCATCGCCTGGGCCGCGTCCCAGGCGGACAAAACGGCACCGACGTTGCTCTGGATCGCGACATCGGCGTGACGCACCTTGTTGAACTCCGCTTTGTCGATGTCCACGTGGATGACTTTGGCCTCGGGGGCGAATGCGGGTATCTTCCCGGTCACGCGGTCGTCGAATCGAGCACCGAGCGAGATTAGGAGATCGCTCTTCTGGATCGCGGTCACCGCGGTGTACATGCCGTGCATCCCGGGCATCCCCAAGTGCTGTTCGTGCGAATCGGGGAACGCCCCTCGCGCCATCAGCGTCGTGACGACGGGCATTCCGGTTCGCTCGGCAAAGGCCAGCAGCTCGGCTGCCGCGCGCGACTTCAGCGTGCCCCCGCCGACGTAGAGGACCGGCCGTTCAGATTCCGCGATAAGCGCGACCGCACGACGGATGGCCTCTTCGTCGAGTGCGACCTCGGGGCGATAACCGGGCAAGTCGTATTCTTCGACGCTCGCCGGGTACCACCAGTCCATCATCGACTGGGTCACGTCTTTGGGCACGTCGATCAGGACAGGACCCGGTCGACCGGTCGTTGCTAGATGGAAGGCCGCGGCGACAGCCCGCGGGATCTCTTGGGCCGATTGGACGAGGAAGTTGTGCTTGGTGATCCCCATGGTGATGCCGGTGATGTCGCACTCCTGGAACGCGTCGGTGCCGATCGCCGCCGTCGCGACCTGACCGGTGATCACCACGAGCGGCGTCGAATCCATGTGGGCATTGCCGATCGGGGTGACGATGTTCGTCGCGCCGGGGCCGCTGGTGACCATAGCGACGCCGGGTCGACCGGTCGCCAAGGCGTAACCCTCGGCCATGTGCCCGGCGCCTTGTTCGTGGCGCACCAGGATGTGGCGAATTGATGAGTCGAGGAGCGGGTCGTAGACCGGGAGGATGGCGCCGCCGGGCAGCCCGAAGATCGTGTCGACGCCCTCTTGTTCGAGGCTCCTGATCAGTGCCTGCGCTCCTGTGAGTTGCACAATGTTCCTTTGTTCTTAGATAAGCAAAAAGGCCTCCCTATTTTGGGAGGCCTCCGGAGTACGTACGAACGTGACTACCGGCGCCGCGCGCCTACTACCACCAGAATGTCGTTACGGGTCGTCACGCCTCCATCTTGGCACACGTGGCACCACCGCACAAGACGGCTATCTGGACGTCACCGCTCCCTTCTCCGCGCCCTGGGCCATTCGAGCGAACTTTTCGAGCACACCGGTCGTGTAGCGCGGCACGAACGGCGCGACGTGCTTGGCCCGCTCCTCGAGTTCGGTCGCATCGACGTCGAGGTCGATCGACAGCGTCTCCACGTCGATGGTGATCCGGTCGCCGTCGCGCACGAGTGCGATAGGTCCGCCGTCGAGAGCCTCCGGCGCGACGTGACCGACGCAGAATCCGTGGGTGCCGCCACTGAAACGACCGTCGGTGATGAGCGCGCAGTCGCTCCCGCGACCGACGCCTTTCATGGCGCCCGTGACCATCAACATCTCGCGCATTCCCGGCCCGGATTTCGGTCCCTCGTAACGGATGACCAGCACGGTCTCGGGCTCGATCTCGTCGGCGAGGATCGCCGCGAGCGCGAACTCCTCACCGTCGAAGACCCGTGCCCGACCGGTGAATTGCAACTGGTCGATACCGGCCACTTTCACGACCGCGCCCTTGGGTGCCAGTGATCCTCGAAGTACGGCGATGCCGCCGCGGTCGTGGATCGGGTGGCTGAGATCGTGCACCACCTCGCCATCGGGCGATGCCGCGTGATACTCAGCCAGGCTCTCGGCCATGGACTTGCCGCTCACGGTCATGACGTCGCCGTGCAAGAGTCCATGGTCGAGGAGGTGCTGCAGGACGACCGGCACGCCGCCCACCCGGTCCAGGTCGCTCATATGGAACCTACCGTGCGGCTTCATGTCGGCGATGTGGGGAACCCGCGACGCCACTTTATTGAAGTCGTCGAGATCCAAGTCCACGCGCGCCTCGTGAGCGATGGCCAGCAGATGCAAGACGGCGTTGGTCGAGCCACCGAGCGCCATCACGACGGCGATCGCGTTCTCGAAGGCCGGCTTCGTCATGATCTGTCGCGCATTAATTCCCTCGTCCAACAGGTTGAGTACCGCCAGACCGGAGTCGTAGGCGTACTGGTCGCGGCGCGGGTCGATCGACGGTACCGAGGCGCTGCCGAGTAGCGACATCCCGAGCGCCTCGCCCACGCTCGCCATGGTGTTGGCGGTGAACATCCCCGCGCAACTCCCCTCGCCGGGGCAGGCCGCGCACTCGATGGCGGTCAACTCTTCGTCGCTCATGGCACCGACGGCGTTGGCGCCGACCGCTTCGAAAACCGACGTGATATCGAGGGCCCGTCCGTCGAGTTCTCCGGGCATGATGGTGCCGCCGTAAAGAAAGACACTCGGGACGTTCAGGCGAGCGGCCGCCATCAGCATTCCGGGCAATGATTTGTCGCAACCAGCCAACGTCACCATCGCGTCAAAACTCTCGGCGTGCATGACGCATTCGACCGAGTCGGCGATGACCTCGCGCGAGACGAGCGACGCGCGCATGCCTTCGTGGCCCATCGAGATACCGTCGGAGACCGCAATCGTCACGAATTCGAAGGGCACGCCGCCGGCGTCGCGCACGGCGACCTTGGTGCGCTTGGCCAATCGATAGAGCGGAAGATTGCAAGGGGTCACCTCATTCCAGCTCGACGCAACGCCGATCTGTGGCTTGGACATGTCGTCGTCGGTGAGTCCCATAGCGCGCAACATCGAGCGCGCCGGGGCGCGACTTTTGCCCAGCGTGACGTCAGTACTTCGAGGTGTGGGATGCGTGGTCATTGGGTAAGTCTACGAAACGTCGATGAGATCTCGCGACGCCACTAGCGACCGGAGGCGCTCACCGTCTCACCGACCGCCAGCAGTTCGACCCAGGTCTGACCGGGCCGCAGCTTGATGATCTTGCCCGTACGAGTTCGGTACGCCGTCGGGCGTTGGATAATCGAGCGATGCCAGAAACCCTTTTGCAGTCGTCCATCGGAGAAGACTTCGACTGGCCCCGATCCCACCAACTGGGCGTAAGAACCCTCGACGCCGACCCCGCCGCGGTACTTGACGCTCATCACGATCACGTTGGTCGGCGCCACCCGAACTCCCGTCGCCGTCACGTCCGGCGTCGCGAATATCGATCGCAACCAATCGTGCGTCTTGCCGTCCCACTGATATGACACCGCGAATCCGGACAGAAAGTTCACCGTAAATGAGCCGACGGGGGCTCCTACGGGCGGGGCCTTCTGGGCAACGTAGGTGAAGAGCGCCGGGGGCGAATACACCTTGCCGCCCTCTTTCATCAGCGCGACCGCGTTGGCGAAGAGGTTGTGCGGCGGCGGTCGTGTCGGATCGCGGAACATCGCCCCTCCGGCGTTGGATTCGTCAATCAACTTGACCGGTGCGGTCTCGATGCTCGACACGGCGTACTGCGCGCCGCCAGAGAATGCAAAGATCCCGCGGATGGGAAAGACGATCTCTCGGTCGGTTCGACGCACTGATCGAACGGGGCCGACCTTGAGCGGCAGATGAGAGTTGAAGGTCGCCGCCAGTCGGGTGATCCCGCCCTCGACGATCTCTTCGTACACGACGTCGGCTTTGTCGATTCCGTATTGCGGATGCGCCTGTGGCGTGTTGTCGACCTTGATCGTGAGCGCCGAACGACGCTTGGTGACCGCGGTCGGATCGGGGAGGCCAGTCAACGCCGCGATACGACGGTGATGCATGGTTCTAATCGTTTTTGTTGTTGTTGTCGTCGTCGAGGACGTCGTGGTCGTCGAGTCTGCACCGCTCACGCTCGTCGCCAAACCACTCAGTAGCACGATGGTCACCATGACCAGGGGAACACGGCGCATGGGAAAAAACTACTTCGTCGAGCGGCGACCGCACGGTCGCGGCGTTAGGTTCTTCAACGGCGTGACTGGAGCTCGGCGATGACTTCTTTTCCGTTCGCCTGACCACTGGTGAGCTTCATTACCTGGCCAATGAAGAACTGAGCCAGTTTGTCGTCACCCGCGCGGTAACGCGACCACTCGTCCGGGTTCTCTTCGATCAATTGGGCCACGACCTGGCCCAACGCGCCCGATCCGAGGCGCTCGAATCCTTTGTTCTGAGCGATCGACACTGGGTCTCCCCCGTTGGCGAGGATCTCAACCAACACCGCCTTGGCCTGCGTGGCGGACAAGTCGGCGCTCGACTCCATTCGCAGGGTTGTCACGAAAGCCTCGACATTCAAGTTGGCCAGTCCCTCGAGGTTGCCGGCGATCTCATTGGCGGCACGTGCGATCGCCAATTCCGGTTCGATTCCGGCGTCCAGCGCGGCGTTCACGTACGAATCGAGATTGAGATCGATCACGACTTCTAAGGCGCCGAGTAGGGCTGGCGCCGGACCTCGAAGGCGCTGCGTGAGCGTCGCTCGACGTTCGGCGGGCATGGGTCCGAGACCGTCGCGAACGCGGTCCTGCCAGGCTTGATCAGGTGCGAGGTCCACGAGATCGGGTTCTCGAAAATAGCGGTAGTCGTCGGCCTCTTCTTTCACGCGCATCGTCGACGTCGCGCCGACGATCTCATCCCAGTGTCGAGTCTCTTGGCGAACGGTTGCGCCTCCTTCGATCAATTCGACCTGGCGGGTCGCTTCGAAGTCAATGGCGCGAACGAGGCTACGTAACGAGTTCAAGTTCTTAATCTCGCAGCGAGTGCCGAAGGGTCCGCCCGTGCGACGTACCGAGACGTTCGCGTCGATTCGCATGGAACCCTCTTCCATCCGGCCGTCCGACGCGCCGGTGGCGATCAAGATGCCACGCAGTTCCGCGGCGTAGGCACGGGCCTGGGACGAACTGCGAATGTCCGGTCCCGAGACGATCTCGACCAAGGGAACCCCGGAGCGGTTGTAGTCGACGAGCGAGCGATCCGCACCATGGATCCGGCCGCTCCCGCCGAGGTGGGTGGACTTGCCGGTGTCCTCTTCGAGGTGGGCGCGCTCGATCGAAACCCGGGAACCGTCGGGCAGGTCCAAGTAGCCGCCGACGTTGATGGGCAGGTCGTACTGACTTATCTGGAAGTCCTTGGGCATGTCCGGATAGAAGTAGTTCTTGCGGTGGAACGTCGAGGGCGAGATCGTGCTGTGAAGAGCCGTGCCAATCGCCATTGCCAGCTCGACGGCCCGGACGTTCAAGACCGGCAATGATCCAGGCAGACCCAGACAGATGGGACAGACGTTGGTATTGGGAGCGGCGCCAAAGGAGTTCGCGCAGCCACAGAACATCTTGGTAGTGGTCTTGAGTTCGGTGTGCACCTCGAGCCCGACCACCATCTCCCAGCTGTCGGGCAACGTCATGGGCGTCCGTCCGCGATTTCGAGAACCCGGGCTCCGGCGAACAGTTGGCCCTCACTGCGTCCCGGACCGAGTAGCTGCACGCCGATCGGCAGGCCAGCTTCGCCGGTGCCGAAGGGAACCGAGATCGCCGGTTCGCCCGAGAGGTTGCTCGGAATGGTGAAGACGTCCGAGAGGTACATGGCCATGGGATCGGCCGTCTTGGATCCGAATTCGAAGGCCACCGACGGTGTCGTGGCACCGACTAACAGGTCGGCCCCTTCGTACGCGCGACGAAACGCGTTGATCGTCAAGGTTCGGACCTTCAACGCCTGGCCGTAGTACGCGTCGTAGTAGCCGGCTGAGAGCGCGTAGGTGCCGAGCATGATCCGGCGCTTGACTTCCTCGCCGAAACCGGCCGTACGAGTCGCCTCCATCATCGCGGTCACGTCGTCGCCGTCGACGCGCAGCCCGTAACGCACCCCATCGAAACGTGCGAGATTGCTCGACGCCTCGGCCGGGGCGATCAAGTAGTACGCGCTCAGTCCCAGACGGAACTCCGGCACCGAGAGTTCGACGACGGTCGCTCCGGCTTCTTTGAGGGCCTCGACCGCGCGCTCGACGGAGGCGACCACTTCGGCGTCCGCCCCGTCGATGAGTTCGCGCACGACACCGATGCGCTTTCCCGCAACGCCGTCCCCGACGTGAGCGACCAACGACGGCGCCGGTTCCGGCAGCGACGTGGAATCGAGTGGGTCGTGACCGGCGATCGCCTCGAGCGCCATGGCGGCATCAGTCACCGTCTTGGTGAGCGGGCCGATCTGGTCCAACGAGCTGGCGAAGGCGATGAGCCCGTAACGAGAGACAAGCCCGTAGCTGGGCTTTACCCCGACCAGTCCGCAGAGTGCCGCCGGCTGACGAATCGATCCACCAGTATCGCTGCCGAGGGCGAGCGGTGTCATGTCGGCGGCGACCGCCGCGGCCGATCCTCCGGAGGATCCGCCGGGAACTCGCGACGTGTCGAGGGGATTTCGAGTGGGGCCGAAGGCCGAGTTCTCGGTCGAGGAACCCATCGCGAACTCGTCCAGGTTCGTCTTGCCGACGGGAATGGCACCGGCCCGCAGGAGTCGATCGACGACCGTGGCGCTATAGGGCGGTCGCCAACCATCGAGGATCCTCGACGAGCACGTCGTAGGAATGTCCGTCTGACAGAGGTTGTCCTTCAAGGCGACCGGAACGCCGGCGAGCGTTCCGACCTGCTCACCTCGAGCGATTCGCACATCGATCGCATTGGCCGCCGCTCGCGCGCCCTCTTCGTCGACGTAGAGGAATACATTCAGCTCGTCGTTGCGGGCCCGAATCTGCGCGAGTGACTCTTCAACGACTGAGAGCGCGCTGGATTCACCGCTCTGCACCTCGAGCGCGATTTGGCGAACGCTTCTCACGGCGCCTCACCCAAGATCCGCGGCACGGCGAATCGTCCGTCTTCGGCGTCCGGGGCCATGGCCATCACCGTGTCGTGATCGAGACAAGCTCGGAGTTGATCTTCACGCACGACGTTGATGAGACCGAATGGATGCGCCGTCGGGATGACCCCCTCGAGGTCGAGCGCGTTCATGTCGTTGGCGTGTTCCAGGACCTGGCTCAGTTGTTTCGTGAACATGTCGAGTTCGCTTTCGCTCATGGTCAGTCGCGCCAACTTGGCGACGTGAGCGACGTCCTCACGACGAAGTATCGGCATTACCTCAAGACCTTTGCGAGGAACTCCAGCGTCGCACTCTCCACGAGCTCCTGGTCATTGTCCAAGGTCGCGACGTGATACGACTCTTCGAGCCAGATCCGTTCGACCGGACCCGAGGACTTCTCGACGATCTCGTCGCCGTTGTTGGGGGCGACCGTGTGGTCCTCGCGGCTCGAGAGCAACAGACTCGGTGCGGTGATCGCCGACAGATTGGCGGCGACGACCTCGACGCCGTCGATCACGCTCTGGAGTGCACGAAGTGGCCACCCTTCGTACTTCGCCTCGGTGGTGCCTGCTTTCTTGATGTCCGAACTCGCGTCGGTCGGCAATATTTCCACACCCTGTTCGATCAAGTCCCTGAGACCCTGTTCCATCTCGGCGCCGGGGCCCTTCAACATGGGATTGATGAAGACGCATCCGGCGACGGTGCGCTCCTCGGCGATCAGTGCGCTGAGTCCCCCGCCCACGGAGAGACCGACGACGGCAACTTTCTCGCAGCGCTCGGCCAACTCGTTGAAGGCGCCGAAGGCGGCGTCAATGAAGTCGGGCCAACGGCGCGTGACGAGGTCCTCGAGTGATGTGCCGTGACCGGGAAGCCGCGGTAACTCCACGCTGTAGCCAGCCTTCGCGCAGCGTTCGGCGAGCGGGCGCATGGAGAACGGGTTCCCGGTGAATCCGTGCAGTACCAGCACTCCCATCGAACCTCCGGGAGAGGAATAAGGCTCGCAGCCGGGCATAACGTCGACGGTCATAGGTGCAAAGCCTATCGGTCGCCTACGAGCATCTTCTTCGTGCTTTCGCGCGAAACCGTGCGAATGAACAGCGACGCGAACAGTCCCAGCGCGCCGACACACGCGCCGATGAGAAAGGGCAGATGGAACGTCTCGAGCAACGCCGGGCCAGGCTTGGCGTGCGTTAGTCCGCGTCGTCGGACCAACGCCTGTTGCACGGTCTCGAGGACTTGGATGCCCGCGACTTCGCCGACTTGCATGGCGAGCATCTGAGCGGCCGACATCACGCCGAATTCGTTGGTCTTCACCTCATTCGCCATGACGGAACTCGATGAGGGCATGGCCACGCCCATGCCGAGTCCCGAGAGCGCGAGGGCGATCGCCACGATCCAGGTGCCGGAGCTTGGTTGCAATAGGGCAAAGAGCGCCAGCGACGCCGTGAGGAACGTGGCGCCAGCGATGGCACTCACGCGTTCGCCGATTCGAACCGCCGCGTAGCCGGCGATGGGCGAACACAGCGAGAACGTGATCGGTCGCGCGATCGCGAGCGCGCCGACGTGGGGAATCGAGTAGCCGTAGCCCTGTTCCATGAGGAGGGGGAAGAGGAAGAACGCACCGAAGTACGAGAAGTTGGCCGCGCATCGCAGCACCATCGGCATGACGAAATTTCTGCGGTGGAAGTACTTGGCCGGGATCAACGGGTGTTCGGCGGTGCGGATCCGGTGGGCGAAGGCGATGATCATCGCCGCCGAGAGCACGAAGGTTCCGATACACCACACGCTCGTCCAGCCGACGCTCGGACCGATCGAGAGCCCGAGCATGACGGCGGTGACGGCGATCGAGAGTGACCAACTGCCGATCCAGTCCATCTCCTTGAACTCGAGTCGGGCCCGCGCCTTCTTCTCGGCCTCTTCGTGGTCGAGTCCCCGACGTTTGGGCAACACGATCGACACGACCCCGAAGGCGACGACAATGAGGACGAGTTGGAACCAAAAGAGAGCGCGCCATCCGAACGCGGCGATAATCGGTGCGCCTAGCGACACACCGATCACCGGTCCACCGGCACCCACCAGTGACCACCAACCCATGGCCTTGACTCGTTCCTCGCGCCCGAAGACCGAGTTGATGAGCGCACCCGAGGCTGTACCGGTCGCCGCGCCCTGGACGCCATCAAGGGTTCGTGCGAACAACAACATGTCCACGTTGTGCGCGAGCGCGGTGAGAAGCGCCGAGACCATCGCGCCCAAGAGACCGAAGAGGTAGAGACGACGGTGCCCGTAGATGTCGCCGGTCTTGCCCAGGATCGGCGCGGCCAGTCCGTAGGCCAGCAGCGGCCCCACCATCGTCCAGGTCAACACCGTGACGCTGGTGTGGAACTGCGCCGCCACGCTGGGCAGCGCGACGATAAACACGGTGAAGGTGAAGTTGAGCGCGAAGAGTCCCGCCAACAGCGACCACAACACCCACCATTGGTAGCGACTCGAGCCTTCGGCGCGTGCCTGTGCGCGGTGACGCAATAAAGAGAACCAGTTGAGGTCGCTGCCGGCTTCGGTCCCGAGCGTGCCGAAGGCACCCGATCCGGGATCGGTACGTGCGTTGAGCAGAGCGTCGGCGTCTTCGCGGTCGACGTGCGCGCCGGGGCGCTCCTCGCTCACTGCAACAGCGTGGGCAATTGCTCGGCCAGTTCCGCCACCGACCAGCGGTCGTTCTTTTCGAGCGTCGTGGTCATCGTCCAGTTCTGGAACTTTCGCACGGTGCCGCCCTGGACAAAAAAGACCTGACCGGTGATATCGCAGTCCTCCATCGCCAGAGTGGCGACCAGCGGCGAGATATTGGCGGGGTCCCACGTATCGAAGACCGACGCGTCCGAGGGTGCCACGACGTGATCCGACAGGCCGGGCGTCGACTCGGTCATGCGGGTACGCGCCGCGGGCGCGATCGCGTTCGCACGCACGCCGTAGCGCCCGAGCTCTTCGGCGATGATGACCGTGAACGCCGCGATACCGGCTTTGGCCGCGCCGTAGTTCGATTGACCGATGTTGCCGAGCAGTCCCGACGTCGACGAGGTGTTGATGATCGAGGCCTTCACCGGATTGCCAGCTTTGGCTTCTTCGCGCCAGTAGTTCGCGGCGTGTCGCGTCGGCACGAAGTGACCCTTCAAGTGCACGTTGATCACCGAATCCCAGTCGTCTTCGCTCAAATTCACCAGTACTCGGTCACGCAGGATCCCGGCGTTGTTCACCAGTACGTGTAAGGCGCCGAAAGTCTCCAGAGCAGTCTGTACGAGTCGCTGACCGCCCTCCCATTCCGCGACGTTGTCGTGGTTGGCCACGGCCTCGCCACCCATCGCCTTGATCTCGGCCACGACCTCTTGCGCCGGTGAGACGGCCTGACTCGAACCGTCGAGAGCCCCGCCGAGGTCGTTGACGACGACCTTGGCGCCCTCGGAGGCGAAGAGCAGTGCGTGCTCTCGCCCGATGCCGCGACCAGCTCCGGTGATGATTGCTACGCGACCGTCCAGCACACCCATGGTGACCCCTTTAAAAAATGTGGTGAACCGATTGTAATGAGGACGGCGAGTGCTACCGGTTTTGGCCCCGACGCCAGAAATAGGGCGGCCGGGCATGCGCGTGGTAGTGATCGGGGATGTTGCGCATGTGGTCGTCGTAGGACCAGTTGCCACCACCGAACTCGGCGTCCGCGACGACACGCAATGCGGCGAGAAGCCGTTCCTTCACCTCTTCGGACGGCGAGTCATCGTGGGTTCGCCACACCACCATCGGCACAAGGCAGATCTCACAGTCGGCGATCCAACAGTCATCATTGGCAAAGTAACGAGTGGTGATGATGGCTGCTTCGCAGAGATCGCAGTCGCTCATCTCACCGTAAGTAGCACCGATGAGAGTTTCTTCAACTTGGTGCCAGCGATGGGGTTCTCGGAGACGACCTTCGTCCACGTCGGGTTTGGGCCGGCGCCCGGACCGGTGGTGGTGTAGTACAGGCCGGCCGCGTGCATCGCCGCTTTCACTTGCGTCTGGTTGAGGCCCACCACGTTCGGCACCGTAGTCATGTCTTGGCTCGGAACCGTCGTGGTCGTCGTTGCGACCGGCACCGTGGTCGTCGTCGTGACGAGCGCGGGTCCGGTCGATCGTTCGAGATACACCGTCGAATGAACCGTTGCCGACGTGATTGAATGACCAGCGGAGTCGACCACGCGAGCAATACGACCGAGCGCCACCGTGGGACTCGAAATCATCTGACCCGCAGGACATTTCACGAGAAGGTTCAAGTGTTGCAGTTGCGGTGTGGCCGTGCGGCAGGTCTCACCAATCAGATGGGCCGGCAATCGCACTATCTGCGCACCATCGGACACCGTGACGGTGATCACCTGCCCGCTCTTGGCTTCGGTGTTGAACGCCGGTGATTGGGAAATGATCGTACCGCTTCGCACGTTCGAGGAGTTCGCGTGCTTGATGTCGACTACGAACCCGTCGGACTTCATGGTCGCTCGAAGACTCACGATTGGTGCACTACTGGTGAACGCGGGATTCTGATATTCGCTCAAGTTGACGCCGACGAAATTCGGCACCGAGTTTTCCGTAGTGAATACTCCGACCTTCCAGGCGATGGCGGCGCCGATTGCGACGGCGAGCAATACCAGCGCCGCCACGAGGAACATCGTTCGTCTCGACGGCGGAAGCCGCGAGTAATCCAAATCGTCGAGATCGCCGCGAACACGACGACCCCCGCCCATCGGCGAACTGGTCGTCACCCACTCATCGGCTGGACGGGCGTGGCGTGGCGCGCCAGTGCGCCCGATCGACGAGACAACCGTGGTCGCACCAGTGATCTGATCGGGCGAAGGCGGTCGAAAGCCCACCGAGTTCCTCGGCTCCGAGGGTCGGTACTGGCTGAGCAGCGGCACCTCACCCGCGTTCGGAGGGATGACCAGCGGGGCGAAGTCGCTCACGACCGCGCCGATGCGACTGGTGAACTGATCGGCGTCGATTCGCTGGCGCGGATCGGACACCGTCGCTTGCGCGAGCAACATGTCCAGCGAGCCGAGCTCCGGTCGCATGGGAAGCGTGGCGTTGATTCGTGCGCGCAATACCGCTTCGGGGGTCACGCCGTCGAAGGGCGTGATACCGGTCACCGCTTCATAGACGATGAGCGCCAAAGCGTAGACGTCGCTGCGCGCATTGGCCGGTTCTCCGACCGCTTGCTCGGGACTGAGGAATCGGACGTCGTCGAGCGTCACACGTTCGCGGTATTCCCGACCGACGCCCGCCAACGCGATGTCGCTCACGCGCACGCGGCCCTCTTCGTCGAGCAAAAGCTTCGACGGGGAGAGTGAGCTGTGCACCATGCCGTTTTCGTGGACGTAGGCCAAGGCGCTTCCCGCGTCGCGACCGAGGCGAGCTCCGTCGTCCACGCTCAACGTGCGTCCGCTCGACAGCACGTCTTCGAGCGATCCCCCGCTGAGGTATTCACAGATCATGAAGATCGAACCGGACTCCTGTCCACCGTCGAAGACGCGCGCGAGATGCGAATGGCTCAGCGTCGCCGCTTTGATGATCCGTTCGCGAAAGGCGCGACGTACGTCCTCGTGGCCAGCCAGGCGGGGCAGCAGGACCTTGACGACGACCGAGCGCTGCAGTGATTGGTCTTCGGCCAAATAGACCTCAGCCGTGTCACCGATGCCCAAGAGCTCTCGGATGCGGTAACGGTTGACCAAAAGGTGTCCGTTGGCGTAGGTCGGCGGTGGCATAGTCCCTCATAACCCTATCGATTTGGGCTCACGTCAGTACTGTGTGCCACGATCCCGTCTCGAGCAGGACCTCGAACTCGCTCGCCGGGATCATGGGAATCCCAAGGTCGCGCGCCTTGGAGAGTTTGGACGCGCCAGGCGCCTCCCCGACGACCACGCAGTACGTCTTTTTCGAGACCGAGCCCGGTGACGTGCCGCCTCGCGCCACGATGGCTTCTTCGGCGCCTTCGCGGGTGTAGCCCTCGACCGCGCCGGTCACGACCACGGCACGCTCGCTCAACGTGGGTGCGAGCGACGAGAGAACCCACGGTTCGGTCATGGAAAGACCGTCGGCTTCGAAGCGTCGGGCGCGTTCTTGATTCTCTTCTTCCGAAAGGTACGCGACGACCGAGGCCGCGATGACCGGACCGACGCCCGCGACTGCGGCCAGTTGATCGAGCGACGCCGACTCGAGCGCCTGGTAGCTGTGAAAGGCGCCGGCCAACTCGCGCGCAGCGACCGGTCCCACGTGACGGATACCGAGGGCGACGAGCAGTCGACTGAGCGGCATAGTCTTGGCACCCTGGATCGCTCGCACCAGCGACGTCGCCGAGAGCTCCCCCAGCCCTTCGAGCACCGCGAGATCCTCGACACGCAGCGAGAAGAGATCGGCCACGTCACTGATCAGTCCGACGTTGAGGAGTTGCGCGACGCGCTGTTCACCGAGGCCTTCGATGTCCAGAGCTCCTCGCGAGGCGAAATGCACGATCTGTTGGAGTTGTTGGGCGGGACAGCCCGGGTTCACGCAGTACGTGTCGCTCTCGTCACCGACGCGCTCGAGGACACTGCCACAATCAGGGCATGTCGTTGGAAACTTCCATGGCGGCTTTCGACGACGGCCGGGTTCTGCGACCGCGCTCACGACTTCGGGAATGACGTCGCCGGCCTTTCGCACGATCACCAGATCGCCGGGACGCACGTCTTTCACCTTCACCTGATCTTGATTGTGCAACGTCGCCATCGAAACCGTCGAACCGGCCACCACGACCGGCTCCAGCACAGCGAAAGGAGTGACGCGACCGGTGCGCCCCACCGACACCTCGATGTTGAGCAATCTCGTCGTTCGCTCTTCGGGCGGCAACTTCCTCGCGATGGCCCACCTCGGTGCCCGGCTCGTGAACCCGAGGCGTTGGCGCTGGGCCAAGTCGTCAATCTTCACCACGATGCCGTCGATCTGGTAGCGAAGTTCGTGACGGTGCTCTTCGAACCAATCACTTCGAGCGATCATTGCCGTCGCGCCTACTTCGCTCGTCGTTTCGGCGGCGGTCAGAAATCCCCACTGCGCCAACTGCGCGATGGTCTCGACGTAGCGAGTGAACTCCGACGGACCATCGAGTTCGACCAACTGATAGGCGAGAAAGGACAGCGGACGACTTGCGGTGATAGACGGGTCCTTCTGGCGAAGACTGCCCGCGGCGGCGTTTCGAGGATTGGCGAACTCCTTTTGTCCGGCCTCACGCTGGCGGTTGTTCATCTCGGCGAAGTCGGACTTCGCGAGAAAGACCTCGCCGCGAACCTCAACTCGACCACGCACGTTCCCCGTCAGCGACTGGGGCATGTTGGCGATTCGCCGGACGTTCTCGGTGACGTCTTCGCCAATTCGTCCGTCGCCGCGCGTCGCGGCGCGCAAGAGCACTCCGTCGACGTACTCGATCGACAACGCCAAGCCGTCGATTTTCGGTTCGACTACGAAGACCACGTCTTCAACGGGAACGCTCAACGTCTTGGCACCCCGATCACTCCAGGCCCTCAACTCGGCCACGTCAAAGACGTTGTCGAGGCTCAGCATCGGTTCGGCGTGCGTGACCGGGGTAAACAGCGTGGACGGCGGAGCCCCGACCTTGTGCGAGACGGAGTCCTCAGCGTTCAACTCAGGATGTTCGGCTTCGATCGCGCGCAGTTCACGGACTAACGCGTCGTAGTCGGCGTCGGGGATCGTCGGCGCGTCCAGCACGTGGTACGCCTCGTTGTGCGCGGCAATCTCGACGCGCAGGCGTGCGGCGCGCTCGGCCGGCTTCACGACACTGCGACGATCGCGGCACCTTCGACGATCGCGGGTTCACTCGCCCGGTAAAAGACAACGGACTGGCCGGCCGCGACCGGTCGCGCGGGAACATCAAGATCGAGACGCCAACACGACCCACGTCGCAAGGTCGCGCTTTGGACCACCCCGTGGGCACTCCACTGCGCGAGAACCTCGGCACCGTCGACGAGTTCGTCGTGAGAGAAGGTCAGTGACGATTCGTCTAGATCAATCGAGTCGATGAGGATGTCCTCGAGTCGACCGACTTCGACGCGACCGGCCTCAAGGTCGACTTTGGAGACGAAGCGCCGTTCGCCGCCGCGGTCGGGCAAGACCCCGCGTCGTTGGCCGACGGTCATCAACTCCGCGCCTTCGGTCGTACCAATCGTTTCGCCGCTCGCGCGGTCCACTATCAGCGCCGGGGTCAGCTGAATGCGCTGGCGCAAGAATACCTCGCGACCTTTGGACGCCTCGATGAAGCAAACGTCTTGACTATCGGGCTTATCCCACGTTCGAAGACCCAGCCGTTCGGCGTAAGTGCGGACTTCGTTCTTGTTCATTGCGCCGATCGGCAACAACAACGTGGCCAGTTGTTCTTCGGTGAGGTAACCGAGCACGTAGCTCTGATCCTTCTGGTCATCGGCGCCGCGAATGAGAAAATGCCTCCCGTCGCGCTCGCTCACCTGGGCGTGGTGGCCGGTGGCGACGACGTCAAATCCGAGTCGACGAGCTCGTTCGAAGAGAAGGTCGAATTTGATATGGCGATTGCATTCGATGCAGGGGTTCGGTGAGTGACCGGCGACGTACGCCTCGACGAAAGGGGCGACGACATGGCGTTCGAACTCCTCGGTGTAGTTGAAGACGTGGTGATCGATGCCGAGCGTCTGGGCCACTCGTCGGGCGTCGTCCACGTCGGCGACCGAGCAGCATCCCGAGTCCGAGGCGCCGCCCCAGAGTTTCAAGGTGGCGCCCACGACCTCGTGACCCTGCTCGAGCAAGAGACCGGCGGCGACCGACGAATCGACCCCGCCACTCATGGCGACTAAGACTTTCACCGTCCTAGTCTGCCAGTCACCGACGCTTCTATGCCTCGCTCCGCAGTCGGTGCACCACGCCCGAAAGGATCCCAAGAACGGCGTCGACGTCCGCTTCGGTCGTCTCGGCACCCATGGAGAGGCGAAGTGAGCCACGAGCGCGCTCGTGGCTTAGGCCCATCGCGGCCAGGACATGACTGGCGGTTGACGCGCCGCTCGAACAACTCGCGGCCGCCGAGGCGCACACGCCCTCTTGGTCCAACAAGAACAACAACTCGTCACTCGCGACGTCCTCGAACGTGACGTGCACGGTGCCCGGCACGCGCAGCGCCCGCAGACCCGTCACTTGACAGCCAGGAATGAGGCTCACCGCCGCGACGAGTTTCTCCTGGAGATCGAGCACCCGGTCGCTCACCTCGTTGAGTTCTTTCATCGTGAGTCGCAGCGCCGTCGCCAGACCCACGACCGCGGCGACATCGACCGTACCGCCTCGTCGGCCGCGCTCTTGTCCCCCACCGGGGATGACGGCTTCGAGCATGACGTTGTTGCGAAGGATCAAGGCGCCGGAGTTGACCGGTCCACCGATCTTGTGCGCGCAGATCGAGATCATGTCGGTCGTGGCCGTCATGTTCGCCAACTTCACCCACGAGGCCGCCGCGACCGCGTCGGTGTGCGTCACCACGCCACCGGGGATGATCGACTTGGCGAGCGCGCTCACTCCGTCGAGCGGCTGTCGCACACCGGTCTCGTTGTTGGCGGCCATCACGCTCACGATGGCGGTGTCATCACTGAGTTGATTCATCAGCGAGTCTAGGTCGACGACGCCATCGTGGTCGACGTCGATGTAGCCGACGCGAACGTCGTCGAAGTCGCGCGCCATCTTCTCGGCGGCGTCGAGCACGGCGTGGTGTTCGATGCGGCTGACCAATATCTGCGACGTCTCGTGTGAACGGCGATGGTGGCCGGTGACACCGGCGATTGCGAGGTCGCAGGACTCCGTGCCGCCGCCGGTGAAGATGACGCCACCCGGCTTGGCCCCGACGAAGGACGCAACCTCGTCGCGCGCCTCTTCGACGGCTCGACGGGCGTCACGCGCGGCCTTGTGGCTGCCCGAGGGATTGCCCACCACGCCGTGCTGCCACGGCGCCATGGCGTCGGCGACTTCGTCGCGACGAGGCGCCGAAGCCGCGTGATCGAAGTAGTAACGGTTCACGCCACGAAGAAGGTCTTGACGTTGGTGAATTCACGAACGCCAAATTCGCCCAATTCGCGACCGAAACCCGACTCTTTGGTCCCGCCGAAGGGCAGCTCGGGCATCGAAGCCACGATGGAGTTCGCGAAGACCATGCCGACGTCGAGTCCGGCGATCGCGGCGTCGATCTCCTTCGGATCGGTGGCGTGCACGGCACCGCCCAGACCCCACGGCGTGGCGTTGGCGAAAGCGATGGCCGCATCGAGATCGTCCACTACCTCGACGACGGCGACCGGTCCGAAGAGCTCCTCGCTTCCGGCGCGCGAGTCGTTCGGCACGTTCGTCAGGACCGTCGCCGGAAAGTAGTAACCGCGTCGCTCCAACGGAGCACCCCCGGTGAGCGCTACGGCACCTTTGGCGACCGAATCGGCGACCTGGGCGGTCAGCTCATCGAGTTGGCTGCGACTGACTACTGGACCGAGGACGGTGGCGGGGTCCATGGGATCGCCTGTCGGCACCGCGGTCATGGCAGCGACGAACTTCTCGATGAACTCGTCGGCGCGCTCGCGCACGACGATGAAGCGCTTGGACGCGATGCAGGACTGCCCGTTGTTCTGGATGCGCGCAGTCACCGCCAGCGGAATCGTGGCGTCCATGTCGGCCGAACTCGCCACGATGAACGGGTCGGAGCCGCCCAGTTCGAGGACCGACTTCTTCAGGTGCTGTCCGGCGACCTCGGCGACGGAGCGACCGGCGCGGTCCGATCCTGTGAGCGTCACTGCGGCGATGCGAGGGTCAGCAATGATGCTCGGAACCTGAGCGTGACTGACGAAGAGCGTCGTAACGACGCCTTTGGGGAATCCCGAACGCGTGAAGAGGTCCTCGATGAACTTGGCGCACCCGGGAACGTTCGACGCGTGTTTGAGGACCATCACGTTGCCGGCCATGACAGTCGGAGCGGCGACGCGAATGAACTGCCAGAGCGGATAGTTCCACGGCATGACCGCCAACACGGCGCCGATGGGATCGAAACGAATCCCGCTTCGTGACCCACTGGTGGCGACTTTTTCGTCACGCAACATCGCCTCGGCGTGTTCGGCGTAGTAGCGCATCGTCATCGCGCACTTGGCGACCTCGCCCTTGGCGGCGGAGTAGGTCTTGCCCATCTCACTGGTCAGCAACTCAGCCACCGATGGCGCTTCACTCTCGAGCACCTCGGCGGCGCGGATCATCAATTCGGCACGTTCGGCGACGGGTTTGGCACGCCAGAGTTCGAAAGCGCTCGCGGCGTGCGCCAGGGCCTGTTCGACGTCGGCGTCACTGTGGGCGTCAAATTCGGCGACGAACTCTTCGGTGGCGGGATTGATTGCGGTGAATGACATGGGTTCAGTCTGCCAGCAAAACAAGCGGTTGATCCGGTGTCACGGCGATCTCGCGCCAGAACTCGGGGCGCCAGAGCGAGACGGTTCCCAGGGCGAGCGCCAAGAGCACGGCGTCGCACACCGTCACCGGGCGCACACCCCACGTCCGGGCGAAAGCCGCCTGCACCAGAGCGCCTACCGGATACAAGATCGAGAGCGAAAGGGTATAAAGCGACAGGATCCGCGATCGCTCGCTGGTGGGCGCGTGCAGCTGCACCGCGGTATTGAGTCCGGTCAACGTCCCCACGTAGGCACCGCCGAGCAGTACCAACGCTGCGACCGCGAAGGCCAACGACTGGGCAAATCCGTAGATCGCCAGGGCCAAGGCGACCGTGGCGAGTGAGCCGCGTAATACCGCGATGCGTGACGTACGCCGAGCGACGGCGGGCAACGTCACGGCACCGATCACCGCGCCCACGCCCTGGGCGGCGACGAGCCACGCGACGCCGACGCGACCGGAGTGCAGTGTCTGGATCGCCATGGCCGGCACCAAGGCAATGAAGGGACTGGCGATCAACGCGACCGTGCCGACGCCGATGATCGGGTACCGACAACCCTTGACGGCCCAGGCGCGCTTGGCCCCGTGTTTGGTTTCGGTCCACAGACGAATCGAGTGCGTCGGCTTGGGACGCGGCGCGGAGCGAACGAATGAGAACATCAACACGACGAACACGAACGACGCGGCGTTGATGGCGAAACAGACTCCGGGTGACGCGAACGCCAACGTTACGCCGGCCAGCAGTGGCCCAATCACCCGACCGAGATTGAACTGCGCCGAGGAGAGCGACACGGCGGCGAAGACTTCATCGCGCTCGACGAGGTCGGGCAACAACGACTGCCAGGCCGCCCACGACGCCGAACTGCAGAGGCCCTCGACAATGGCGAGGTAACACGCCAACTGGGGCGTGAGGTGATGGGTCAACGCCGCGGTGGCCAGCGCGCTGGCCGTCAAGGCCATCACGAAGTTGTTGGCCTGGATCCAACGCTGTCGAACGACTCGGTCGGCGATGACGCCGCCCAGCGGTGCGCCGATCAGTGCCGGGGTCCACGCACAGACCGTCAAGAGACCCAGCCACAGTGCGTCATGCGTCGTCTCGGTCAAGTAGACGCCCAGAGCGACGGTCTGCATCCAGGTGCCGGTTGATGAGACGAACGATGAGGTGAGAGAAAGGGCGAAACTCCGGTGACGAAGCGGCGCGAACGACGCAGTAGCCATCAGTTCACGCTAACGGTCGGCACTCTTTTCGGCGAATCAAGACGAGGCTACGAACCCTTTTGCTTCCGCCGAGGACGGAGCGCAAACCACCAGACCGAAATGATCGAAGCCAGGGCGCCCAGTACCCCGATGGTGGACTTGACACCCTTCCCCTTCTGGTTTTCAGCCATGACCCATCGTAACGAGCAAAACGCCGGGAACGTAGTCCCCAGCGTTTCAACTCTGATGCTTGATTATTGGGCCTGATGCGCCTCGATGGCGAGCTCAATCACAATCTTGTTGCCGACCACCAGGGTGCCATTCTCCAGCGTGCTGCCGAAGCTGACCCCGAAGTCTCGACGGTCGAACTCCGCGCGAGCTTCGAAACCGGTCACCGATACACCGGGCGTCATGGACGGGCCGGTCCCCAGGTACTCCAGGTCGAAGGTGATCGACTTGGTGATGCCCTTGATGGTGAGATCGGCGACGACCTCAAAGTCGTCACCCTTGGCGGTGACTTTGGTCGACTTGAGCGTCAGGGTCGGATAGGTCTCGAACTCGAGGAAATCCGGGCTCTTGAGGTGCGCGTCGCGCATCTCGTTGTCCGTCGTGATGCTGGCGGCCTGAACCGTTGCTTCGACGCTCGAGGTCTCGGGCGTGTCGCCAATGGTGATCGTGCCGGTGAACTCGGTAAAGCGGCCGCGGACCTTGGACGCCACGAGGTGACGAGCCACGAATCCAACGGTTGAGTGCACCGTGTCGACGTTGTAGGTGCCGGCGGCGGGCTGCGTGTTGGAAGCAACCTCAGTTACGGGGGAACTGGTCATTTCGAATCTCCTAATTTCTAGGCACTTACTGTGCTCTCCTCAGTATACTTGCTTATGCAGATACTTGTCAAGCAGTATTTGATTAACGAACTATATGGTATAATTTTCCCATGAATTCCCAGACCAACGCCTGTCCTTCCGGTGACGAGAAGGTCCAACTATTCGGCCTCTTGCTGGAGACCAACGCCCGACTCTCGAGGAGGCTGGGTCTCGAACTGGAAGCCGAATGCGACCTCCAACTCGCCTGGTTCGACGTGTTACTGCAACTGCGTCGCTCGCCCGACGGTCACTTGAAGATGAATGAAATCGCTGAAGCAATCGTCCACTCGAGCGGCGGCACCACCAGACTCGTCGACCGCATCGAAGAGGCTGGTCTGGTCGTGCGCCAAAGCTGCCCGAGCGACCGACGCGCGATTCACGTCGCGATCACCGAGGCCGGTGACGCCAAACTGGACGAAGCGCTCACGGTCCACCTGGAATATCTGGACGAGAGCCTCGCAAAGCAACTCACCGAAGTCGAGCGCTCGACGCTCACCTCGCTGCTCACCAAACTCAACGCGTCTCGTTAATCCTTCGCGACCCAGGCCCTCGCCTCGCGCCCGTCGTCGAGCTCTAATAGCGTGCCTTCGCCCCAACCGGGACCGGTGATCACTTCGACGGCCAAGACTTCGCTCGCCAACATCGCGAATCCGTCGGCGAGATCGTCGATGCCCATGACGTGCAGCACGATGCGATCGGCCACGTCAAAGCCGGAGTTCTTCCGGAGATCTTGCACTTGGCGAATGACGTCACGCAAGAAACCTCGTCGACGAAGTTCGTCGGTGAGCGTCAAATCGAGGGCGATGACCTCGCCCCCGTCGCGCGACACGGCGTAGCCTTCTTGTCCCTTCACGCGGAGTTCGATCTCCTCGGCGCTCAGTTCGAAGTCGCCCGACGTAAGCGCAACGGTGATCGATCCCCCTGATTCGAGAGTCTGCGCGGCGCGCACCGAATCGAGCGTCGCCAACGCTGGCTTCAACTCCTTCACCGCTTCGCCAAGTCGTGGTCCCACCGTGCGAAAATTCGGCACTAGTTCGAAGGAGAGCACGTTCGCTAAGTCCGTCGCGTATTCCAAATGATCGACGTTGAGTTCGTCTTCGACAACGCCCGCCGGCGGTGTCGCCGAAAGTAACGGCAGGAAGACCAGCGCCCTCGCCAGTGGTTGGCGCACTTTCACGCCCGCGTCGGCGCGTGCTGCGCGACCGAGCGACGTCAGTCGCCGGGCCACGGCCATCGACTCTTCGAGTTCCACGTTTCGACGTTCCGGTTCGCTGCGGGGCCAGTCGACCAAATGGACCGAGTCGGTCTCGGTGACGTCGAACAGTTCGGAGAAAAGACGTTCGGCGATGAAGGGACAAAACGGCGCCAACAGTAACGTCAGTCGCTGCAAGACCTCGAGGAGCGTCGCCTGCGCGGCAAGTGAATCAGATCGCGGCTCATTCGGATCGGTGCGCCAGAATCGACGACGAGTGCGTCGCACGTACCAGTTCGACACGTCGTCGATCAATTCGGACAGCGCATTCGTGGCGCCGAGTGGCTCATAGCCATCGAGGGAGTTCGTCACCGCAACCGTGACGCTCTCCAAGCGAGAGAGGATCCACTGGTCGATCGCCGAGCGCTGCTCGGGCACCGGAATCTCTTGATCAGAAGGGTCAAAGTTATTAATCGAGGCGTAGAGCGTGAAGAAGCTGAACGTGTTCCAAAGCGTCGCGAGTGTCTCGCGAAGCGAGGCATCGATGGCGCCGAGGCTCGTTCGCGTCGACGTCCACGGCGAGCCTTGCGAGAACATCCACCAACGAAGCGGATCGGCGCCGCGCGTGTTCAAGACTTCCCAGGGATCGATGACGTTGCCGAGCGACTTGCTCATCTTCTTGCCGCTCTCATCCACGATGTGGCCGAGGCACAACACGTGTTCGAAGGGCTTGGCGCCAAAGACCAAAGTGTTGACCGCGAGCAAAGTGTAAAACCAGCCGCGAGTCTGATCGATGGCCTCGACGATGAGTTGTGCCGGGAACTGCATCGCCTCGGCGCTACCTTCGACGTGGGGATAGCCCACTTGCGCGGCGGGCATCGACCCGGCGTCGAACCACGCGTCGATGACCGGCTCCACGCGGCGAGCCTCTTGGCCGCACGTACGACACGGCACGAGGACTTCGTCGATACCGGGGCGATGCGGATCGAGACCGCTGAGATCGCGGCCCGCGAGACCCGAGAGTTCTTCCAGTGAGCCGACGCACGTGAAGTGGTCATCGGGACATCGCCAGATCGGTAGCGGCGTCCCCCAGAATCGATCGCGCGAGAGCGCCCAGTCGACGTTGTTGTCCAACCAGTTGCCGAAGCGGCCGTCGCGGATGTGTTCGGGATGCCAATCAATTGTCGCGTTCTCGGCGAGCAATTTCTCGCGGAACTTGCTCGTCGCGACGTACCAACTCGGCTTGCCCCAGTAGATCAGGACGGTCCCGCAACGCCAGCAGTGCGGCAGCGAGTGTTGGTAATCCTGTCGTCGAAGCAAAAGTCCGCGTGCTTCGAGCTCGTCATTGATGGCGTGGTTCGCCTCGCGAACGTCCTTACCTTCGAGCCACGAGATCTCCGCGGTGAATTTTCCATCCGGTCCCACGGGATTGAGCGTGGGTAGACCATGATCGCGCGCGACCTGACGGTCGATTTCACCGAAGGCCGGCGCCTGATGGACGAGTCCCGTACCTTCTTCAATCGTCACGTAGTCCGCGAGCACGACGTAGCAGGCGTCCACGTCAGCGGGAAGTACGGCATCGCGAAAGGGTCGCTCGTAGTGGATGCCGTCGAGCGCACTGCCGAGAAAGGTGGCGCCGGGCGTGACGCCCTCGCCAAAGACCGACTCGACGAGGTCGGCCGCGACGATGACGCCATCGACCACGGCGTAGGTGATCTCGGGATTGACGGCGACCGCCACGTTGGAGAGCAGTGTCCATGGCGTGGTCGTCCACACCGCGAGGTGCGTGGCACCGCCGAGGTCGTGCGATTTCGCGTTGATGATCGCGAGACGGACGTAGGCACTCTCGTCAACCTCATCGAAGTAGACATCGGGCTGACCCAACTCGTGGCTCGATAACGACGTGCCGCAGCGCGGGCAGTACGGAATGACCTTCAGGTCCTCGTACAACAGACCGTGCTCGAAGAGTTGTTGCAGGTGCCACCACACCGACTCGACGTACTCCGTATGGAACGTGTAGTACGCGTGCTCCATGTCGGTCCAGTAGCCGATGCGCTCGGTCAGGCGTTCGAACTCGCCGACGAACGTGAGCACCGAATCACGGCAGAGTCGGGCGAACTCTTCGATGCCCACTTGCTCGACGATCGCCTTCTTGCCAGAGATTCCGAGTTGCCGCTCGACCTGGACTTCGACCGGCAAACCGTGGGTGTCCCAACCGGCGCGGCGAGCAACGTATCGACCCTGCATTGTTTGATAGCGACAGAAGAGGTCCTTGTAGACGCGCGCCCACACGTGATGAAGACCGGGCACTCCGTTGGCCGTCGGCGGTCCCTCGTAAAAGACCCACGGCTCGGCTCCCGCGCGGAGCTGCATTGACCGTGCGAAGACGTCATTGGTGCGCCAACGGGCCAGTTCGGCCTCTTCGAGGGCTACGAAATCAAGTTCGGCGCTGACCGGGCGAAACACGAGTCTCCTTCAATTAGTCACAACATGGTACAGAACCGAGAATGCACGACGAACGGGCCCCTACGATGTCCACGTGTTGTCCGTCACCATCAACGCCGAATCAGTGGACACGAGCGGAGCGCTCGCGATCGTGCACGCGGCGAGCGACGAACTTCAACAGCGCTACGGCGGCGAGGGTGACAACAAACACTTGAACGTCGACGAACTTCGCCCCCCAGGGGGGATCTTCCTCGTCGCGCGCCACGAGCGCCAACTAGTCGGTGGCGTCGGACTTCGCTCGATCAGTGATCCCGGCCTCCACTTCGCCGAAGTGAAGCGGCTCTGGGTGCGCCCGGACCTACGCCGCGACGGTATCGGTCTCGCATTGATGAATGAAATCGAACATCACGCGAAAGAACTCGAAGTCGTGACTCTGTTTCTCGAGACCGGTCCGGCCCAGTCCGAGGCACTCGCGCTCTATCAAGCGCACGGCTGGACGGAGATCGAGCGATACCCGGACGGGGTGTTTAGCCATCCTCGGGCCTATCGTTTCAAGAAAAACCCCTAGGTCGGCAGTTCACTTGGGTGATTCGAGGCAATCTTCTAGCGCTTCACCAGTTTCGTGAAGACGACGATGCTCGAAAGGTAGTGGTGAGTCTGGTAGTCGAACGCCCCGCCACAGGTCACGAGTTGCAGCGCGGCGTAGTGACGAGGTGCATACACGTAGCGATCCGGGAATTTGGCCTTCAAGTATTCACGGACGGCGATGACCGCGAATTGGACGGTTTGGCCGTCTCGCAGTTTGACGATGACCCGGTTACCGACCTTCAACTGATTCAGTCGGTAGAACACCGCCGGGCCGGCCACCGAGTCAATGTGACCCAAGATGACCGCGGTCCCCAACTGGCCAGGCGTCGCGTCGTACTTGTACCAACCTCCTATGTACCAACTAGTCGGTACTTGAGGTGAGCCATCTTTATTAAGCCCGAGAACCACTAAGCGAGCCGACACCCCAATTACGGGAATTGAAAGATGGATTGGAATTGAACGCTTCACATATAACAAAGCGTGACTTTCAATAGGTGGCGAAGATGACTTATGGTCGCTCGTCGTTTGCTTCGTGGAGTACGAAGTGAGGCTCGCAGTCGATGTCGACGTGACAACATCAGAAGTCAACTGGGTCGATGCTGCACCACTGAGACTGTGCGTTCGCGACGAATCATTAATCGGTGTTCCCGAGTGACTCGCCCCGACCTCGTGGACGTGCTGACTGGAAACGATCGATACCACGCCCACCACCAACGCCAAAGATGCGACCCAGACAAACATCCTGGACCGCATCTTGGCGTGCGTCATATCGAACTCAGTCACTGAACTTCATTTGATTTATAACTGACCTTAAGCGATGAGACGACGTCGACGTCGAGCGAATACCATGAGCGCGAGTCCCGCGAAGATGATCAGAAGACTCACGGTCAACCTACCGCCATCAAGGGAGCCTCGTGCCGCTCCTCCCGCTCCCGTCTGGGGAGCCTTCTTCGGAATAATGACTGGCGGCGGCTTCTTGTGGTGACGCTTCGGCGGACTCGGATTGGAGGCGATGATCGTGAATGGCTCAGCCGTGCCCGTCACCGATGAGTAGGTGCTGTCGCCGCTGTAGGTGACGATGAAGTAGTAGTTACCTGCCGCAAGGCCCGCGGTCGAAGCCGAACTGGCTGTGCCGCCAGTCAGCCCCACTGTTTCTGCCGCGAAACCGCTCACCAACGTACCGCTACCCGGAGCGCCGGAGTATAGGGAGAAGGTCACCGAACCAGTGGGCGTACCTGCCGTACCGGAAACCGTCGCGGAGTCAGTCGCCGAAAGACCCGTCACGGTCGGCAGCGTGCTCAGGCTTGCCGACGGTGTCGGCGCTGACGGAGGTGACACAGGTGGAGGCGGAATGGTGGCGATCGAGAAGGTCTCGTGGACCCCGACCAGCGACGTGTAGGTGCCGTCACCGTTGTAGGTGGCCACGAAGTAGTAGCTGCCCGGGGCCAGACCCGTGAAGGACGTGGAGGTGGCGGTGCCCGCACCGCCGAGCACGACGCCCGCGTCGGTGCCGACCAGCGTGCCCGTGGAGGTGTAGAGCTTGAAGTCCACCGTGCCGGTGGGCGTGGCGCCCGCGCCGCTCACCGTGACCGAGTCCGTGGCCGAGGACGTGGCCGGGTTCGGGGTGGTCGCGACCGTCGGGGTCAACGTGGCGTTACCGAGGCACAACCAGAACCCACTGATGTTAGGAATTTGACCGCCGTTATTCAATGACGAAATGTAGTTGCCGAGCTCGGCCCCACTGGGAGGAAGTCCAATCGAGGAGGTGTAAAGGTTGAAATCAAGTCCACCACCACCGCCACCGGCAACACCGATGCCCAGAACACTCACACCCGCACTGAGTGTGAAGTTCACTTCTTGCCCATTCGGGTGGATGGTTGGTCCTGCGGGTGGATATGACGCAACCCCCGACGACACCGTCCACGTAACACCATCTTTCGTGCCCGTCGCACCATCTAACTGGGTACCCGGTACGTCGAGGACAGTCGTCACACCAGAAAGAGTTGCGCACGAGTCTGTTGGAGCGCCCGATCCTGTGTCGGTACCCATGACGGCACGAGTGTCATCATTGGACGCTGTGTAGGTCAAGGGACTGGCACCGGCGTGAACACTGGTCGACAAGACCGACGCAAGTATTACGAGTGTCGCCACCAGCGAAGTCCGTAGGCGCCATATGCCTGTAGAACTCGAATCCGGACGACCATCAACACGCTGAGCAGCAGAATTATTTCGGAACATGACCAAGACCCCTCTGCCCCTGCGTTTGAAAAGTATTGTCCGTGGTGCGTAATTTGTCAAATAGGTGACAGGTCGTTGTGATTAACGGGCTGTCACTAGGAAGAAAGCACCAATGAAATTTGGATTCACACCATTTTGCCGCTTAACTTTGCCAGCCAAAATAGGGATTTGAAGCCGGGCGCGTCGCACCGGAACGGCACATCCCAATTATCAACGACCGTTGTGAATCTTCAGGAGATCGCGGCCAATACTTCGCCGGCTCTTACGTTGAGCGAACTGAATCATTGTGGCGCTCCGACGGCGAGCACCGCTCTGTTCAACATCGTTCAGATGGTCAAGACAAACTGATGCGCCGATTCAAAGAGGTCACTCACGTTGGGCGAACTGCTCATCGAGCCAGTCAGACGACAGATCGTCAAGCGTGGCGAGTACCAGATCGGCCAGAAGGAACTCGACTTCATCACGGTCCTCAGTTGTCGGCACGGCGACGACACGCATGCTTGCCGCGCGCGCGGCGATGACTCCGGCGCTGGAGTCTTCGAAGACGAGACAGCGCGTCGGTGCAATTCCGAGTGAGGAGGCCGCGGTGAGAAAGACGCCGGGGTGCGGCTTTCCGTACGGTTCGAACTCCGCCGAATGAATCGATGCGAATCGAGTCGTGAGCTCAAAATGTTCGAGACAACGTTCAATCAACGACAAGGGAGTGGAACTGGCCAATGCGACGGGTCCGCGTGCACTCGCGAGATCCAATGCGCGAACCGCTCCGGACAAAAGACGCCCTTCAGATTCAATCAGTGATCCGACGCGTTCAAGGAGCATCTCGACGACGTCAGTGTTGCTCGGTCCGTCCCACGGAAAACGTGCGTACCAGTAGTCGACGACTTCATTGACGAACACACCCTTGGTTGATCGGTTCGAACTCTCTAAGAGCGGTACACCGAGCGAGCCGAAAATCTCGACCTCGGCCCTGTGCCACAAGATCTCAGAATCGATCAAGAGGCCATCCATGTCGAACAGCGAAGCGGTGATACTCATCCGGCAACACTGGCACACGAGCCGCGTAGGGTTCATGTATGACGACAGTGCGACCATTGGAGTTGGAAGACGTTGACCAGGTCGTCACCCGCATTGGCGATCGATTGGCATTCGATGCCCGACTTCAACCTCTGGTCAACCCCGAGATAGCACCGCAGGTACTTGCTAATTCCCTGCGCGAATTGACCGACCAGACGTGGGTCGCCGATCAACACGGGGTCGTCGTTGGTCACCTTTTCGGCGCTGTGCTCGAGAGCGAGGCCTACGGCAGTGGCGTGTGGGTCGGGCCGGACGGCGCGTCGTTTGACAACACCGACATCCTGAGCGACCTCTACAGCTCGGCCGGCGCCACGTGGATTGAAGGTGGAGCACTCGAGCACTACGTGTGGACCATCGATGACATCAGTTCGACCCAACCCTGGTACGAGATGGGATTCGCTCGAATGCACATGCGGGGCGGTCTGCGACTGGACGTGGATCGCGATCACGAACTACCGACTGGCTATACCTTGCGTCGGGGGAACCTCGATGACCTGGAGATCGCGGTGGCCCTCGACGACGAGCTCGACAACGTCCAGCGCGTGGGACCGAGTTTCTCCATCGGCGTTGACCACACTTCGAAGCGTAACGATCTTCTCGAGACACTGGAGGATCCTGAAGTACACCATTACATTGTCGAGTTCGAAGGACACGCCGTGGCCCAATGCATCACCTTCCCGTTGCCGCCTCGACGCGGCTCGTTCGAGCGGACCCTGCACCTCAGCGCGGTCACGGTTGACGCCGAGCATCGTCAATTGGGCGTCGGCACGGCCATGGTCGACGCCGCCTTGCGCGACGCTCGCAATGTCGGATTCGAGTTCGTCGAGTCAAATTGGCGCGTAACGAATCGTCGCGCGAAGAACTTCTGGCTTGACTACGGTTTCGAACCCACATACGTGCGACTCCATCGCACGATTGGGCTCGGCTAACTCAGCGTCGCTTCGATCGCACCTATCAGGCTTGGATCCTCTGGTGTCACCGTCGGCGAAAACCGTTGCACGGAGCCATCGGGACCGATCAAGAACTTCTCGAAGTTCCAGCGAATGTCACCTGAATAGCCCTCAGCGTCGGCACTCTTGTTCAATTCGGTATAGATCGGATTCTGATCATCTCCGTTGACGTCGATCTTCTCGAACAACGGGAAGGTGACACCATAGGTCGTCGAGCAAAATGTCTGGATCTCCTCGGCGGTGCCGGGCTCTTGTTCCGCGAACTGATTGGACGGAAAACCGACGACGCTGAAGCCGCGGTCCTCGTACGTCTTTTGTAACCGCTCGAGTCCTTCGTACTGTGGCGTCAGGCCACACTTGGACGCGACATTGACGACAAGGATGGTTTTACCGACGAATGGGGCGAGCGAACTGGGTTCGCCGTTGAGGGTGTGTACCGGGATGTCGTAAATAGTCATTCCGCGACCCTAACGGGGGACGTTGAGCATGACGCGTCGTAGGCTGCTCGGGTGCGCTGCGTAGTAATCGACGATGGAAATCTGAAAGTCGAAGAACGAGAGACTCCGGACCCCGGTCCCCTCGATGTCGTCGTCGCGGTTCGCGCTGCGGGCGTCAACGCCGCCGACCTGATGCAACGCGACGGCCACTACCCCGCTCCCGAGGGTTGGCCCCCGGACATTCCCGGTATGGAACTCGCCGGTGTCGTCAGCACCGTCGGCGACCGTGTGCACGAACCGTTGTTGGGCCGACGAGTGTGCGCCATCGTTGGTGGCGGGGCGCAGGCGACGCACTGTCTCGTGCCGAGCGAACACCTACTCTTCGTGCCCGATCACGTGAGTTGGGACCAGGCCGGCGGGTTTCCCGAGGCCTTCACCACCGCGCACGACGCCCTCGTGACCCAGGGTCACGTCAGTGCCGGGGAACGAGTCTTGATCTCCGGTTCGACCGGCGGCGTCGGCATCGCCGCGGTGCAGATCGCCCACGCGCTCGGAGCGCACGTGATCGCCGTCACGCGCACCAGCGAACACCACCACCGGCTTCGCGAATGCGGAGCTGACGAGACGGTCACCCTCGATCAAGTGAGCGCCATCGACCGTGTCGACGTCATTCTCGAGTTGGTCGGCGCAGCTCACCTGGGTATCGCGCAGTCACTCCTTAAGCCCTTCGCACGCGTCGTGGTCATCGGGGTCAGTGGGGGCGGCTCGCGCGTCGAGATCGACCTTCGCGCGTTCATGGCGTCGCGTTCGTCACTTACTGGCTCGACGCTGCGCGGACGCTCGCGCGCCGAGAAGGCCGAGGTCGCCGATCGCGTGAGCCATACGCTCATTCCCCGTTGGCGCACGGGCGAGGTACGGGTGCCCATCGCGCAAAGCTTCGCGTTAGAAGACGTGGCGCGGGCCTACGAGTACTTCGCGCAACCGGGCAAGTTCGGCAAGGTCGTCCTACGAATTGACGAGTGACCATTAGTTTGGCTCGATGAGTACCAAGGTGCCCCGACCGCACCCGAGCCGCTGTGATCCGGCTCGGCCGGACTACGAAGCCATCATCACCGCGCACGAACGCGCCATCATCGCCGGAGAACCGATGTACCGCGACCCTTCGTCGAGTCTTATGGTCTTGACCGCGGCCACGCACCTGGCGCGTGCCGTGTGCTGCGGGAGCGGCTGCCGCCACTGTCCCTACGTCGAAGCCGAATAGGTCTCCTTGAACGTTTCATCGTGTTGACCGAGATGGTGTCGGTCGATGTTCGAGAGGGCGAAGAACAACGCGCCGGCGAGGAAGAGCACCAACGCCTAGAAAAAGGTTTTTGTGATGGGGGCGTCGCCCAGAGCCGTCCTTAATTACAGGAGCGAGCGTAGTGGACTGAAGGCCATACCAAGAGCTTCGGCTACCGGTCCGTAAGTCACAGTGCCCTCGACTACGTTCACACCTTCGGCGAGCGCGTCATCGGCGACCACCGCTTCTCGCCATCCGTGACGCGCGAGCTCCATGGCGTAGGGCAACGTGGCGTTTGCGAGCGCGTAGGTCGATGTATAAGGAAATGCCCCGGGCATGTTGGCGACGCAGTAGAAGATCGAACCATTGACCTCGAACACCGGATCAGAGTGCGTCGTCGGATGGGTCGCTTCGAAGCAGCCGCCCTGGTCGACTGAGATGTCAACCAGTACTGACCCGGGTCGCATCCGGGCGACCAGGTCGTTGCTCACGAGCTTGGGTGCTTTGGCACCGACTACCAACACGGCACCGATGACGATATCGGCTTCGAGACAGGCGTTTTCCAGCGCGAGGGTCGACGACGCAATGGTTTGTACCCGGCCATCGAAATGAATGTCGACATGTCGAAGGCGCTCGAGATTGCGATCGAGGATCTTGACGTTGGCGTGCAAGCCGGCGGCCATCGTCGCGGCCGCGAGCCCCGAGACTCCCGCACCAATGACGACGACGTTGGCCGGTGCCACGCCGGGCACACCGCTGATCAACGTCCCGTGTCCACCACCCGGACGCATGAGGTAGTGCGCGCCCATCAGCGGCGCCATTCGACCGGCCACTTCGCTCATCGGCGTCAAGAGCGGCAGCGAATTGTCGCGCAGCCGAACCGTTTCGTAAGCGATCGCCACGTTGTTCGCCGCGACCAGCGCGTCGGTGCATTCGCGCGACGCAGCCAGGTGCAGGTACGTGAAGAGCACTTGGTTCTTGTGCGCGGCGAGTCGATGGTGTTCGGGCGCGATTGGTTCCTTTACTTTCATCAGTAGTTCGCTCTCGGACCAGACGTCATCGGCCGAGTCGACAATGGTCGCCCCGTTGGACTCGTAGTCGGCGTCGGCGATCGACGAGCCGACGCCCGCGCCGCGTTCGATGAGGACTCGGTGTCCCGCGCCGGTGAGCTCTCGAGCTCCCGCGGGTGTCAACGCCACGCGGTATTCGTCGGTCTTGATCTCTTTTGGTACGCCGATGATCATCGTTGATCACCCTTTCTGGTTGTGGGAGTCGTATCCACGGTAGTCATTCGCAACACGTGCGGGTGAGAACGAGCGACGCCCCTTCCAGGTTCGTCAAGGCGCACCTATTCCGAGACGATGGGCCGCGCGGACACCACGGGCACGAAGACGACGACGAACTTAGCCACTGCAGTAGACGGTGGCGCGAGTCAGATCTGCTTCTTGGAGACGAAAATGCTCATTACAGCGAATCCGATGCCCACGGCGAAGATCACCGTTCCGAAGACAAACACTTGCGGCGGCGTGCCGACACGTGTGGCGCCGTATACCCACACGGGGAACGGAGCGGTCGAACCCGAAACGAAGTTCGAGGTGACGAAGTCGTCGATCGACAACGCGAACGCCATCAGCGCTCCAGCGAGTACCCCGGGCATGATCAGTGGCAAGGTCACCAGCCGGAACGTCGTGAGTGGGTTGGCGCCCAGATCGTAGGCAGCCTCTTCTAAGGAACGATCATAAACCGAGAGACGCGCCCGCACCGTTACCGTGACGTAGGCGATGGAAAACATGACGTGCGCGAGCACCAAAGTCAAGAAACCGCGCCCGATATTGAAAGTCACGAACAGACCTAGCAGTGACGCGCCCATCACGATCTCGGGTGCCGCGATGTTGATGAAGAGGACCTGCTCGACGACACCCTTTCCGCGGAATCTCTGCTTGCGATAGCGCACGAGGGCGATAGCCAGCAGTGTGCCAAGCACCGTGGCAAGGATCGTTGAGACAACGGCTAGGCGGATGGAGAGCCAGAACGCCTGAGTGAGACCCGGCACATTGCTCCACTGGCGATACCAGTCAAACGTGAAGCCGTTCCACGTGAAACTGACGAGTTGAAGCCCGGTCACGACCTTGTTGAAGCTGAAGATGATCATCACCGCGATGGGAAAGACCAGGTACGCGATGACCAGCCACGAGAACGTCGGCAACGCGAAGCGCCCCCAGCGGCGGCGGCGAACGCCACCTCGTTCACTGACTCGCTTCATGTCCGGGCACTCGGCGACTGTAGCGAGGCTCATATGTACTCCTCGATCGCTCGCGAACCGAGCACGCGCGCGTAGGCCCAGATGCCGATCAAGGACACGGCGAGGAGCACGACCGACAGCGACGCACCTCCGGCATAGTCAGAGTTGATGAGGAACTGGTCCTGGATCACCGTGCCGATCATGGTGTTGGCCGTCCCGCCCAAGATCTCCTGATTCACGTAGTCGCCGAAGGCCGGAATGAAAGTGAGCAGGAACGCGGCGAAGATGCCGGGTACCGCTAAGGGCAAGATCACGCGCATGAAGGCCGCTCGCCGATTGGCGTAGAGGTCGTGCGCGGCGTCAAGCACCCGTCGATCAATCCGCTCAATGGCCACGTAGAGCGGCAACGCGGTGAACGGCAGGTAGTTGTACGCGAGTCCCGCCACGACTGCGAAGCCCGTTCCCAGTATGTGGAAGTTCGCCGTCGCCAAATGGCTGCTCCTCAAGAAACTGAGCACGAAGCCGTTATTGGACAAGATGAACTCCCACACCAGCGTCCGGATAATGAACGACACGAAGAAGGGGACCAAGAGCATGATGAGAAAGAAGTTCTTGCGTCGACCGCCGTAGAATGCGATCCAGTACGCGATGGGAAACGAGATCACGAGGTCGATGATCGTCGCGCACGCCGCAAAGAGCAGGCTCGTATAGAACTGGGTGCGGTACTGGTTCACTTGGTGGGGCAGTTCTCCCCAGCTCCACGTCATGTAGCACTGTCCAGAGGCAGGACTGCACGTCTTGAGCGTCATGGACAGCATGATGAAAAGCGGCACCAAGAACAACAAGAGCAGCCACAGACCCGCCGGAAGACTCAAGAGGTAGGGCGAAAGTCTCTTGCCCCACTTTGCGCGCGAATGCGACCTACCTATGCTCCTTGCATGATCGGTAGGAACAGAGCGTTCCACGCATTGATCTCCTCTTGGCTCTTGAACTGGTAGTAACTCTTCGATTCCTTCACCCGCTGCGGCGTCGGGAAGACGATCGGCGAGTTCGCGGTCACCGAATACGCGAGGCCGATCTCAGTCTTAAGCGACTTGAGCGCCGTGGCCTCCCAGCCCTTCGGGTGCAGCAGTGCCTGTTTGGCCCTGGGTACTGGGCAGATGTAGTCGTTGTAGTACTCGACCACGGCCTGTGCCTCGGGATCGTAGTAGTAGTCCATGATGGTCATTGCGTCCTTGGGATTGGCCGCGTGGATGGGAATGCACATGTTGTCGGTCCACAGCATGGCTCCCTCCTTCGGGATCATCAGCACGAGGTCCTTGTACTTGTTGTTGAGATCGGCCTGGAAAATGTCACCGGACCACACCTGGGACACCACGGTGTCACCGTTCTTCAGGTGTTGGATGTAACTCTGGTCGTAGTAACCCGCCACGATGCCGTCGCTCTTTTGCAGCTGGAGCTTTTTCGCCGCCTTGGACCAATCCTTCTCAGTGGACGAAGCGGGCTCCACTCCGATGGCGAGGAGCCCCACGCTACCCAGTTCGTTCACGTCGCTCATCATCCCGACGCGTCCCGCGTACTTCTTCGAAAAGAGGATGTCGACACTGTCGCCGGGATTCTTCACGACCTTCGAGTTGTACCCAACCGCCGTCCAGCCCGACTGCCACGCCATCGTGTACTTGTTGCCGCGATCCCACGAGGGACTCTTGATCAACGGACCCGCATATTTCTCGTAGTTGATCATCATCGAGTGGTCCAACGGCACAAGCCAGCCCAGTTCGATGAGATAGCCCAGCTGCGGGTTGTTGTTCGTCATGACGATGATGTCGTAGCCGGTGGACTGGCCAGCCGCCAGTGACGGCCGGATCTTCTGATAGAACGACGAGTTGTCCTGGATCACCTCGGAATAGTTCACTTTGATGCCGGTGGTGGCCGTGAAGTGCTCAAGGGACGGGTGTTTCCCCTTCAGCACGTCGATGTAGTACGGCCAGTTCGCGAAGTTGACCGTATGGTGCAGCTTCTGCTTTTTCCACCACGCCTTGGTTCCCATGCTGGCGTTGGGCAGCGAGCTCGCACCCGCCACGCCGTCCCAAAGAAGCGTCGATAACGCTCCCGCTCCCGCGTA
>DATKRC010000002.1:0-6017 GCA_035532375.1 Acidimicrobiales bacterium
TTCCAAAGCCCACTTCGAGGTCCGTTATTCCCGCCCGCCCAATCCGGCCCTCCTGGACGAGGGGTTCAATGACCGATCTAACGGTGGGAGCAGAAAGTCGCGACACCACGCTCGTATCGAGCAAATGAGTTAGCGCCATGCGCTCTCGCGCAATTCGACGTCTCGCCTTCCGAGACGGTCAAGCGCCAACTTGACCCGCTTGCTTCGTTGGACACTCGATTGACGGAGTGCCGCGTTCACCGTGTCTTTCATTGTCAAGGTGCGCAGTTGAGCCTGCGCCGCCGAGAGAGCGTTCTCATCAATATCAATTAGATGTTTTCCCATGACGCCAAGTATATACGATGGATCTCGCATCTATACGGCAAATTGGCGCTCTTCTGATGTTCGATCTCGAGGGGGGTGGCGTAAACGGAAGTAAAGAGCTCCACACCGGACGATGAATCTCAGTTCATTCCGGGATTCAACCTTCGATCTGGTGAGACACTTCAAAGTAACAAGACCAGGTTTCCAATTCACTCAAATGAACTCCGGTTTCCCAAACGTCGGTGTCGAAGGCCCGACGTGAACCCACACGCTGAAAAGCCGTCATCGGTCAGAAATCCCACATTCCATCCCACAGACCAATCCGACACCACCGGACAAGTTTTCTTTGATTCTCGGATGATTCCGACCCCACCGGACGAATCCGACCACACGCATCCCTTTTTTAATCCCAAGGTGCCGGGGTCTAGACCCGGACAACTCAGGGCGCCACCTCGAGGCTTAAGCATCAGAGGTTCAGAACTACATTCTCAACAAATCGCGAACCTTTCTGACCGCTTTAGCGTCTCTATCTATGTGCTGGCGTTCTACCCATTTCTACGATCCACGAGGAACGGGTAGGTGGAAGGCTCTACGGACGTGAACGATCTCGAGGGGTGGCTGGCCGAGAGTTACCCGCAGTCAGTTCGAACTGCGTACCTGATCCTCGGCAATCGTCTCGACGCCGAAGACGCCGTGCAAGAAGCGTTCCTGCGCGCGTGGAAGTTCCGAGACTCTCTGTCCCAGGGCTCCAGCTTCAAGCCCTGGCTGTACCGAGTCGTAGTAAACACGTGCAACTCCAAACTTCGTCAAGAGATCCCCCATCGAGACCTACGACGCAGCGACGACGATCTCGCCAAAGTCTCAGTCCGTGACGATGTGCCAACCCGTATCGCTCTGTCGAATGACGTACGTAGCGCGCTAATGGACCTACCGGTGGATCTCCGCGTGGTCGTCGTCCTTCGTTACTACGCCGATCTCAGCGAGCGAGAGATCGCCATCGCGATTGGTCGCAAGCAGGGAACGGTGAAGTCTCGCCTGCACGAAGCCCGGCGACGACTGGCTCTGAATCCGGGCCTGCTGTCCGAGACGTCAATACGTTCCACTTCAATCGAGGAGGTAACCGGGTGACCATGATCGACGAAAGAGCACTGAGTGACGCACTAAACGAGGTCGCCAATTCATTCGAGATCTCGAAGGAGGCAACCGACCGCATCCTGAGCGAAGCCCGGACCGGCGCGCCCCCATCACGGCGGTTCCACGCGCCGGATTTTCTCCATCAACCGGGCCGCGGTCGATCGTTCCTGTTAGCAGCAGTCCTGGTCTTGGTCGTCGGCGGGATCACGATACCCCTCTTTCGCGGCGAGGGTAACCCAACTAAAAACGCCCTTACCGTACACGGTGCTTCGCCCTCCACGACGATTCCCGGTCTAGCGGCCAACGGAACCTCCGGAGTAGCCGGGCAGAAGACTCTGGGGGCGGTGCCGTTTGCCCCGTCCAGCGGCCAGGTCAGCGTGACCGGGTCGGGCATCAAGTCAGCGGCCGCCAACCTGTCGCCAAGAATTGAGTCCAACGGTTCGGTGGAACTGAAGGTAGCGCGCGGGCACATCGAACTCGCGCTCTCGAAGCTGAGCTCGTTGGTGACCGGCGACGGGGGCTACGTCGAGAGCACCCGAGCCAACGTGGGCTCACGGCCACCGGGCAACTTCTCCTACGCCACTATCGTGCTGCAGGTTCCCCAGCGCACCTTCGCCACCCTGGTCGCCCAGGTGCAGCGCGTCGGTCATACCTCATCGGTGAGCACCAGTTCGAACGACGTCACCGCCCAGTACGTGGATCTCAAGGCGCGCATCACGGCCCTCGAGGCCAGCCGCCAGCAGTACTTGTTGATCATGACGCGCGCCACGTCCATCAGCGACATTTTGGCCGTCCAGAATCAGTTGGACAACCTACAGAGCCAGATCGAGCAACTCCAAGGTCAGCTGAACGTCCTCAACCACGAGACCACCTACGGCTCGTTGACCGTGATGCTCACCGAGGCCGGAAGTCCCTCGAACACCCCCCACCACAGGTCGGGTTTCGCTAAGGCCTGGCACGACGCGGTGAGCGGCTTTGTCGCTGGCTTCGAGTGGCTGATACGCGTCTCGGGCCCGACCCTCTTCGCCGTACTGATGCTCGGCGCGCTGTGGTTCATCGGCCGGTTCGCTCGGCGAGCGTATCAGCGTCGACGACTGTAATTTGACGTCGGCTCCCCGACGCCAGCAGTTACCCGTTCACCCGATTTTGGCTGCGCCATCGGGCGCGGTTGAGAACCAAACTGAGAGCGCGCATCACGACCCTCTTTGAAGATGATCATTTCTCGTGGGTCCCACGAGATCCCGGCCGCCGTCACTTGCGCAAGTACCATCTCAAACTGTGGAGATTCGCGAAGCGCACGACGAAGACTGGGCGAAAATCTATCCGATCTTTCGAGCAACGGTCGAAGAGGGCAAGACCTACGCGTTCCCCGAGAATCTCTCTTTAGAAGAAGCTCATCCGTGGTGGATGGAAAAGTTGCCCGGCGTCACCGTTGTTGCTGTCGAGGGAGACGTCGTACTGGGCTCCGCCAAGATGGGTCCCAACCGCCCCGGCCGAGGTTCGCACATTGCTACGGCGAGTTTCATGGTCGACCGTGCCCAGCAGGGCCGAGGGGTCGGCACGGCATTGGGAAACTACGCCGTTGAGTGGGCACGAACCCACGCTTACCGTGGAATGCAGTTCAACGCGGTCGTCGAGACGAACGAACCGGCTATTCACCTGTGGCAAAAACTAGGCTTCGACGTTCTCACTACCATTCCCGCGGCGTTCGACCACTCCGAATACGGTTTGATCGGTCTTCACGTGATGTACAAGAGCTTGTAGTGCGTTGCGAGTTAGCGACGATATTGAGCACCGGTCAGCCTCCAGTGCAAGATTGCACTTTTTCACGTCGGGTCCCCGACACGAACAGCCTCGAACTTCATTGTCAGGTATTGATATTTCGGCCAGAAGGAATCCCTGGTGACTGGATCTTCCCGATTGAGCTGGAGTAACCCCGACGGTGACGGAATCCCCTTGTCGCTGCCCCTGTTAGCGTCGAGAGACCACTACTGATTGGCCGAGAATGCGTCGTACCTTGTCTCTCCGATCGCCATCGACCACCGCAAGCAACGGTCAAAGCGGTTCCGCCTTCGCGTCAGTGAGCGTTGCCACCACGATGGCCGTAATCCTTTTGTTGGTGCCATCGTCTTTGGCGAGCGCTTCGGTAAATCAGCGCCAGCCGCTGCGCGCTGTTAGTGGTCTTACTGCGGGCGAAACCTTCACACTGGACTCGCTCGCTACCTGCGACGTGTTCGATGGTCTCACGATTATAAAAAACACCGACGCGAAATCGATACGGATTGTTCGTCTCAACGCGATCATTCCAACGGAGGCGACGCCTCTCAAAGACAAGATCACCTATCAGTTGCGCTCGTTTCACCAGGGCTCAACCACTGGAGCCGTCGGCGCAGTCGCAAATATGCCCGTACTGGGCGGTCGCGTCCTTGGGAGCGCCGCTGGTGGCATCCTGCGGCCTATTGCCAGTAGCTCGTTATGGTACGTCGTGCTGTTCCGCATTAAAGTCATTCAACCTCACGCGTCGGAGTGGGTAATCCGTGGGCTCCGGATCTACTACACCGTTGGACAACGGAGTTTCAGTACTGTGCTGGGTCAAACGGTCCGGCTCCCTCGCACCAATTGCTAGTTCACCATTACGGGTAGCTCCTACTGGAAGACGCGTTGCCTCGTTCATCGCTCGGGGAGGGGCGACGATCGTTCGTGTCCGTTCCCCAGGGACTCGCCCTTCTGAGCGACGAGCCTCCAATGCTTGGTAGCTGACCTGATGCGTCGGGTCCCTGACAACAACACAATGCGACTCATCAAAGCGTCAGTAATTCTGTCGTCAACTGCACGGCGGCAACCGTACGCATGGCGGATGTGCTCATGCAGATCACGCACCAGACGAGACTTGCCCTAGCGAGGGTCCTGGGATGTACCCTTCAGACATGATCGTTTGCGTGCCCGTGACCAGTGACGGACAGGTCGATCACCGTTGGGGACGCGCGGAGTGGATCGCCGTGGCCAACATCGTCAACGGCGAGGTTGAAAGTTGGCAAGAGATCGAGGTGTCCTGGGACCGACTGCACGATGAAGGTACCCCAGCCCAACACCACGCTCGCGTGGCCCGGTTCCTGCGTCAGAACCACGTTGAGGGTGTGGTCGCGCATCACGTCGGGGACGGAATGGTGCGGATGTTGGACACGATGAAGTTGCCAATGTTTCTAGAGGCGACCGGAAACGCCCGAACTGCCGTGCTGGCGACGTCGTCGTAGTCCGTCTCGTTGACCCGAGCACCATTCAGCCAGACACCCTCCGGCGCAATCCATCTGATGCTGGATCGATCGCACCGAGGACCCTGCCTTCCACGAGCAAGAACGTAGAGATGTGGGTCCGCCTTGACTTTGGATGACTCGGCTCTCGGAATAGCTGGCTAATCAGTTTCCTGTCCAGGACCTGAACAGAGTGATCGTAGTGTTTTGCGCAACACCAGTGGCCCTTGCGACACACAGTAAGAACCGCTGAACGCAAAGCAGCCCCGTCCCCGTTACGTCAGAGTCGGTGGTTAGAGTCTGGTTCTATGAAGAGCGAACCATGGCTGGGCGACGCGTGTGCGCTGGTCGAGGCATTTCGCGCGGGCGCCCTCAGTCCAACGGAGGCACTTGATGCTTCGCTCGACGCGATTGAAGGGTCACATCTCAATGCCTTCTCCTTCGTCGACGCCGAAGCCGCCCGTGCCGCGGCCGCCGCCGCCGACGTCTCGCTCCCCTTCGGCGGGGTACCAATGGCTGTCAAAGAGCTGGAGCCGGTGGCCGGGTGGCCCTACACCGAAGCCTCACTGGTTTTTCGGGACCGCGTGGCCACGTACGACAGCACCCAAGTCGCTCGGCTACGAGCCGCGGGGGCGGTCATTACCGGCCAAACGACCGCGTCGGAGTTCGGCGGCATCAACTGCACCAGCACGAAACTCCACGGAACGACCCGCAACCCGTGGGACCCGACGCGAACCCCGGGCGGCTCTTCGGGCGGTTCCGCGGCCGCGGTCGCCGGCGGACTGTTGCCGCTGGCCTCGGGTGGTGACGGTGGCGGCTCGATTCGAATTCCCGCAGGCTTCACGGGCCTGTTCGGGTTGAAATCCACGTTCGGTCGGATCCCGAAGGGTCCCTACGCCCATCAGCCTCCCCTGACGGTGACCGTGGGCTGCGTTTCTCGCTCCGTACGCGACACCGCGCGCTGGTTCGACACGTGCAATGGATTTGATTCGCGAGACACTCTGAGTCTGCCTCGCGTCCAAGGTTGGGAAACGGACCTCGACTCCTTTGATCTCGCCGGTAAACGAGCAGTGATTTCCATTGATCTAGGAAGCGCGATTGTCGAACCCGTGCAGACGACTTTGCTCATTGCACTGGCCGAGCAACTGATTACCCAAGCAAGACTAAGACGAGTCGATCTCGCGATTAAGTTCCCCAACGGTGGCTTTGAATGGTCTCTGTCAAACTTGATCGGCTTGGCTGGCGCGCTCGGTGATCGATATCCAGCCTGCCACGATGACCTGACGACCGAGATTCAATTCGGAATGAGTATGGCGACGGAGAGATTCA
>DATKRC010000003.1:0-11720 GCA_035532375.1 Acidimicrobiales bacterium
ATTACGAGAACAACGTGCGCGCCATTTGACGAGGATCAAACGCTTCGAATAGTGGCCGCCAACCCAAGTGGGAACTGGCCTCTCAGAGACTTCACGCCTCGATCAGGGCACCAAGTTACCCACGGGAACCCGAGGAGTCCCGAATTTCGAGACTGTTTGAAGTGGAATCGTCATAAGTCCTATCTTCACTGGTGGGCCGCCCGGGTCTCGATCCCGGCACCTTGGGATTAAAAGAGGGATGCATATGGTCGGATTGGTCCGGTGGGATCGGAATCATCCGAGATTCAAAGAAAATCTGTCCGGTGGTGTCGGATTCGACCGGTGGGGTCGGAATGGTCCGTGGGATGGAATGTGGGATATGTGAGCCAACGCAGGTGTTCAGCGTGCGGGGTCACGTCGGGTCTCCGACGCCACAGGTCTGCTACCAGCGTGTCGCCCGACCTCTTCAAGCGGCGGACGGAGAGCCAGAGTAGGCTCCCCCCAATATGAAAAATTAGGGGGTCAGATGCACGTCCGAGTTATCACGTTCACTGGTGCAAAAAACATCAACGAGGGGGTCGCCTACGTGCGCGACAAAGTTATTGAAAACCTTAATGAGCAACGAGGCTATCGAGGACTGACGGTGAGCGCTGATCGACCTGGCGAGGTTCTGGGGATTCTCACGCTCTGGGAAACCGAAGAAGACCGCGACGCGAGCGAACGCGCACTTGCCAACAGTCGTCAGAAGGGCCTCGAGATTATCGGGGGCTCAATGTCTGTTGAGAATTTCGAGCAACTGGTCGGAAAAATTATTGAGCCACCAGTTGCCGGCTCGCCGCTAACGGTCACACCGATAACCATGAATCCTTCGAAAGTTGACGAAAATCTTGCATACTTCAAGAGTGACGTGCTTCCACAGATCATCGCCACTGCGGGCTGTCGAGCCGTGCGGAACATGATGAATCGTCAGACGGGTCACGGAATTGTCGGAGTCGTGTGGGAGGACAAGGACGCGATGACTGCCGCCGCCGCCGCCGCCGCGTCTCGCCGCGAAGGGGCCGTCGCGCGAGGCGTGAACTTCGGTGAGGTGAGTATTCGCGAGATCGTCCTCGCCAATATTCGTTAGGGGCAGAACGGTGACGTCGGGTCTCCGACGCGAACCCGCACGGGACCTCCGCGAAGTCAGGCGGCAGTGAGTAAGCGATGGCGCTCCTAGTGCGGCCACGATCTCCTGTTTGGTTTTATTGTGCTTGTCGTCCTCATTGTTGTTGGGCGCCTTTCCCATGCTCGTAAGGTCGCTTCCCTGTCATGTGTCATCTTCTAAGGGTACGTAAGCAATGTGTCATCGATCAGGGGAAGATGAGAGAAGATGACTCTGACCTTCTCCGTTTTGAAGGGAAATTCCAAGACGCCGCGGTTCGTAGTTTACTGCCATTGTCGCGGTTGCGACAGTGCTGCGACAGTGAGAAGTGGCGAGCAGGAGTTAATAGTGGCGAACAGTGGCGAAAGCCAACAGCAATGTTTGCAACGATTTGACCAATCGTTACAACAAGATCAAGCTTGGAGCGGGCGACGAGAATCGAACTCGCGTTCTCAGCTTGCGGTTACGGTTTTGAGCTAGTCGAATAACTCTGTGATTAGTTGGGGTAAATCTTGTTGCGCCAGCCTCAGAATCAAGAACAGTTCCATGTAAAACGGGACAAATCAGCGACAACGCACATATTTCAGACGACCTCGGAAGTTGTCGCGTCCTAAAAATCATGGCCAATGGCAGCATTTATCTCGTAACATGCCAAGCCAGGGGGGGCACCATGCAATGTTGGTCATGCCACGGCGAGACACCGGATAGTAAGCCGTTCTGCGCGAATTGTGGCGCCGCGATGGCCCAACTCTGCCCCTCGTGCGACTCCGAACTGATTGCTGGTAAACCCTTTTGCGCGAATTGTGGCTCGCCAGTGTCGTCAGTTCCTATGTCTGTGAGCGCGTCGACTCGCAAGACTCCCGGTTCGCTTGATGACTCAGTGGTGGCCGTCGCCGAGCGACGTCTGTGCTCGGTGCTCTTTGTGGATTTGGTGGGATTCACCCCGTATGCGGAGCAGCAAGATCCTGAGAGCGTTCGCGAACTTTTAACCCAGTACTTTGACCGAGCTCAAAGCATCATCGAAAGTTACGGCGGCACAATTGAGAAATTCATTGGCGACGCGGTGATGGCAGTCTGGGGCGCACCGGTCGCCAACGAAGACGACGCCGAACGAGCCGTTCGCGCCGGGCTTGACGTTATCGCAAGCGTCAGCGATCTGGGCGAAGTTACCGGCAACTCCGGACTTCGCGCCCGCGGGGGTGTGGCTACCGGTGAGGTCGCAATTACCATTGGCAAGGTTTCAGAGGGCATGGTGCTAGGAGACACGGTCAATTCCGCGTCGCGGGTGCAAAGTGTCGCCGAACCGGGAACGGTCTTCGTTGACGAGTCGACCTGGCGGGCAGCGTCGGGAGCGATTGCCTTCGAAGAAGTGGGCACGCTCGAACTTAAAGGCAAGGCCGTGACGATTAACGCTTGGCGCGCCTTGCGGGTGGTGGCCCAGCGAAAGGGCCTTGGACGCGCCGAGCGGCTTGAGCCACCGTTTGTAGGTCGCGAAGAAGAGATTCGTCTGATCAAGGATCTGTTGCACGCGACCGCTCGAGAGAAGCGAGCGCGACTGGTTTCGGTGACGGGGATTCCCGGCATTGGCAAAAGTCGCCTCGCCTGGGAGTTCCTCAAATACGTCGACGGACTGGCCGATAACGTTTATTGGCACGAAGGTCGATCCCGCGCGTATGGCGAAGGCATCACGTTCGGGGCGTTGGGCGAAATCGTCAGAATGCGCGCGGGAATTCTTGAGGTTGAAGACGCCACGTCCTCGCTCGCGAAATTACAGGAGTGTCTCACCGAGTTTGTGCGTGACGATGAGGAACGACTGTGGATCCTTCCCCATCTGGCGCATCTTCTGGGCCTTGCTGACGCACCGTCGAGTAATCGCGACGAGATCTTTTCGGCCTGGCGCATGTTCTTTGAGCGAATCGCCGAACAAGGTTTGACCGTACTCATCTTTGAAGATTTGCAGTGGGCTGACGCGGGACTTATTGACTTTGTCGAGTCGATTCTCGAATGGTCCAAAGGCTGTTCAATACTCATCGTCACGCTCGCACGACCCGAACTCATTGACCGACGACCATCGTGGGGCGCGGGACTGCGAAACTTCACCTCGCTGCACTTAGAGCCTCTGTCGGCCTCGTCGATGAACGAGCTACTTAATGGATTTGTCCACGGGCTGCCTAGCGAGGTCGCGGATCGGGTGTTACAGCGCGCAGAGGGCGTGCCACTCTACGCCGTCGAAACAATTCGCATGCTGGTTGACCGCGGTGTCATCGTCCAAGTTGAGGACGGGTATGAAGTTCAGGCCGAATTGGGCACACTTGAAATTCCCGAGACGCTGCACGCGCTCATTGCCTCGAGGTTGGATTCGCTGACGCCACGACAGCGCGCCTTGTTACAGGACGCCGGAATAGTCGGTTCGACCTTCTCTATCGAGAGCCTGCGAGTCGTGAGTGACGAGTCGGCGGAGGAACTCGAGATCGAGCTGCGTGATCTCGTTCGCAAGGAGTACGTCTTCGCTGACAATGATCCGCGCTCTCCAGAACGCGGACAATTCGGATTCGTTCAGGGCGTCATTCGCGAGGTGGCGGTTGGTACGTTGGCTCGACGAGACCGCCAGGCTAAGCACGCAGCTGTCGCGCGTTACGTCGAATCATTAGGTGAGGAGGAGTTGGCCGGCGTCATTGCGTCGCACTACATCGAGGCCTATCGGGCCAGTCCCGATGAATCCGGCAACGAGGAACTGCTCCCTAAGGCACTCGAGTGGCTCGACCGGGCCGGTCAGCGTGCGCTGTCGCTCGGTTCTCCGGACCAAGCGGCCGTCATGTTTGACCAGGCCATTGATTTGGCGCCCGACGACGACGCAATGGCACCCCTACTTGAGCGTGCAAGTAAAGCCGCGACGCATCGACAACACTACGAGTCCGCTGTTGAGTACCTGTATAATGCGATTGACATTTACCACGCGCAGGGTGACCTCGTGTCGTGGGGTTTGTGCGTCTCCGAACTTTGCCATCCACTAATGGCCAGTGGGCGCGCTGAAGAATTGATTGAACTTTCTGAACGGGCGTTTGAACTTGTCGGCGAAGACGAGACGCGAGTTCGCGCCAAATTGTCACTCTCGATTGCCATGGCGCTCGGTCACGGAACCGAGGTAGAACGGGCCGTTGAGTGGTGCGAGATAGCGCTTCGACTTGCCGAAGAACTTGACGATGACGCTCTCTTGGCTGGCGCGCTGGGTACTCGCTCGCTGGCGCTCTTCACGATGGGCCGACACCGTGAAGCGGTCATGCTGGCGCGGGGTATGGCGAGCATTGCCGACGACGCCGGTGAACTTTTTGAACAAGCGCGTGCTAGGACCGGACTGAGCCTCTACATGCTGCCGGATAATCCGCGCGGCATGGTTGAGGTTGCCAACGAGGCAGTGGAACTAGCCCGAAGGGCTGGTACTCGCGGGCTCGAGATAACGAACATGTTGAACATCACCGAAACCTCGTTGTATCTCGGATTATGGGACGAGGGGTTCGCCATGGTCGAAGAATTGCACCGGCGCGAGCTCCCCCAGTGGCATCGCGAGTGGCTAGCCGGGCTTGAGGCGGTGTTTGCCGCGTTAGGTGGCGACACCGCACGAGCCGACGAACTGTTGGCAATAGGTAGCGAGTCCGGAGATAGGAGCCTGGCATCGTTAACAACGAGACTCACCATGGTGGCGTTCGTGGCGCTCGCCAAGGGCGAACTTGACGACGCATTGCGAGAAGCGAATCGGGCCGTGGATTTGGATCCGATGGGCATCAACTGTGCCGCCGCACTAGGAATCGCCGCTCGCGCTGCGTTATGGATGGGCAATCTCGACGAACTTCGCGGGGTTTTCGCTGCGATGCACAAGATTCGCGGACGTGCCATGGCGGCGCAACGGCGTACGGCAGAAGCCGGCATCGCGGCACTCGAGGGGCGTTTCGCCGAGTCGGCGGATATTTATCTGGATGCCATCGAGCAGTGGCGTGCCGTAGAGAGCGTTCTCGACCTGGCGCTCTGCGAGCTCGACCTCACGCTCGTTCTGGGCAAGGATCATGAAGAAGCAACGGCGGCCAAAGAGGCGCGCGACATCTTTGTACAGATCGGCGCTCATGTCTTCGTCCAGCGATTGGCGGAGATCACTGACTTAGCTACGGACTGACCTTCGGCGTTAATCTATTGATGCTGCTTGAGGAACAGGTCCATCGAGTGGCATTGGGCGGTAAATGGAAAAAAGGGGAGCGCAGCCATGTTCAACCGCGTTTTGGTAGGAGCTGACAATTCGCCGACGGCGAAGCGAGCAATCGAGGCGGCGACGGAGATGGTTCTTATGTCGGGCGGGGCTCTTCACATCGTGACGGCGTTCTCAGCGAAGGCGACCAGTAGCGCATCACTTCCGGGAGAGTTCAAGGACTCGACAACGGAGGGTGACGCCGAGGCTGCGCTCCAAATTCTCTCCTTTATTTCTAAGGGCATGGGCGTTGAGCCGACTCTGCATCTCGCCAAAGGCGACCCCGCGGAGGTCATTATTGAAACGGCGGCCAAAATGAACGCTGACCTCATTGTTGTAGGCAATCGCGGCATGAAGGGTACGCGTCGTGTGCTTGGCAGCGTGCCCAATTCTGTCGCTCACGGGGCGAGTTGTTCGGTCGCCATTATTGACACCTCGGAATAGTTTTCATCGTCGATAATCGAAGATTGGTGATCTGCGCCGGGGCGCGTGGTCTACTGCCGTTGTCGTGATGCGACAGCGCTGCGACAGTGAGAAGTGGCGAACCGGAGTGAATGGTGATGAATAGTGGCGGAAGCCGACAGCAGTGTTGCAACCTTTTAACCAATCGTGGCAACAAAATCAAGCCTGGAGCGGGCGACGGGAATCGAACTCGCGTTCTCAGCTTGAGAAGGCCGGCAGAAAATCGACCAAATGAACGCGGTCTGCTTGGGATTGAACCGAATCCGGCATGGGTGGCACTTTTGATGCACTACAGGTACTGTGGCAATCATGGCGCGTCAGTGGAAACAAGTGGACAGTAAATCTTGCCCATGACTTGCCCACGAATAATGAGCACTTCTGGAGAAGAGTTGGGAACAATGGGGAGTCTTCACGAATCGAACAGGGATACGAAGTTTCAAGCCATTTATGGTAAAGAGCGCCGTATTCACGGCGTTTCTCTTGTTGGTGGGCCGCCCGGGTCTCGATCCCGGCACCTTTGGATTAAAAGAGGGATGCATACGGTCGGATTGGTCCGGTGAGGTCGGAATCATCCGAGAATCAAGGAAAACTTGTCCGGTGGTGTCGGATTCGTCCGGTGGCGTCGGATTGGTCTGTGGGATAAAGCGTGGGGATTTTTGACCGAGCGGCGTAATTTTGCATCGTGTTGGTTCACCAGTGATGCGCCACATCGGCACTTTCGGAACGCCAGCCGCTTCGCATGCGTCCCCCTTAACAGTGTGCGTTCCTCTGGAAGTTTGGTTATCAACTTCTCCGGCGCGATTCACTTCTGAAGCATTTTCGCCACTAAGTGCTCACCGACCATGACGCAAGACAGATGGTTGTTGGCCCGGGGAACGATCGGGATGATTGACGCGTCGGCGACTCGGAGGTTTTCAACACCAATCACGCGACAATCGGGATCGACCACCGATCGTGGGTCGTCGGTGGAGCCCATCCGACAGGTTCCACAGGGATGCCCGATAGTGCCGACTTGTCGAAATAGCCAATCGCGCAGTGCGTCACCTTGGGGTAAGTCCTGAACCGACTGGACGTCGTCGCCTATGGTGACCGACGCCGCACCCCCATTCTTCACTGCGTTAGTCCCGACCTCAAGGAGATGGTGAACGCCTACTGTCATTCGTTCCATGTCTCTGCGATCGTCGAGCATATTGAAATTTATGTCGGCGTCGGCGTCGGGGTCGCTCGACGTCATGGAGATCGTGCCCCTCGAGAGTGACTGGAACAAAGTGACAAAGACGGAGCCACCAGCGCAGCCCTCACCCGGTAATCCCCAGAAGTTGAACGAGCCAAAGCCCATATCGTTCGATCCCGCACCAGTGAAATTGGAATCAAATCGAGCGAGACAGCCCACTGGGTAGCCGTCTCGCGTATCTTTAGAAGTTGGCTCGTTCAAGTTCACGCTTAGGAATAACGCGGGGTGATCACTTAGATTTTGGCCGACTGCCGGATTCTCGTACACGAGGTCGACCCCGCACGCCCGTAATTGGTCAGTTGGGCCGATCCCCGAGCGCATCAAGATGGTCGGAGAATTAAACGCCCCGCTAGCCAAAATGATCTCGGTTGCGTCTAGCGTCTTCCACTCGCCAGCGACTCGACAACGAAGACCCGTCGCCCGGCGTCCCGAGAAAAGAATTCGGTCAACGACAACGTTACCGAGAACGGTCAAATTGCCCTTGTCTCGCACTGGCTCTAGGTACGCGTCACTGGTTGAAAATCGCACACCGTCCCGGCTGTTCATCGCCGCCGGTGATACGCCCGATGCCCTAGGTGAATTGTGGTCGTCGGTCCACTGGTATCCGAGATCAATCGCGCTATCGGCCAAGACGTTATCGATTGGACCAAACGACGATCGACCGGGTCGGTGTATGGGCAGCGGTCCGGACGATCCGTGAAAAGCGGCCATTGGAAAGTCGTGGTCATGTTCGAGGCGGACGAACGATTGTAGTACGTCGTCGAACCCCCACCCGGCGCAGCCTTCGTCGGCCCACTGGTCATAGTCGCCGGGTACGCCGCGAATCGCGACCTGACAGTTCACCGATGAGCAACCGCCGATGCCCCGGCCGCGATCATATGAAGAAGGTTCCTGCACGGCGTTAAGGCGCGCGGGTGGTTGCCACCAATACTCTGCAAAGCGTGTCGAGTCCTGAAGAGCCAGGGAGTTGGCTTGACGAATCTCTATGGGCGTTTCTGATGAGCGATAATCCGGACCGGCTTCGAGCAGCAGAATCGTCGACGTCGTCCACTGTGCCAACAGTCCGGCCACGGTTGCCCCCGACGACCCCGCTCCGACCACGATGTAGTCGTACGTCATAGCACCTCCTCAGAGGATGATCGCACTCATACCAGCGAGATTTCCTTGGACGATGATAGTAACACCGTAGGTTGATCTGCGCACCTATCGTGCTTGACTCCGCTGGCGTCGATTAAGCACTGGTACGCAATGGCGCCTCAAAGGCGAGTAAGAATTGTGCCTCGGGTCGCGTGCCTCCGTCTACGACTTACAGGTCAAGGTCGAGATGGAGGGTGTCGAACACTTCGAACTCGTACGGGATTGAAACAGCACGTTCCTCTACTTTTGATCTTGTTCCTGATTGTCGAGGAGTTCGGGGAGCGTTTCGCTGTCCTTGTCACGTTTAGCAATGGTCTTCGCGGCGAGGATGTCTTCGATCGAGACGAAGTGAATGAGGAGCCCTTCATAGAAAACGATCATGGCCGTGTCACTAAGTCTTCGTAGGGCACGAGTCGGCTCAAACAATCGGTATTGCTGCCGCTTCTGATTTAGACGCTAACGATCAAAATTGGTTGTGTGGGTTACCTGTAACACTTTTTGGTCTTCATAATTCAAAGTTCTTGTATTTACTGGCGCATTCTTACAGTGGGCCGCCTGGGTCTCGATCCCAGCGCCTGAGGATTAAAAGGCCACCGAGCCCATCATTCTTTATTCATGAGATTCAGAGAACCCTATATTCATAGGGTTTTGCGTTCAGTGCGTTCAGTGCGTTCCGTGGCTATCGAGAAATGTTAGGGAGTGCGTCCAGCAGCTCGGGCGCCATGAAGACAAAGGAGTCAACATGACGTAACCGAGCGACAAGGTCGCGATAGCTTGCCGGTGCAAGTCCGGTCCGAGGAGGCGCCAAGGCCCTCGGCAGTGAAACCTCCGGCGTTGGTCGAAATGCCAGCGTCGAAGCGGGGTGAATCGAATTCGCAGTCCGCAACGTTAAGTGAAGTTTGCAGCGTCGTTAATTTCTCTGCGAGAGCAGAACAAGAGGGTGCCGAGCCCGTTCCCTTAGGGCGAAGGCCATGGAAGATGTCTTAGTACTTGGAGCGGACATCGAAGAACCCCCCGGCGCAAGGAACGTGGAATGTGAAGAAAGTTGTCGTGGCAACTGGAGAGGCCCTCCTCGGCCCTCATCCTGTGGGGATGGGGAGTTCGTCTACCTATAACCGGTCTCCGGGAAGTGGTGGGCAGCCGAGAGGGAGTCGGAGGGGGACGTAGTAGTGACGACGGACGGGACAACATAACCCGTCTTGAGCGAAGGACCCCTGCTTCATCGATGCACGAGGAAAAGGGAAGAAGCAGGTCAGTGTCGAAACGACTAGATCAGCCAGCGAACGCCAACGAACCAGGTAACAAACGATCCCGCTTGCGGGCTCGCGACGTTGCCCGCGACGAAGGCATCAGCAGTCTTCAAGCCCTCCAACGCGTGCTCTACCGCAGTGCCAAGCAAGATCCCACACGAAGATTCCACGCCGTCTATGACAAACTCACCCGCAGTGACGTGATGAGCCAGGCGTGGATCAACGTGGTTACTAACCAGGGTGCCCCCGGTGTCGATGGAGTCTCCATTGAGTCGATTGCCGCCGGGGGTTACGAAGGAGTGACGTCCTTCCTCGATGAACTCAGCCAAGAGGTGAAGGGCCAGCGTTACCGTCCCCAACCGCTTCGCCGAGTGAATATCCCTAAGGCCGGGAAGTCTGGTGAGACCAGACCGCTCGGTATACCCGCCCTGCGCGACCGGGTATTGATGAGCGCGGCGAAACTGATCCTCGAACCAATATTCGAGGCGCAGTTCTCGCCGGTGAGTTTCGGGTTTCGCCCGAAGCGCTCGGCTCACGACGCCCTCGAAGTGATTCGCCTATCGGCGAACGCGGGCGCGCACTGGGTGCTCGACGCCGACATCAAGAGTTGCTTTGACGAGATCGATCACGACGTATTAATCGCGTTGATCGAACGCCGGGTCTCGGACCGGGCGATGTTGAAGTTGCTGCGAAGTTGGCTGCGCGCGGGAATTATTGAGGGAGGGGTGTACTCGGACATCGAGTCGGGGACCCCGCAGGGTTCTCCGATCTCACCGCTGCTCTGCAACATTGCTTTGTCCGTCCTCGATGAGGCACTGGCGAAGGCGAAGTTACAGACCGGCACCGTCGTCCGTTACGCCGACGACTGGGTCGTCCTCTGTCCGACCAAACAGCGAGCCGAGACGGCTCGCATCGAGGCCGAAGCGGCCCTGGCTCTACTCGGGTTGCGTGTGCACCCCGACAAGACCAGGATCGTTCACCTCACGAGAGGGGCGGAGGGTTTTGACTTCTTGGGCTTTCATCATCACATGGTGGAGTCCTGGAGGCGACCTGGTCGTTACTACCTCCAGCAGTGGCCGTCGGCTCGAGCTATGGCCTTACTGAGGACCAAGGTTCGAGAGATGACCGACCGGCGTTACGTCGGGCTGTCGTTGGATGTTGTGGTGCAACGACTCAATCCCGTGCTGCGGGGTTGGGCGGGTTACTTTCGCCACGGCAACTCCGCACGGAAGTTCAGTGCCATCGACAGTTACGTCGCGGAGCGAATGGCCATCCTGGTCACCGGAGTACAGGGTCTCGCGATTTTGGGTGTCGGGAACTTCGTTCAGGACATCTTCTATGGCGCCGCGTTGATCCTGTCAGTTGCTGGTTCGCAGTATCTGGCTCGTTCGAAGCTCCGCCGAGTACTGGTCGCTGATTAGATCCAGACTCACGAAGTTTTAAGAGAGGAGAGCGCATGACTTACGCTGTGGTCGACGGGCATCGTCTGTACTACGAGTTCACCGGTCCTGAGGATAAGCCACTGATCCTGCAGTTCGGTGGTTCGCTCTTTGGACGGAGCAATTTCGCCGGCGTCAATGATAGATTCCGTAAGAACTTTCGCCTGTTGATCTATGACGCGACGGGCTATGGACAGTCGGACCGGCCCATTGTCAATCATTCAGTTGAGCGCTGGGCCCATGAGGGCGCCGGTTTACTCGACGCACTGGGTATCGACAAGGTGCTGGTGCACGGAACCTCGATGGGCGGCATGGTCACCCTGGCCTTCGCGGCTCTTTACTCTGACCGTCTCGTCGCCGGATGTGCCGACTGCGCCTTCGCCCGTCCCGACGTTCACCGAAAGACGCTGTTTCGCAATTGGCGCAACATGAGCGACGGACTGCCGATCCATGAACTAGCTGACCTCGTGACCATCCAGGCGGTGGGCGCGTCGTTCCTCGAAGCAAACCCTGACACCTTCGCTATGGTGCGCAATCTTGTGGCGATGAATGACCCCTACACGGTTCGTCAAGCGTGCTTCGCGATGGAAAATATGGACCTCGAACCATTGATCAAGCGGATCACCAAGCCTTTGTTGATGACCAATGGAACCCACGACATCATGACGCCGCCGGACCTCGCGCCGTCGGGTTACAGCGCACGTCAGATTGCTGCGGCACTACCGGGTATTGCGACGTTGTATGAATTTCCAACGATCGGTCACGCAGATCTTTTGGAAGCTCCAGAAGAAGCGATACGAGTCATCACAAAATTCTTCCATGACGCTATGTAATTCGGAAT
>DATKRC010000004.1:0-3372 GCA_035532375.1 Acidimicrobiales bacterium
CGCAATTCCCACCGTTAGAAGCCCTTACAATTTTCCGTTGCCGCAAGCGCTCCTCAAGATCGCTCTCGGGAGTCTGACGGCAATGGTTGGTGTTGTCGTTATTGGAAGCTCAGGGGTGACGAAGGGAGTTGCATCGTTGGAAGCACTAATTGCAATCGCCGTTGTCTTTGGTTCGGGCCAGCAAGCGATTACTCAGTTTCTTGATAAGCGGGCTGGACAGCTTGTTACACAAGCCGGGGCTCCGTAATAGGGGCCGACACTTATAGCAGTTTGCTCAAATGAATTTTTATTACGAATGCAGCGTCACCCGCCAAAATCGTCGTTGCCAAATGCAAAGTTTCAAAAAGGTAACGTCCGGCGAACGACGATATCGAACGAAGCGTCTTTTTTGGCACGGTCGCATGACGATAACTGCCTTAGAAGTGACCCGGCGAACTTGAGACGAAGAGTGTGTACTTAAGGGTGGCACAAGTTCAGGTCTCCTTCGTCCCACTACATTAGGGACCACCATTCGTGCCGTGGTGATCGATGCGCGGTGTTGCCGTGTCGCAGGGTCTCTTTGTAAGACGTCAAGATCTTGATTGAGCGGAAAGCTGAGCTGTCGGGGACCAGCAATATGGGCATGTCAGTGTCTCGGACCGTCAGAAACGATCCTTCCGAGCCTCGTCAGCAAGAAATGTCGAACCTTTCGGGCTACGCCGGCGTCTTTATGTATGTGCTTACGGTTCTCCCATTCGTGCCATCCAGAAGGATGAGATAGGTGGAAGGCTCTACCGACGTGAACGATCTTGAGGGGTGGCTGACCGAGAGTTACCCCCAGTCAGTCCGCACCGCGTACCTGATCCTCGGTAATCGCCTCGACGCCGAGGACGCGGTGCAAGAAGCGTTCCTGCGCGCATGGAAGTTCCGAGACTCCCTGTCCCAAGGATCGAGCTTCAAGCCGTGGCTGTACCGAGTCGTGGTGAACACCTGCAACTCAAAACTGCGCCAGGAGATCCCCCATCGAGACCTACGACGCAGCGACGACGAACTTGCCGATCTTTCAGTCCGTGACGACGTGCCAACCCGTATCGCTCTGTCGAATGACGTACGTAGCGCACTAAAGGACCTACCGGTGGATCTACGCGTGGTGGTCGTCCTTCGTTACTACGCCGATCTCAGCGAACGAGAGATCGCCATCGCCATTGGTCGCAAGCAGGGAACGGTGAAGTCCCGCCTGCACGAGGCCCGACGACGACTGGCCATGCATCCGGCCCTGCGCTCCGAGACGTCAAAACGTTCCACATCTAACGAGGAGGTAACCGGGTGACCATCATCGACGAAGGAGCACTGCGTGACGCGCTCAACGAGGTTGCCAGTTCATTCGAGATCTCCAAGGATGCCACCGACCGCATCCTGAGCGAGGCCCGGACCGGCGTACCCCCATCACGGCGGTTCCACGCGCCGGATTTTGTCCACCAACCGAGCCGCGGTCGCACGTTCTTGATCGCGGCAGTCTTGGTCTTGGTCGTAGGCGGGATTACGCTGCCCCTCTTTCGCGGAGAGGGGAACCCAACTAAAAACGCCGTTATCGTACGCGGTGCTTCGCCCTCCACCACGATTCCCGCTCTAGCGGCCAACGGAACCTCCGGCGTGACGGGCCAAAAGACCCTGGGGGCGGTGCCGTTTGCCCCGTCCAGCGGCCAGGTCAGCGTGACCGGGCCGGGCATCAAGTCAGCGGCCACCAACCTGTCGCCAAGAATTGAGTCCAACGGTTCGGTGGAACTGAAGGTAGCGCGCGGGCACATCGAACTCGCGCTCTCGAAGCTGAGCTCGTTGGTGACCGGCGACGGGGGCTACGTCGACAGCACCCGAGCCAACGTGGGTTCACGCGCGCCGGGCAACTTCTCCTACGCCACCATCGTGCTGCAGGTTCCCCAGCGCACCTTCGCCACCCTGGTCGCCCAGGTGCAGCGCGTCGGTCATACCTCGTCGGTGAGCACCAGTTCGAACGACGTCACCGCTCAGTACGTGGATCTCAAAGCGCGTATCACAGCCCTCGAGGCCAGCCGCCAGCAGTACTTGTTGATCATGACCCGCGCCACGTCCATCAGCGACATCCTGGCCGTCCAGAATCAGTTGGACAACCTACAGAGCCAGATCGAGCAACTCCAGGGTCAGCTGAACGTCCTCAACCACGAGACCACCTACGGCTCGTTGACGGTGATGCTCACCGAGGCCGGTCAGCCCTCCAACGCTCCCCACCACAGGTCGGGTTTCGCAAAGGCGTGGCACGACGCGGTGAGCGGCTTTGTCGCTGGCTTCGAGTGGCTGATACGCGTCTCGGGCCCGACTCTCTTCGCCGTACTGATGCTCGGCGCGCTGTGGTTCATCGGCCGGTTCGCTCGGCGAGCGTATCTGCGTCGACGACTGTAATTTGACGTCGGCTCCCCGGCGCCAGCAGTTACCCGTTCACCCGGTTTTGGCTGCGCCATCGGGCGCTGTTGAGAGCCAAACTGAGAGCGCGCATCACGACCCTCTTTGAAGATGGTCATTTCTCGTGGGTCCCACGAGATCCTGGGCGCCGTCACTTGCGCAAGTACCATCTCAAACTGTGGAGATTCGCGAAGCGCACGACGAAGACTGGGCGAAAATCTATCCAATATTCCGAACAACGGTCGAAGAAGGCAAGACCTACGCGTTGCCCGAGAATCTCTCTTTAGAAGAAGCGCGTCCGTGGTGGATGGAGAAGACGCCCGGCGTCACCGTTGTGGCTGTCGAAGGAGACGTCATACTGGGCTCCGCCAAGATGGGACCCAATCGCCCAGGCCGAGGTGCACACATTGCCACGGCGAGTTTCATGGTCGACGCTGCCCAGCAGGGCCGAGGAGTCGGCACGGCTTTGGGTAACTACGCCGTTGAGTGGGCCCGAAACCACGCTTACCGTGGAATGCAGTTCAACGCGGTCGTCGAGACGAACGAACCGGCTATACACCTGTGGCAAAAACTGGGCTTCGACGTTCTCACTACCATTCCCGCGGCGTTCGACCACTCCGAATACGGTTTAATCGGTCTTCACGTGATGTACAAGAGTTTGTAATGCGTTGCGAGTTAGCGACGAGATTCAGTACCGGTCAGTCTCCAGTGAAAAGTTGCACTTCTGTGGCGCCGGGTCCCCGACACCAACACCATCCGACTCATCAAAGCGTCAGTAATTCTGCCGTCAATGGCACCGCAACAACTGTAGGCATGGCGGATGCTCTCATTGAGAGAGCGCACCGGACGAGACTTGCCCGAGCGAGGGTCCTGGGAAGTACCCTTCTGACATGATCGTTTGCGTGCCCGTGACCAGTGACGGACAGGTCGATCACCGTTGGGGCCGCGCGGAGTGGA
>DATKRC010000005.1:0-5002 GCA_035532375.1 Acidimicrobiales bacterium
CGGTTTCTTCGAGGCGTGGCTTCACGGTCAGTTCAACGCGGCGGCGATTTCCGAGGGGCTCGGCGTCGAATGGGCCGTGCCGGGCATCTTCTTCAAGCCCTATCCGGCGAATCATTTTACGCACACGGTGATCGACGCGGCATCAGCGCTTCGTCGACGTGGCGTCGACCTCGATGAGATCGAGTCAATGGAATTGGGCGTGGCGGCACCGATTGTGCGCACGCTGGGTGAGCCGATAGAGGTGAAGCGCAGTCCCGAGACCGGCTACATGGCTCAATTCAGCGGTCCCTACGCGGTAGTCGCAGGGCTGTTGGGCGGCGGCGGTCTGGAGGTTGGTCTGGGCGACTACACCGATGAGCTGGCGCGGGACCCGCGCAGGCGTCAGTTGATGCAGTTGGTGAGCGTGAACGCGGACGAACGCTGCAGTGAGATCTTTCCTAATCAGTTCCCGTCGGTACTGCGAGTACGTTTGCGCGGTGGCGAGGAGATGGTGGAAGAAGTCATGACGAATCGGGGCGGCCCTCAGCGACCACTTTCGTATGACGAACTCGCCGCGAAGTTCTCTGACAACTCGGTGGAGATGTTGGGACCTGAGACAGTGCAACTAGTGAGGGCGTTAGTGGCACGCCTCGAGGAGCTGCAGGATATTGGCGAGTTGCTCTCCCCGCTCACGGTCTTAACGCGCATCCCCTCAGATTTTTATACTGAACAGACGAAATAAGGAGAAGACATGCCAGCTTTAGACCTCATTATCAAGAAGGTACGTGTGGTGCGTCCTGGTTCTGACGCTCCTAAGGAGATGGATATTGGAATTCTCGATGGGAAATTTGTGGAACTCGCCACGTCGATCCCCGCAGAGAACGCGAAGTCAGTGGTTGACGGGAAAGGGCGTCTGGCGTTTCCCGGGGTCGTTGATTCGCATCAACACTGGGGAATTTACAACCCGTTGAACGAGGACGCTCGCAGCGAGAGCAGGGCCTGCGCGCAAGGTGGCGTGACCACCGGCATTTCCTATCTACGCACGGGGCAGTACTACATGAACCGTAGCGGCCCTTATAGCGAGTTCCTGCCGATCGCGCTGGAGGCGACCGAGGGGAACGCTTTTGTTGACTACGGGTTTCACGTTGCTCCCATATTGCGTCAGCACATCGACGAGATCCCGAGCATCATTGAAGACTTTGGGGTCACGTCGTTCAAGATTTTCATGTTCTATGGCCGACACGGTCTCCATGGTCGCTCGAGTGACCAGGAGCAGTTCTTGATGCTCCCCGAGGGGGAGTCGTACGATTACGCTCACTTCGAGTTCATCATGCGGGGGATACAAAAAGCCCGCGAAGACGCGCGTTTTAGTGATATCGCCGATGAGATATCACTCTCGCTGCACTGCGAGACCGCCGAGATCATGGCGGCCTACACGAAGATCGTGGAGGAGGAGGGTCGCCTCAAGGGACTTGAGGCCTACCACGAGTCGCGGCCACCTCACTCGGAGGGTCTAGCCATCACCATCGCTTCGTATTTGGCGCACGTGACGGAGATGCCTAACATAAACTTGCTGCACCTCTCTTCGCGTAGAGCGGTGGAGGCGGCGATGATGATGGCCACGACGTTTCCTAACGTAAACTTCCGCCGTGAGGTGACCATCGGACACCTGCTGGCTGATATCACCACCGCTAACGGCATCGGCTCCAAGGTGAATCCTCCGATCCGTCCACGCGAGGACGTCGAGGCGCTGTGGGAGCATTTACTCGCGGGCCATTTCGACTGGGTGGTCAGTGATCACGCCTGCTGTCGGGATGAAATGAAATTCGGTGTTCCGCGAGACAACGTCTTTGTGGCCAAGTCCGGATTCGGCGGCGCGGAGTATCTGTTGTCCGGGTTGATCAGTGAGGGCACCAAGCGCGGACTTTCGTACGCGCGTATCGCGGAGTTGACCGCGGCGAATCCGGCGAAACGTTTTGGCCTTCGGACCAAGGGAACGATCGCGGAAGGCTACGATGCCGACCTGTGTTTGGTTGACCCCAATAGCAGTTGGACGGTTCGTGCCGTTGACTCTTTATCAAGTCAGGAGTACACACCCTTTGAAGGTTTTGGGATGAGCGCTCGGGTGACGGATACGTTCCTGCGGGGAGAACGAATATTTGAAGATGGCACGGTAGTGGGGCCGGCTCGCGGAAAGTTCATACGCAGGCCGAGCCGCCGCGACTGAGCGAATGATTCCCATCGACACCCGACTCGCTGGCCCCTTGCGGGTCGGGTGTCGATGGGGAGTATCGCTTCTAGGTTTCGCCGAACGTTGGCGTGTCGAGAAGATAGCGTAGTGCGCGAACGACGACCACCTTGTGCGCTGCGCACCGCTCGTCTGGAGCGGTTGACCCTGCGATTGCTGGAGGAGTCGCTGGGCTCGAGACATGATGACGGTTATCCACGAGTTCCCCGTTGACACCGACCTCTATACGGGGGCGCTCTGGGCACCTTCGAAGGCGCTAAGTAATCGTCGAGCTGCCTTCTGATTACTTGGGGGTAACCGAGTCTTCGAGGTCGAAGATGAAGGACGTTGAAGCGAAGTGAGGTGCCTGGACGAACTTCTGCTGCGCCGCGGTACCCGGAACGAAGAGCATCGCGCGAAGTGAGCCCGTTGCGGTCATAAGTTGTCGCCTCGATCAACGCTCGATGAAGCGTTACTAGCCGCCGCGACGTGTTCGGCCGCCAGAAAGGCTAGGCCGAGGGCTGGGAGGAGCCCGTTGCCAGCGAGGTAACCCGCCGCACCGTATCCAGAAATTCCGGCGGCGGCCCCGCCCGATGCATAGAGCCCGATAATTGGCGTGCCGTCGCCACGCAGTACCTGCGCATGTTGATTGACCTTTAGCCCACCTTGGGTGTGAAAGAGCGCCGCGGTCACGCGCACTCCCGCGAAAGGTGGTTCTAGTCGATGCCCCCAGGATGAGCGACCGAATTCGTCGGTTGCGCCTTCGTCGGCGTACTTACGAACTTGGGCCAATGTTGCGGACAATGACTCGGGAGGGAGTTGGAAGGATTCGGCGAGCGACGCGGCGTCATCGGCCCAGCGAAGCGCACCGCTCTCGACTGTTTGTTGGAAATCCTGGAAAACCATGCAGGCTTCGAATATCTGACGGTCAAGAATGAGTACGGCGGTCATGCCCGGCTGGGCAATCACCTCGCGGGCGTATTCCGAGTAGCCCCTGGTCTCGTTGCCGAATCGTCGACCGTCGCCGTTTACGAGAATTCCTCCGTGCATGACGTTGGCCCAACCCGCGAGCGTGTTTTGGGGCGTCGCCAGAGCCGCGTGGCCCTGGTACGCGTCCATGAACTCAAGCGCCGCGCCGAGCCTGGTGCCGATTTGTATGGCGTCGCCTCGAGATTCTGAACTTCCGTGGTACACGGCGTCGGCGATCTCGGGGATGTGCTCGCGGACCATTTCTGGCACTGCGCCGTACCCGTTCGTGGCCAGAAGTACGCAACGGCACGCCACGTCTTCGGTGGTCTCGTCGGGGAAGGCCAGCGTGACGAGCATTTGTCCCGTCTCGTCGATGCGGACCTCGTGCAGTCGGGCCGGCACAAGAAGGTCCAACTCTGGGAGTTGGGCGGCCTTGTTCAACAGATCTTGGAGCAAGGCGGATCCGGTCCGCCCGGGCAGGGTATGGCAACGATGCGCGCTGTGCCCGGGATAGGCGAATTCGGTCACGAGTTCGATGGGAACCCCGACGTAGTCAGCCAACCACGTGACCAGTCGGGCGCTCACGTTGGCGAGGCTCTGCGCCACCTCGGGGTTGGCACTGTTCTTAGTTTTGTGCATGATGTCAGCGAGGAAACGACGGGGTGAGTCCTCGACGCCGCTGGCTTTCTGCCAGCGAGTGCCAGCTCCTGGAATCATCGCGGTGGACATGGAGGTGTTGTTGCCATGCGCAAAATGCTTGCTGGTCTCCACCAGCAGCACGCGCTGACCTAGTTGCGCTGCACGTATCGCACCGGCGAGGCCGCCTCCGGCACCCGCTACCACTAGATCTATGTCAATCGGCTCATGCATTCTTGCTCCCATGGGCACTTGAAATGGTGGCGCCGTTGCCAATTGTTCGGGTACTGCCTCCGGAAAGCCCAGAGCGCACTTCATGTTCCGTAAGAGCCAGATTACGTTCCAAATATACATCAGTAGTTTTCGCCGTAAAAGGATGAATCGGCTCGACGAAGACCTCCGAGTGACCTGTCGCTGCGCTATTTCAGAAAGAACGTTGCAGGAATTCCAGATTCATGTTAAACACTGCTCTAGGAACGCTCGTTCCGTGTTCGTGTCGTCTTTGTGAATGTTGGGCGGGGGTTCGTGCAGGTCGATGATAATGAGCGAGGGCGACTTCGAAGCCGTGTGAAGAGTCTCGACGAGGTGCAGCGCGAAGTCATGACGTTCTTGAAAGAAGAAGCGGGGTTCGCTCAGGTCTACACCATCAACCGTGAGGGCTTTCCGGTTGGTCGTACGATGGCGGCGGTCATTAACGACGATTGGTCGGTGACGCTCGTCCAGCGCAAGGTCCACAGGCGCCTCGGCCAACTGAGACGTGATCCGCACGTTGAAGTCGCCTGGGTCGGACCGTCGGCGCCCGATTCCATCAATGATCGCCCGCACGTGTATGATTTTGGACTCTTGGTGCCCCGGGTGGTCTTGGTGCGGGGCCTGGCGCAGTTCATGGATGAAGAAGAGATGGTGGCCACTTTTCAACGCCAGACCCAAATACAACGGGCGAAGGGGCTCACCGGCGCCCCGGAACGAACGGTGGAAAATATTAAGGAGGAACTCGTCGGACTACGAGTGGCGCCCACGCAAGTGCGAGCTGAGGGATTCGCCACCGGTGCACAGTCGTTCACTTGGACCGCGGAGGAGATGAGATGATAAAGACGATCCTCGGCTACGACATTGCGCCGGGTGTGAGTGTTGAGGAGTACGAGCGGTGGTTGTTTGAGGTCCACGTGTCCGACATCATGGCGAACCCCT
>DATKRC010000006.1:0-7933 GCA_035532375.1 Acidimicrobiales bacterium
CCGCCGAACCCGTTATCGGACCCTCGTTCGACACCATTTTTCTCCCGATTCGCGCATTCATTCAATGCGAGAATATCGCATCTGATGCGATGGTCCCGGCTAATCCCTGATAGGGTTGGCAACGCCGGCGCGCCGTATATAAATGTCTCGCCAGACGCTCCGGAGTCGGGCTCAATCGCCCTGTAAACCCGGGCGAATGCGGCTCGCGTCGCTGTAGCAACGCGAGTGACGAGATCGCATTAGATGCAATTCGACACGTTTTGGCCTCAAGTGCCAGACGTGTGAGACAACTTACAGAAACGAGCGAAGAGGAAGGGAAGAGCAAGCGAAACGAGGAGCAGAGAACGCAGGGCCGGAAGAGTGGAGGTCGGTGCGGGTGGTAGGAGCAGGTGAAGCGTTACGGATGAAGGGTGGAAATTGATGGATTTGGAGACGGCGCAAGCGCAAGGTGCTGCGTCGGGCGAACGCGTTGACATTGGCCAATAGACGGATGAAAGGCACAGACGGTGCCTCTTGAACTGACGGACCGAGGCCGACGCGATCGATCACCTAGGTGATTGCGCGATGCTTGCACTATTACGACTTCCATACTAACGTGCAACCGGAAGGAGGACCCGTGGCCCGAAGCAAGATTGGACGAACGCAGGACGCGACGATACTGGTGCTCACAAGTTTGGCGGAGGGTCCGAAGCACGGCTACGCGCTCATCAAGGACATCGAAGCGATGAGCCGTGAAGCAATGGGACCCGGGACTCTCTACGGTGTTCTGGTCCGCTTGGAGCAGGAAGGCCTCGTCGAGGCGCTCGAGTCCGAGGACCGTCGCCGCCCATACCGCTTGACCGGTGCCGGCGCGGTTGCGCTGCGCGAGCGCCTCGAGACCACCACCCGCGTTGCCAAAATCGGCCTCAGACGACTCGGGTCGGCGTGAGAATCGACCCGGTAAGTATCGCCCTCGCGATGCACCCTCGGTGGTGGCGTCGGCGCTACGCAGACGAGGTCGCGACCATCACCGGCGATCTCCTCGAGGAAGGACGATCCCGTTGGCGCGTCGCCAGCGGCCTTGCGATCGATGCGCTGCGCCAGTGGGCCCGCGGGCCGGTTCCGGACCTGACGCACTCACCGGCGATCCGTCGACAGGTCGCCGCCTCCGCCGGGGCCCTCCCCATTGCACTCGTGATTCCACTTGTTCTCTACACCACGAGCTATCAGAGCTACCGCTCAGCTTTGTGGTTGCAGTCGGGCGCTCTGTTGCCATCGCCCTCATGGCCAAGTCCGCACGCGTTTGATCACCGCGCGATCAAAATGATCACGCACGGCACCAACATCACCATGACCCCCACCGGCCCGATCGTTCACGGGTCGATGTCGTGGCCGACGTACGTGTCGGGCATCGGGTACTTCCTCATCACGGTCCTGGCACTAGTAAGCCTTTTGGGCCTCCTCACCGTCTGGTCCTCTATGAGGAGCGCACTGCGGCACCGCAGTCGCCACTCACCAACCCAGCGTTTCCTCGTGTGGTCGCCGGCCGTCGCGATGGTGGCCATAACTGGCCTCTACCTCTGGTCGAATTACCTCAACCAACAGCGAACGCCCAGCTTCGTCACGGTGCACGGACAACACGTTTTCAGCATGACTGTCCTCCATCCGTTACTCGCGCGCGTGGTGGGCGATTCAAATCTGATTCTGGGACTCGGCACCTTGACTGGATCAATCGTGGCCATGGCCTTTCTGGCGTCTCGCGTCGAATTGAGTACCGATGAGGCTCGGGTTCCACTTGCTCTCAGTCGAATGATCGGTCGTATCGTCCCGCTAATGACCGTGGCGTATTCGCTGTGGATGTTGGGACTTCGGCTTCAAGGAGATCCGAGTTCGCGAGGGCAAGTGATTGCGAGTTATGCCCATAGCGGGTGGTGGCCACTGGCGTTGGTGTGTTTGGTCTTTTCATCGGTGGTTTCAGTACGCGCAGTCGGTACCGAGTCGCATCGACTGAAATACCAAATGCTGTCAATTACTCACGGTTAGTTCTGCGAAGCCGCGAGGTAAATCGGGAGACTTCTCCAATCGACGAAATGACCTCAAGCTCAAACTTCACTTGCCACAAACCGGCGTCCAGCTATTGCTAAGAGTTTTCAAGCGCGGTCCTTAAACATGCTTGCGACATTAAGTTCGTCGTCAATCCACTTGAGCGACGACTCCCCGTCGACTTTGCGCAACGCGACTCCCCAACCCTTCGATTCGTTGCGATCGAGTCCGAATGTCTCCAGCCGCCCCCCACTCTCTGCGCTCCCGTGTTCATACGCCGTGTGATAGTGCCCGTGAATCAGCACGGATGGGGTGACGAGTTCCAACACCTCGCGCACCCGTTCGCGGTGTTCGTCACACGTCGGCAACTCGAGTTTCCACGAATCTTCTATTGGACCATCAGACACGGCGCCGGAATGCGCCAGCCCGAGGGCGCGTCGTGCGTGATGAGAATGTCCGCGTGGCCACCAGCCGCGACCGCTTCGATGTCCGAGTCGTTAATCCGCTCCTCGGGGAACCAACTCGTGCCCACGATCAGATCGGCGCGATTGATCGAAGCCGCACCGCCAACACAGGCCACACTCCTACCAGCCACCCATACGCGTGATCCACGAGGTAAGTAGACGAAGCCCGGAGCGAGTTCTACGGGATCTCGGTTACCTTCAGGAACACCGGCCACCTCCTGCGCCGCTCGCACGTCGTTGTGCAGCTTCGTGAAGTGTTCGTGGTTTCCATCGATGAACCAGACGTCGACGCCCAATCTTTCGCGAGCAGTCTTCACCACTTGCATGAACTTTCGCGATTCGGGCCAGTAACCGAAGTCACCGACCTGGATGATTGTGTGAATGCCCATCTTCACTGCCGTGGGCAGCACAACGGACTTGAGCCACCCCGCATCGCCGTGAGTGTCGCCGACGAAAAGTGCGGACTCGGTGGAGAGGATTGGTTTAGGAATTTCCATATCTTTCTATGTGCCGAGGATGAATTCAGTTAAAGGGGTATCCATCTGACTGCGTAGTAGGGCCCAAAAATGGCCACGGGGACGCAGATCGATGCGAAACGGGACCTTGTCGATACCATCGTGAGTATGCGCCGCATCGTTGTTGCTGCTGTTGCCGCCTTCGTCATCGGGGGCGCAGCGTGGGCGCTGTGGCCGGCGACGAAATGGCCCCAAGTGTTCTGTGCCCCGGTCGTGAGAGTGGTGGGCGCCGACGCGGTTCCAATCGCCAAGAGCTTTAGCCACCCCGAGCCCACGCTTACGGCGACGCAAGAAGATGAGGTGGCCACACTGGCCCATGATGTCCAACTCGCGGAGGCCGCCGCCCCCACCGCCCAGCTTCGAGCGGAACTGAATCGATACCTGGCCGAACTGGGCGTCAAGCTCTCGACGCTCACCGTGACCGATGCGATGGGCCAGTTCGACCAGCACGCGCGCACCCAACTCAGGGCTTGCGGGGTCAGACCCATTGGTTCTTGAATCGCCGCTTTGGTGCAACATAATCTCTACGCAATCGCACGCGGGTCCGCCGTGGGTGTGTTTTTGACTTTCGGTGGTTTACTGGCTTTCGGCACTCAGATGGATACCCCTTTTCAGTTATGTACGAGGTCGTTACCAGTCGTCATCACGCCGACTTCTCGAGAACCCACTCCTCATCGTCGACCAGGATCGCAGTTCGTTGAGCCGGTTCTATTGGAGTTCAGCTCTCTGAAATGAGAGCGAATGCCTCGTGCGCAACGCTTATGGTTGCCCCGACGATCGCCACTGCATCTGCGCGACTTGGCGTGTATTCCTTCACGACCGGATCAATGTGCGGAGCTGCGCTTGCGAGACCGTGCAGCGCGTCGACGACGGCGCGGATTCTCTGAGGAACATTGCGTTCTTTGGGAGTGCTTGGATACGTTCCGGCTAGTAACCCGTACTCGCGGAGCGCGTCGAGCGCCATCCTCGAACTCGCGATCGAGCCTTCGTAGTTCGCGCCATCGATCTTCTGGTTGGCGTCTCGAAGGTACTTAACGATCTCCGCTCTCTCCGGACTCGCATCTACCTCAGGAAGCGGCAAGAGGATGGTGATACCCACGCCTCTCTCCCATCGTTCGAGAACCTTCAACCAATCGCTCTGCTCGACCTTTATGGGCGTTTGGGATGTCATGAGGGCCGGGGACCCGTCGTGTACCTCACCCTTGTCGACGAGCACAAACTGCGCATCGATCTGGAGCCAAAAGTCGCGTCCCTGTCGACGCGTTTCGAGACCTTCGATCACCTCAGCGCTCATTGGCAGCGGCAGCCGTATGTCCCACGGCGTCTCGTCGGCAGGCGGAAGACCAGGCATGTTCGGACGGTTCTTCTCCCAATTCAGCGTGTAGAAGTCGGGCACCGTCGAACCGAGCAGCGCCGAGGTTCCCTCGATCTCGGTGGCGGTTACCTTGGCGCTTACTTGCAGCAGCGCCCCGAGAGCGTAACCATTGGCGACGAGCTTGCCCTTCAGAACGAGTCGCGGTTCGAGACCAGACTCTCCTTCGACGCCGATCCAATTCACGTGGATGCTTCCGTTGCCCAATGTAAACAAGTCCATCAAAGACCCTCCCCTATATGGAGTCGTTGGCTACTGGTGGAATAGTACCCACCGGTTAAGTTTGAAAAATGCTGCTGGCATACGTGGACGAGTCGTACGACAAAACCCGTCACTGGATAGTGGCTGTTGTATGCCCTGACTCAGTGGTACGCCCACTCACCGAGGCGCTCGACGAAGTGGTGAGGAAATCTGCTCGAACCTTCCCCGATCTCGACCCCTTCGGTGAGCTCCACGGGCACGACCTGTTTCACGGCACCGACGATTGGCAAGCTCTCGCCGCCATGCCTCGAGCCCGAATTGGAATCTATCGGCAAGTGTTTGAAGCCATTGCTCTGCACGAAGTCAGCGTCATTATTCGGGGCGTGAATTGCCAACTGCTCCGACAGCGTTATCCGAACCCCGATCCCCCACATTCCATCGTTCTCATGCACTTGCTCGAACGGATTGATGAACACGCTGACGCGCTACACGAGAACGTCATCGTCATTGCGGACGAGGTGCCCGAGGCAAACGCGTACCGAAGAAATCTCTGGCATTTTCAGCGTGTCGCGACGTCCGGGTACAGGAGCCGTCAACTGACGCAGGTGATCGACACGATCCATTTCGCCCCTTCCACCTCGAGCAGACTCTTGCAATCTGCCGACATGGTCGCCTACCTGTGGTACCGAATGAACGCCAGATTTGACCGCGACCCAAGAGCTACGAAGGCAAATCGAGAACTCTGGGATTTGGTCTCTCCAAAGGTTGTCCACTCCTGGATTTGGGACCCATAACGCACGAGAACCCCGCCATTGGCGGGGTTCAAGGCTCACTGTATTCCACTCTTTCGAGCGGCCTACTGGTATCTACTTTAGCGGATGCACGTAACGTGCCACGTCATCTGCCACGTTACGTGCCAAATGCCGCTTCTCGAAAGGCGTCTCATCAGGCCTGAAGTCCAACCGTTCCGGCATCACCGGAGGCCTGAGGAAATGGCTCTAATCAGCCCTTTGGAACGCATCCGGCTCGCTCATCTCAGCGCACACGTCCCTAAACAGGCTCCTACGCCACTAAGTGTCTGCATGGAAAATCATACAGACAGATCATTAGCAACCGACAGAAACCCCAGATGCCCTAGATTGCAGAAACTACACGGGATTAGACGCAGAGGGAACAGAGGCGAGCGATGGCGACGAGCAACACACCCTCCCTTGTTCTACTGCCCCGGCTCGTTCCCCAGCCGCTTTGGGGCATATCCGGTCGCCGCAAATTGACCCGATCGAAGTGGGAGCAGATCAGAAAAGTCGTGATCGCAGAAGCGCACGGTGCGTGCGAAGTCTGCGAAGAAAAGCGCGAAAAAGGAATGATCGTCGACGAGGTCTGGTCGTACATACCCGGCCAAGCGTTCCTGACCGGGCTACGACTGGTTTGCCCGCCTTGCAACGACGTCACTCACGCTGGCAACTCTCGCTCCCGTGGTGTCCCCGATGAGCTGCTCATCGCGCACTGCGCTCAAGTGAACTCAATTTCCAAGGAGGAAGCCGCACTGGCCATCGAGGGCGCGTTTGCAACCTGGGGCAATCTTCATAGCGTGCCCGGTTGGCGCATGTCCGTGCTTCCTGCTGTGCTTGAACGATTCCCCGACCTAGCGATCCTCGACGACATCATGGCGTAGCTCGTCTCCGGGCGTCGTAATTCGAGACGCGTCACGCCGACTAGCCAGTATTCAGTGCTCCTCTGAGTGAGATAATTGAACTCATGCCGAACCTCATTCCAACTGCCGTTCGGTTGGCTCTTCGCGAGGCAGTCGGCGGTTGGGGCCCCTACACGGTCCGAGAGGTTGACGAGCTCTTCGCTTCATTTGGATTTGAAGACATGGATTCAGAGGTCTCAGACGTTGGCGGTCAAAGGCGAACTCGGGTGGAATCGTACCAAGTCCGAATCAATTTTGAAGACCCCGAGGCTGTGCGGAGGTACCTTGCACTTGTAGACGAAGTTCTCCTCAATTATCCAGATGATCCCGAACATCCTCGTAATCCCGGCGAAAAACTGCGGAGAAGCCTCAGAAACGCAGGAATTACACGTGGTACTAGTGGGCGATTCGAACTCCCAGGCAGCGAGGAAGAGACCGAGTCAGCTTTAGAAGAGGCGACACAGGATCTTTGGCGCTCGGATCGAATCCGGATTTTCGTTAGTCACACAAGTTCGCATCGACACGAGGTCGGAGAACTGGCGGAAGAACTTAATAAATTCGCATTCTCATGTTTCGTTGCCCACGACGAGATCGAACCCTCGCGGGAGTGGCAGGACGTGATCGAGCTGGCATTACGCTCATGCGACGTTCTTTTGGCTTACGTGACACCAGATTTCAACGGTAGTAAATGGACGGAACAAGAGGTCGGATGGGCACTTGGCCGAGAACTGGTGGTCGTACCTCTCAAAGTTGGAGCCGATCCGTACGGTTTCTTCGGTGCATACCAGGCTCTGCCGATCCGTACTGGGGAGTCCGCCTGGACAAGCGCTACAGCGATTTCACGGTCCATCTCGTTAGCAATATTTGGAATTCAGAGATCGGGAGCTCACCGATTGTTGCCGCGAATGACGGAGACAGCTGTCGATGCCTTTTGTTCCAGCCGTAGCTACGAAGCAACTCGACGCCGCTTCGACATTCTTCGTCATATTCCTCGAACTTCTTGGACGAGCCAACACGTCGAGAACGTGAGGACCTCGCTTATCACGAACAGCCAAATACGAGACTGTGTGCTCCAACTCGACAGGCCAACTCCAGCTCCAGAAGCTGTTGCTGCCTTACTCTCGCGCTACGGAATATCGATCCAGGACTGAACTCTCCAGTCGGAGACCCCTTGGTCGTAACTTGTCAAGCGGCACGTTCTTCGCGCGTTAACCACGCGATGTTTTCGTCGTAAGGACAATCGCTCTCTAGGCATCCGTGCAGGATTCCGACCCACTTATTAGCTAAATGGCGGATGGCCTTTCGGTGGTGCTTGTCGCGAGCTTTCAACTCGTCGTAGTAGTGGCGTGCCCCCGGTGACGGCAGCAGAGAACTGAAGGCCCACCGATCGAGTGCGCTCGCGAGACGCTTGTTGCGGGCGTGGCGCGACAGTACGACCCTTGACCTGCCCGAGGCCCTGGTGATCGGTGACGTGCCGGCGTAGTTCCTGCGAGACTTGGCGTCGCTGTAACGGTTCGGATCATCTCCGAACTCGCCCAGCACCCGAGCGCCGAGGACCGTCCCCATTCCTGGAAGAGAGAGGATGACCTTGGCACTCGGGTGCTGCTTAAAATGCTCCGACAGTGACGTCTCGAGCTTGGCGATCGACGCGTTCAACTGTGCGATG
>DATKRC010000007.1:0-20754 GCA_035532375.1 Acidimicrobiales bacterium
CGCTCGGTTCTGACAAACCCGCCGCCATCCGGAGCAGCGTCGACTTTCCCGATCCGTTCGGACCGACGAGAGCGGCCACTCTCCCCTTGGGAATCGTGAGCGTGCAATCCTGTAGTCCCCAGGTGCGCCGGTAGCGCTTACCAAGGCTTACCGCCTCAAGCACGGACGTTTCTTCCTTCACGATCGCACCTTGCCGTCTTGATGGAGCGCGGAACGAATGAGTTCGCCTATCGTCTCTTCGTCTAACCCGGTTCGGCGAGCGTCGGCGACCCAATCTTGAAGTGCTTGATCGAGGGAAGCACGTGCCGTAGCGTTGGACCCAGCTCGTGAGCGTGAAGTGATGAAAGTTCCAAGACCCGCACGACCTTCGGCGATCCCCTGATGCTCGAGTTCCCGGTAGGCCCGGTGCACCGTATTGGGATTGATCGTGATCTGAGTGACAACGTCACGCACCGATGGGAGCTGGTCGCCGTCTCGCAAAAGACCAGAGCGTACGGCGTGGCGAACCTGGTCGACGAGTTGTCGGTAGGGCGCGAGACCGCTTTGATGGTCGAGTCGAAATGTGAGGGAAGGATGCTGTGCCATGTACTAGTACACTAGTACGGGTACTTGCTGAGATTGAGCCGGGATTTCGAAGTGGAACGCGTAGTGAGTGGTATTTGGGCCCTACTTGCCTGTCCTACTCGGGGAAGGGATGAGAACTCTCACGCGCCATTTCGGAATCTGGTCCTCATTTTACGGTGATTTTCGATGTCGTAAAACCCTGCTCCCCACGGGTTTACTTAGGTAGGGAGCGTCAGGAGTTGGGTGCGAGATACAGAACGCGGGGAGTTCGAAACCTTCGTCTATGAAGTCGAGCCCTCACTACGCCGCGCACTTGTGGCAGCACTCGGATTTGAGCGGGGTCGTGACGCTACTGCGGAAGCGCTCGCGTGGGCATGGCAGAACTTCAGCCGAGTTAAGGAGCTCGACAACAAAGTCGCCTTTCTGTATCGAGTGGGTCAGAGTAAGAGTCGCGTTCGCAAAACGCCATTCGTCTTTGAGCGAGCCGACTCGCACGAACCCTGGCATGACCCAGGTCTTGCGCCCGCCCTCGAGTCGCTATCGGAACACCAGCGGGTCGCCGTCGTACTGATCAAAGGCTTCGACTGGAAACTGCGCGAAGTTGCCGAACTAATGAACGTGAGTGTCTCTACGGTTCAGACCCACTTAGAGCGTGGAATGCATTCACTTCGCAACAAACTGGAGGTAATTGAGAATGGCTGAGTTGGACGAGCGGATTTGTAGTTTCATCGACTTGAACACCCTACCCGTCAGTGTTGAGGAGGTGCTCGCGCTAAGTAATGGTCGAGCAGACGGTGTCGCTCCGCGACGGCGACCGCGTCGAAGCAAGATGCTCGCAATGTGCGGCGCGTCAGTGGTGGTGCTGGCGCTCGTGAGCGTTGGCCTGATTGTCATTCCTGGACCAAAGAACGTCAATACTCCGACGGCATCCGCGGCAACGTTCTTGGAATCCGTTGCCAAGCGCGCCTCGAATGAAAAGGCTCTTGTGCCCGGACCGGGTCAATACCTTTATATTGCCACTATTTCGTCGATGGGGAATGGCGCGGCGATGCCGCCGTCCTTCAAACCTTTTTGGTACGACTCGGAAGAACTCACTCAGACGTGGACGTCTCCTATGGCGCTGAGTCACGAGTCGATCCGTATCGTTGGAAGACCGGCATTTGTGTCCTCCGCCGATAGGGCAGCGTGGGTTCTTGACGGATCAAAGCCACTCGGTAGCGGGAACTCGTCGGGGCCACCACCGCCGTACTACGACGTGACTTCATTGCCCACTAGTGCCTCAGCCATGGTTGCATATTTCAAGAGCCAGACTGACCTTCCGACGCAGTCGACATACGGGAATGCGTCGTCGTGGGAGTTCTCCACCGTGCTTGACTTCCTTCAAAACGGAGCGTCGTCGGCCCAACGAGCCGCACTCTTGCGGTTCGCCGCCACGATCCCCGGAATTCGACTGTTGGGCCACGCCAAATCAATCGTCACGAATGAGACCGGATCAGTCATTGGCTTTCCCATCGGGGGTGTTACTGGTCGTGTCGAAGAAGCGATATTCGACCCGTCCAATTCGACGTTGATTGAGACGCGGCTAGTTCTCAATGCTCTACCGACAAAGGCGTCGCCACTTTCGCGCTACGGACCTACACCATTCGTTGGGGAGGTTGAGTCGTATACGGATTTCATCTTCGCCGGCGTTACCAGAAAGAACTCGGGATATTCACTTCCGGCTCAGACACCGACGTTCCCCAAAGCGTGGCCCTTTACCTCAACGAGGGAGCCACTGCCGGGCTCTCTCCAATCGAATTCCTCTTAATGTGGATTCGCGTCAGAGGCCTGACGAGAAAGAAATGCCCCCATGCACTGGAGATTGACAACCTCACCCCTTGAGTGCCAAAGAGCCGACTCCCGGCACCCAATTCGACACATATATTGAACTTGAGAATGTCGGGAGGCATCGAGCATTGTTGAGAGGCGCAGTGGCGGAAAGTGTAGTTAGCAGTAATGGGAAGTAACTGGCGAGTCGTCAATCAGAAAGTGTGGCGCCCGCTCATCGCTACCACAATCGTCGCGAGCACTTTCGTCGGCCTTATCTCCTTCACGAACGTCGCATCGGCTTCCACCTCATTCCGAAATAGTACGTACGATCTCTACGTCGGTCACGGTGTCGGCGTCGCGGTAACGTCGAATCCGAACACCGGGTGCAGCGAGGTCTTTCTCACCACTGACTTCACGCATTGGCGAAATATCACGCCACCATTAAAAGTCCCCTCGTCGGTTCCGAAGGGCGAATGCCTCTACGTCTGGACTGACGCGTACTTCACCTCCCCTACCGACGGATGGCTCCTCGCTCGCAACGGGGGCAGCACCGATACGATTCTGCGCCACACGCTCGACGGAGGTCGAACCTGGACCACACAACCCGGTGGCGACACGGGAAGTAACGGTGGATGGGAGACCATCAGCTTCACCAACTCGTCGGTCGGTTGGCGTCAACAGTTCGGCGATGGCTCTAACGGTGACTACGCCCTCCAGCGCACGTTGAACGGAGGAACGACGTGGTCGACTCGCTCTCCCGCCCCCCATGGATCTTGCGTTTTCGCTAACGACGTGTTCTCGTCGGCGTCTTTTGGCTTCGCCGCCGCGCCCGAGGCGCCGGCGATCAATTCCACCCATCTTTGGCAGACCCGCGACGGCGGCATCAACTGGTCAGTGTTGACCCTCACTCCTCCGCCGGCGCTTCCTCGGACCGCCGTGGGGCTCTACGACGAGCCCAAGTTCTCGGGGCCTAACGGCGTGGTGTCGGTCGACTATCCAGTCAACCGTCATCAGACCATCTACTTTTATGTGACCCACAGCGGTGGCCTCAGTTGGAAACTCGAGGTCAGTCCAGACCTACCCGTCGTGGTGAGTGGAGCGTTGAAGATCAATCACGACACAGCAACCCAACCGTGCACTCTCGACACTTCCGCGGAGACGGGCCAAGAGGCCATCGTCGCGCTCGCGAACCAAACGACCTGGTGGATTCTTCATCCGGGACCGAAGGGCGCCACAACAAGACTGATCGTCACGGGTAGCGGCACTGGGATCTCCACGTACAAAGTGAACGACCTTCCCGCCACAACTGGTCACCCAGTGTTGGCGGCTCTCAACGCCGAAGACGCGTTGCTCTCATTCGCCATGTCAGCGGGATATACGACAACGTACGAGACGTCAGACGGCGGCGCGACGTGGGTGAAGGTGAGCCCGTAGGGTCGTTGTATCGAGTCCCGACGTTACAGATCTGCAACCAAACACTGGCGACTATCGCGGTGAAACGGTCTGGTTGCCAACTGCAGCTTGTGTAGGTCGGATGCTCGACGTAGCAGATCTGCAACCTTTCACTGGAGACTGGCGTCTGGCCCGTCGTGATTAGCCTCTTGACCGTGGTCGAACCTGACGCCAACGGATTGTAAACGTAGGCGGCAGGCGGCTAGAACTTGAGAGAGAGACTTTGACGTCTTGACATAATCTCCTTCCGACTCCATAAGAGGAATCATCCGCTAGGAACCAATACTCTGTCTCTTGTACTTCGGTGGGCCCGCAGTACGTTCAGTGACCACAATCGGATGAGTCTGGACTAACTTGGGCGAAGCGCGCGGCACTTCCCGGGTGTGGGGTCATAACGGCAGTGCGAATTCTCTGCGATGAGGTAGCGACGTGAAATTCAGTTTGAGATTCGCACTGACGGCCCTCCTCTTTACTCTCGGCCTAATTGCGTTGGCCTCATTCCTCTTTGGGAGCAAGGCAGCTTCTGCTGCTCAAATTGGGGCAGCTGTCTTCGATGGCCCGACTGGAATCGCGACGTGTGGACCACACGTATGGGTGACCAATGCCACGGGCAACTCAGTCACCGAGTTGAATGCGTCCAATGGCGCGCAGATCCAGATCATCAATGGTGTGTCGAGTGATCTCTCGGAGCCGATGGGCATCACAGCAAACGGGACCGATCTGTGGGTTGCCAATCTCTCGAGTAACTCTGTTGCTGAATTCAACTGCGGGACTGGATCATCGATTCGCAGTATCAACTCGGGGAGCTTGAGCAGTCCGGTGGCTGTTGCGGTAGGCGGGACGAAAGTGTGGGTTGCGAGTCAGGCCCATCTGAGTGATGCAATAGGAAACGTGATCCCAAATAGCAGCTCTGTCACCTCCTACAGCACCGTAAATGGATCACTTGACGAGAGCATCAATGGGACGAACGCGAACGGCCTCAACGGGAGTAGCGGAATCTCTGTTAGCGGCGGAAACGTATGGATTACGAATGCCAACGGTAATTCGCTGACCGAACTCGATGCCAAAACCGGACACGTGATTCGTGATATTGAAGGTAACGTCGGTGGGTTCAAGTGGCCGATGGGCGTTGCCTCGACCGGTGCGGACGTCTGGGTCGAGAATCTCTATGGAAACTCGCTCACCGAGATCAATGAATCAACGGGCTCGGTGATGCGAGTGGTCACTGGCGATGGACTGGACGGACCCGACTCCATTTGCGTGCTCGGTCAAGATATCTGGGTGACGAATCTTTTCGGAAATTCTGTGACCGAATTGAACGCTCGTAATGGCTCTCTTATCCGTGTCATCCAGTCGAAATCGGATGAATTCAGCGCACCGACAGGCATAACCGGTGCAGGCTCGACGGTTTGGGTGACCAATCAGTGGAGTAACACAGTCACCGAGCTCGAGGCTTCGAACGGCTCGCTGCAACGCATCATCCGTTGACCACCTGACACTTCTTGAGGTCGGTGATGACGAAGGAATCCGGGTAAGCAGAATGACGGTTGGATTGTGCGAGTCGGTGGCCCGACCTATTAGGTTTGCCACCTCGCACTGGCGATTTGGCAACGACGGCTCAACACTTGAAGTCGGAATCTTACCTGCTCAAAGAACTCACACCCTCAGCAGCCCCCATTGACGTTGTCGATTTGAGCCTGTCATTCGCTCTCGCGACATTACGGAGATCGAATAAACGATTGTGGCCGGCACATCGTCTTATTATCAGAGACCCGGATACCGAGCCGAACGGAGCGTTGCAGCCAGTGGACTTCGACAGCTTCTATTCGGCAAGTTATGACCGCGTACGCCGAGCGATGACGCTCGCGTTCCGCGACCCGGCGCTCGCGGAGGAGATAACCCAGGAGGCCTTCTTTCAGACACTGAAGAGATGGCCGAAGGTCTCGGTGTTAGACCACCCAGAGGGTTGGACGATGGTTGTAGCTCTCAACAAAGGTCGTGACTTTCATCGTCGTCGTGCCCGTCACGAAGCCAAGCAGGCTCTCCTCGTCCACCAACCCGACGCCCAGTCGGGTGAGCGTCACGTTGAGGACCGGATGATGGTCTCCACCCTCCTCGAAGGCATTCCAGACCGTCAACGTCAGGCGTTGCTGTTGCGCTACATCACTCAACTCACTATCCCCGAGATTGCCGTTGTTATGGGCTGCGCCGAAGGAACCGTCAAGGCCACATTGCACGCCGCCCTCGCCAAAGCGTCCCTCCAGTCAAAGGAAACCACCGATGTCACTGAATGATCAGATCCAAGACCTATTCGACCGCGCCCTGTCGTCGGTCCCCGATCGGCCGGCGCCATCACCACAGATCCTTCACCAGCGCCTCAGCCGCCGTCGCGTTCGTACCCGTCTTTCAACGCTCGGCAACGCATTGACCGCCGCCCTCTTTCCCCGCACCCGTCACCCTCGATTGTACGGTGGGCGCCTTCGCCCGTCGCTCGCGCTGACTGCACTGACCGTGGCCGCCGTGGTGGCTCTGGTGACCGGACTCCTCATCGCGGGCTCCAAGAGCGCGCCGGCGCCCGGTTCGTCGGCCACTTCGTCCGTAGCTCTCTCCTTTCGATTGGTGGATGTGACCACGTCTCCATTCCGATCACTCTCACCAGGAGCCACAGTCGGTCTTCAGTGCGTCACCGACCTTGTCTGCTATTCGCCCGGTGCCTCGCAGGAGGACTTTTATCAAACCACCAATGGAGGACTTAACTGGGAACAGACGGCCCCACTGCCGAACGCGGCCGACGGGCAGGCATGGACACTATTTTCCTTCTCGTGCCCCACGGTTGAAACCTGCGCAATCGTCTACGTTCCCGTCGGCACCACCAACAACGTTTCCCTTGCTCAGTTCATCCTCACTACGGACGGTGGCGCCCACTGGACTATGTCAGAGATACCCGTGCCGACGGGGTATCAGAATCCTTCCGTCGGACGCTTTGTCTGTGGAGATGCCAGTCACTGCGTCTTGAGCGTCAGCGGCGACGCGCCCACGGCGGGCGGCACCAGCTCTAGTTCTCCACCGAAGCGAATAGGGATGTTTTTGTCTACGGCGGATGCGGGGCAGACGTGGACGCAATCAACGTCGGCGCCGAGCGGCCCCGCTGCGGCGGTGTGGACATTGAACTGCGACACAGGCGGATCATGCTTGGCGGTATCGGCGCTTGGCAGTTCCCCGAACTCGTACATTGTCGGCTTACGTTCTGACGACTGGGGCCTGACGTGGCTGGCCGGCGCGCCCTCCGGCTCCTTCGACGCCGCCATCCTGTACGCCTCGTGTGGTGACGCAACGCACTGCATGCTGGTGCCCGCCGGCTCGCCGACGACCCCTTACGAAATCATCACAACCTCGAACGCCGGTGCGACCTGGCAAGTGTCGGGCCCACCGGCCGGATGGGAAAACATGCCGACGGCCGTTTCGTGCGCCAACGCGAACGACTGTTGGATCGCCATGTCGACCTACGACGTCCACAGCCCGGCGGGTGCCTATAGCCAGCCCGTCATTGAGGCGACTTACGATGGCGGGACCACCTGGTCGTCGGTTGCGCTGCCCACGGCCACACCGCCGATTGCCGATGTGCTTACGCTCAGCTGCCCATCGTCGGGGGACGGCTGCATGGGTATCGGGAATCTCCGAGACCACATGCTTCCCCCGTCTGGTCCGGCGCCGCCTTCTCAGCCGCAATCCGGTCCACTGGTAATCTCCAATCTGCCCGGAGCGGACTAGACCGAGTAGCCGCGCCGACTTCTACTCGGGCCAGGGCGTCCCCCGTACAAACGAGTGTGACTGCCGCAGTTGTTTACTCGCCCCTGGTTATCGGTCTCGACTCGAACTATCCCTTCGCCGTGACGCACTCCTATGTCCCCGGATAGCAGGGCCTGGCAGAGTTCTGTAAACACCCCGCCACTGTGTGCGTTGACCCGCAGAATCAGCAGTTTCGTCTCCACTCGTCCTCCATCGCGTTTAAGCACTAATCGACCCCCACCTGCCTTCAAAAGCTGCTTATCCCGTCGTCTCCGTTGACCTCCCTTCAACTGTTCCCGTCTCTCCCGTTCACACCTCTCCTACTCATCTGCCTTCACCCGCTTTCATTATTCCTGCCTCGTTACCTCCTGCTCCCCCCTCCTGCTCCCTTCTTCGGCACCATTCCTCGGCCCTATTCCTCGGTTCCTAGAATTTGTCTCACACGTCTGGCACTAGTGCTACGGTGGCCCTTACAAGGGGTTGTACCGAGAAGGATGCGTCGACCCCATGATGACGATTCGACGTCTCAGCATCGGAGCGGGTTACAAGTACCTGCTCAAATCCATCGCCGCGGGCGACGGTCCCGAAGGCGCCGACCGGTCGGACCTCGTTCGCTACTACTCAGAGACGGGCACGCCCCCGGGCGTCTTTCTCGGGGCTGGACTCCCCGGTCTCGACGACGGTCGTGGCGTGGCCATCGGGCAGTCGGTCAGCGCGCAGAACCTCCAACGGATGCTCCAGGACTGCGCCGATCCCATCACCGGAGAGGTGCTCGGACGCGCCCCCGGCGCCAAAGCCGTCGGAGGTTTCGACCTGACGTTCAGTCCCGCGAAGAGCGTCTCGGTGACCTGGGCCCTGGCCGACAAGGAGACTCGCGAGATCATCTACCGATGCCACCAGACGGCCATCGCCGAGGTTCTCTCTTACGCCGAGCGCGAGGTCTTTCACACTCGCTCCGGCCAGCAAGGCTGCGTCGAGGAGGACATCGTGGGAGTCATAGCCGCGAGCTTCACCCACTTCGATTCGCGCGACGGCGACCCCCAACTCCACGACCACGTGGTCGTGCTCAATCGCGCCCAGGCCACCAGTGACGGCGTCTGGCGCACCCTCGATAGTCGGCAACTCTTCGCCTCAACGGTGATGCTTTCCGAAATGCACCAGGGCGTGCTGTCCGACCTACTGACTGGCGAACTCGGTTGGGACTGGGAGGCCCACACCCGTCGTTCGAGCACCGCCCCCAAATGGGAAGTGGCCGGAGTCTCCACGCGCCTGATGGATGAGTTCTCGCAACGCACCACCGCCATCATCAGCGCCAAGGACCGACTGATCGCCCAATTCGAGGACGATCACGGTCGCCCCCCGACCGATGTCGAGGTGCTGAAACTTCGCCAGACCGCGACCCTCGCCACCCGACGAGCGAAGAAGGGTCTAAGCCTCGGAGACCTGACCGAGCAGTGGGCCGCTCGCGCCACGCCCTACCTCGACGACGAACCCCTGTCGTGGGTCCACGAACTGGGCGGTCGAGACATGCCCGCCTTCAGGAGTATCGATTTCGAGGACGAGATCCTGCTCGACGTCGCGAACGCGGCCCTCAACGTCGTGAGCACTAAGCGCCCGACGTTCTCTCGAGCCAACGTCCAAGCGGAGGTCTTTCGCCAGCTGCAGGGGGTGCGCTTTCGCAAACCCGCCGAGCGAATCCTGGCGACCACGCGCGCGACTGACCTGGCTGTGACCCAGGCTCTGTTGATCACCACGCCTAGCCTGCACCACACGCCACGCTTCCTGCTGCGCAGTGACGGTAGCTCTAAGTTCGAAGGCAGCTGTCACCGGCTCTACACCTCGACCACGCTGCTCAACGCCGAAGCCCGTCTACTCGATGCGGCGGAGCACCTCGACGCGGCCGTGGTGGCGAGCGCCACGGTGGACAGCGTCGTTAAGCGACGACTCCCCGGGCGAACCTTCACGCTCTCGATCGACCAGGCGCACTGCGTCGAGCAGATCACGACTTCGGGTCGGTCTCTCGATCTTCTGGTGGGCCCCGCGGGAACCGGCAAGTCGACGGCCATGGCGGGACTACGCGCCGCCTGGGAGGCCGAGCACGGCGCCGGCTCGGTCATCGGTCTCGCGCCGTCGGCCGCCGCCGCCGAAGTCCTGGGCGAGGACATGGGCATCGACACCGACAATCTCGCCAAGTGGCTCTACGAACACCGCCAGCGCGGCCAGCGGGTTCGCGAACTCCGAGAACTTCGCGAGACGACCCGTCGGGGCGGCCTCGCGCGACGTCCTAGCCCTCGACTGCGGGAGAGTATTCGCCAGAGTGAGGAGGCACTAAGTCGCTGGACGCTTCGCGCCGATCAACTTGTCGTGGTGGACGAGGCCAGTCTCGCCTCGACGTTCGCGCTGGATGAACTGATGTCGGCCGCCCTCGACGCCCGGGCCAAGGTGGTCCTCGTTGGCGATGGAGCCCAACTCTCCAGCGTGGAGGCCGGAGGAATGTTTCGCACGCTCGTGAGGGAACGCGGTGAGGACGCTCCTACGTTGGCGGACGTTCGCCGATTCAGGGCTAAGTGGGAGAAAGAGGCCAGCCTCGGCGTCCGCCTCGGCACCCACGCTGCTCTCGGCACTTACGCAGCGCACGGACGGGTGAAAGACGGTACCCGGGACGACATGCTCGACGCGCTGTATGACGCGTGGAAGATCGATACCGATCGGGGCCTGCACTCGTTGATGCTGGCCAGTGACACCGCGACGGTCAACGAGCTCAACGCTCGCGCCCGGAGCGCCCGGGTCTCAAGTGGCGTCGTGGCCGAAGAAGGGATTGACGTGGCGGGAGCCATGACGGCGGGAGTGAACGACCTCGTCGTTACTCGCGAGAACGTCCGACGACTCACGACGGGCACAGGCTGGGTCAAGAACGGCGACGTGTGGAGCGTCGCGGCCACGCACGAGGATGGCTCCATGACGCTCACCCGAGTGAGTGGTCACGGCTCGGTCGTCGTGCCTGCCCGTTACGTCGCCACCAACGTCGAACTGGCCTACGCCTCAACGGCCCATCGCGCCCAGGGACGCACTGTTGACACCGCGCACGCGTTCGCGAGCCCCACCACCACCCGTGAGGTGCTGTACGTGGCCCTGACCCGAGGCTCAGATTCCAACTATCTCTACGTGGACACCCACTACGACCCCGATCCTGCAACCGGCCACGACGGGCTGAATGAGACTCCGAGCGCCATGGACGTGCTCAGCGGGATACTTCGTCACGAGGGAGCCGACGTGTCCGCGACCGACACGATCCGTCGCTCCCAGAGCCAATCCATCGCCGCGCTCGTCGCCGAGTACGACACCATCGTCGCCCGGGCCGACGGCGAGCGCTGGGAGACCGTACTGAGGGAGTCGGGACTGAGTGACACCGAGCTCGCCCAGGTCAAGGCCTCCCCCGCCTACGCCGCACTGCTCGGGCAGCTACGCGACGCGGAGAGCCGGGGCTTCGACATTCATGCGGAACTCCCCATGCTGGTTGTGGGTCGTTCGTTCGATGACGCGGAGGACGCCGCTAGCGTCCTGCACTACCGCCTTGAGCGCTACATGACGGGCGTCGGTTACCCGAACCCACCGGCGAGCGAACTCGTGGCCGGCCTCTTCGCCCGTCTCACCGGGTTCACCGATCCCGATATTCTGCTCGCGCTAAACGATCGGGCCGACGCCATCGAACAGCGAGCCCGCGAACTCGCCACGATCGCTATCGAACGTGGTGACACCTGGGTGTCGGACTTCGGCGACGCTCCCGACACGGACGAACTCAACGAGCGGTGGGTATTAGAAGTTGCTGCGGGCGCGGCCTACCTGGATCGCTGGGGCATTGACAACCCCGACACCATCTTCGACGACACAACTGTCCGCCACGAACAAGAGGCTCAGCGAGATCGTGTCCACAGTGCCGCCCGGAGAGCCTACGCACTCACTGTGGTTGAAATTGCAGAAGCGAAGGCGGCATACGTGTCTTCCGGCGAGGGCCTCTTGGAGCCGCTCGACCAATATTTCGGACTTGATCTGTAGCGACGATGCGCCGGGAGCCGATAGACGACCGGCCACTGTGGCCGAGGTGAGCCCCATCGTATCTGGAGTGATTGTCCAACAGGGCGACGTATTTAGCCGCATCGCATCGCATTGGTACACCCCTGTCGTACCATCAAATGATGCATTTCTACTCACTTCGGGCCAAGGGCTCAATCCGATGTATCGACGACAGCTCAGGGTCTTGCGCCAAGGGAGTTTCGAGATGACAGCAGGGCAAGCACAACTTGACCTGGGAATCGACATGGAAGTTGAATCTCCGTCCAGTGAGGTATGGATTGACCTTCCGGGCCTCGCAGCTATCAGTGAACCGAAGGGGGTCGTCTACACGAAAAGCTGGGTCGTAGACCTCATCCTTGACCTCGCCGGATACCGTTCCTCGGAGGATCTTGCTGCTCTCTATGCAGTTGAACCTTCGGCGGGAGATGGTGCATTTTTTATTCCCATGATTCGAAGACTTCTCGACTCGGTTGAGAAGAACGGCAGGACATTGGATGAAGCTCGAAGTGCTCTTCACGCATATGAACTCGATCAGGAATCAGCCTCGCGTGCAATCCACCTCGCTGTGGAAGAACTCGTGAGTCGAGGAATTGATGCTAAAACCGCGAAGAAAATCGCCCACGGATGGGTAACAGTCGGTGACTATTTACTTGAGTCTCGAACGGATCGGAAAGCAGATCTCGTCGTTGGCAATCCCCCATACATCCGCTATGACGATCTTCCGGAAGGTGCGTTCGATGCATACCGTCGCATCTACCCAACAATGGTCGGGCGTTGCGACATATACGTCGGTTTCATTGAGGCCGGAGTACGGCAGCTCGTTGAAGGAGGAGCACTCGCCTTCATCTGTGCTGACCGTTGGATGAGAGCTGCGTACGGTGCAGAACTCCGCCGTGCATTGTCTTTACTTTTCAGCATGGAGGTCGTCATCGAAATGCATGACGCTCCTGCTTTTGAAAACAATGTCTCTGCCTATCCCGCTGTCATTGTCATTCGCCGCGCAACACAGGGCACGGTGCTTGTGGCAAGTGCAAACGCTCAAGCTGAACCAATGCCAGAAAGCGGCAATCTCGCGGACGCACTCGTCGCACTCGCTCAAGGGCAAGTTGATGAAGTACCTGGCTTCACAGCAACAAACGTAAAGAAGTGGTTCACGGGCACTGGCCCGTGGCCGTCGGTTGAACCACATCAACTTGAAGTGCTTCGACGGCTCGAAGAAAAGTTCCCGCCAATCGAGGACGCGATGACAGGAACCAAAATTGGTATCGGTGTCGCGACAGGAAACGACAGCGTCTATGTGACAACGGATCCGGATGTCGTCGAATCCGAGCGACTATTGCCTCTCGCAATCGCATCGGACACGAGGACGGGCACAGTTATCTGGTCTGGTCACTATCTCATAGATCCGTGGCTACAAGGTGCACGACACGTTGATCTCGCTTCCTATCCTCGTCTCGGTGCGTATTTTGAAGAGCACCGCGAAGAATTGATGCAGAGAAATATTTCCAAGCGCAGCAAGGACGATTGGTATCGAACCATTGATCGTGTGAATCACGATCTAACGAAGCGCGACAAGCTTTATTTCCCTGACATGAAGCTCGTGAGTAACCCGACACTCGATCGTGGAGAAACGTATCCACATCACAATCTCTATTACCTCGTGTCCGATGTTTGGGATCTGGAGGTACTTGGAGGACTTTTACTTTCAAGGGTTGCACAGCTTTTCATTGAGGCATACTGCGTGAAGATGCGAGGGGGGACGCTGCGTTTCCAGGCGCAATACTTACGCCGGATCCGCGTTCCGGAACCAACATCGATGTCCGATTATATTGCACTCGAACTGAGAGAAGCCTTTCGAAGCCGCGATGCAGTAAGAGCGACGAACGCTGCAATTGAGGCGTACGGCATTCAGGACTTGGCGGGAGCGTTTTCATGTTGAACGATCTCGATGAACGATTTCAGGCAGCAGTCCAGTTCTTTTGGGACTCACGCGACAATGCGCAGCAAACGCAAATTGCATCTGGTAGGGCCGATGCAGGCACACGGGGAGCCGTCACTGCAGGAAAACAAATGGGCGCATTGGAAGAACTCTTGACCGACATTCTCATCGACGCGGGAATTGACCGATCACACGTACGGGCACGAACATCATTGGAGCTGCCCGGATACTATCGACCCGAGAAAAAGTGGGACTTACTCGTTGTCGTTGACGGCCAACTCCTCGTTGCAGTCGAGTTCAAGTCGCAGGTTGGACCGAGCTTCGGGAACAACTTCAACAACCGAACCGAGGAAGCGATCGGTAATGCCGAAGACGTGTGGACGGCATTCAGAGAGGGCCGATTTGGGACGCACCAAGCTCCATTCCTCGGATACTTCTTCCTTCTAGAGGACTGCGCAAAAGTTCACGCTCCGGTCAGCAATTCTGAGCCGTACTTCAAAGTGGATCCAATCTTCAAGGGCGCGTCATATGCCAAGCGATATGAGGTGTTATGCGAACGGCTTGTCCTAGAACGCAAGTACACCTCGGCATGTCTGACCCTGGGAACAAAAGACACTCCGACGAAAGTTTCGTTCCCTGCAGCAACGCTGAACTTCCGTCAGTTTGCAGCCTCTGTTGATGCCCATGCCCAAAGCTTCATCAACGGTCGTGGGTAAGGGCGTGGATGATGACGGAAGACGAACAACGTAAGGAAATCGATGAGGAGCTGAAACGGCAAGAAGAAGATGCGACGTATGCATCTCAATCGCAATTCGAGATGTCAAAGTTTTGGCGATGGTGGCATTGGCTGTTGGGAATCCCCGCTGCGGTTCTTGCAGCCGTCGCCGGATTCACGGGCTTGGCCTCAGTAACGGGGAGAGTTCCTGCAGCAATACTCGCTTTGATCGCTGCAGTGTTCGGTGGGATCCTCACAACGGTTGAGCCAAACAAGCGGTTAAAGCAGTGCCAGGCTGCTGCCACTGCTTACAACGAAGTAAGAGTTACTGCTCGGCAAACTCGACGAGTAGAACTCCACAGTCTGAGTATCGAGGATGCTCGAAGCCAGCTCCACGACCTCACTGAGCAAAAGCTGCAGGTTGACCGAATTGCGGAGCCTCCCAACACGTACGCCTTCTGGAGGGCTCGCAAAAACATAGAAGATGGTCGTCTTAAGCACGAGGTTGACTCCTCCAACCAAGAGACTGAGCCATAGACGGGCGCGTGAGATGACAACCACTGCACAGGCATTCACTACATTCATAGAGACGATCAGTCCGACCGATGCACAGCGCGTTGACATCACGAGCAAACGGGAATCAACTGAGAAGTATCTCCGTGCAGCGTTCCCACCTTCAAGCACCCTTCCTCTCAAGCGTGTAATTCTGATTGGATCCGCCGCTCGCGGAACCATCATCCGACCAGTCAACGACATTGATGTAATGGCAGAGTTCACGAACAAGGACAACGTTTTTGAGCAGTATCGGAGCGACTCTGATGCATTCCTCCAGCGAATTCGAGCAGCACTGAGTGCAAAGACCTCCATTGGGAAGATCGGGGCACGTGGTCAGGCTGTCCGGCTCTTCTACGAAAGTGGAGCTCATGTGGACATTGCTCCCGTATTCAAGTGGAGCACTGGCGGTTTTGGTCTGCCTCGCGGCGATGTTGGATGGATGACAACGGATCCCGAAGCTCAAGGAGCTTGGTACTCGCAGCGACGTACCTCCGTAGGCGCTGAGCTGACGCAGGTAGCAAAGCTCGTCCGTCGCTGGAACAACGTACACAGCCACCGATTCGAATCGTTTCACTTAGAAGTGATGGTTGCAACAATGTTCGGCACAGTTGGATCCAACTACCGCGACGCTTTGAAGTGCTTCTTTGAATGGGGGCCAAGCTGGATTGGCGTCAGCGACCCAGCGGGGCATTCGGGACGCCTCGATGATTATCTAACGCAGGCCGACAGAACAGCAATCAACTCTCGTTTCAACGAGGCTCTTACTCGGGCAAAGAGCGCCTTAGCAGCGGAAGCTGCAAGCAACCACACAGAGGCAAAGCGTCTCTGGCGGATCGAGCTGGGCGATGAGTTCCCCACCTAAGGCTGATCGTCTGATGCTGACACGCGAGCAAGCGTTCGAGAAACTTCGTAGCAATCTGGAGTTGACGGGGCTGCAAGAAAAGGTCGTAGCGACTCGGCAGACCAATGTTCGGGCTGCCGTATCAAGTCAACTCTCCGTGGTCGATGACTTCCTCAGTGGTTCGTATCGGCGCCACACGATGATCGGACCATTGAAGGCTGCCGATGTTGACATCGTTGTTGTCCTCAATAGCGGCTACAAAAAGCAAGGAGCTCGGGCAGTTCTTGAGTTAGTTAAGCAAGCGCTCCTTGATGAGTACAGAAAAGGAACGAAGATCAGCAGGAATGGCCAAGCCGTAACGATCACGTTCAGCGACTTCATCGTCGATGTCGTTCCCGCTTTCGTTCGCCCGTGGTGGACCTGGGATGTTGGCTGGGATATTTGCGATTCAGGAAGCAATAGCTGGATTTCTACGAATCCGAAGAAGCACGTCACGATCTCAGCCAGCGCCAACAAGGCTCACGGCGGCGATCTGGTTCCACGCATCAAACAGTTGAAAGCGTGGAACGTCACCGCCGGATCACCACTCCATTCGTTTCACCTTGAGGCATTGGCTTGGTCGATTTTCGGCACCTTATGGTGGTGGAACAACGGCAAGAGATCTGATTGGGCTAGCGCTCGCTACTTCTTTGACAAAGCGAGAGGACAACTTAGGCATCAGCTCCACGACCCCGCTGGCAACGGCAGTGACGTGGCCGACTACCTCCAAGGTGCCGCCCTGGACTCCGCAGTTAGCAAGGTCACAAGTGCATTCGAGCGATGTGTGCGGGCTGAAAAGTGCGCAAAGGACAACGATGTTGACGGAATGCACAAGGCGTACGGCCAAGTGTTCGGGGATTACTACCCCTCCTGACCGTCAAGCCTCAACCACATCGCAGAGTTAGTTACGACCACACGCGAGTCGTTGAGAAGGCGATCACCGGATGCGGAGGGGCGTTCGGGTCGTCGAATACCTCTGCAATGGCTGCGCTCCACGTATCAAGATCGAGGCACTCGATCAATAGTTCATAGAGTGCCCCCGGATGCAGAGAGATGCTTCGTGTACCTCGCGTAAGTCTGACGACCGTGTCGCCCGATTCGAGACTGTCATTTGCCATCGCAAGTGGAATATCCGCCGTGATTCCGATGCGCTGAAACGTTGTGACAAGTCGCTCCGGAGCAAATGTCACGCTGAAGACGAGATAGTCGCAGATGAGGAAAGCGGCTTGGATCGGAGGAAGAGGGAAGAGAGCAAACGGCATGACCGAGGGAACAAAGTCGTGGTTTCGAGTAACACTCGCAGCTTGAACGTAGTGAAGCACTCCGGTGATTCCGGCCTGTTCTAGGGCGTGTTGGCGTTCAAGGTTGAAGTCGACAGGAGACTGGGGAGTCAGATTCGCGGCCTCTTGTCGTGCAAGGGTGGGAAGCGAGAACGCAGTGAGGGCTCGAGCATCTGCGATGGCTGTACCGGCGATTCCTCTCTTCATTGACGCATCGATTCCAGAGACAAATGTTCGAAGGTGTGTTCGGCAACGGACAGTTGGCGTAATGATCCGATTGCCCGGTCGCCCTGGAAGCTCGCCGCCGCTCATAACTGCTTCGACTGCTGCCTCCATCCGTTCCCGCTGCGGAGCGGACTTTGCCTTTTGGTTCGACTTGATCTCGTAGAGCCATTTCGAGCCGTCCGACCTGAACTCTGTGATATCACCGATGCGAAGACAATTCGTGAGATCGTGTAGCAATCCAAAACTTCCCCGGCTCCGTAGATCAGATGACGTACCGAGCTCGTGAGGAAGTCCAGATTTTCCAGCCATTGGTCCGGGTGAGTTGTTGCTGCTGAGCGCGATGATGTATCGGCGATCGTATTGCGAAGCACGCCAGGCAAGCGCATCACCAACCGCGCGAAGTTGCCTGCAGATGCGATCGAGGACCAGATCTTCGATTCGCCAGGTCTCTGGGTCATTCGGATCCGCCCCGTCGGGAAGCTGCGGCAACGGCGATGGCAATGCCTTTCCTTTGGCGAGACGAGCAGCACATCGACGGCACTCCGAACGATGTAGCTCTCTGAAATAGAGAAGCTGAAAGAGTTCTCGTTGAAAGTTGTCGTACTGCTCAAAAGTTCGGCAATTGCGGAGATGGCTAATCAGGGTTTCAATGACGGTGACGTTGTGTTCTTGTGCTGGATGGCGCATGACTCTGGAGTTGTCGTCGTAAGATAGAACTCCGAGATAACTGGAAGCCATAATTCTCGCCTTGATGTAAGTCCGACTCGATGCCTCGAATGAAGCTCACCTCAATTATCCGCTATCGGACCGAAGCAAGCAGGCTCTGCGGCGCTACTGGAGCGAGGGCATCCATAGAGCAGCACCTTGGGACTAATGCCACCGACCAGGGCGATCCCGGCGGAGATGAATGTGAACGCGAAGATTGCGGCCGATGCTCCGCTGAACTTCGAGCCCTGAACCAGAAAGCGAACCCGCCGAGGCCAGGGGCGATTCTGCCGATGAGGTAGCTAGCTACGTCAATCTTGCCCATTTGTTGAGCAACGTGAAAGAACATGACACTGCCGCCGATCTCGAGGATCGTGACGAGAACATTGAACAGCAGCCCCTTCTGGGACGGATGATCCACAGTCCTTGGGCAATCTCGTTGTGTACCGACGCGGCGCTGGAGGCCATGCCCCAGTGTGTTATTCCAGGCCCATGTCACTCGAGTTGGCTCCCTCCCACGGGCTTGGCTACTGTACGAACATATGTTCGTTTCTCCACTCCTACAGCCAGGTGCGTCCAGCAATTCCTATCTCGGTGGGTACGCATCATTGAAAGTTCCGCTTACGGTGACGAGTATGCAGGTGTTGATCTCGGTGAGTTCAACGCAGGCGCATAGTGTCGTTCTGCCCCGATCAAGCGTGAGCCTTCAAACTGACACTTCCGGCAACGAAAGCGCCATCCGGCACGATCCAGTGGACGCAATGACGTTCCGACGTCGTCGATCCGCCCGTCCGACTCGCGTGTCAGACAGTGAGGCTAGAAATTAGGAAGCCCACGCGGAAGGCGAAATGGTGAGACCCAAAATTTTCGTACCCGCAGCAGTTGTACTTGGCGCACTTGGGGTTGGCGGCTTGGTCTTGTATACGCCCAATCATTCGGCGTGTAGTTCAATTCTGATCCAGGCAACCAACGAATCGCTCTGTCGAACGGCCAACTCGTTCTACATAATTTCATGGGTTCTGATAGCCATTGCACTCCTGATGACTCTCGGTCAGATCGCTTCGCTTACTCAGTCACGAAACTCCACCTCTACAGGTCAATCGCCTAATCAAAAGTTTTGCGCATCGTGCGGAAAGCCGATGGCGATCAACTCAGCATTTTGTCCGCAGTGTGGCGCGACCGCCGCACCCACAAACTCAAGCGTTGTTGTCGAAACGCCGCAAGACAACAAGGGGCCATCAGAGTCCGAGTTGGCGGTGTCACTGGAGAAGTCGGAAGACGAAAAGTCAATCGGCCGTCGTCGCTCCGCATGGAATCATCCAGTTGCAATAGGACTGATTGTGATTGCATTGATTCTCGCGTCGGGTGCCGTCGCGGTGGCAATCAATGATCATCACGACCCCACTGTTACCAGCAGTTCAACTTCACAGACAACGATTCGCCTCTCTGGTCTCGTTTCTGCGAATCTCCCCTTGTCGTCTTGTACTACGACCTATGGAATACCTGGTACCAAGCCTGCACGCCTCCCCAATTACATCCGAGAGATGATTCCTCGTGGCGACGCTGGAAAGTTGAAAGTCTTCGCGGATGCCCAAGGAGTCATGGAATTGGTTGGTCCACGCCAATGGGGTTGCGACGCTTCGATTGGCGCTGATGGTTCGAGCAGTCTTTTCATTGGACCAATCGGAACAAACAACTACAGCGGCAAACTTGCGTCGAGTTCGACGGTCGAGCAGATCAGCGGCTCGCAAACGAGTGCATGTGTCAGTTGCGGACTGGATCAAGCATGTCCTCTATTCGCTGCTGCCGCGCAAGAGAATCAAAGCGACTACCAACAAGGGTGTCTCACTTCTGCACCGGCAAGCGAGTCAATCACTCAACTCACTAAGAGTGTCGTCGAGTTCACCGATCCACCCGGTGTCCACGGAGACGCCAATCCTTCCGGGGGTGCGTACGCAGCACGAGGTGCGATGACATTCTCCTCCGGTCAATTGGTGACAAGTTGGATGGAAACCTGCCTACTTCCGCCTAGCGAACAATCACTTTGTTCAGCGTCCCTGGATGACTTTGTATCCGCGTACGGGAGCAAATAATGCATGTTAAGAGCCACCTCAAACGACTCGTTGTCGTCTTGGCTATTGCGTTGCCCGTGGCGTCCGTTATGACTCTCGCGTCTGCATCGACGGCATCGGCGGCGACAAGCGCACGGCCAGGTGAGCCTCGCCACGTAACAGCCGTCGCGGGATCGCGGTAGGGACCGCTCTTTCGAGCGGCCCCCCGCACAGATCCCAGCGTGCGGCACTACCGCACTGGGCTCCTGCCTTGAGTAATGGCGCTGAAGCGCACACTCGGGAACGGGTGCATCACGCGAGCAGGCGGTAACCATCGAGTCGCTAGGCGGTTCATCCTTACCCAGTTGAGACGATTGCGCTGGCTGCGCCGCCGTAGCGCCTTAAACCATTGCCTCGTCACCTGGGTGCGAAAGGCCGCCACTGCGTCGGTATTTCCCGGCACGGCGTAGTAGGCGAGGTGGCCTCGCACCACACTCGCCAACCACTGTCCCTGCTCCGGTATAGGTAGATGTCGGCGTCGGAGCAGTTGGTCCTTGACCTCGTGCAACTTGGCTCGCATCCGTTTTGAGATGGTGACGCGCTTCACCCAGAAGCGTCCGCTCTTTTTCTTCGCGCAGATGTGCGTGAAGCCAAGGAAGTCGAACGTCTCCGGTTTCCCCACGCCACGCGCCGCACGAGTCCGAGCGGCGTGCCGT
>DATKRC010000008.1:0-9508 GCA_035532375.1 Acidimicrobiales bacterium
GATGGGTGCGAACGAATGGCGCAACGGTGATGACTGGCCACTGCCTGAAACCCAGTGGACGAAATTCTATTTCGATAGTTGGGAGCGATTGCGGCTTGACCCGCCTACACCAAGTAGACGTGACAACACCGAAGAACCTGACGCCTTCATCCAGATGCCACCCACTCAGACGCGCGAGATTTCGAAATTGCGATTCATGACCGATCCACTTCCGTGCGACGTTCACATTGCTGGGCCCAGTGCGCTGTATCTCAATGCGAGTATTGATCAGGAGGACACCAACTGGATTATCATCTTGAAAGATGTCGGTCCCGACCCTTCGGTGCGTACAGCTCGTGAAGGTGAAATGAACATCCCTGATGACCTGCATGAGCGTGAGCTTGTGCGAGGATGGCTGAAAGCCTCACACCGAGCGCTCGATGAAAAGCGCTCAACACCGTGGAAACCTTGGCACCCGATAACTCGCGAGACACAGCAGAAGATTGTTCCGGGGGAAATTAATGAGTACGCCATTGAGATATTGGCCACCGCGAACATGTTCAAAGCGGGGCATCGAATTTGTGTTGAAGTGACGAGCATGGACATGCCAACGGGGACCGCAGGCTTCACAAATGTTGAGTATTTCCCGTACCACATTGGTAGTTCAAAGACCACCGTGCACAAGATTTATCACAGCGAAGAACACCCTTCGTATTTGCTGCTGCCCATCATCCCTGACTCGCCAACGCAGTAGTCATTCTTCGGCTGCGGGACAATTCGACAAAATTTAAGGAGATATGTATGTACGGAAAGAATTGGCAGTCTTCTCAGCGTGAGTATGAGCCCGTCATGGAAAAAAACGTAAGGATTCTAGTTTCAGCGGGCCACGAACTTGATGCGACTCTGTACCGGCCAGAAAGTGATCAACCCTTTCCCGTAATCCTTTCGCCGTGTCCGTATTACTTTGATGACCAGGTCGCTCCTCTTAAGCCGGTTGGCTTTTCACACCTTCGGGGGCACATGGAAGCGGGAGACCCGAATTTCTACACTCGTCGGGGATACGTTCAGGTTTTTGTAAATATTCGCGGCACTGGTGCGTCCGGTGGTTTTTTCGACAATCTTGGCCAAGGAACCATTGATGATATCTGCGATGTGATTGCGTGGCTGCTACGACAACCTTGGTGTGACGGGAACGTCGGGATGTTCGGTGCTTCGTACTTCTCGCTGATTTCGAATCACGTGGCGGCGCGCTCACCCGAGGGCCTGAAATGTGTTTTCGCCCCCTTCGCGTGGACCGATGCGTACCGTGACCGATTCTACCACGGTGGGATTTTGAATCACGGATTTACGAGAGCGTGGTTTGCCACGTTGCCACACACCACATTCGGACCGGGTCTTCGGGCTACCTGGGGTGATGAAAAGTTTGAAGTGGCATTGGAGGAAGCACGCCAAGACCCTGAACTCAGCTCAGTTCCATTCTTGCGCGGAGTAATGGACAACCCAGATGTGGGTGAGAATCGAATAATTCTGGAGTTACTGCTTCAAGGGCTGGACAGCCCTTACTATCGGGAACGCTCAGTTGCCTACCCGTCGGCATCGCATGTTGCGGGTTATTTCGGTGCCTGTTGGGGCGTCTATGGAAATCACCTGCCGGGCGCGTTTCGCAGTTACGATCGTTGGCCCGGCCCAAAGAAACTGACGATTGGACCGCCAATTTATCTTGATCGCCCTCTTTATCAATACGCCTACGAATCACTCAACTGGTTTGATTACTGGATGAAGGGCATTGAAAATGGGATTATGGATGAGTCACCGATTACGTTGTTCTTGGAGGGCTCAGGGGGCAACTGGAAGACTGCGCAAGAGTGGCCGCTACCCGAAACTAAATGGACACCCTTCTACCTTCATGAAGGTGGGTTGTTACTCGAGCACGAATTTTGGTCCAACGAAGCACATTCCACGTACGTCGATTCTCCCTACGAGCGTGGTGAGCTTCGTTTTTCAACGCCAAAGTTTGTTGAAGCAACTGAGATCTGCGGCCCAATCACTCTTAACTTCTGGGCCTCGAGCTCAACTGATGAAGCTCTCTGGTTCGGATCGCTCCTCGAAGTTGACGCAGGCGGCACTGAACGTCTGTTGACGAGGGGTTGGCTACGCGGTTCGCACAGAAAAGTTGACCCGAGCCAATCGCAGCCATGGGCTCCGTACCATCCCCATGCTGAGCGTGAGCCACTCGAGCCCGGAAGAATTTATGAATTTAATTTAGAGATTCGCCCCTACGCGATTCAGATGAACCCAGGTTCTAGTTTGGTATTGCGTTTGAAGAGTGTGGATGACGAAGAACCCGCAACCGCGCTGCAGGCCATTGCGATGGGGCACCTCTGGAGCCCTAGGAATTCGCGAATCTCGGTGTACCACGATTCGGAGCACCCGTCAGCGCTTCACGTACCGATTACTCGGGGAAATCGAATTGGCATGTTCATGTCTGGCGGTGTCCAGGAGCCACCAGGCTAATTCAATCGAGTCAAAAAAGTATCTTTCGATGAAATACGTGTGCACGAATAATCCACTTTGGAAGGGGAAAAAATGAGGGTAATTGCGGTTGAAGAACATTTTCTTATGCCTGGTCTCGCCGTATCAATGGGCGACACGTCCGGCCGTTGGCCAGAAGACGCTCACATCAATGACGTGGGTGAAATACGCCTGGCTCTGATGGATGCCGCTGGCATTGATGTGCAGGTACTTTCGTCCGGCGGCAATATGTTCCAGAATATGGAGCCTGCTGTTGCGACGGATGGAGCCCGTCGCTCCAATGACTATTTGGCCGAGATGATATCTGTGCACCCGGACCGGTTTTGTGGTTTTGCGGGTCTGCCAACACCAGATCCCAACGCTGCAGCCAAGGAACTTGAGCGCACAGTGACTGGGTTTGGATTTAAAGGCGCGATGATCATGGGCCTCACAAATGGTCGCTTTCTCGATGACGAATACTTCTGGCCAATTTTCGAAGCCGCTGAGTCCCTCGGGGTGCCAATTTATCTTCACCCGTCGCTACCACCAGCGGTGGTTCAAAAGGCCTACTACTCCGATCTCGACGAAAAGGTCGCGGGGATGCTCTCCATGGCTGCGTGGGGCTGGCACGCTGACACTGGCCTTCACGCAATTCGACTAATGGCGTCGGGCGTCTTTGATCGTTTCCCCAAGTTACAGATTATCTTGGGACACTTAGGCGAAAGCATCCCTTACATGATTGACCGTACGGCGCAGAAATTAGCGAGATTTACCACGAAGGCGGAACGGCCCGTCACGGAATATTTTCAGGAAAACTTCTATCTTTCAACCAGCGGAATGCGTGCTCACGCTCCTTGGGTCTGTGCGCTGATGGTGGTCGGCGCAGACCGGATCATGTTCGCGGTTGACTACCCTCACGATGACAACGTGAAATGTGTGTCGACACTTAACACCGCGCCAATTAGCTTGAAAGATCGCGAAAAGATAGCGCACGGGAATGCGGAGCGGCTCTTGAGCATGTAACGGGCGAAGCGAGGCACTTCGATTGGTGAGCATTGTGGCCGAAGCGATTCGAGTCCCGATGCTTGAAAATTGAGCGAGGAGGACAGCATGAAACAATGGCGTCACTCACCCGACCAGGTGATCAGGAAGTGTGGCGAGGGCAAGAAGTTGCGCCACCACGCCGAGGTCATCGCCGAAGCGAAATGCGCCCCGCGCGAAGGTCGCAAGCCCGTACGCGAAGCGATTCGCGACGACTATCTTTACGACCCGATTGAAGGGGAGGTGCGCTCATGACGGTTCTAGTTACGGCGGCGAACGGTCGAACGGGTGGAAGTGTCGTCGAGGCGTTATTGCGCAAGGGCCAGTCAGTACGAGCGTTTGATATCAATCCGCAGGTCCACGATCTCGTCGAGCGAGGCGTGGCCGAGACTCTTGTTGGTGACCTTCTGGAGCCGCGGGACGTGCGCAGTGCGGTTGAAGGAGTGCGAGTTGTCATTCATATTGGCCCTCCGATGCACCCACGCGAGGCCGAGATGGGTCATAGCGTCGTCGCTGCTGCCCGACAAAGTGGGGTTCAGCACTTCGTGCAGTTTTCGGTGATGCATCCCCAACTCGAACCTCTCTTGAACCATCAGGCCAAGTTGGCGGTGGAGCGGCTCGTACTACTCTCGCGGATTCCCTTCACCATTCTCCAGCCCATGCATTACATGCAGAACACGGACGTCGTCAAGGTCGTGGACGACGGACTCTATCGACAGCCCTACTCACTCGACACGCCGCTGGCCCACGTTGACTTAGTCGACGTGGCAGAAGTGGCGGCACTCGTGGCGTGCGACACCGCTCGGCACTCCTTCGCGACGTACCAACTGTGCGGCGGCGATTTCTTCAGTGGTCGCCAGTTGGCGCAAATTATTGAAGAGCTCTCAGGACGTTCGATCACCACCGAAGTCGTTTCTCCACCACTTGGCGTGCAAGAAGGGAGCCACTCAATGGAAGTCGATGACTACCAGCACGATGCAATGTTGCGTCTCTTCGAGCACTACGGACGCTACGGAATCACTGGCAATCCAAATGTCCTTACGTGGCTGCTCGGTCGTTCTCCTGGAACATTTCGGGACTACGTGCGTCGGAGTCTGTCGACGAGATGAGTTGTGGTACCCGACAGGACTCGACCCGTGCCCGACACCGAACCCGGAAGTGTCGCCGCAAAGGATGCTGACAATCGCGCAGTTGCGTCGAGGAATCACCATTGCGAGACCCTCCCGATCGTCGATGTCAAGGGGGCGTGAACGCTTGACTGGTCATGCGACAACATGACTTGACATGATGAATTTGGCCTGATACGTTGTCGCTGTTTGGTGAAACATAGTGTCCCGCAAAATGGGACAATCCCGGGGGGAAATATGCAAAAGAGACTAGGTTTTACTCGGCCGCAGCGATTACTGACACAATTTGTCGCGCTCGGCGTCGTGGGGGCGATGGTGATGGCCCCCGCGCTATCGTCGGGGGCCGCCAGCAAACCCACGGGGAGCACTCTCGATATCGCCGACGTCATATCCTTCTCGGGACCCAACTCCTTCTTGGGCGCGATCACAATAGGTCCCTGCGACGGCGCAGTCAACGTCATCAATGCAGCTGGTGGGGTACTTGGACACAAGCTTTCATGCATCAAGGTTGACGACCTGGGCGACCCTGCCGACGCGGTGGCGAATGTGAGTAAAGCACTGGCTACGAATAGGAGCATCATTGGGGCGATTGGCGTACCTAGTGCGACGGCGGCCACTGAAGTTCCCATATTGAATGCGGCCAAGATCACCATGGTGTCGCAGGCTGGGCTCAGCCTCTTTTCGAATAAGTACTACAAGTACTTTTGGCGGATGACGCCCCCTGACGTGTTCGGTGGCGTCGCGATGGGACTCGCTGCCGCGAGTAATGGCGAAAAGAAAGTGGCCGTTATCATCCAAAATGACGTCGGTGACACCGGGAACACTCCGGGGATAGTTTCCGCGCTGAAGAAGAAGCACGTGTCGCTCGTCAGCAACGTAACGGTTCCCTCCGACGCTACGTCGTACGAGACGACCATCAACAAGATTGTCAACCTCCACCCCGACGGTTTGATTATCTCGGCGGATAATCAGACGACCGAGACACTTCTTGCCGAGTACCAGAGTCTTAGTAATGGCAAGGTGCCAGCCACAATTTTGTCGACACAGATCTTGGGCGGCAATATCTTTCCCTACACTAAGAAGTCGCTCGGTCTCTCCTTCGCGACGAAGAAGTTGAGTCTCGTCGGTACCTATGTGAACGAGACCACCCCGCAGTTCAAAGTGTACGATGCGGCCGTCAAGGCCACGCCGGGAGGGACGAAGCTTGCCACCGCGATTGTCGCCACGCAGGCGATAGGAACGATCTACGACGGCATCATTACGATGGCGCTGGCAATGCAAGCAGCGAACAGTATGAAGCCGGTGAACTTCAATTCCTACATGTCCAAAGTGGCAACGAAGCGCGCGGGGGCAGTCGAGGTCAACTCCTTTGCTCAAGGCGTGAAGGCTCTGAAGGCGGGGCACAAGATCTACTACGTCGGAGTGACCGGACCAATTGTGTTCGACAAGTTCCACAATTCGGGCGGCGAGTTCGCGACCTTCCAGTTCACAGCTAATGGCAATGTCAAGTCGATCAAGGTGTTCCCGCCATCAGTAACAAAAGCTCTAGCGCCGTAGAGGTTCGGTGGTGAACACCTTCATCTCGTCGATCGGCTTCGGCATCGCTTCTGGTTCAGTCATCGCTCTCGCGAGCCTGGGTTTCACCCTGCAGTTTGGTCTCAGTAATACGTTGAACGTCGGGTACGGGGCATTCGTAACCCTGGCGGCGTTCCTCGGCTACGGACTGATAGCGCTGTGGGGCGTGAATTTCTGGCTGGCGATGGCAATCGTCGCCGTCGTGATCGGAGTCTTGTCTGGTGTCTACTACCAGGTCTTCATTCGGAACCTGATTCGCCGAGGCGCTGGTTTGGGGCCGGTCACCATAGCCACGGCGGCGGCACTTATATTCATTGAATATGCCGTCCTAAGCGTTGCGGGACCCAGCGTCAAGAGTTATGGAATAACGACTGGGCGGACCTATCACTTCTGGGATTTTGTTGTGTCGAGTACACAACTGACCATTATCGCTCTCGCGGTTGGCTTGATGGTGATATTTCAGCTTCTCTTGCGTGTGACGCAGTTGGGGCGGTCGCTGCGAGCGACCGCCGTGAATAGGACGCTTGCTCGCAGTTGCGGCATACGGGTGGAGCGCGTGACGACCATCACGTGGCTGATATCGGGATTGCTGTGTGGAACGGCGGGCGTCGCCTTGGCGCTGACGACGCAGGCATTCGATTTCAACCTAGGTTCGTCGTTCCTCATCTTGATAATCGCCGCCGCAGTGGTCGGCGGGATCGGTGAACCGTACGGGGCGATATTCGGTGGGTTCCTCATTGGTATCGCCACTGAACTTTCTTCCGCGTATTTCAATCCGGCGTACAGCCAGGTCTTCGCCTTCGTACTGCTCGTCGCGGTGATCCTCATTCGCCCGACCGGCGTGTTGGGCACCAAAGCCAAAGCGCGCGTCTAATCACGGCCTACACAGGGCCTCGAGAAGGAGTTCACCATTACTGGCTTTAGTTTCTACTTGGTAGTGCTCCTGGTCTATTTCGGCACCGACGTGATCGCCGCCTGGGGGCTGAATTTGCAGTACGGCGTGGCGGGCGTCCTGAACTTCGGCTATATCGCGGCCGTTGCCGTCGGCGCCTATATGTATGGGGCCTTGACCCTGGGACCAGACTCGGGCAACGGGGGCTACCAGAGCTACATAATCGGTCTGCACCTCACGCCCGTCCTCGGGTTCTTGGCCGCCGCCCTCTCTGGCTGTGTCTTTGGGGGTGTCGTCGGCTTGCTCGGTATGAGACGGCTGCGCCCTGACTACCAGGCAATAGTCCTCCTGGTCGTGGCGGTCGTCGCCCTCACCGTCGTTCAGGCCGATACCGGACTCTTCAACGGCAACTCCGGCCTTTCGCTCATACCCAATCCGGTTGGGTTGACGGGTCCGGCGACGGGGAACGGATGGTTCTACGTCGCCATCGTTTTTGGCGCCTGCATCGTGTGCTATCGAGTACTGCGGCGTTTCACTGATGGACCCCTCGGCCGATCACTGCGTGCGCTTCGAGACGACGACGTAGCAGCCGCCGCCATTGGTAAGAACGTCGTTGGGCTGCGCATCCTCGTTCAAATTGTCGGTGGTGGTTTTGGTGCCCTCGCGGGTGCTTTGCTGGTCGGTTTCATAGGTGCCTGGTCGCCATCGGCGTGGCAGTTCGCCGAGTCGCTGTCGCTGCTCACGGCGATCATCGTGGGGGGCTACGCGAACAATGTTGGCGTCATCGCTGGTGCACTGCTGGTTCCCGTGATCTTCCAACAAGCCACACAGTACGTGCCCGGGCTGGCATCGAACGCTGAGTTGGCGACTGACGTCGGCTGGATGGCGACGGCCGTACTGACCATCGGGTTCATCTGGTGGCGACCGGGAGGCATCATCGCCGAGCGACGGCCACGGTACGGAAGCGAAGTGCGTTCTCGATCGCGTTTCAGCTATGCGCCACTCGCCATGGCGGGGGCGACTCTGAAGGAACGCGTCCCTGGTTCGACGCCGAGCGAAGTGGGAACGGCTGACGAGGCCATTCGCCCGACCGGCGTCGCGAAAGGGCTCAGCACGCCGTCGGCCGCGTCGCACGATGAGCGAACTGGCTCGTCGCGTGATGAGCAGCCTGGCAAGGCGCTGCTCCTCGTGTCAGATCTGGCAATCAATTTTGGCGGCGTCCGAGCGCTGGAGGGCGTGACGTTTGAAGTGGCCAAAGGAACGATCACCGGACTAATCGGGCCGAACGGCGCAGGAAAGTCGACGCTCGTCAACTGCGTGAGCGGCTTCAGTAAGGCTGATTCAGGAAGTGTCATATTCAACGGACACGACGTCACGAGGTCGCCGGCCTACCGGTCCTCGCGACTCGGACTGGTCAGAACATTCCAACTATCACGGCAGTTCTCGCGCCTTACCGCTATCGAGAACCTGTTGGTCGCTCGACAACATCATCCGGCTGAGTCGGTGCTCGGCGTGGCTGCGGGGCTTCGGTACTGGAAGGGGGCCGAAGAGGAGACGGTGATTCGCGCTCGCGAACTCTTGGAAATGTTCGAGATGACCGGGAAAGCCGATGAGTTGGCCGCCAACTTGAGCGGTGGCGAACGAAGAATGATCGAACTCATGCGTGCTCTGATGACCGACCCGGTCATGCTCGTCCTCGACGAGCCCCTCGCCGGGTTAAGCCCGCGGTGGTCGGAACGTTTCGAAGAGGCGGTCATAAAGCTCCGCGAGTCTGGAATTACGTTCCTACTCATCGAACACGATCTTGGCATTGTGGAAAGACTCTGCGAGTCGGTAGTGGTGATGGCGCGTGGTCGCGTGCTGTCCACTGGGTCGATGAGTGAGTTGCGAACCCAGTCGGAAGTGCAGGCAGCGTATGTCATTGGTTAATCCCCCCGCCGTCGCTTCTACGAACCTCGCCTGTGAGGGGGTGGTCGCTGGCTATGGCGGCGCGCCCGTGATTAACGGCGTCAGTATTACCGCCGCGGGCGGACGGATACTCGCCGTCGTCGGGCCGAACGGAGCGGGCAAGAGCACGTTGTTGCGAGCCGTGTTGGGCCTGGTTCGCGTTCGAGAAGGGCGCGTTTTGCTCGGGGAGAAGGAGATTACCAATAAGCCCCTCGAGGAACTTTCTCGGATTGGCGTCGGCTACGTACCTCAAGGAGAGGACGTTTTCGACACACTAAGCGTCAGAGAGAATCTCGATATGGGTGGATTCATCCTTCAACGCAAGCAACGTGAAGAGCGGGTGGACGCCGTTATGGAAATCTTTCCAGCCTTGCGTTCCCTCTCACGCCGTTATGGTGGCACGCTGAGCGGAGGCGAACGGAAAATGGTCGCGTTC
>DATKRC010000009.1:0-24792 GCA_035532375.1 Acidimicrobiales bacterium
TACCGCCGCGCAAGAACCCAAGTGTCTGAACACCGCCTCTTGAGAATGCGCCACCTACGGTGAAGCCTTGAGCGTGTAGCTCCAGTTGCCGGAGTCGCCATAGGTGTCAGTATCAGTACCCGAGAAGGCGTAGGTGCCCGCCGCCAGAGGGCCGCCGAATGTGGTGATCACCCCGCTACTCGAGATGTGCAGGTGAATATCGGCCGATGTGACAACGTAGAAAATTGAGCCGCTCCAGCCGCTGGCGTTGAGTTGGTCTTTGAAGTTGTCACCCGATTTCCATTTGTCCACGTCCTTACCATCGGAATCGCAGACAATTGTGCGCTTCGTGACCGAGAGCGTATAGCTCCAGGTACCGGTGTCTCCATGGGTGTCAGAGTCGGTGCCCGAGACCGTGTAGGTACCCACCGGTAGCAAGCCGCCGATGGTGGTGATCTCGCCGCCGGACGTGACCTTCAGGTGAGAGTTGGGCGTGGTGACAAAGTAGGTGACGGCACCTTTCGAACCCCTGACTGCGAGCTGGTCGTAGAAATTCCAACCGGAGTTCGCCACGGTCACGGACTTGCCCGTGGGCGGAATCTGGGTGAGGGTGCCCCCAGTACCCTGGTAAGTGACCGTGACAGTCGGAGTGATCGTTCCGCCCTCGGCGGGGTTGGTAAGAGACAACGCCGCGGGGTTGGTCGAGCCACCCAGGTACGGCTTGTCCGCGTTGTACTGGCCAGGGAATCCGTCGTAGGGCACCGCGCTGAAGCTCGAATAGGTACCGCCGCATCCAGTGCCTTCGTTCGGGCCGGCGTAGTAAACAGCCGTATACAAATCAGTGTCTCCGGGAGCGAGGTCCAAGTGCCCAATAGCGCTCAGGCCGTAGCCTTCCGCGATAGTTAGAGGCTCGTTGAAGACGACGTTTCCATCGCGGTAGAGACATGCCCACGTCTCGTTCTCGAGCGCCGTGTTGGTGTGGAGGTCGCTCAGTTGCAGCGCGACCTCAGTCGCCATCATGGTGCCGTTATTGGTAATGGTGATAAGAGTTGGTGCGCTCATGAACGATGAACCAATCGGACCTAGGGAGCGCAGCACTACGTTCGGCGTGCCGTTGCCGGAAGCGCCGCTTGCTGAAAGAACGACGCTGAGGTATGAACCATCGATTCGCTCGCTGCCGCCGGCCGAACTAGTGCACGAGGCGTAGGCCACGCTTCCGATCAAGAGCAGTGACGTGATGCTCGCCATACCTGCGGTTGACATTCCTCGAGTTCTCACTTCAAACCCGAGTTTCTTCGCTCTTCTTGCAGCGATCGCGTCGTTGTTCGATGAGTCCAGACATTTCGATACGCCCCTAGTCCTGGTACGTCAACTGAACGGTGACAGCAATGCTTTCACCGATGGCGGCTCCACTGATGGTGGACGGTGTGGTACTGATGCCCGGCGTCGCGGGGGTTCCGGGTGTGATATTAGAACCACACAGCGTTGATTCGCTGCCGGCATAGACATCGACGACCAAATTGTCGGTCGGACCCGAGGTCGTGGTGAGCGGGCCGGTAGTCGAGAGCACGTCACTAGGCAACGAATAGGACGTGCGGGTGAAGAGGCCTAGAGGGCCGTTGTAGAGCACGGTATTGGTAACGTCTGTCCCAATACCGGTACTGGTCGCGCAGACGAAGGCCTGACTCGCCAAATCGGAGCCACCGGTGACATTGATCAGCCAAGTGGGATCAGTCAGTTGAATATTGCCGGTGCTAGTCGCAGTGACTTCCTGGTCGCCGGTGCTGAACGAAGAGGTGGATGCGGCGTATGGAGTGAACGTCAGGGTCGTGCCATCATGAGACAAACTGAATAAATCACTGCTGCTGGGGTCAAGAGGGCAAGTCGTCCCATTGATACACGATCCCGACAACGTGACGCCCCAGGTACCTGCCGTAATCGTCTGGCCACTTGAGGTGCTGCTCGTGAACGTGGCGTGAACGCCGACACCGATTAGGCCCAAAGTCACGATGCTCATCGCTCCCACTATTGGAACCGTACGCAGTTTCATATCATTTCAACTTTTCTTCGTTCTGACCGTCTGCCGGGTGCCGCCTGTCTAACTATTACCGACATTGGAATCGAGCCACCTTTCGACTGCTGTCTCATCTACTCCCTTAAATCCGGTTGATGGACTATTGGGACCAGCCGACGCGCCAATCCAGAACGGCCGGTGGAGGGGAACCCTGTTTTGGGCCCCCCTCCACACTGATTAATTAGCCGTTCAACCTGTGTAGCTGACTGTCAACGTCGGGATGACGGTTCCACCCTGAGCGCCGTTGTCCAGTGACAAGGCAGCGGGGTTGGTCCCGAAAGCCGGCGTACCTGAGTACGGCTCATTGGAGGTGTAAGCACCGCCGCTGAATCCGGTAAACGCCGCACCACAACCACCATCGGTTGTACCGGCGTAGATCACCACCGAGTAAGAGTCGGTGCCACCGGCGGCAATACTGCCTCCAACCACAGCCGATCCATATCCTTCGATAGTTGTCAGCGGCTCGTTCACGAGTAGCTCTCCGTCGGAATAGATGCATGCCCACAGCGCACCCTGCATGTCGGCGTTGTTGTTGACGTCGCTAATCTTGAGTGCAACTTCACTCACCGGGATGTTCCCGTTATTCGTGATTGTGACGTTGCTAACCTCAGCGAACGAGGACGACTCGAAGGCGTTAGCTGTCGCAAGCGTTAAGTTGGGCGTGTTCCACCCAGCCGTCGCAGTCGCCGAATTCAATGTGACGTTCATCGTCCCGGCAGTGATCGACTGAGCACTCGTGGTGTCTTGAGTGAACACCGCGTGTGCACCGACACCGATCATGCCCAAGCCAGCGACACTCAACGCCCCCGTCATGGCCAAATTCCTAAAATTGAATAACTTCATATATTGGTCTCCCTATTTCTAATTGATTTTGATTTTTTCCTGATACGGGCGTCGGGTTCGCCATTCGCTCCCCACGGGTCGGGCGACCAAAGATGGCCCGTGGATCAAAGCGTCACCCTTTACTGCCAGCGAGTTCCCAGAAAGGAAGCCACTGCTGATGCGATCCAGCCGGGGCGAACTGCTTCGCCCTTTCTGACAAAACCGCAACACTTTTTGAATCAAGAATTCTTGATGGTCAAGCGCATCGTCGCCGACACGCATCTCTTTCACCGATCCACTTAGGACGGGAGCGTGACGAAGCGACGTCTCGAAGTTGGAGAGTGGTTGTCGAAGGGAGGTGGGTATCCTCACGAATAAAGGTCCGCTCGAAGTGATCGAATCGCGAATTATTTCTACCGCTGGGCGACGACCGCGACCATGCGTGTCGGTGGTAGTGCCCGACATAGTCACTTCCCCTCCGCCCCTGCGCTGAGGATGATTACACAAGCCGACGCTTTTGTCAAGTGGGAGTGCAGGGGTTGTGATTGTGTGGTGGCAACGCGCGCCGAACAGCTTTCATCTTTCGATTCCATTCCTGATGGTGAGCCAAAAGCGTTGCCTCTTTCTCGCCGCGCGCGGCTGCGTCCCCTTTGAACACATCGGCCGTGATATTCGTCACCGCGACATCCACGGAGCGAACGTATAGAGCCCTACTCTCTTCGACGGCGAAACGGCCATGCTGACGACCGTCATTCCTGCTCAAGAAATCGCCCTCAATCCTTCCCGACCATTGCCGGCATCGGGACTACGGGAGTGACGTAGATAACGACCCCTCCTTCCATCCTCGGAGGTGTCGCTTCAATCACCTGTTCTTCGACGGATAGGTCCGCTTGAAATAGCCACTTCGTCTCAGAATGGATCCGGATCAATGCGCGAATGCGAGAGTTGGCGAGACCGTCGACCAATATTCAGGTCACATCTGAAGGATGTGTCGCCCCTGATGGGACCGTCGCACTAACAATCGTGAGTCGTCATTCAATGACTTCGAGCAGATTCACTCACAGTTGGGCCCCTAGGTACGCGTCAGGCCGAAGTTTTGACGACAACAGTGGAGAAAACGAGCTTGGCCAAACGTTGATCGTTTTTAGGGAACTGGAATAAAATCCAGTCCCCCACATATCGCATAATTAGCCGAATCGTCTCCACCGAAATCGCCCAGTGGAATCTCCGCCCAAATTCTCCCACTCAATTTCGTCTGAAGAGACTCCTCAGCGAACAGTGAATCGATGTTCGAGGTTCCCGGATAGTAGGTCCCAGGCTTTTGAAATGGAGACAGCGTGGCCTTTTACGGCATGTGGTCGAGAATGGACGGTTTGGTGGTTCTGCACGGCCCGCTTCCAAGGGTGTATTTCCTAGGACCCAGAAGCGAATAATCGATGTTGTGTAGTTCGAAATCGAAGTTCAAGGTACCTTCGTTGTTTCTGATGGGACCGGAGCACCCACTCAAATGGTCGTATTTTGCCGTGGTCCACAATCGACAGGTGAATTTCGGAGTCTGCATCGTGGAAGCAGCGATTCAAAATAGTCACTGTGCGTACGAAATGCCCGCAACCGACCTCATTCGGTCCCACCGCCAATTGCAACACGTGGACGACGATCCCGATGGACTCTTGATTCACCAGAAGGCTCGAAGGTCGGGATCGATTCGAGGGGGACGCACCACCTGCACGTTGAATTCTCAACCGCTGGCTCTGAACCGAGAATTTGACGTCACTGATGACGAGACACGTCGGGAAAGACCGCTCATCGAAACATGGCCATTGCGATGACGAATCGTTCGTGGGACGGGCGCGCTCTCGTGGGGGCGCCGCAAAACACCGGCTTTTCGTGGGAGTCGCTGGGAAGGGCACTCGAGTTGGGCGCCCGCGGACACTGATCCGGAGGTCCGCTCCCATATGAGAGCCTCGCCAGGGCCGAGCGACGCCCTTATCGCCTCGACGAGCACCTCCGGGCGTCCCGGCGCCGCTAAGCGGCCCGGACTCCGGAAGCGCCCGTCACGGTACCCCCCTCTCGGCCCCGAGTGAGTCTCGTCGGTGCGGGTGCCGACCTCGACGACGAATTAGGAACGCCGCCGCAGAAAATGTCTCGACGGAGGATCTCGGGCCGTCACCGGAGCGGTTGGCCAACCCGTGGGAGCGCACGAGGCGCACTTCACCCTCGAGGAGGAATCGTGGATCGCCGTCACCACCACCACGGCCGCCCGAGCTGGCGTCCGCCTCGAATCACTCCCGAGGTCTCGAGGCTCAGGTCTCGGGCCGCTCGAGCGCGAGCGTTCGGTCCTCCTCAGTTCGCTCTGCGAGCTCGGCGTTCGGGCTCCGCTTGGTCGACCGGCGCCGCTAAGCGGCCCGAAATTGACCGGTCTCGGAGCGAAAACAGGGCCTTTCGTGGCCCGAATTCACCCCTCCAGGCGTCAAAGGCGATCCCGTCGTGCCTGGTGGGACCGGAGCACCCTGCTGGAGGCCCCGTAAAACACTGGTTTCTCGTTCCAGTCGGTGCGAAGGGCCGCCGCGCGCCGCGCGACGACGCTCCAGCCCTCGATTCTCGGGTGTCCGCGAGGTCGTCCTGGTGGGACCGGAACAGCGACGTTTGGGGCCTAAGAATCGCCCGAAACCGGCGCGGCGCTCGCCCCAGGCGAGGTTCGGCCCGGCAAAACCCCACGTTCGGCGTCGGCGAGGGTGGACGCTGCGGCCATCGCCAGGGCCTTTCGGGTCGGGATCCGAAAGGGCCGATCCGGTTCTCGAATCCGGCGCCGGCCAGTTCCCGAGACCCCTGGGAGACTCGTTATCCCTGGTAGCGGGGGAATAAAGACTCTTCGAACCAATCAATCATCGGGTTCAGGCAATATTGACGTTCGATATTTCCGCTATGAGCACGTTCTGATCAATTCGGGGCAACCAAGAGTGATTCGATTCACGGAATTGAGTTTCAAATATACAGATTCATGGTTCAGCTTCCGATCGATTTTCAGGCTGCCAATCCAACAGATCGAAAACGAGGTCCGACTGTCAGCTCCGTAGCCTTTCAGGCACAGTAGGAAACCTACTTCTCCTGGTGAGAATAGAGAATCTCTATGTCGAGTCTAAAAAGCACCGGAAATTCGATCTCAAGGCACCACATTTGACTGACAATCCGCCGATTGGTCACTTTGACCCGAGTCGTTTGAGAGTAGGGCCGCAATTTGACACTCGATGACCCTGAAAACCAGTTCAGCGGACATTCCGTCAACCCTTTGAGCCTGGGAAATCCAGCTGGATCCTTCGGATCTTCAACACGATCGAAGAGGCCGAGTCGTCTCCGACTCGGCCTCTTCGATACACCTAGACCCCCTTGGGGAGGGATTGATTATTACATCATTCCGCCCATGCCGCCCATGCCACCGTCCATACCTCCACCCGGCATCGAAGCGGGCTCAGGCTTGTCGGCCACAATGGCCTCGGTGGTCAAAAGCAGTGCGGCAATCGAAGCGGCATTTTGCAGCGCCGAACGAGTCACTTTGGCCGGGTCGATAATCCCCGCCTCAACGAGGTCGACCAATTCGCCGGTTATGGCGTTTAGGCCGATCGATCCCTTGGCGTCGGCAACTTCGCGAACCTTGACGGCACCTTCGAAACCGGCGTTCGCCGCGATGTGGCGAAGCGGTGACTCCAGTGAGTTAGCCACGATTCGGGCCCCAGTCGCCTCGTCACCGCTCAGCGTCTCGATGAGCTTGTCGACGGCCTTGCGAGAGCGGATCAATGCCGTCCCACCGCCGGCGACGATGCCTTCGTCGATCGCCGCTCGAGTGGCGCTCAGGGCGTCCTCGATGCGATGCTTCTTTTCTTTCAACTCGATCTCAGTGGCGGCGCCGACCTTCACGATCGCGACCCCCCCGGCGAGCTTGGCGAGACGCTCTTGGAGCTTCTCGCGGTCCCAGTCCGAATCGGTGTCCTCGATCTCGCGCTTGATCTGGGCGACGCGTCCGGCGACGTCAGCGTGCGATCCGCCGCCGTCGACGATGGTCGTGGCGTCCTTGGTGACAACGATGCGTCGCGCCGTTCCCAAGAGGTCGAGTGTGGCCGACTCCAACTTGAGTCCGATCTCTTCAGAAATCACGGTGCCACCAGTCAAGATGGCCATGTCCTGCAGCATCGCCTTGCGACGTTCTCCGAAACCAGGCGCCTTGACAGCGACAGAAGTGAACGTGCCGCGAATCTTGTTCACGACGAGCGTGGCCATGGCTTCGCCCTCGATGTCCTCGGCGATGATCAAGAGCGGTTTACCTGACGCCATGACCTTCTCCAACAACGGCACGAGGTCGTGGACGGCTGAAATCTTGGAACTCGTGAACAGCACGAGCGCCTCTTCGAGTACCGCTTCTTGACGTTCAGGGTCGGTCACGAAGTACGGCGAGAGGTAACCCTTGTCGAACTGCATGCCTTCGGTGAGCTCGAGTTCGATGCCGAACGTGTTCGACTCTTCGACCGTGACGGTACCGTCCTTGCCCACCTTGTCGATCGCGTCGGCGATCACTTCACCGATTGACGTGTCAGCCGCGGAGATCGTAGCGACCTGCGCGATCTGACTCTTGTCATCGACCGACTGACTCTGCTTCTTGATCGACTCAACGGCCGCCGTGACGGCCTTCTCGATTCCGCGCTTCAGTCCCGACGGGTTCGCACCGGCCGCGACGTTGCGAAGACCCTCTTTGATGAGCGCCTGCGCGAGCACGGTCGCGGTCGTCGTGCCGTCACCGGCGACGTCGTTGGTTTTCGTCGCGACTTCTTTCACCAGTTGCGCGCCCATGTTCTCGAACGGGTCGTCGAGTTCGATCTCTCGCGCGATGGAGACACCGTCGTTCGTAATCGTCGGCGCACCGAACTTTTTACCAATCACCACGTTGCGGCCCTTGGGCCCGAGGGTCACCTTCACGGCGTCGGCCAACTTGTCGACACCGGCTTCGAGTCCGCGGCGGGCGTCTTCATCAAACTTCAGTAATTTCGACATTCTTCTTCCTTGTCTGGGGATGGGAGGGGGGAGTCCCTTGACTACTTCTTGGAAATGGTCGCGAGTACGTCACGACCGGAAAGGATTAACAGGTCCTCACCGTCGACGGTGATCTCGGTACCGCCGTACTTCGAGTACACGACCGTGTCACCAACTGTGACGCCCGAGGGAATCACTTCACCGGTGGTGTCACTTCGACGACCGGGACCGGCAGCCAATACTTCACCTTGCTGCGGCTTCTCCTTCGCGGTGTCGGGAATGACCAGGCCTGACGCCGTGGTTGCTTCGGCGACGTCCGGTCGAACCACTATGCGGTCTTCCAATGGGTGCAACTTCATTTTTCCTGCCTCCTGTGCTTTTGGCACTCGACTCTTCCGACTGCCAATGTAGCAGCCTAGGGCACTGAGAGCCAACGGTGATCACGGCGTGGTTAGCCTGACTTCGGTGACCTTCTCACCCGTGCAAAAACGTGACCTCACCCTGGTCGCAATTCTTCGCGGTGTCTCGTACTTAGGCGACGCCATTGCCCTGATCGCCCTCTATCTTCGTCTCGCACATGGTGCGAATGCAAGTTGGGCAATCGCGTCGCTCTCGATCGCGGCCTCGTTGCCACTCGTTGTGTTGTCACCGATTTCTGGTTTCGTCATTGACCACACTCCATCACTGAAGCGTCTGTTGACCATTCTTTGTTTTTGCGAGGGAGTCGTGTGCGTGGGGATCGGTCTCTGGCATGGTCGAATCGTCACCATCGGATTGATGGCCCTGCTCAGTTGCTTCGTGGCATTCTCGTTCCCCGGGTACTCGGCGCTCGTTCCCAAGATCGCTGGTGAGGAAAACATCACCGCGGCGAATTCTTCAATGCAGTCGGTGCAGGGAATCGCTGCGGTGGCCGGGCCCGGTCTAGGTGGATTACTCGTGGGACTGCTCGGCCAGAGTTGGCCGTTGTACTTTGATGCAATCAGCTTCGGTCTCGGGGCCATCGCGACGTTGATGCTCGTGACCGACCGCCGACCAGACCCCGGGGTGGAACGCCCGACAAAGGGGGAACGTGATTTGGGTTCCGGAATGCGCGTCCTCTTCGCCGACCGGGTCCTTCGGCCGCTCGTCATCATGTTTGTTGTCTTTCTGTTGGCTCTGGTCATGATCAACGTCGCGGAGGTTTTCTTTATCACCAAGACGCTGCACTCTTCAGCACTGATGTACGGACTGGTCGGCACCAGCTTTGGCGTGGGCAACATCGTCGGTGCGGTCGCTTCAGCAAAGATCAAACAACACGACGTATCCCTCGCGAGAGCGGCGCTACTGGGTTCGATCGTGGTCGCGTTATTCGTGGGAGCCATCGGGCTCGTGGAGCACGTGGACTATCTATTCCCGATACTCGTGGTCGTGGGCGTCGCGGTCGGCGTCGTGAACGTGACGTTGACGACGCTCATGACCGTACGAACGCCCGAAGCTCAACGAGGCCGGATGTTCGCCGCGAGCAACGCGGTCTTCACAAGTGCAGAGATTCTCGGCACGGTTTTCGGCGGACTGATTCTCACCATCGTCGCGCCGCGCACCGTGTTCCAAATCGCCGGCACGGTCACGACGATCTTCGTGCTGGTCTTCGGTCCCTTCGCTCTTCGCGCCACGCGCTCCGCGAAGAACTTCGAAATGAAATCTCTGGACGCCTGACGTTTCAGCGTCCAACCGTTCGACGACGCTATGCACACAACGCGGTCGTGCGGTCGAATGGGAACTTCACGAGCGCCGAGATTCTCGGTACGGTCTTCACCGGACTGATTCTCACCATCGTCGCGCCGCGCACCATGTTTGAAATCGTCGGCACGGTCACGACGATCTTCGTGTTGGTCTTCGGTCCCTTCGCTCTTCGCGCCACGCGCTCCGCGAAGAACTTCGAAATGAAATCTCAGGGCGCCTGACGTTCCAGCGTCCAACCGCTCGCCGAGGGTAAGTACACAATTCGGTCATGCAATCGGTCGTCGCGATGTTGCCAGAGCCTGAAGCGCCTCGGTGTCAGTCGGTAGCCACCCCAGAACGTCGGACGCGGAACATCACGACCGGAGAACTTCGCATCGAACTCTCGCACTCGTCGTTCGTGCTTATGTTCGGTCCCTTCGCTCTTCGCGCCACGCGCTCCGCGAAAAACTTCGAAATGAAATCTCAGGGCGCCTGACGTTCCAGCGTCCAACCGCTCGCCGAGGGCAAGTACACAATTCGGTCATGCAATCGGTCGTCGCGATGTTGCCAGAACTCGAAGCGACTCGGTGTCAGTCGGTAGCCACCCCAGAACGTCGGACGCGGAACATCACGACCGGAGAACTTCGCATCGAACTCTCGCACTCGTCGTTCGAGTTCTTCTCGACTAGCGATCACGTTGCTCTGCGAACTCGCGTGCGCGCCGAGTTGACTGCCGCGCGCTCGAGTGGCGAAGTACGCATCGGACTCGGCGTCGGTCATCTTGGCAACCGATCCTTCGATGCGTATCTGTCGACCGAGTGCTTCGCAGTACCAGAGGACCGCGGCGAAGGGATTCTCGTTCAGCTCGAGACCTTTTCGCGATTCGTAGTTCGTGTACCAACCGACGCTGTGATCATCGACGTGACGAAGCAGGACCATCCGAGTACTTGGTTTGCCTTCGCGCGTCGAGGTCGCCACTGAGACCGCGTCGCGCTCGAGCATCTCACCGTTCGCTTCGTCGAACCAAAGACGAAACTGGTTGAAGGGATTCGCGCCGCAGTCCGCCACGTCGAGTGGGACCCAACGGTCACTCACGAAACATCCGCCAACTGCCAATTCGGCATGGCCGAGAGATCCATGGGACTCGGTCCATCGTGGACGAGGCGATAGGTCCCGGCCGCCGCAATCATCGCGGCGTTGTCGGTGCACATGGCCATGGCCGGCAGGTGTGCCACGACGCCGAACTCTTTGGCCAAGTCGGTCACGCCAGCTCGGAGCGCGGAGTTCGCCGCGACGCCACCAGCGAGAGCCAGTCCCTTGACGGGGTAGTGCTCGAGCGCGCTTCGGAGTTTTCGCAGCAACTGTTCGGCGACCGCGGCCTGGAAGGAGGCGGCAACGTCGGCGACCGGAAGGTCGTGTTGTTTCTCGGTGGCTCGAACGACCGCGGTCTTGAGACCGGAGAACGAGAGGTCGTAACCCTCGCCGGTCATCGACTGGGGCAGCTTCAGCGATCCGGCGATACCCGTTTGAGCAAGTTGATCAATCTCGGGACCTCCGGGATAGCCGAGTCCGAGCCAACGCGCCACCTTGTCGTACGCCTCACCGGCGGCGTCGTCAATACTCTCGCCGAGGACTTGGTGTTTCCCCGGACCGGTTTGGAGGACGATCAGGCTGTGACCGCCCGAGACGAGCAGGGTCATGAGTGGCCACTGGAGGTCCGAACTCTCCAACAGTGGGGCGAAGAGGTGACCTTCCAAATGATTCACGCCCACGAAGGGAACTCCCCAAGCCAATGCGTAGGCCTTGGCGGCCGAAAGTCCCACCAAGAGCGAGCCAATGAGACCAGGTCCGCTCGTGACAGCGATCCCCAGGATCGTCGGATCCAAGGGATCGAGTCGCGCATCGCTCAGCGCCCGGCGAACGACCGGGCCGATGGTTTTGACGTGGGCTCGCCCGGCCAGTTCCGGAACCACCCCGCCAAAGGCGCGGTGTTGGTCGATCGAGGATTCGATCACCGAAGAGAGTACGTGAAACTCCTCGTCAACTACAGCGGCTGCCGTTTCGTCACAACTCGTCTCGATTCCGAGGACTAGACCCACTATTCCACCGTAGGTGGCAGCTCTTGCATCTCACTCGATAGGTCGGCCCAGAGAATCAGGGCATCCTCGTTGCTTTTCTCGTAATAGTTCTTTCGAACGCCCACCGGGCGAAAGCCGTAGCGGTAATAGAGGTCAATGGCTCGCTGGTTGGAAACGGCGACTTCCAACGTGGCACGTGTGATCCCGCGTTCTCGGGCGTCGGCCCAGGCGTCGTCGAGCAATGAGGTCGCGATCCCACGACCTTCTTCTTGGGGCACGGTTCCGATCGTATTGACGTGCAGCTCGTCGAGGACGAACATGACGCCCAAGTAACCCAGGATTCTTCGTTTCTCCGTGGCCACCGTGTAGCGACGGGTCTCGGTGTTCCCGATTTCGTCGAGCAGGATCCGTCTGGTCCAGGGCTCCGGAAACTGTGCCTCTTCGATTTCCAGGAGTTCTCCGATGTCGCGGCGCTCGGCCAACCGGATCGTCCAGGTGCTCTTCATTGCGGGCGTTCGCGCGTAGTGAAATTCGCAACGGCATCAGCTTCACGCAGGTACAGCGGCGACACATACTCCTCGGGCGAACGGCTGGCGCCCAGCGATAGCCCGGCGTCGACCGACGGCACCAATTGGTCGAAGATCGTGGCCAACGGGTTCGCGGCAAAGTCGCTGCGATAGCGCTCGACGCCGTCACCCGTGAATGTGGCCGGGCTATCGGTCGAGCGCCAGGTCGCCACGACCGCACCAGCGCTCGTCACTCGAGCGTCGTCGAGTGCCTTCACTTCGTGCTCGAGAGCGAACGTCTGTTCGAAGATCTCGCCGCGGCGCCCGTCGACGCAGGCAAACAGCGTTCCGCGCACCCCGGCTTGGAAGGCACCACCCGCCAGCATCTCCAATGAGGTGACGCCGACCAACTCACAACCCAACGCTTGGGAAAAGGCGATCGCCGTGGCGATTCCGACGCGAAGCCCCGTGAAGAGTCCGGGTCCGCGGTCGACCACCACTCGGTCAACGTCACGGGGCACGAGCCCGACCTCCTCAAGCAATTCCTTCATGGATCCCGTCAACGCCTCGGTGTGACGACGCCCGTCGACGACTCGGGTCGCTTGGAGCCCGCCCGTGGTCCGTACGCCAACGGCGCAGGCCGGCGTGGCGGTCTCGATCGCCAGGATGTTCACGACGCCCACCGTTCGAGTTGCGAAATGCGAGTCCCGGCCAGCTCGCCCTCGACCGTGAGAATCCGGCTGTCATCGCCGAGGACTTGAAAGTCGATGGTCACCACGTCGCGACCAAAGATCGAGGCCGCGAGCTCCCCCCATTCCACGAGTGCCACGCCAGCGTCCTCGACCAATTCGCCCAGCGCCAGGTCCAGGACTTCGTCGAGAGACTCCACTCGGTACACGTCGGCGTGGTGCAGAGTCTCGATGCCGAGATCGTTGAAACATTGGTGTTCTCGCACCATGGTGAAGGTGGGACTGGTCACCCGGTCTCGTACGCCGAGTCCTTTGGCGACACCCTTCACGAACGTGGTCTTGCCGGCACCAAGTGTCCCGGAGAGCAAGACGATGTCGCCACTCGAAAGGACGGAGGCGAACGCCTCACCGGCCGCCACGGTGTCCTCGGCCGTGGCACAGAATCGTTGCCAAGTCACGGGCTCGCCACGAGGGTCTTGAGGATTCGAAGGTCAGCGCGCATGACGTCCACGACACTGGGACCGCCGCGCAGGGCCGCAGCCGGGTGGTACGTCGCCATTCCTCGGCCGGTGCCCAACGCCACTATTCGTCCGTGTGTCATGCCGATCCCCTGCTCAAATCCGAAGACCGATCGGGCCGCGGTATTGCCCAAGGCGAGCACCAGCGGCGAGCGCACCACGAGGAACTGCTCGCTCAGCCAGGGTCGACACGCCGCCAGTTCATCTCGGGTCGGCGTTCGATTGGCCGGAGGACGACACTTCACGACGTTGGTGACGAAGCACTGCGCGCGAGTTAGACCGACTTCCTCGGCAATCAACTGGAACAACAGTCGACCGCTTCGACCGATGAACGGCTCACCGCCTTCGTCCTCCTCGCGACCGGGCGCCTCGCCGATCACCATCAACGCCGGATTTAACGGCCCGGATCCCACGACCACGCGCTGACGGGACTCCGAGAGCGCGCAACGTGTGCACGTCGGCAGCTCGGTTAGATCACGACTCATCTCAGTCAACGAGAATACGAGGAACGCGAGCTCCGATACCGCAAAGTATCTCCCAAGAGATCGTGCCGGCGCGCATCGCCCACTCGTCGGCCGTGATCTCCTCGTCACCTTGGCGTCCCAAAAGGACGACCTCGTCGCCGGGCTTCACGGAGTCATCGCCGCAGTCGATCACCAGCATGTCCATGGTGACGACCCCGGCGAGCGGATAGCGCTTGCCGTTGATGAGGACTTCGGCTCCCGCGTCGAAGAGTCGACGGGGATAGCCGTCGGCGTAACCGAACGGCACGGTGGCGATCGTGGCGACACCCTCGAGTGCCCGCCGTCGCCGATAACTCGGACGCTCGCCCGCTTCGGCGCGGCGAACGGCGACGACGCGGGCGCGTAGCGACATGGCCGGCTCGAGTCGTTCGCCTGTGGCTTCGAGGGCCGATGCCAACGACGCCTCGGGAAGATAGCCATAGAGTGCGAGGCCGACGCGAACCATGGTGTGTCGAGCCTCGGGGTAGCCGAGAGCGCCAGCGCTGTTGGCGGCGTGCACGATTCGCGGCTCGACGCCACGCCTCGCCAGGGTCGCGAGGGCGTCGTCGAATTGCGCGATCTGATCGCGAGTGAACGCGCGGTCTTCGGCACTCGAGCCGTCGGCGACACTGAAATGCGTATAGATCCCCTCGAGGTCGATGGCCGGACTCGCCTCGAGCACGTCAATGACATTGTCGAGATCCTTGGGCGCGACGCCCATCCGGTGCATGCCGGTGTCGACCTTCACGTGCACACAGTGAATTCCGCCCAGCGACTCGGCCTGCGAGACCGCGGCTTTGGCTCCCTCGAGCGAACCGATCGTGAGGGTGAGCGAGTTTTCTAAGGCGGCTGTGATCGTGTCGGGCGGGACTTCGGCGAGCAGCAGTATCGGCGCGGTGATTCCACTCTCACGAAGTTCGATTCCTTCGTCGATGATCGCCACAGCAAGTGCGTCAGCGCCACCAACGAGCGCCGCTTTCGCGGCCAGTTCCGCACCATGTCCGTAGCCATTGGCCTTGACCACGGCGCAGAACAGGCTGTCCCCGATTACCGACTTGATCGCGCGTACGTTGTGCGCGATGGCTGACGCCGAGATCTCCGCGTGCGCCGGACGATGAACTCCCTCAACCTGCACGTGAGTCTTTCGAGCTCGCCACGACGAAGGCAGCCGCGGTCATCGCCGTGTGCGTAAGCGAGATATGGAATTCGTCGGCGCCGCGAGCGACGGCCAGTTCCGCTGCCGCCCCGTGCAACATCACCGAAGGCGCCCCGCTCGGAGCGCGCTTCACTTCGATCGACTTCCACGGCACCGAACCGGCTCCGACGCTGAGCGATTTCATGACCGCCTCTTTGGCCGCGAAGCGCGCGGCGAGTCGCTCGGCTTTCCCGCGGGCGTCGCGCTGCTCGCCCTCGGTGAAGAGACGCTCGACGATTCGCGGTCGACGTCCGAGGACGATCTCAAAACGCGGGACATCGACCACGTCGATGCCGACCCCGACTGTCGCCACTACTCAACCGTCACGGTTTTGGCGAGGTTCCGCGGTCGGTCGACGTTTCGACCAAGCTCGCGCGCCACGGCGTAAGCGAAGAGTTGCAGCGCGATGACGTCGACCATCGGGGTGAACATCGGTTCGGTCGCCGGCACTCGCAAGACGAAGTCCGCGACCGATTCGATCGACTCGTCGTCGTCGGTCGCCACCGCGACGACGCTCGCCCCACGGGCCTTCACCTCGGAGAGATTCGAGAGCATCTTCTCGTGCATCGCCGGGTCGGTCGCGATGGCGATGACGACGACACCTGGTTCAATCAAGGCGAGCGGGCCGTGCTTCAGCTCGCCGCCGGGATAGCCCTCGGCGTGGAGATACGTCAGTTCTTTTAGCTTCAAGGCGCCTTCGAGTGCGGTTGGGAATCCCACGTGACGACCAATGAAGAAGAAGTCATGAGCCTCCATCAACTCTTTCGCGACGAGCTCAATGCCTTCGCGCCGATCGAGCACCGTTTGGACCTGAGCGCTCACCGCGTTGAGGCCCTGGAACAAACCGTCGATCTCCGATTCGGGCAAGGTGCCGCGAAGCTGCGCAAGGCGCAGGGCCAGTAGCTCCAATGCGGCGATCTGCGCGGTGAACGCTTTGGTCGAGGCGACGGAGACTTCGAGGCCCGCTCTGGTGTAGATGACCGCGTCCGCCTCGCGGGCCATTGAGGAGTCAACGATGTTGGAGACGGCGATGACGTGGGCGCCGCGACGTTGCGCCTCACGCGTGGCTTGAATGGTGTCGATCGTCTCACCACTTTGCGAGACGCCGATCACCAAGGTGCCCACTTCGACGATGGGATCGCGGTAGCGGTACTCGCTCGCGATATCGACGTCGACGCCGATACGTGCCCACTTTTCGATGGCGTACTTGGCGATCAACGCCGAGTGGTACGACGTGCCAGCCGCAACCAAGCAGACGCGTCTTACGTCGCGCAGTTCGTCGTCGCTGATGCGCATCTCGTCGAAGGTGATCGTGCCGTCCTTGCGTCGACGATCGAGCAACGTCGTGCGAATCGCTGTCGGTTGTTCGTTGATCTCCTTGGTCATGAAGTCCTCGTAGCCGCCCTTCTGGGCGGTCTCCAAGTCCCAATCGATGGACAATTGACGCAGGCGCACCGGCGCACCCTCCAGATCGATGGCGCGAAAACCCTCAGGTCCAAGGCGGACGATCTCGTCGTCATTGACGGCGTAGAAGGCCGAGGCCCGATCGAGAATCGCGGGCACGTCACTGGCCAGATAGGTTTCACCGGGCGCGGTGCCCACGACTAGTGGCGAGATACGCCGCGCGGCGACGATGACGTTGGCTTCGGTCGCGTCCATGGCGGCGAGGGCGAAGGCGCCGCGCACCACCAATAGGCCCTGGCGAACAGCTTCCATCAATTCCAGGCCCTGACCACGGAACTCCTCGATCAGATGCGCCAGGACCTCTGAGTCAGTGACCGACGTGAAGATGTGACCGCGCGATTCCAGGTCCTCTCGGATCTCCGAGTGATTCTCGATGATGCCGTTATGAATGATGGCGATATTGCCCGAACAGTCCAAGTGCGGGTGGGCGTTTATGGCCTCCGGGGCGCCGTGGGTGGCCCAGCGGGTGTGGCCGATACCGGAGGTGAATCCGGGGGGTGCCTTGAGGCACTCTTCCTTAAGGGCGGTGACCGATTCGGTCCCGAAAGCGGTACGGGCTCGCCAGGTTTCGCCGGCGCGCACCAGGGCAATACCGGCGGAGTCGTAGCCGCGATATTCCAAGCGCGTCAGGCCCTCGAGGAGTGTCGCCAGCGTGTCGTCGGATCCTACGACCCCGATAATGCCGCACATAGGACCATCCTACTCGCGCCATTTTCCGGCTCTTCGAGTGGATTACGCGAGAAAGTAGTCTTCGATGCGTTGCGAGAACTCATTGACGAAGTCTTCATCCAACGCCTCGATCATCACTCGAACGACCGGTTCTGTTCCCGAGGGTCGAATAAGAAATCGGACGTCGTCAAGTTCTATGCCGTAGTCCATGCGAATCTCATCGAACATCTTTCGCACGGCATCGTCGTCGTAGCTCTCACGCGCGACGTTGATGAGACGCTGGGGCACGCGCTGCCACGCCGCGTCGGCCTGTTCGGCCAGTGGCCCTCGACGCACGACGAGGTCGGCCAGCATCAGACCGGTCAACTGCCCGTCGCCGGTCGGTGCGAGTGAACGAAATATGAGGTGTCCCGACTGTTCGCCACCGAAGGACCACTCCTTCTCTTCGAGTTCGATCAATACGTTGCGGTCCCCGACGTCGGTCTCGACCACCGCGATGCCCGCATCGGCCATAGAGCGATGCAGGCCCAGGTTGCTCATGGAGGTGACGACCAGTCCCCCGCCCAGGGCGTTGCGTTCGAAGAAATCGCGCGCGAACAAGATCATGAGGTCATCACCGTCGCGCACGCGTCCACCGGCATCAACCGCGATCAGCCGATCAGCGTCGCCGTCGAACGCGAGACCGAGGTCGGCCCGCAACGCCACGACCTTCTTCACGAGTTCTTCAATATGAGTCGAGCCACTGTTCTCGTTGATATTGCGACCGTTCGGTTGGTCGTGAATCGTCGTGATGCGCGCACCCGTCGATTCGAAGATCTCATGGGCGACATGACTGGCCGCGCCGTTCGCGCAGTCGAGCACGATGTGGAGCGATGAGAGGTCGGTCGGCACCAGAGATCGAAGGTGGTGCGCATAATCATGCTCGGCCGACTCGTCGATCTCGAACTCGCCGAAGGTGTCACTTAGCGCCGACGGGGCGGCGTTCAAAGCCTCGGCGACGGCGAGTTCGGTCGCGTAGTCAAGCTTGCCCCCACCGAGTCCGAGGACCTTCAGGCCGTTGTCATAATAAGGATTGTGCGACGCCGATACGATGACGCCGACGCCGTTGCGCTGTTGGGCGATGACCGCGACGCCCGGCGTCGTGAAATATCCGAGGTTGATGGCGTGCGCCCCACCGTCGCGAAGGCCGGTGAGCACTGCTCGGGCCAGTAGTGGCGAGCTCTCCCGGGTGTCGTAGCCGACGAAGACGTCGGCGGCGAAGACCGCCGCGACGGCGCGTCCCAGCCGGTAGGCCAGGTCATCGGTGATTTCGTCGGAGGCTCGTCCACGAATGCCATCCGTGCCGAATTGCACCGGCATGGCGACTACCGCTTCGAGTACTGAGGAGCCTTGCGCGCTTTCTTGAGACCGTACTTCTTGGTCTCTTTCTTGCGCGAGTCACGAGTGAGGAGACCGGCCTTCTTGAGGGCCGGCCGAACGGCCTCGTCGATCTCGAGCAGTGAACGAGAAATACCGAGACGCAGAGCGCCGGCTTGACCGGCCATGCCGCCGCCTTCGATGGTGGCGTCGATGTCGTAGGTCTGCTGCGCGTCGATGAGGCGAAGCGGCTCCATCACCATCTGGCGATGCGTCGCCGAGGTGAAGTAATTGTCGAACGCTCGGCTGTTGATCGTGATCGTGCCGGTGCCCGGGCGAAGGCGCACGCGCGCGACTGCTTCCTTACGGCGACCAGTCGTCTGGGTGAGAGGTGATGACACGTCGTTCTCCTTAACCGCGGCGAATCGCCGAGGTGTCGTACTTCGTAGGTGTTTGCGCGGCGTGCGGATGCTCAGGGCCCTCGTAGACGAACAGCTTGCCCATGATCTCGCGACCCAAGCGGTTCTTCGGCACCATGCCCTTCACCGCGTCGAACACGAGCTTGACCGGGTCCTCGTCGAGCAGGGTCTGCCAGGACGTCGCGCGCAGACCGCCCGGGTAACCCGAGTGGTGATACGCGAACTTCTGGGCGGCCTTGTTGGCCGTGAGGACTACTTTGTCGGCGTTGACGATGATGACGTTGTCACCGCAGTCAATGTGAGGGGCGAAGTACACGCGGTGCTTGCCTCGAAGTAACGAAGCGGCGACCGTGGCGAGGCGACCGAGGACCAAGTCCTCGGCGTCGATGACGAGCCACTCGCGGGTGATCTCACTGCCTTTTGGCGAAAATGTGCGCACGGAACTTCCCATAAACGATTGTTGACGGACCAAACTGGGTCCGAAGGACTCTTAAGTCTAGGAAAAATAAGGTTCGAGGGCAAATCGCCTCGGCCGTTTTTTGCCACTCACCAGTGTAAACGGCCCTGTTTTTCTCGATTCTCTCAGCAGGGACGCCCTGAATGATCGAGCGGTGACAACTCATCAATGAATCAGTGCGTCACCGGTCGATACCTTCGGAGCCGAACCGGTTCTGCCTGTGCGCGACGCTTAGGAACGTGCGACTCCCTGAACTGGCTAGGCGAGGACTCCGCGGAGCCAATTCTGGATCGTTACCAGGGCTTCGGGATCGAGATGCGTGCCGTCCTCGTTGTAGCCGTTGCCGGGAGTCGCTACCACCGCCTCGGTGGGACGATTCTCCTCCTTAAAGACATGATTGGCGTTCGCCGGATAAGAGAAGGTGACGTTGTCCATCCCGGCGGCAGCCCGTTCCAGTGCGCTGCCGTCCAACGCGGCATCGACCTGGAGGTCTTTTCGGCCGATCAGGATGAGCGTGGGAATCTGCACCTTGACTAAGACGTCGGTTGCGTCCTCGTTCCACAGTTCGCGCGCGAGCGGGAGATTGGCCGGCGACTCGAAACTGGCGAGGACCATCTTCACGCTGTCGGGAAGTTGCGGATCGGGGTTCATGGGTTCTCCTGCGCTGTAGCGGGTGGCCGCGTCCTCGACCAGCGTCATGAGCTCGGAACCGCCGGGAACCTGCGCCGCTTGCAGGGCGAGCTGGGAGAGGAGCACTTCGCGAATGGGCCGCCCGGGAGGTGCGCAGAGCACGATGCCGACGAACGGCACTTTCTGGCGACTGGTGACGTAGTGGAGCACGTGCAGCGTTCCCTCGCTATTGCCGAGCCCGGCGATACGGCTTGCGTCCACGCTCTCGTGCCCGGCAAGGACCGCCGCGGCTGCGACGAGTTCCTCGAGATGCGATTGCATGCTGAACTTGCCGAACAGAATGTGGGCACTCACGGCCACGTCGGGGCCCGAAGCCCGCTTGTCGTAGCGCAGTGAGGCAATGCCCGCCTCGGCGAGGGCTTCGGCGAAGAGCCGGCCACTCCCGTTCGTGCCGGGGAGAAGTGGAGAGCACCAGTCGCGGTCGGTGGGCCCGCTGCCGGCGACCAGTACGACGGCCGGAAATGGACCGTGTCCGGTGGGGAGCGTCAGCGTTCCACGCATGGTGATCTCATCCAGCTTCCAGGTGACTTCTAGGGAATGCGTCATGCAACTCACCATAGGTTCGACCTGTGGGAACGAGAATCTCACATTCTCTGGTGACGGGTAGCTCAGATCGGAGACCTCGGATTTTGGTCCACTTCGCGACAATAACGCGATATGGGGAAATTCCCGATTGTCCTCTAGCGTCCTCGCGGCTTTGACGTCTTCGAACTTTGGACGTCGCGAATACTCTTTTCGAGAGTCGCGATCCGCCGGTCCCAGGCGCTGGCGCGAGCACTGAGCCACGAAGAGGCAAGTTCGGCGACGTCCGTTGAAGCGCGGTAGCGAACCTCTCTCCCGTCGCGACTCGCCACTGCCAGTCCGGCGGACGCAAGAAGTTGCAGGTGTTTCACGATGGCTTGGCGTGACACGAGGGCGTCTTCGGCGAGTTCGGTCGCCGTGCAGCCGAGCGGACGTTCCAAGAGCTGTTCGAAGAGGTCGCGTCGCGTGGGATCCGACAGCGCCGCGAACACTGCCGTAATGTCGTCGCTCATCGAAGGGCGAGACTCGCCTGAGCCCTCACCTCGATCGGTGATTCCGAGATCGTGACGCGCGTGCCCTCAGTGATTGGCGTGAGCTCGATCGTCACGCGCGAAGGCTCCTCGGTGAACGTCGCCCAACGATAGACGAGTCGATCTTCTTCGTTCACCTCTTCCACGATGAGGTAGTGAATGTCGTCGCCGTCACTGATCCAACCATCCGATCCGGGTATGGTCGGCAATTCGCCGTCGTCGCCCAGCCAAGACGGATCGATGACGTGCTCCCAGGCTTCAGTGGGTGAACAGGGAAGATCCAACTCTCGGTACACGGTGTCTGTCATGCAACCACTCTATTGCACGAGTCGGCCGGCATGACTATTATGCAACTAAGTGATTGCACATAAAGATCCGCGTCACAGCGGTGAGGAGGTCTCATGTCCGATGTCCTGCAACGAGAGACCCACCACTCCCTCGTGCCGATGGTGCTCGAGGAGTCAAAAAACGGCGAGCGGGCCTTCGATATCTATTCGATGCTCCTTCGACAACGAATCATCTTCCTCGGTCAAGAGGTCGATGATCAGATCGCGAATCTGATCATCTCTCAGATGTTGTACCTCGAAGCACAAGACCCCGAGCGCGACATCAACCTCTACATCAACTCCCCCGGCGGCCTCGCGTACGGCGGCATGGCGATCTACGACGTCATCCAACACGTGCGTCCGGACGTGTCGACCATCTGCGTGGGGATGGGGATGTCCGCGGCGGCCATGGTGCTCTGCGGCGGAGCACCGGGTAAACGACTCGCACTGCCGAGCGCGCGCATCATGATCCATCAGGGCAGCGCCGGTGCCCGCGGTGCACCCAGTGACATGGAGATCCAACTTCGAGAGGCGCTGGCACTAACGCGACGTATGGCCGAGACCATCGCCCATCACAGTGGCCGATCCCTCGACGAGGTCACTCACGACATCGACCGAGATTATTTCATGACGGCTGACGAAGCCGTCGCCTACGGTCTCATCGACGCCGTCATCGCTCCGCGAAGTGGGCTGGATTTCGCCACTGATGCGACCGCTCCCGCGAGTATCGAAGACCGATAACTTCGCTTATCGCGAACGGGGTCCCGCGATCCCGATTCCCGTGGTCGATTGTTGGATTATTCCCGTTTCCTATTTATGACTGTTTTGCTGCTCTAGCAAATAACTTGAAATAGAGAATATCCTCCTGTATTATCAATCTTGCCTATGACAGCAAATTTACCCCCAGAGCAAAGAAATCTAATAGACGAGGCCATTTCCTGGCTTCGGAACAATCTGCCCTCGACCTGGAAGGCTGAGGCAGCTAGCCAGACCATGGCCTCTACTGGCCCATCAAAGCCCAACCGAGTAGTCGATGCACTGATCTCCCTCTCGACGCCCCAAGGCGGAGGCACCAACTTCCTTGTCGAAGCGAAATCCACCTTTGCCCCGCGCGATGCTGAGCGGTTCCTCACGGGGATGGCGCAACAGCTCCGTATCCTCAATCCGAACTACCCCATTCTTGTGGTAACGCCGTGGCTCTCCGAGCGTTCCCAAGAAGTCCTCACCGCCGAGGACATCAACTATCTCGACTTCACGGGCAATGTCCGTATTGCGCTCAATTACCCATCGCTTTACATTGCTAGCAAAGGGGCGTCTCGAAACCCGGCTCCATCCCCGCGGGCAGCCGCACGCCTGAAGGGACCTAAGGCCGGACGCCTGGCGCGCCTCCTCGTCGACGTCATGCCTCCATACGGCGTTGGTCAAATCTCCGAGGTCACCGGTCTCGCACCCGGATACATATCTCGACTTCTAACGTCCCTCGACGAAGAAGCAATTATCGAACGTACGAAGCGGGGTCAAGTCGTTTCCGTCGACATTCCACACCTCCTACGCCGCTGGACACAGACATACGACGTCTTCAAGTCCAACGAGACTTCATCCTTTGTCGCCGCGCAAGGGCCTCAGGAGGTACTCGACCGGCTCGCTTCGTTGCCTGCGAGTTCCCCACCAGTCGCCGTAACGGGGTCCTTCTCTGCAGTTCGGTTCGCCCCTGTCGCTGCACCGTCGTTGCTCGTCTTGTTCTGCTCCGAACCGAGCACCCTGGCAAGGGAACTGCGGCTCCTACCTTCCGACCGCGGAAGCAACGTCGCGTTGTTGAGGCCATTCGACCCGGTCGTGTGGGAGCGTACGACCGAGGTGTCGGGTGTCAGGTATGCAGCAGTTGCGCAAACAGCGGCGGACTGCCTCACCGGAAATGGACGAATGCCAGCCGAAGGAGACGCGCTTTCTACGTGGATGGAGGCCAACCAAACGCAATGGCGTCTACCTTCGATATCAAACCTGCTGGACCACGCACGAACGCAGTCGTAATGGTCGACGTTGACTCTCGCTATATGGCGGCTAGGCGAGTCCTTCTCGACGCTCTTATTGCGCTGTCACCGCACGGGAATGCGGTAATCGTCGTCGGTGCACAGGCCATCTACCTGCGAACAGGTGACGCCGACCTCGCCATTGCTCCATACACGACAGATGGTGATTTGGCAATCAATCCGTCGTTACTCGGGGATGACCCGCTCCTCAGCCGAGCGATGCTGGACGCGAATTTCACGCTTTTAAGGGGACCACAAGGCCATGAAGAGCCAGGCATCTGGGTTGAGCCTGCAGATGTGGACGGAGAAATGGAACTCATTGAAGTGGATCTCATCGTCCCGCACGCTGTGACTCCCCCGGGAGGTCGACGGGGAGCGCGTCTCGGAACCCACGGAAACAGTACGGCTCGATCTGCCGTCGGGTTGGAGGCAGCCCTAATTGATCACTCATCGATGGTCATTAATGCTCTCGACCCGGGAGATGCTCGGTCTATTCGGGTAGAGGTTGCTGGCGCGTCAGCTCTCCTCGTGGCCAAGGCTCACAAGATTCACGACCGAGTGACAAGTCGGAGAGAGGACAGGGTTGACGACAAAGACGCCTTTGACGTTGTCCGCATAATGCAAACCACAGATCCCGATGAGATCGGTGGGGTGCTGTCTGATCTCATCGTTGATCCGATGGCGGGAGACGCGACGCGCACCGCGACTGAATACCTACAGCAACTTTTCGGACGCCGAGGACAATTTGGAATCCAGATGGCGGCGCGCGCCACGCGGCTCGTGATGGATTACGACACCGTCGAGGTCATCTGTACGACCTACATTGGTGCTTTGACTCGAAGAATCTCGCCCCTCTAACTCTGATCGGCTGGAAAGCAACACGCGGAGTTCAAGGAGTCGTCACAATCACGGTGGTTTTCGACAAGAACTACCTGAGGAGTCGAATGGTCACCAAATAGCAACTCGCGACGCCGGATCCAACCACATGGAGTCGTTCTCGGTGACATCGAAGGCCTCGTAGAACTCGCCGATGTTGCGCACGATCTGGTTGCCTCGAAACTCGTTGGGCGAGTGCGGATCCAGGGCCAAGAGCCGTTCCACCTCTTCCTTCTTGGACTTCTGTCGCCACGTCTGAACCCACGCAAAGAAGAATCGCTGGGCACCGGTGAGACCATCGATCACCGGTGATTCCTTCCCTTTGAGAGAGATCAGATACGCCTTCCAGGCGATCGCGAGGCCGCC
>DATKRC010000010.1:0-18534 GCA_035532375.1 Acidimicrobiales bacterium
TGTTCGTGCTCGTTCTAGGACGCTCAAGGAGCTGGCTGACGCCGGTTCTGATCTCGAGAGAGATCGGGCGCATAGTTTCCGGTGGTTATGGCGGTGGAGATATACCTGTTCCCATTCCGAACACAGCAGTCAAGCCCACCAGCGCCGATGGTACTTGGGGGTCCCCCCCTGGGAGAGTAGGTCGCCGCCGGGATTTCTTGAAAGGCCCCCACTTCGGTGGGGGCCTTTCGCTGTTTCATTGTGGCAATCAATTCGGCCAACGAGCACCTATGAGTTGAGGATGCGCGCCTTTTCGTTCTCGAACTCTGCTTCAGTCAACATGCCTGCATCCCTCAGGGCGGCGAGTTTCCATATCTCGTCGGCGCGGCTGCGTTGGAGTGGTGAAAGAAAGCTGGGGGTGTCATCGTCGTAGTTCGATTCATTTGGGCTTCGTCGCACGTGCCGTTGAACGTGGTCGACGGCCTCTTGAATTCGCTCCATCGGCTCAGATCGGAAATCGAACACCACTGGTTGGACGCGGGAATTGACGTGAAGGACCATTTTCGTGTCGAGTCCGCTTGAGGTTTCGAAGACCGCGCGGTCGCCGACACTTATCGAGGCGACCCGTGTTTTCTTCAGGCTAACGCCTCGAATCGTTCGATAGGGGATGACGCGGTGCGCATCGCCGAGCCTGGTGCGAGTTTCGAGTCGATCGTCAAAGAAGGCGACGATCGTGTCCAGGGAGGAAAGTTCAAGGAGGGAGTGACTGGAAACCATCCCTTCGCTCTTCCAAAGGATGGCGGCCCCACGTCGGGCGGCCAAGTCACGTTTATGTCGCTGGTTGAGATCGATGAGCATGTCTTTGAGGTTCACGACAACTCCTTCTCTCGTTGTTCACAACTTACTTCTGGTCACTCTCGCATGATCGCCTCGACGAAGCATCCCGATCAATGATGCGGCGCAGTCCTAGCGAACTCGTGCGTCGTGGCGACGAAGCAGGATTTCATCGACTGTCTGGTCAGCGGAGAGGCTCGACGTGTCGAGCCACACGCCGATATGGGGCGTCTCGGCTTCGAATGTGGCACAGAGCGCTGCCACGTCCCATTCGCCGTAACCGACCTTGTCACGCTGTCGTTCGCGCTCGGTGACGACGTCCGGTCGCGGGTTGAGGACCACGACGTAGAGCGGCGAGATTTCGAGGCGGCCGACGACGTTGGGGAGTGCGGCGCCGACGTAGATGTCTTGGAGCACCACGGTGAAGTCGTCGCGCCAGTAGTCATTCGCCACGTCAGCCGCGATGCGTTGGCGCAAGTCGAGTTGACGGAGTGCCTCCTCACCCAGTTCGGGGGTGATCGGGTCGCGACCGCGAACGATCATTTTTCGAAACACGTCGCCGCGAAGGTGCACGCTGCGCTCGAAGCGTTGGGCGATCAGCTCAGCGACCGTCGACTTTCCCGACGCCATGACGCCGGTGATCACGAAGCCCACGGCCGGTTCGTACCGCTCGCCCTGGGCCGGAGTGGCTACTTTTGCGCTGCGCGACGCGACGAACGACACTTAGGTCCGACGTTGCCGATGTTGGGCATCGGGGGTGCGGTGTTCGTGCAGGCGGATGATCACGCGTCGGGCCAGACCGAGGTGGGCACGAAGACGTCGCCGCGCATCAAGAGCCGGGCAGTGCGAAGAAGCGCCGCATGCTTTACCTCGACTTCACCGTCGGCCACGGCCACGTCGAGCATCACCGAGAAGTAGCCAGTGGGATGTTCGATGTTGAGTACGTCGTGCTCCGTTGGGTGCTCGGCTATTTCGAACGCGACCGATCCAGGCACCAGGCAGGCGGTCGCCACCGACAGTGCGCCGAATACGCCGATGGCGTCGTGGACCCGTTTGGGAATGAACTCTCGCGTACTGATGGCACCGCCATGCTGGGCGGGCGCCAGGAGACACATCTTCGGAACGCTCGCCGAGGTCACGTCGCCGAGATTCATCATCGGTCCGGCTGCGAGACGCAGGCGCTCGACGAGTTCACAGACGTCGAGGTTGGTCTCGATGGCGAACGGTTCTTCGTAGCCGGAGAGCCCAACCTCTTCGGCCTTGAGACACACGACCGGCATGCCGTTGTCAATACACGTGACGCGGATTCCGTCAATGACATCCACAGCGTGTCCGGTGGGAAGCAACGAGCCACACGTGGAACCGGCGACGTCGAGAAACTCAATGGCGATGGGAGCGTGTGTGCCCGGCACGCCGTCAATATGAGTGTTGCCTTCATAACGAACGCGACCACCGGGCGTCTGCACGTTGGCCACCGCCAGACTGTGCGTGTTCTCCATCCAAATCCGAACGTCAGTCGTGTCGCCGCTTGCCTCAACCAGTCCTTCTTCGAGGGCGAACGGCCCGACCCCGGCAAGGAGGTTGCCACAGGTCTGTGTGTCCGACACCTCAGCGCGATCGGGCCACACCTGCAAAAACAGGTAATCCACGTCCGCGTCGTCGCGTGTGGACCGGCGAATGACAGCGACCTTTGATGTAAGTGCGTCTCCACCACCCATGCCGTCTATCTCGCGCGAATCAGGTGCACCGACGGCGGCGAGCAACACCGCGTCGCGGGTTGGACGGTCATGGGGTAAGTCGCCCGCGTGGAAATAGAGACCCTTGGACGTTCCACCGCGCATCACGGAACAGCGAATCGGCATCTGTGAAGTCATGCGACGTCAACCTCGCGGCTTGTGGGACCGCGTTTGGCACTTCTCACCACTACGCCCATTGGTCCCTCGCAGTCCGTCGTCGACGATATCGATACCGGCGCGAACAGAATAGACGCCGCGCTCGTGTCTGTCGAGGAGGCTTGCGAGGGACGAACTCTCAGTCACCGACGACCCGATTCACTCAAATGGCGTCCCAAGTACCCCTAGTAGGATTGATGAATGCCCGCTCGAAATCCTTCGCCTCGTCGCGCCTCCGGGGGGCGACCACCGAGCGCGAATCGTGGGGTGCCGAGCGCTCGGCGACCGGCCTCTGGATCCAATGGCGGGGCTCGTCGAAACCCGCGTGGCGCGGATTCCCGTGACACTGAGCGAAGCCCTCGAGAGGGAGCCGAGCGGCGTATTGATCGCTCTCGGACCGAGGGTCGTCCGGCGCCGCGGGGCTCTCGTCCGAATGAACGCAGCGCTCGAGACTCCAAGGGTCATGACGCTCAGCCGCGTCGCGACGACCGTGAAGAGCGCGACCCCCGGGGGAGTCGTGATCCCCAGCGTCGACCTCGGCCGGCCAGTGCCGGCCGAGACCCTCGAGCACCAAAGCGCGCTCCGTCGCGAGACGGACATCCGTCGAGTCGTTACGAGAACCAAAAGACCTCGCGGTCGGGTGGTTCCTACAAGGAAGCTTCCGGCGCTCGAGATCCACGGTCGAGCGACCGTCGGCCCTCCTCCTCGGAACGTCCCGCGCGGGGACCGCGAACCGAAGCTCGCTTCGACCCGACGTCGCGTGATCGCCGGCCCAGCCTTCCGCCACGCAACCGCGCAGGCGCTCGTCCCCGTACGGAGCGACGCCCGCGCGAACTTAGCCCCGAAGAGATCGAGCGCGCCAAGGCCGATTCCTTCGGTCGCGCCAAAGGCTGGGGCGGCGTCGCTCGTAAGGGCGGCGCGAACATTAAGTCGACCGGTCAGGCAATGGAGGTCACGCCGAGTTCTGGCACCAAACCCGAACGAATGTCGACTTGGGTGCAAGATGAACGTCCGACGAGCGTCGCACCGGCCGCCAAGGAAAGGCCGAAAGTCAAGTACGCACTTCCGGGCGACATTGCCGCCGACGTCCGTAAGGCCTTCATCGGCACGTCTTACATGCGCGAAAAGATGGTGATGACCCTCACCAAAGCGGCCGAAGCCTACGACCGCAAGCGCTACGACGAAGCGTTGCGACTGGGCCGTATCGTCGCCGACGCAGTCCCGGGCGTCGCCCCCGTGCGCGAGTTGACCGGCCTCGCCGCCTACCGAGCCGAACGCTGGAACATGGCCAAGATTCACCTGCGGGCGCAGTTCACCATCACCGGAGACGCCGAGCATCTGCCACTGGTGATGGACTGTGACCGCGCCAACGTCCGTTACCGCGCGGTCGCCAAGACGTTCGCCGAGTTCGAAGCGAGTGAGCCGACCGCCGAAGTTCTCGCCGAAGGGCGCATCGTCATGGCGGCCTCACTGGCCGATCAACGGCTCTACGGCGAGGCGATCGAGCTTCTGACCAAGGCCGGTGCCACGAAGCACCTCCGCAACCCCTCGTATCGTCACGTCCGCCTCTGGTACGCGCTGGCTGACGTCTACGACCGCGCCGGGGACCTCACTTCGGCTCGCGAACTGTTCGCTCGGGTCGTGATCGCCGAGCCCGACGCTTACGACGCGAAGGCTCGACTCGCCGAACTCGGTGCCGGGGCGCCTCGAAAGAATCGCAAGCGTCGCACGACGCCGGTATCGAAGAAGAAGACCGTCAACTAGGTCGTGGCGGCGACCGCCGCCAGGAGCGAAATCTCACTTCCGCGCGTGTCACCGATCAATCCGACCACCATCTTGTTCATCATGTAGGCGACGGTGAGACCAAGTTCCTGGTCCATCATGATGAGCGATCCCCCGAAGCCGCCCCAGAAGCACGAGCGAGGACCGACCGGGACGTAGCTGCTCGCCAGTCCGTAGCCCAAACCGAAGCTCATGTCGACGCCCAGGACGTGGTCAATGCCACCGACCTGGCGCTGAAAGACCAAGTCGCCGGTTTTCTCCGAGAAGAAACGGTGCCCGTTGACGTGGCCGTTGTTGGCCACGACCTGTTGCACGGTCGCGACCGACAGGGCGTTGCCGTGACCGTTGGCGGCGGGGATCTCGGCCGCGCGCCACCAGCGTTCGCGCGGGGCGACGGCCACCTCGTTCAAGTTCCTCAAGGTGCGCACGCGAATCGAGTCGGAGGCATCATTAGAAAAGTCCTCGAGCGCCGGGGGGATCACGACGCTTACGCGGTGCTCTTCAGATTCGGGCAACCCGATGTAGAAGTCGACGCCGAGCACGTCAGCGACCTCGCTCTTGAAGTACTGGCCAATGGTCGTGCCGGTGATCCGGCGCACGACCTCGCCGATCAAGTATCCCTGGGTGGCGGCGTGATACCCCGTCTGCGTGCGATCGTCCCACCACGGCTCTTGGGCGGCGAGCAACGTGGTGGCCAACTCCCAATCGGCGAGGTTCTCCGGTGGCATCGACACCTGCCAACCCGAGAGACCGGCTGCGTGATTCATCAAGTGGCGTACCTCGATGGCTTCCTTACCGTTGGCGGCGAATTCCGGCCAGTACCTCGAAACGGGAGCGTTGAAATCCAGTTCGCCTCGGTCATAGAGCATGAGGGCCACTAAGAACGTCATGGTCTTGGTGGTTGACCACACGTTCACGAGAGTGTCGCGGTCCCAAGGAACGGTCCGTTGTTCATCGCGGTAGCCGCCCCAGAGGTCGACGACGAGTTCCTCGTGGTGAAAGACCGCGATAGAGGCGCCTAGGTCGGCACCACTGGCGAGCGTCTTCTCGAAGTGATCGACCAGACCGGCGAACTTTTCGCTCGTCGTTCCTTGGACTTGGGACATCGGCTCTCCCTACTTCGGTGGTGGACTCGAGGTTACTTTCACGACGTCATACCCTTTAGACCGACGAGGGCCCGGGCGTGCTCGATTTCGCCCATATGGCGTAGCGCGTGCTGGTAGATCCAACACTCGATGGCGTCGCTGCGAGAGATTCCCCGATCAGCGCCGACGCGCGCGGAAAACGTCTGGGCGATCGACGCTCCATAAGGATGGGCCACGACGACATCGCCAAAGGTCGAAGGCTCGATCCCGGCGACGAACTGTTCGGTCGCTCGGTACACCATTCCCTGAAACTCGAGGAATGCCTCGTAGTTCCCGATGCGCTGGTGCATCATCTCCGCGACCGATTTTTCCTTACCGGGGTCATTGATCGCCAGTCCCATACGTGTCGCCCAGGTCTCGCTCATCTGGGGCATCGCTCCGCCGAGAAAGACGATGCTGCCGTCTTCGATAAGCACCTGATGGACCAGCGAGAAGGCAATCGGCAAGACGTCCGGGACGACGACGCGATTGACTTGCTCCTCGTCCATCGTCGCGCAGGCGTCGTAGTAGAGCGAGTGCACGGCGCCTAGACGTCGCGAGAGTGACGATCGATAGTCGAAGTCCATCCCTGCAGTTTGACCCATTGATCGACGCGTCGTTCGCTGTCGAGTCGAGCGTTTCGAAGATTGAGGCGATGTACTCATCTTGTAACCTTGGGTCATGGACATTGCCTCGCTGCTAGGTGACGAAGCGTCTTCGCTCCTCGATCACAAGGCCACCGCCTTTCCCAAAGAACTACTGACCCTCCCCGGGCCCAACTACCTCGACGACGTGTTTGCCCTCTCGGACCGGTCGCCGACCGTGCTGCGCAACTTGGGCATGGTGCACAACCACGGACGACTGCGCGGGACCGGTTATCTCTCGATCCTGCCGGTCGATCAGGGCATCGAGCACTCGGCTGCGGCCTCTTTCTCGCCGTACCCGGAGTACTTCGACCCCGCCCGACTATGTGACCTGGCCATCGAAGGGGAGTGCAACGCCATCGCCTCCACGCTGGGCACGCTCGGTTCGATCTCACGACGCTACGTCCACCGGATCCCCTTCATTGTCAAGATCAACCACAACGACCTGCTGCGCTACCCGAACTCGTATGATCAACAGCTCTTCGCCTCGGCCCAATTGGCCTCGGACTTAGGGGCCGTCGGTGTCGGCGCGACGATCTACTTCGGTTCCGAGGGATCGATCCATCAGATCGAAGAGATCGGGAAGGCGTTCGCTGAAGCGCATCGCCTCGGCATGTTCACCGTGCTCTGGACGTATCTGCGAAATGACGCTTTCGTCAAGGACGGCGTCGATTATCACTTGAGTGCTGACCTGACCGGGCAGGCCAACCACCTCGGTGTCACCATTGAAGCCGACATCATCAAGCAAAAACAACCGATCAATAATGGCGGTTACAACGCGGTCAAGTTCGGAAAGACCAGTCCTTTGGTCTATTCCAAGTTGACGACCGATAATCCAATCGACCTCACGCGTTGGCAAGTCGTCAACTGTTACGCCGGACGGATCGGACTCATCAACTCCGGTGGTGAATCGAAGGGTGACGACGACCTCGCGGGCGCCGTTCGCACTGCGGTCATCAACAAACGCGCCGGAGGTCAGGGACTCATAGTTGGTCGAAAGGCGTTCCAGCGACCGATCGACGAAGGCGCGGCACTGATCAAAGCCGTCCAGGACGTGTACTTGGACGAATCCATTACGGTGGCGTAGTAATACGCTTCAGTAATGAGTGCGGAACGAACCTCGGATGCGGGGTGGCGCACGTGGCCGAACTTGATCACCGCAGTGCGACTGGCGCTGCTACCTCTTTTCTTCTGGCTCTTATTCGACACCAATCACCGCGCCATCGCGGCGTGGTTGTTGGCCACGTTGGGAGCAACTGACTGGATCGACGGCTTCGTCGCGCGACGCTGGCATCAAGTCTCCAACGTGGGCAAGATTCTCGATCCCGTCGCCGATCGGGTTCTCGTGATCAGTGGTCTGCTCTGCGTCGCCGCGGCCGGCGGTGTGCCGTGGTGGTTCGCGCTGACGACGCTGGCGCGTGAGCTGATTGTTTCGATCCTGACGGTGGTCCTCGCGTCCATGGGAGCCGCGCGCATCGACGTGCTGTGGTGGGGCAAAGTATCGACGTTTGCCCTGATGACGAGCTTTCCGCTCTTCTTGTTGACGACCAATCCTCATCACGCGGCGTTACAAGCGTGGCAACACGCCGCGCGCGACGCGTGCTGGGCGATCGGGCTCATGGGACTGACGCTCTCGTGGATCGTGCTCTTTGGTTACGTCAAACCGGCGCTGCGCGCACTGCGCACCGGGCGTCAAGCTCGCTGATTCGGATAAGTTTGCCGCATGTTGATACCCGGTGACCTCAAGTACTCCAGCGACCACGAGTGGGCGAAATCGAATGGCGACGTGATTCGAATCGGGATTACCGACTACGCCCAGGACGCTCTTGGCGACGTGGTGTTCGTCGATCTGCCCAAGGTTGGTACCGCGATCGCTGCGCACGCGGCGATCGGCGAAGTCGAATCCACGAAGTCAGTGTCCGAGATCTACGCACCGGTTGGTGGCACAGTCACCGAGGTGAATGATTCGCTCGCCACTGCACCGGAATCCGTGAACGCCGACCCCTACGGCGAGGGTTGGATCTGCGAAATCACGACGACGAGCAGCGATGACTTCGACGCACTGCTTGACGCTGAGGGCTACCAAGCTCTCACCAATAACTGACCCTGACGAACACTCGTGAAGTTCACTAGTGTGAAGCCGATGAACTGCCGTCGATGTGGGGAAATTCTGAACGCCAACGCGAACTTCTGTTGGTCGTGTGGCGCCCCTCAACACGACGCCAACTCGCCCGAAACAGCCGCGGTGCCGGTCATCGCCGCTGTAGAGGTTCTGCACCCCGGAACGAATCGCGGTCCTAATGGTGAGCACGGTGACGAGTTGGTGATTGCGGCGGGTCCGGAAGCGGGCAGTCGAATCGAACTGAAGGGCGAGATCACGACCGTGGGACGACACGAGAACAGCGACCTGCTCTTGGATGACGTCTCGGTCTCGCGCCATCATGCGATCTTCACGCGTACCGCGAGTGGGCGGATCACGTTGCGTGACCTCAATTCGTTGAACGGCACCTACGTGAACGGCACTCGGGTCGAAGAGACCACGCTGCACTCGGCTGACGAGGTGCAGATCGGCAAATTCAAACTTGTCTTTTGGGAGGCGACGCAATGAGCGGCAACCAGGGAATAATGCGCATCGGAGAGGTTCACGCGGAACTCCGAAAGTACTTCCCTGATATTGAACTCTCCAAGATTCGCTACTACGAGGACAAGGGGTTGGTACAGCCCAGTCGAAGTCGCAAGGGCTATCGCCTGTACTCCGAGCGCGACGTGGAGTGCCTGCGCGAAGCCATTCGCCTGGCCCAAGAAGAGTTCGTGCCGCTTCGCGTGGTTCGACTTCGGTTGATCGAGCAGGGACTGCTGCGCGACGTTCCCGTACCCTCGAGCCCGCGACACGCGGCGCGAGAAGCGCTCTCCAATGTCGTGTCGATCCCGGCACCGCCGCCAACGCCGCCGGAACCGCGCCCAACCTTGAAAGTGGTGCCGCCGAGCATTGAGCTCACAATGAGCGGCGAACAGCAATTCTTCTCGAAGGCGGAGTTCTTGAGTACGACCGGATTGGATCCCGCCGTAGTGACCCAACTGCACGTGCTCGGCCTCCTCGCACCGGTTTCGCTCGGCCGCGAAGTGGCCTTTAGCGAGTTCGACGTGCAAGTCGCGACCCTCGCACAAGCGCTCCTCGATCGCGGTCTTGAAATTCGCCTGCTCGGATCGCTGCGACGAGTCGCCGAGCGAGAGATTGGAGTGATCGACGACCTGTCGGCTCCGCTGCGATCAAAGTGGAGTGATTGCACCACCGAGCAGACCCAGAGCGCCACGGTCGAAGTGGCGGCCGAAGTCGGGGCTCTTCGTTCGGTGCTGTACGAGCGCGCGTTGCACAACTACCTGACGAGCCAGACGTAAAGTTTCAACCCGTACCGGTCTAGGCTCTTTACATGGTTGAAGTGGTCCTCCGGGCAGTACGGGTAGACGTCGGATCCTCAACACCCCTCTTGTTGCTCGAAGAGGTGTCGGGCACGCGGGTCCTACCTATCTTCATCGGGGCACCTGAAGCGGCGGCTATCGCGTACGCGTTGCAAGGCGTGAAGGCACCGCGACCGATGTCGCATGACCTCCTCGGCAACGTGATCGTCGCGCTCGGTGCACAACTCTTCGCGGCGGAGATCACCGAGCTACGTGACAACACGTACTACGCAAATTTGCGCTTGCTTCGCGACCGCGACGAGATCAGCGTGTCGGCGCGTCCGAGTGACGCGGTGGCCTTGGCGCTACGCGTGGGTGCTCCGATACTCGTCAACGATGATTTGATGGCCGCCGAAGGCAGGATCATGGAACTTGAACTCGACGATGACGACGATAGCGACGACGACACCGACGCGCCGAATGAAGCAGATCTGGTGGCCGAACTACGAGAGTTCCTCGACACGATCCGACCCGAGGACTTTGGTCAGTGAGACGCGGCCTCACTTCGGTCGCCATATTCGTCGCCTTCGTGGTGATATTGACCTTGAGTCGACACATCATCGATACGCCGTCGAGCACTACGACCACGACGACGGCGACGACCACGACGACATCGCTTTCCACCACCACGACATCGGCACTCGCCACCGCGTCCACTTGTAAGGGCAGCGATTTCACGGGAATCTATAACGAAGGCCAGGGGGCGGCCGGCACGGTGTACGCGAGTGTGACGCTGACCAAGCACACCGCCGGATCGTGTTCGGTAAAGGGCTGGCCGATTCTTACGTTGCAGGATAAGACCGGCGCCGTCTTGGAGCTCAGCCAGGTCAATGAGACCGGATCCGCTAACGCCGTCCAGTTCACGCCGGCCAAAGCCAACGAGGCGCCCTCCGCGCTGACCCTCACCAACACTTCAACCGTCAACTTCTCACTGGCTTATCAGGACGTCCAAACAGCCAACACCGTGTGTGACAATGCGCTCACGATCAGTGTGCAGTTCGCCAAGGGCGCCTCGACCGTCGCGGTGACGCCGGCGTATCCGGTGCAACCGTGTGACAACGGGAAGATGTGGATCAGTCCGTTTTATTAGACCACTGATTCGAGCCGCTGGTTAGGTCAGACGGGACTGAGCATCACGAGAATGCGTCCGCGGGTACGCCCTTCACGCACAACGTCGAACGCCGAGGGCAGATCTTCGAGTTGCACCTCGCGATCGACGAGGGCGTCGAAGTCAATGAGAGAAGCGATGTCGCCGAGCGAGGCCCAGACACGATCGCGAGTGGCTCTCGTGGCTTCGACCGAGTCAATACCGATCAGTGCGACGGATCGAGTGATGAAGGGATAGACCGTCGTGGTCAACTCGGCGCTGGCCACGAGTCCGCTGGCGGCGACGGCGGCGCCGTAGCGCAGCGAGCGAAGAATCTGCGCCAAAGTTTCGCCGCCCACGCAGTCGATGGCCCCGGCCCACGATTCGCTCGCAAGTACTCGACCCGGGTTGTCCGCAATATCGGCGCGGCCAATGACGCGCACGGCACCACGATCCATTAACCACTGCGACTCATCGATCGAACCGGTGGACGCAACCGGCCGATAACCGGTCGCGTGAAGAAATGCCACGGCCTGTGAACCGACGCCGCCGGTGGCGCCCGTGACCAGCACTTCAGATCCGGATTCGAGACCGTGGTCTTCGAGAGCCAGCAGACTCTCCATCGCCGTGAAGCCCGCCGTGCCGATGATCATCGCGACGCGTGTCGACACTGAATCGGGAAGAGGGGTGACGTATCGTGCGGGAGCGTAGATGAACTGCGCGAACCCGCCGTCGCGCGAGACCCCCAGTGCGCCCCCATGTACCGCGACTCGGGTACCTTCGGGCAGTGCTGAGTCGCTCGAGCTCACCACGGTGCCCGCGGCGTCGACACCACCCACCAGTGAAGCGACCCGACGAACTCGGCTCTTGGGCGCGGCCACCAGTGCGTCCTTGAAGTTCACGCCGCTGTAGTCCACTGCGACGAGGATGTCATCAAGATCCGTGGCGGTCGCTTCAACGTCACGAACGCCAATGGAAAGAAAATCGTCAACCTCATTGACCACGAACGCGCGCATGTATCAACACTACGCTCGTGCGATTCGGTGTCACTTGACGCGTACCATGACGAAGGTGACGACGATCTCCTTGAACGGCCATCCCACCTGGGCGCGAGTACCGAAGGAGAAGGGCACGACGGTGGTACTGCTGCACGGAGGCATGTCCAGCAGCGCGAGCATGTTGAAGTCCATTGGGCCGTCACTCCAGAAGCGCTACGCCGTCGCGGCCTTTGATCGACGCGGACACGGACGCACCGCTGACACCGACGAAGCGTTCTCCTACGACGCCATGGCAACCGAGACCATCGCCTTCCTTCGGTATCTGAAGCGCCGCGTCCACTTGGTGGGCCACAGTGATGGCGGCAACATCGCGTTACTGGTCGCGATGCGTGCTCCGGAGTTGTTGCGTCGCGTCGTGGTGATCGGCGCGAACTATCACTTCAAGGGTCTGATGCCCGTCGAGAGCTTCGATACCGACAGTGAGGACTTCGCTCAATGGGCGGAGCGTTACGGCGAGAACTCGCCCGACGGAGCGCAGCACGCGCGAGCCGTCGAAGAAAAGACCCGGATCATGACGTTCTCCGAGCCGACGCTCGAGCTCGGGGATCTTGCGACGATCACCGTGCCACTACTGGTGATGGCTGGCGACGACGACGTCGCCAAGCTGTCGCACACCTGCGCGATGTACGAAGCCATCCCCGAAGCGGAACTCTCAATCGTGCCGGGCACGTCCCACATGCTGCTCAAGGAGCGAACGAAGGAGTGCGTGCGCATCATCGATCACTTTTTGAGCGCCAAGTTCCCACCGGTCACCTTCGCGCCTCTGCGTCGTGCCCCCACCGCAGTTGGGGAGTAGAAAGGTCACTCAAAAGTGCGACTATGGGTACAATTGGCGCAATGCTGACGCGGGTCTCTTTCGCGCGCACTCGCCTTCTCTCGTGGTGGGGAGCGCTGTCGGGACTGAGCAGCGACGCACTCCTCTACGGTCTGTCGGCCGTCTTCGCTTTGGGACTCGGCGCGCTGTCGAGCCAAGGGGCCCAGTGGCAGTGGGGGTATCTGGCGACGGGACCCTACGCGCTGTGCGCTGTGCTCGCGTACGGCTTACACCGAATGAAACTGAGGCGCTCGACGATGGTCCGCGCCGCTTTGTTGGGACTGGTGTTGCTGGGTTCGGTCGCGATTCCGTTGGGGCTCGAAGCGAAGTGGCGCGTCGCCCAGCCCGAGGTCGGCGTGATTCAGCGCGCCGGCGCCAACCTCAGTAAAGACCGCAACCTCTACCCGTCCTACGACAAGCACGGCAAATTGATCGATCCGCTCCTAGGTTTGCCCGCCTACGAGTCGTTCTTCCCGTATTTTCCGCTCATGGGCGTCTTCGGACTTCCGTCGGCCGAAACGCACCAGAGCAAGGGCCTGACCGATCCACGCATCGCGATGTCGCTCTTGACCTTGCTGGCGAGCGCACTCGCGCTCGGACTCTTGCGCGCATCGTCGAAGAAGAAGATTCGAGTGGCCCAGTGTTTGCTGGCGTTGCCGACCGGCGCGTTGTTCTTATCGACCGGCGGTGACGACATGCCGATACTGGCGCTCATGTTGCTCGGTGTGGTCGCATTGCAACGGCGACAGAACAATTTCGCCGGCATAAGTCTGGGCCTCGCGGCCGCCATGAAGCTCACGGCCTGGCCCATGGCCTTCGGTGCGCTCTTGGTCGCACGCGACTCCAAGCATCGCTCAGCCTGGCTGCGCGTCGCGTCGTGGATCGTGGCGATCGTCGTAGTGACGGTGGCGCCGTTCGCCATTCGAGCGCCGTGGGCTTTCATGTCGAACGTCTTCGCCTTCCCCTTGGGGCTCACCAGTGTCGCCTCGCCGGCGGCGAGTGCGTTACCGGGGCATATCTTGACGACGCTGTGGGCGCCGGCCGGTCACATCCTCGCGCCCGTGACGTTCCTCATCGGGGGATATTTCATGGCGAAGTACCTGCGCCGACACTGGCCGCTGACGCTGTCGCAACTTTTGGCCATCCTCAGCCTGGTGTTCCTGACAATGATGTGCGTCTCTTCGGCCACTCGAATCGGCTACATGATCTATCCGCTCAACTTCGCTCTGTGGTCCTGGGCCTGCACCGAGACGACTGCTCCCGTCAAGGAACTGGTTCAGACCGTCTCAGAGTTCTGATAGATCCGAAACGTCCAGTCCACGAGGTTGCGCGACGACTTCGTGACCGTGATTCCGGCGACCCAGTAGAAGCCGTCGTTGCCGGCCTTTTGGAAGAGCGACTGCGGCGCGCCTTTACTGGAACCCTGGGAGAAGAGGCTCCATCCTCGAACCTCGAGTTGGGACTTGTAGAACTCGAGTAGCGACGCGCTGTTCGTGGTCGTGACGAGTGGCTGATAACAGTCGAAATCCCCGGCGCCGGCGTTCGGGATACGGCCCGCGGACTTCGCCGTCGTCCCAACCGGGACCAGGAACACGTCATCGATATTCGCCGGAATCTCCGACCTGCTGGTGCAGAAGTCGAGGACGGCCGCTGAGGGCGCCTTGGCGATCACACCGACCACGACGGGCAGCGTTGTCGGCGGTTTCGTGACTGCTTGATCGGAGGTCAGATTGATGATCATGAACACGACGAGCACGAGGACGGCGAAGATCAGCACGCCGGCGGCCGGCCAGATGCTGGTGGTCGTCGTGAGGGGAGCGCGCGGTTCGTCGCTCATTGCTCCCATCCCAGATGGTCAATCGGTCCGCGACCCCGTCCTAATTTCCAGTCGGCGGCACTGGTGAGCGCCTTCAGCACGAAAGCCTTCGCGTCGCGCGTCGCGTCAGGCACGCTTCGTCCGAGTGCGAGTCCCGCACAGATCGCCGCCGACAGCGAACAACCCGTTCCGTGGTCATTCACCGTGTCCACTCGTTCGGCGTTGAACACATAGACCTCACCGCGGCCCACCAAGACGTCGGGTGCGTGGCTCTCGGTGAGCGATCGCTCCGCGAAGTGACCACCCTTCACGAGAACCCACATAGGGCCGAGACCGAGCAGCTCGTTGGCGAGGGCGAGCATGTCGTCGTGGCTTCGGATGTCGTTCACGTCGACGCCGCAAAGCAGCGCCGCTTCGTGAAGATTTGGGGTCACGATCTCGGCGTGGGCGATCAGCGAGTCGCGGTAGGCCTCGACACCGCCGGCGACCATAAGCGCGTGACCCGTGGATGAAACGAGCACCGGATCCACCACCAAGTGGGGGAGCAGTCCTTCGCGAGCGAGTTCGGCCACTTTTTCCACGGTCGCTGGTTGGGCCAACATGCCGGTCTTCACGGCGCTCACCTCGAAATCGCTGGTGACGCTGAGAACCTGCGCGGCCACCATGTCAGGATCGATCGGGACTACCGAGTCAACGCCGACGGTGTTCTGGGCGGTGACTGCGGTCACGGCGTTCGTGGCGTGCAGGGCGAAGGCACTAAAAGTGCGCAGGTCGGCCTGAATCCCGGCCCCACCACCGGAGTCCGACCCCGCGATGGAAAGCACGGTGAGGGGTTGCACTAGAACAACCTTAATGAATTAAGGCAATGGGTCGGTACGCCTTGGTCTCTAGGTATACAGACGCGCGGAGTCGTGCGTGACGAATCCGGCCACGTCACCACGGCTCCTTACGATCCTCCACATGGCTGCGAACGAACCGGACTGCCTCAGCGCGCTTTGTTGTCGCCTCACGGTCGACGAGAACGTCCGACGTCGCCTCGACCTGGCGTTTGTGGCGGCTGGTCATCTGGAACGGGCTCTTGTCCAATGGGCTCTCACCAATCTCGTGTCGATGCGTCGCGCCACGCGCTGGCGTGATGCCTGCCTTACGGGTGCCGTGGACTTGGCGGAAGACGAGGAGTTCGGAGAAGCTGCTCGAAAAATCCGCAACGAAGCGTTCAGAACGCTTCGAGAAGAGTACTCACTCACCGAGTACGGCTTCACGAAAAGGATCTTGGAGATACGTCGCGACTCGAAATGGATCGGTGAGCACGTTCCTTCTAAGAGCGCCTTGGTGCATGCCGCTCGAGTGTGGGAATCCTTCGCCGCCCACCTCTTTCGTGGTGCCGGTCGACCCAAGGTCCCGCGACCCTGACGCAGACTTGCCACTGTGGCGCCGTGAAGAAGAAGTCTCTGGCCGAACGCTGGCACCGATGCGAATCCTGCGGCTCCGGAATCAAATCAGCACCGGTGGATCGAGATCTTCACTCGGCCTACCTGGCGGCGTTCGTCACGACGACCTCGTCACCGATCGCATCAACCCTGGACACGGATCGGGCCCTCGGGGCTTGGTCAAGGGCCGAGGCGCCCTTAGTCGCGGTGTCCGGGGATCCTCAATCGAGAAAAACCAGCCCGTCTCATTCATATGGGGCCACGAGCTGGTCGCGACGCAAGCTTCGGATCGGACTGGTAGAGCAATCGCCAGTGACGTCGACCCCGACTGTCTCGGACGCGCGGAGGATTCACTTCTCGGCGACGTGGGCTTCGGGAAGGCACAGGCCAAAAGGCTCCGGTACGGAAAAGGGCCGATCGCGGGGTCGTCCACTGCAGTTAGATGGATAGCCCCCGGTACGCTGTAGTCGTGGGAGATCTCTTTCAAATCGGTTCGCTCAGTTCTCCGTCGCGGCTCGTGGTCGGTACCGGAGGCTTTCGTTCAATGGACGTCCTGGCGGCCTCACTGCTCGCGTCCGAAGCGTCGATCGCCACTGTGGCACTGCGCCGAGTGGAGCCGAACATCAAGGGATCCATCTACGACTTGCTCGGTCGATTGAACTTCTCGCTGCTACCGAATACGGCGGGATGCTTCTCCGCGGCCGAGGCCGTCAAGGTCGCCGAACTCGCCCGTGAGGCCTTCGACACCAACGTGATCAAACTCGAAGTCATCGGTGACGACGTGACCTTGTTGCCCGATACGTCCGAGACCTTGGTGGCCGCCGAAACCCTGGTTCGCAGTGGTTTCGAAGTCTGGGCCTACACGTCGGATGACCTCATCGTCGCCCAGCGTCTCGAACAGACCGGTTGCGTGGCGGTGATGCCGCTCGGCTCACCTATTGGCTCTGGTCTGGGTGTGCGAAATCCCCACGCGATTGGACTGATCTGTGAGCGCGTCAGCGTGCCGGTGCTGCTTGACGCCGGGGTGGGCACGGCTTCAGATGCGGCCCTCGCCATGGAACTCGGCTGCGACGGGGTGTTGGCCGCCTCGGCGATCAATCGCGCCCTGGACCCGGCGATGATGGCCGAATCGTTGCGCGACGCCGTGAAAGCCGGGTTTCTGGCGCACCGTGCCGGCCGTATTCCGCCGCGTCTCCACGCCGAAGCCTCCTCGCCGTCAATGGGGAGACCAGATTTGTTCGCGAACCCGACCGAGTGAAACTACACTCGTGTAGTCCGTCGAGTTAGTCTGGGCAGACCTCGGTCGGGAGGAAACGACACATGGCAGATTCTTCAACATATGGATTCAGCGGTCCGATGGTCTGTCGCCTTACGGGCGTCACCTACCGTCAGTTGGACTACTGGGCGCGAACCGACCTCGTGACGCCCTCGATCACTGCCGCCCAGGGCAGTGGATCAAAGCGCACCTACTCCTACTCAGACGTCCTCGAGGTGAAGGTGATCAAGTCACTGTTGACTTCGGGCGTCGCACTTAATCGCGCCCGTCAGGCCGTTGAATGTCTCCGTAACTCCTTAGGCGCCGATCTCGCCTCGTCCAGTCTCGTGTTGAGTGACGCCGGATCGGTGCTCGCGCGTGACGACGGCGACTTGGTAGACCTGCTTCGCGGTGGTCAAGGTGTCTTCAACATCGTTCCTCTGGCGAACGTGGTCGCCGAACTCACGACCACGATTCGCCAAACGCAACTCGCAATGTCGGAGAGGGAGACCCGTTCGGCGTGAGCGACCCATCGCCGATCGACGCGTCGCGTCGTCGGCACCCCAGTCTTGAGCCCGTGCCGCGCGAACGGTTCGCCCACCCCAGTGAGAAGGCGTTCGCGCGCCTCTTGAACCTCTACGGATTCGCGTGGTCCTACGAACCGGTCGAGTTCCCGCTCGAGTGGAACGACGTCGGAGTCCCGGTGAGATCGTTCCGTCCTGACTTCTATCTGCCCGAACGACGTCTCTTCATCGAGTTGACCGTATTGGAACAACGACTCGTCACGAAGAAGAATCAGAAGGTCCGCAAGTTCCGCGCGCTCTATCCCGAAGTCGAACTTCTCGTCGTATACCAACGCGACTTCGTGGCGTTGCTCGAACAGCACGGTCTCGGAACTCTGGCTTCCTTCGCCGCCTAAAGTGGCTGACGTGACCGACCGACGCCCGTTTCTTTACGACGCGCACGTCACATTGGGAGCCAAGATCGTCCCTTTCGGGGGCTGGGAGATGCCGCTGCAGTACGGAACGGGCACCGTCGCCGAGCACCTCGCGTGTCGAAACGACGCGGTCGTCTTCGACGTTAGTCACCTCGGCACGGTGCGTTGTGACGGACCGGACATGTTTGACGCGCTACAAGGGACGCTCACGAATGACCTGCGAAAGGTCAATCCCGGACGGGCCCAGTACACGCACCTCTTGAACGACGACGGTTTCGTCGTGGACGACATCATCGTGTGGTGGGTCGCCGACCACGAATTCGACGTTATGCCGAACGCATCGAATACCTCGGGCGTGACTGACGCTTTGCCCGGTGTCGACGTGACCGCCGAGCGATGCGTGTTGGCCGTTCAGGGACCACG
>DATKRC010000011.1:0-31820 GCA_035532375.1 Acidimicrobiales bacterium
GTTAAATGCAGTAGTGGCGCGCACGTAGTCCCTCTCGGTTTAGGTTGCTTGGACGCTTCCGAAACTACGAGCACTACATGCGCGCCATTTGACGAGGCTCGAGGCCTTCGAGGAGTGACCATCAACCCAAGCGGGGACTGGCCTCTAGAGAGAACTACGTCACGTCAAGAGCGTCACGTGACCCACGGGAACCCGAGGAGTCCCTAAATTGTTCGCAGTTCATGAACAGTTCACACAACGTTAACCCTCTCTACTTAGGCTACGAGACGGACCTGCGAAGGAGGGTACGCCATGAGTGAGGTTTCAAAACCCACCACCACCGGGGCGGTGACGCGAAAGCTCACACCGGAACTCGCGGCGCTCGACCCCGACGCTCAGCGACCACTTTCCGTCATTCGCACCGAGGAACTGACTTTGAGTTTCGGAACGAAGAAGATTCTCAACGGCATCAACATGTCATTCCCACGCGGCACGATAACCGCCCTCATCGGCCCGACCGGTTCGGGCAAATCGACTTTCTTGCGCACGCTCAATCGCATGAACGACAAGGTCTACGGCTTTCGCCGCGACGGCGATGTCCTCTTGGACGACACCAGCATCTGGGATTCGTGCCAGGACCTCCTTACGGTTCGGCGCCGAGTCGGCATGCTCTTTCAACGTCCCAATCCCTTCCCGATGTCGATCAAGGACAACGTGATCGCAGGCGTGCGAGCGCATCGGATCGCCAAGGGCAAGCAACTCGACGTCATCGCCGAGACCCGTCTACGCGAGGTGGGGCTATGGGACGCCGTCAAGGATCGCCTGAACGACTCGCCCTATCGCCTCTCGGGCGGACAGCAACAGTTGCTTTGCCTGGCACGCTCACTGGCCGTAGGACCCGAGGTTCTCTTGCTCGACGAGCCCACATCGTCACTCGACCCTGTCACCACCGAGTCGGTGGAACAGTTGATACGCGACATGGTGCCGGCCCTCACCATCATCATTGTGACCCACAACCTGGGACAGGCTCGGCGCGTATCGGACGCCACCATGTTCTTCTATGACGGGCTCTTGATCGAGCACGGCCCCACCGAGGAGATCTTCACGGCACCGGTCCACGAAGACACCGATCGATACGTCAAGGGCCTGATGGGCTGATGCCCTTTTGCGCACGTACTAACCGTGCGCCGTAGTTGATCCCCACTTCACTGGATTAAATATGACTTAGTGGCGGCCCTCGGCGTAGCGCTGCGTCCGGTTGACCAACAACCTTGAGGACACGAGCAGAACCAGCACCAGCACGATGAGGATCAACGCGGCGTCGAACGAGAGGTACTGGGTGGCTTTGATCGGTTGGTTGTAGTCGGTCCATACGTAGTACGTGAGATACGCGATTGGTTGATGGACGAGTGACGTCGAGGGAAGGTTGTTCGTGATCCCCGCGGTGTAGAGCAGGGGTGCGGTCTCGCCGACGGCGATGGCCAGCGCAATCAGCAGGCCGGTCACAATACCGGGCAGTGCACTCTTGATGACCACCTTGCGCAACGCGTAACCGGTCGACATGCCCAATGCCTCGGCACCCTCGCGGTAGTTCGTGGGGACCTGACGCAGTGCCGATTCAGTGGACTTTGAAATATAGGGCGTCACCATGATGGAGAGCACGATCAATGCGGGCAGTAGCGAGAAGCCCCAGTGAAGGCCCACACACAGCGCGACGTACCCGACGTAACCAAGGACGATTGACGGAAATCCCGCCATGACCTCGGTCGCCGTGCGTAAGAAGCTCCCGCCGGCCTTGCCATTGCGGCGGGACCGCTGCAGCTCGGCAAAGTGGATACCCGTGAGAACCCCGATAGTGCCGGCGATGAGAAAGACGCCGACCATGATCACCAGCGTGCCGAGGATGGCGTTCTCGAGTCCACCGCCCACTCCCACGGGCACCGTCGTCAAGACGCTCCAGCGCCAATGCGGCACCGCCCGGATGACGACGTCAGCGATGAGCCAGATCGACGGTCCGATGACGAAGATAAGGGACGCCACAGACAGACCCTTGAAGAAATGCTCGCGGAAGCGCCGCCAACGAGTCGAAGGATAGGAATCAGTCACGGTGGCCACCGTCATCCCCTGCCCACTGGCGCAAGGTGCTGGGATGTCCGATTGACGATGACACGCGCCACGACATTCACCACCACCGAGATGACGGCCAGCACGAGTCCGGCTTCGGCCAACGTAGCGATCGCGAAACCGGTCCCGTCGGTGGCCGCGGAGTCGAGCTGACTCACGATGGTCGCCGCGATAGTCGTCATGGTCCCGTACACGTTGGGCGAGACCTGCCCGAGAATTGACCCGGTGATCATGGCGACGGCGATCGTCTCGCCGAGTGCGCGGCCGAGTCCGAGCACGGTGGCGCCAATAAGACCGGAGCGCACCCAAGGAATCGTGACCCGACGGGCGACCTCGGCCTCGGTCATTCCGAGGGCCTCAGCGCCCTCCTTTGGCAGTGGCGGCACCTGCATGAAAAGGTCGCGTGCCGTTGAGGCGATGATGGGCACGATCATGAGGCCCAGGACCAGACCCGACGTCAAGAGGCCCTCGCCGTAGCCGACGTTGCCCTTGAAATATCGGAGGACAGGCACATCGGGCATGTTGTTCGAAACGAAGGGGTAGACGTGGTTGGCCAGGAAGGGGCCGAGTGTGAGGACGCCCCAGAGTCCGATGATCACGCTGGGGATACCGGCGAGGATCTCCACGAAAAAGGAGATGGGCCGCGACAACCATCGCGGAAGTCGCTCGGTCAAGGCAAAAGCGGTGCCTAGTGAAATGGGTAGTGCGACAATGAGAGCAATCGCCGAGGTCTGGAGTGTGCCCGCGATGAGCGGCCATGCGCCATAGCTCGAACCCACGGGATGCAAGACGCCGTCGGTCCTCACGGGAGCGCCGTAGGTGCTACCGGGACTCCAGGTACTGCGAGTCAAGAACCCTGGTCCGTTGACCTTGATCGCCGGCCAGGCCTTGATCGCGAGAACCGTCAAGACGAACACGAGGCCCACGAGAGGTATCAGTGACGCGACGCGAGCGCCCCATCGCCATAGGCCCTCTTCGGAACCGCGCAGAAATGACCCCACCCGACGGAGCCCGAAGGCTCGTCGGGTGGGGTCACTCGCCACGGGCAACGTCACGCCCGATGAGGCTATCTCGTCACCCATGCGTAATAACTATTGGATTGTTTTGATCTGTTTGTACGACTGCGTCACGATCTTCACGGGGAGTGGCTCGAAGCGTACCTGACCGAGGTACTGCGAACTCTGGCCGTATGAAGGGTCGATGGTCCATTCGAGCAACGAACGGATGGCCTTGGCCCGCGTCGCACTCGACTGGTTCTTGTTCACGATGGCGTATTCGTAATTCACGATCGGGTAACCGCCATTGATCTTGCCATCAATCATCGAGATGGTGCCGTTCGCAGGCGTCTTCCCCGTGAAGCCAGCGGCCTCGAGGTCCACTGCCTTCGAGGTCGGCATTTCGTACTGACCGTTGCCGTTCTCGAGCTGAGCGTACGTGTCGCCGGCGCTAAGTACGGAGTTCAGGTAACTGATACCCACGTAGGCGATGCAGCCCGCCGTTGCCTGACAGCCCGAGACCATGCCACCGTTACCGTTCTCTCCCAGTTCATTGGGGATGGTCGGCCACGAGATGGTCGTACCGAAGTTGTACTTCGACGCCCAGGTCGCGTCGGAGTCCGTCAGGTACTGACTGAAGATGAACGTGTCACCGCTGCCGTCCGATCGGTGCAGCGCCACGATTTTCAAGTTAGGCAGTGTCACACCCGGATTGACCGCCGCGATGGCCGGGTCGTTCCAGTTGGTGATCTGTCCCGTGTAGATCTGCGTCAGGAGCGTGCCGTTCAGCTTCAGGTGCGCGGTCAACCCCGGAATGTTGTACTCGATGATCTGGTACGAGATCGCCAAGGGGATGTTCAACAGGCTTGGCGTGGACGTCCGTTGCGTGGAGGAGAGGTAGGCGTCCGACGAACCGATGTCCACCGTTCCGCTCGCCGCGTCAGCGATGCCCGTGCCCGAACCCGTGCCACCTGTAGTAACGCTCACCGAAGGGAACTCGGTTTGGTAGGCCGGAGCCCAGATGTTCCACAACGGGTACAACAAAGTGCTTCCCGTTTCACTGAGTATCGCGGTACCAGGCGTCTCAACCGAGACGTAGGAGACGGGCTTTGGCTTAGGACGCTTCCTCAACCAACCGGCACCACACGTGCCATGGAACTTCTTGGTGTGCACGACGTTTTTCTCGAGCTTGAAGCACGTGACAATCTTGGTCGACGCGCTGGCGGGGAGCGAAAGCGCAACGATCGCTCCGCTTGACACGAGTGCCAGTGCCGTAAGAGACCGTAAAAGGTTTCTCATCCTGAATATTCCTCCTGTATAAGTGATGATGCCTAGTGGCTCGTCGCTTCAAAGCAAACGTTCTGCCACGTGTAACTTAGGAATGAGAGGTAAACGAACCGTGAAGCATTTGAGCGCGTTAGATGAACTCAAGAAGAACTTCGCACGACCAGAACGTTCTTCATCTTTCGATCCATCTACGAGTCGAAGGTGAACAGAATGTGAGCGATTGGGGTCGCTCGAAGCGAAATATCAAGGAATACTGAAGACCCTTACGCCACCGTCATCAATCACAACACGAGTCGCGCCAACCGCATGAGAGGCACTTGTAATGTGCGTGTTCGGGACTCAAGGTCCCAGCGCAGTGGGGGCATTCAGAGAATATGGCGAATCGGTTCGGACACTCGATCGGGCTGGTGTTGGGTTCGACGATGGCGTGGGCAATATCTGACATCGCTTAATTCTGGCGTCTCGTACTCAACAATGCAGCGATGCCGATACGGACTTAACGGAGTTCCGGATCCCAATACGTCACAGGCTCCATTGCGCGTTCGCGCCGGGCTTGGGCGAGGACCTCGGCCACGAAGGCCGCCTTTAGGGCGTTGTATTGCTCGCGGTCGCCGCCCGAGCGAACGACGTTCTCGCGTTTGATGGCGGCGTAGCGATCGACCAATAACGGGTCGTCGATTAACGCCTCGCGGAACAGCCAGTGGTCGGCGTGCGCCCGGTTGTTCTCCACCACTAGATACAGGTGATGGACCGGTAGCGGCGGCGTCGAATCTGCCTCGAAGACCTCACGTCCCGCAACGCCCAGATCCCCTACCCACAGGTAGCCAGCCGATGCGATCTGACGCAAAACGACCAGCACCAGATCTTCATTTTCAACAACGACGTCGGCGTCGATGATCGGCTTTGCGGCGAGCCCCGGCACCGAGGTCGATCCGACATGCTCGATCCGCAAAACGGACTCACTCAGGAACGGAAGGAGATGCGCCTTGATCTCTTGGAACCGCCGTGGCCAATCGGGATCGGCGTCCACCACTACGAGGCGGTCCATTCAGTCCTCGGCGCGAAGCTGTCCCGAGCGGTAATGCGAGCGACAGAGCACCTGGTAATGCACGACACCTTCGTTGACGTCGCCGGTGAAGAACTGATTGCCCTCGCGCGCGACGATGCCATCGACCACCCGGGCATTACAGCGTCCTTTTTGCCCACACCAACACGTTGAGGTCAGCGGCAGTTCGTGCGACCAGTCCGAGATCGCGAAGAGGCGCGCCGAACCCGGAAAGAGATTGAGCAGGAAATCGGCCGAAAGTCCGAAGGCGTGCACGTCGATTCCGAGGTCATCGACCACCTGGGCGAGCGCGTCGATCTGTTCGACACTCGCGAATTGGGCTTCGTCGATGACGAGGATATTGATGGCGTCGCGCCGGAGCCGATCGATATGCGGCGCGAGATCGCCGCCCGGTACGACGGCCTCAGCGCTGGCTTCGATGCCAATTCGACTGGTGACCATCCCGGCATCGCTTCGATCGCCGAAGGTCCAGAGGGCCACATCGCTTCGGCCCTGGCGGAGCTGCCAGCACAGTTGCAGCGCGAGCGTCGACTTACCCGCCGCCATCGTTCCGTATGTAAAGGTGAGTTCCGGCATAGCCCCTCGTCGTTGCGTCGGACGACCAACGATACCTTTCGCGATATACGGTTCGGCTCGTCGAGCGCCCCTGGCCGCTTTGGATTCTCGGTACATTGGTGGCGTGGACTACACCGTTCGACCAATCGCCTACATCCGCAACGAGCGAGCCCAAGCCCTGGATGACAACTGGGACGAAGTGCTCAGCACCGTCGAACTGGCCCAGGACGTACCGAGCGAGGCGCTTCGCGGACTTGACGAGTTCTCGCACGTGGAAATCGTCTTCTTCGCCGACTGGGCCGAGGACGTCCCGCCGGGTCCGTGGCACCGTCATCCGCGAGGCAATCCGAAGTGGCCGGACATCGGAGTCTTTGCCCAACGCAACAAGGATCGTCCGAATCGACTCCTGCTCTCGACGGTCGAAATCAACGAACTCTCCGAGCGGTCCTTTAGCGTGCGCGGACTCGACGGCATCGACGGCACGCCCGTCCTCGACATCAAGCCGGTCTATCGCTGGAGTGTGCCCCGAGGCGAGCTACGTGTCGCCAAATGGAGCGAAGAACTCCGCGAGAACTATTTTTAATTCGCCGCAATAAATTCGTTCAGCACCCGCGCCAGCTCCGGACCGTTCTCTTCTTGTAAGAAGTGCGCGCTTCCCGGAATCGTCGTGTGTGCCTGGTCCTTCGCGCCGGGAACGACGCGAATGAACTTGGCGTCACCACCTCGAGTGATCGCGTCATCACTGAAACAGCAGAGGAAGGGCTTCTCGAACGTCGCCAGTACCGCCCACGCCGCGATGTTGGCGTCGTGGGCGGGGTCCCGCGGTGACGTCGGCACCAACTTCGGGAACTGACGTGCGCCCTCTTTGAAGGTCTCGTCCGAAAACGGTGCGTCGTACGCCGCGACGACGTCGGCACTGAGGCGTTGCGAACAGCCACCGGAGACGATGTTGCCGATGTGTAACTCGGGCGTGGTCTGACTGAAGTCCTGCCACGCCTTGAAGGCTTCACTCATGCGTTCGTCGCCGGTCGGCAGTCCCCCGTTGCCGATCGCCACCCGAGCGAAGCGCTCGGGGTGCTCTCCCACGAGCCTCAGTCCGGTCAAGCTGCCCCAGTCTTGGGCGAAGAGCGTGATGTCGGTCAGGTCCAACTGGTCGAACAACAACTCGCGAACCCACTCGACGTGTCGCGCGTAGGTGTACTCCTCGCGGTCACTCGGTTTGTCCGACCGACCGAAACCGATCAGGTCCGGGGCGAGAACGCGGTGTCCGGCCCCGGCGAGTCCGGGAATCATGAAGCGGTACAAGTACGACCACGATGGTTCGCCGTGCAACAACACCACGACCTGCCCGTCGCGCGGTCCATCGTCCAGGTACGCCATCCGTAAGGCGTCGCCGCCTGTCGGATCGGCGACCGGGGCGTAATGCGGTGTGAAATCGAAATCACTGAGACCCTCGAAGTTCTCATCTGGTGTGCGGAGTCGTTCCATATCTATTGCCGAGCCATACCCTCGCGGGCGGCCGTCTCCTTTTCTTCGGTGCTGTTATGTGAAACCAGTTGGATGTCCACGCGCTCTATGCGCCCTTCGAAGGCGAAGTCGTCGACGTATCGATTTGAGACCGGCGAGCCGTGGTCGCGACCGATGCCCATTGAAATCGTCGAGAAGATCCTCATCACGAATGGGAGGTGCATAGAACCAACGTCGCGACCGTCAATCGTCAGGGTCACGTCGGCGTCGCTACGAGCCCGTCGAAAACGCGCTCCGAGCACGGAAGGTCCTTCGGGAACCTCCTCGACCGATTCGAGCACGTGATGATCCATGAAGATGTTGTAGTCAAAGACCAGTCGATTGTCCTGGACGAACAGAGCGACGCCGGCGTTCTCTGTGCCCATCGCCAGTATGACGCCGCCTTGGTCGCGCGAAAGTTCGACGCGCGCCTCCAAATCCCAACTTCGTCCCCCGACGCCGGCGGCGGCCGGTGGCGGAATCGGATTGAGAGGAGGTAAGTAGGTGTAGTGACGAGAACTCGGATGCGGCGAGTGGTCGTGGAATCGGGACGCGAAAAGAGCGAGACCTCGGTCATCCAGCGGCAGCACGCCGTACTCATCGGCCTCGTGCCACCAGAGTTCGATCAACTCGCGTAATTTCTCGGGACTGCTCGAAGCGAGGTCGTGGCACTCTGACGGGTCCTCGGCGACGTGATAGAGCTCCCAGCGATCATCGTCAAAGGGCACGCCGTGCACGTGGCGTGTCACCGCCTTCCACCCCTCGTGATACATGGCACGGTGCCCGCCCATCTCGAAGTACTGGGATCGCTTGCGGCTCGGCTCGTGGGCCGCGTCGAAGGCGTAGGCCAACGAGGTGCCCGCCATCGGCATCTGTTCCAGGCCGCGATACAACGAGGGCATCGTGACGCCGGCGGCTTCGAGGACCGTGGGCGCGATGTCAGTGACGTAATGGAACTGGCTGCGCACTTCTCCGCGCGCTGCGATGCCGCTCGGCCAATGCACGACCAGCGGCACGTGAACACCGCCTTCGTGCGTGTTCTGCTTGTACCACTTGAAGGGCGTGTTCCCGGCCTGGGCCCAGCCCCAGGGATAGTTCGAATGACTGCTCGGTCCCCCGATGTCATCGAGGTGCTCGACTGCTTCGTCGGGACTCTCCATCACCAGGTTGAAGTACTTCATCTCGTGCAAGACGCCAAAGGGTCCCCCCTCTTGGCTCGCGCCGTTGTCACTCATCAACAGGATCAAGGTGTTGTCGAGTTCGCCGATCATCTCTAAGTCGGCAACGAGTCGACCGATCTGGACGTCGGTGTGTTCGAGGAATGCGGCGTAGGCCTCTTGAAGCCGCGCGGCGAGCCTCTTTTGATTCTCGGGAAGTTCGTCCCACGGTTCCACGCCGTCGTTTCGCGGCGCGAGCTCGGTGAACTCGGGAACGATGCCCAACTCTTTTTGACGAGCGAACCACTTGTCACGCGCGACGTCCCAACCGTCGTCGTAACGTCCGCGGTGGCGCTCTAAGTACTGCGGCGGTGCCTGATGTGGCGCGTGCGTCGCGCCGAAGGCGAGGTACGTGAAGAAGGGGCGGTCCGGTCGAATCGATTTCGTATCGTGGATGAAGCCGATAGCGTGATCGACGAGATCCTCACTGAGGTGGTATCCGTCGGCGACACTCTTAGGACGCTCGACTCGATGGTTGTCGTAGGTCAGGTCCGGCGCGAACTGATCGGTCTCGCCGTCGAGGAAACCGTAGAAACGATCGAAGCCCCGTTGCAACGGCCACTGGTCGAAGGGTCCCGCCGATGACGAATTCTCCATCGACACCAGATGCCACTTCCCCACCGCGAACGTGGTGTAGCCGTCTTCGCGCAGTACTTCGGCCACGGTAGCGGCGTGATTCGAGATGTGTCCACGCATGCTCGGGAATCCCGTGCTCCAATTCGAGAGCCCGCGCATGCCGACACTGTGATGGTTCCTTCCCGTCAACAGCGCGGCGCGCGTCGGCGAACAAAGCGGCGTGACGTGGAAGTTGGAGAATCGCAGTCCACCAGCGGCGAGTTGATCGATGTTCGGTGTGACGAGGTCCGAACCGAAACAGTTGAAGTGGGAGAACCCCAGGTCGTCGATGAGGATCACCACGATATTCGGAGCGTTCTCTTTCGGATGGCTCGGCGTCGGCCACCAGGGTGTCGATTCGTCGACGGTGCGCCCAATGGAACCTTCGAAGCGTTCGTACTGTTTCACCGCTCTCCTTCGACTTCAGTTCACGCTATGTCAAACGACCAGGCGCTCGACTAGGGCGAACCGAGAATCATCTCTGATACGACGGAGCGTTCGGGGCCCGACGCCGGGCCCAGCACCGAGATCGCGACGGCGGCGGCGGCATTACCTCGAAGCGCGGCTTCGATTGGTTCGGTTCCGCGGGCTAGTTCGGCGAGGAAGACACCGGAGTGCGTGTCACCCGCTCCGTTGGTGTCGACCACGGTGGCAACGAAGCCCGGAACGTGGACGGGTTCGGTGTTTCGAATCAAAATCGTGCAGCCGCTCGCGCCATGTCGCACGACGACACCTCGACGACCGGTGCGCTGGCCCAGCGCCACCACGGATCCGACGAGCGACACCACGCCCGTCAAGAGTCTTGCCTCGATCTCGTTGCAAAGAATCCAATCGGCGCGATCGAGAATCCATCGCAGGTTCTCTTCGGGAATGTCCGTGACGCGATTACTCGGATCGAACGCGACCACCACATCATCACCGAGCTTCGCCAACCACTCAAGGACAATCGTCGCCGAGTCGGGATACATCACGTTGTAGCCGGATATCAAGACGAAGTCGCCCTCAGAGACGTCCAGGGTGGACAGGTCGGATGATCGAAGCGAACCTTCGGCCCCGGGCGACGTGACGAACGTCCGCTCGCCGGTGTCGTCGATCAACGCGACACAGAAACCGGCGTCGTGTGTCTCGTCCCTTTCGAACGGGTTGGCAATCTTGTCGCGCTCCAATGACCCGCGAGCGATGTCAGAGAACGGTCCTCGACCCAGTCGACCGGCGTAGACCGCGGAGACTCCTTGACGCGCGGCGGAACTCATGGCGTTGTAACCACCGCCGGTAGCGATGAGATGCTCCGACGCCAACACGTCGGCTCCTCTTTCAGGGACCTCATCAATTCGCAGGACGATGTCGATCATGACGGTGTCGAGACAGAACAGACGCGCAACAACACTCACGAATTCACCATAACGACCGCGTCAAACGCGATGGAGCGTATCTGCGGCGATTGGTCACCTCGGCACTCGCGACGTGCATAAAATCGTGCCAAGCGATACGCCGTGTCGCAAAAGGGGCGTAGTGAGCGAAGTATCAGTAGAAATTCATCCCGGCGACGCCGGTGCGTTTCACATTGAAGAGAACGGCATCAACGTCATCACCGAAAGCGAGCGCAAGGGCCGGCCTCGAGAGCTCTTCTGGCCCTGGTTCGGGGCCAACGTCTCGGTCCTCGGCCTCAGTTACGGCGCCTACATCTTGGGATTCGGTATCTCATTCTGGCAAGGTCTGATCGTCGGACTCATCGGCATCATCGTCAGTTTCGTACTCTGCGGCATCATCGCGACCGCTGGCAAGCGCGGCTCCGCGCCCACGATGGTGCTGAGCCGCGCCGCGTATGGCGTGCGCGGGAATCGGCTCCCTTCGTTCATTTCGTGGCTTCTTTGCGTGGGGTGGGAGACCGTGCTCTCGGTAATCGCAGTGCTTGCGACGGCGACCGTGTTCACGGCGCTTCATTGGGGCGGCGGTAACGGTGTCAAGGCAGTGGCGATGGTCATCATCGCGGTATTGATCATCGGCGGCGGCGTGATGGGTTTCGACCTGATCATGCGGATGCAGGCGGTGATCACGGTCGTCACCGGCATACTCACCGTGCTGTTCATCATCCTCACGTTCGATCACGTCCACTGGCACGTCGTTTCGCACGTCCACAGCGGGACGACGCAGAGCCTCATTGGCGCTCTCGTCTTCGTGATGACCGGATTCGGTTTGGGTTGGGTCAACGCCGCCGCCGACTATTCGCGCTATTTACCTCGCAAGGCGTCGACCAGCGGCGTCGTGTGGTGGACCACGTTCGGTTCGTCCATTGCCCCTGTCATTCTCGTCTTCTTCGGATTGCTCTTAGCCGGATCGTCGTCGACACTCAGTTCGGCAATCGGCAACGACCCGGTCGGCGCGTTGACCACCCTCTTGCCGACCTGGTTCCTCGTGCCGTTCGTGATCGTGGCCGTGCTCGGACTGGTCGGTGGCGCGGTGCTCGACATCTACTCATCGGGTCTTTCCCTGCTGTCGGCCGGTATCAAGATTCCGCGATACGCCGCGGCTGGCGTCGACGGCGTGGTGATGGTGATCGGGACGATCTACATCGTCTTTTTTGCGCACAACTTTCTTCCCCAATTCGAAGGATTCTTGATCACGGTGGGCGTCCTGATCGCGGCCTGGTGCGGCGTCTTTTTGGGCGACCTGGCCCTCCGACGTAAGGACTACGCCGACGCTGAGCTCTTCAGTAGCTCCGGTCGTTACGGCGACGTTCGACTCATTCCGGTGGTGACGACGATCGTCACCAGCGTTATCGGCTGGGGTTTGGTGACCAACAGCGGAGCGTCGTGGCTGACGTGGCAGGGCTACCTGTTGGGACCCCTGCACCTCGGTGGCAAGACCGGCAACTGGGCTTACGCCAATCTCGGCGTCTTCGCCGCATTGGTGCTGAGTTTCCTCGTCACGGTTATTTTCACGAGTGGCGAAGTGCGCAAGCAAGAAGACGTGGCCATGGCCCCGGCCCAAGTGTCCTGAATTCAGACGCTTCGCCTGACCCGTAGCTTGAACGTGAGGTGACGGCGACGATCTTCTCGGCTCGTCGAGAACGAGTGAAGATTCACTCGAGCGTTGTTACGGAGTCCTCCAAAATCACTGCGTAGAATAAGTAGCGGTTGGGTTCAGAGGAGTTGCATTGCGTATCGGAGTTCTAACGGCGGGTGGCGACGCGCCCGGCCTCAACGCGGCTATTCGGGCCATTGGCCAAATGGCGCTACGCGATGGCCACGAAGTAATCGGCATCGCCAATGGCTGGGCTGGCCTCGCCAACGAATACGCCGGACGTCCCCTCGTGGCGAGCGACTTCCAGGGGATCATCGCCCAAGGTGGGACCTTGCTCGGCACCGCCCGCTACAACCTCGATGAGCCCGCGGGCGGTCGAGAACGTGTGCTGGCCGCGATCGAAGAGCACTTGGACGCACTGGTCTCCATCGGCGGTGACGGTACCCATCGGATCTCGACATGGCTGGCCGATCACGGCGCGCCGATCGTCGGCGTACCGAAAACGCTCGACAACGATCTGCTCGGCACGGACTACTGCATTGGCTTTGACACCGCAATAAGCATTGTCGCCGAATCACTCGACCGGCTCTACACGACAGCGGCGTCGCATCACCGCGTCATGGTCGTCGAGACCATGGGTCGTCTCACCGGTTGGGTCGCCGCCATGGGTGGACTCGCCGGCGGCGCCGACATGATCGTGATTCCGGAATTCCCAGTCACTATGGACGACATCATGAAGCACCTCGAGCGCCGGGTCGAGGCGGGACTCGCCTTTTCCATCGTCGTCGTCGCAGAGGGCGTGAACCTCGCCACGCTCGGCGGCACCGAAAAAGGCGAACTGTCGACCGAAGGCGCGGGCGGCGTGCGCTTGGCAACTCGTGGTGTCGGCCAGTTCGTCGCCTCCAAGATTGAAGAGCACACCGACATCGAAGTTCGCACCACCGTGCTCGGCCACCTGCAGCGCGGCGGCAGCCCGACCGCGCACGACCGCATCTGGGCGACCCGCGTTGGAGCCGGTGCCTACGACGCCGTGACGTCGGGCAAGTTCGGCACCATTCCCGTCGTTCGCGACAACAACGTCATTCTCAGTCCGATCTCGTCGGTCATCGGCGGTCAGCGCCAGGTACCGCGCGAGATCTACGAGCTCTGTTCGGTCTTCTTCTGATCTAGGAACGCCTCGAGTTCGCGCTTCGTTGGACCGGTTGCGGGACCAGGTTTGGTTACCGACCATGCCGCCGCGGCGTTGGCGACACGCGCCGCTTCCGATGGCGTGTCGCCCGCAGCGAGTCGAGCGACGAAGGCACCGACGTGACAGTCCCCCGCGCCATTGGAATCGACACTTTCCACCGGGAAACCAGGCACCTCATCGCACTGATCTTCTGACTGCGACATGACGCAGCCTGCTGGACCAATTCGCACGATCGCGCCACCTCGTGTCATCCGACGGCGAATCAATCGAGCCATGTCCTGGGCGTCGGTGGGGTTGACGAGTAATCGAGCTTCGCGCTCGTTGCAGGAGAACCAATCGACGCGTTCGAAGACCGCGTCTAAGAACACCTCGGCGATCTCATCGACGATCGGGCCGGGGTCGAAGAGAAAGCACGTCGCGGCAGGAATCCGCTGCAAGAACGCGACCAACGCGTGTGAGTTGCTCTCGTGCAGGAGCGAGTAGCCGGAGAAATAGACGTAGTCGGATTCGGTGACGTCGAGTTCGTCGAGTTGCGACGTAGAGAGCGTCGCTTCGGCACCCACACTCGTGACGAAGGTGCGCTCGCCGCCAGATTCGACCAGGGCGACGACGAATCCAGTGTCGATGTCCTCAATCGGTGGCGTCGCGACAACGATCGCTTCGTCACGCATCGCCGCTTCGGCGATGGTGGCGAACGGACCCAGTCCGACCACCCCGCCGTAGACCGCAGCCAGTCCGAGTCGCGAGGCGGCCGCCATGACATTGAATCCTCCGCCGGCCAAGGACTCGCTGTGTTCGGCCAGGGTGTCCGATCCGCGTTGCGGCAAAACCTCGACGTTCAAGACGATGTCAACCACGACGCTGTCGACGAGGATGAGACGCGCCGCGCTCACGCAGCGCTTTGCTCTGAACCGTTTCGCAGCTCCAAGAGACTTCGGGCCATCTCTTCTAATTCCAGTGAGTTCACTCGTGAGACGGTCTCTCGGGCCTCGACGGGAAAGACGTTGAGGCCGCAACGCGAACCCACGATGGCCCCTGTCATTGCGGCAATCGTGTCGCTGTCACCACCGAGCGACGCGGCTACACGACACGCCATCCATGGTTCATCACTAAAGGCGCTCGCGACAGCGAAGGCCGCCGGCACGGACTCCCACGTCGCCAGGCTGGTGCCCACGAGAACCGGCAGGAGATCCACCACGCCTTCAGCGTCGAGACCGTGAACGAGATCGATCGCCCAACGGATCCGCACCGCGACGTCCGCTCCAGCGATCCAGTGACCACGCCGTGACCCGCGAACCGCGGCGTCACACGCAGTATCGATCATCACCTCGAACGCGAGGCCTTCGACTCCCGCGCTCACCGCGCCGGCAACCGCCGCCGCGCCGGCCAGCGCGACGCTGGTGTTGTGGGTCAATCGGCTCGCCTGGGCCACCCGTGACACAAGTTCATCGAGGTCCAAGGACCGAACCGCGATCGCGACCGGCGTGATACGCATGGCCGCACCGTTGGAGTCACCGCGACGACCAACTTCTTCGGGATCGCCGCCCGCGATGAGTGCGTTGATGGCGCGTTTGGTCGATGGCCCGAGAAGATCGAGCGAACCCTTGGCTTTCATGGACTCTTCCCACGCGATCAACGCGTCGGCCCAATGTTGAATGTTGACGACACCGTGACCGTCGATGAGCTCGGCCGCCAACAGCACCGCTTGCTCGGTGTCGTCGGTGATGCGCCCGGCGGTCATGCCTTCGGCGATCGGATGGTCAGTCGGTGCCGGTTCGAAGTCGACCAGCACCTTGCCGAAGACGCTCACGACCTCATCTCTCGACATCATCTGCGTCGGCATGCCGAGCGCATCGCCGATGGCGAGGCCGTAGAGCGCGCCGGCGGCTCGCTCGAACTGGGTCACTGGCTCCACACCATCAGCCTACGAAAACTGGCCGGTCAATTCTTCGCATCGCCCCCTCGACGAGGAAGAAAGTGACCTCGTAAGGTGGACTCACATGGGACCGTGCCCGCCACTTCGTAGGTCGTCCGAGGCCGCCTCGTGATCCCCATCCTCACCGTGTCCCAGATGCGCGAGGCCGACGCGGCGGCCGTTCAGGCTCGAGGGATAGACGCCCTGGTCGCGGGCGCCGGCACGGCTGTCGCGCTCGAAGCTCAATCGATCCTGGGTTCGTGTTACGGAGCGCGAGTCGCGGTCCTGGCGGGACCAGGACTAAACGGCGCGGATGGCCGTGTCGCTGCTGGGTGGTTACGTTTTCGCGGCGCCAAGGTCGACATCGTTGAATTCCAAACCCAGCCCAGGGAGTTACGGGGTTACGAGTTGGTGATCGACGCGGCGTTCGGTCTGGGCGCTTCGCGTCCTTACCGCGCACCGACGGTTTCTTCCGGTACGACGGTGCTCGCGGTCGACCTGCCATCTGGTGTCAATTCGGACACGGGCCAGGTGCTTGGTTCCCCGATGCGCGCCAACGTGACCCTCGCACTCGGCGCGTTGAAACCAGCGCACGTCACCGGCAAGTCGGCTGCGCTCTGCGGACAACTTCGTTTCGCCGGCCTTGGCATCGTCACGCACTTTGACGATGGTCTGATGGAAGACGGCGACTTAGAAGGACTGATCCAACGCGAGACGAGTGATCACAAATGGAAACACGCCATCGAGGTCTTCGCCGGCTCGACGCTTATGCCTGGAGCTGCCGACCTCGTCGTGCGAGGTGCCCTCGCGGCCGGGGCGTCCATGATTCGCCTCTCGAGCCGCGGCGACATCGCCCAACTGATCGACCTGCCGGCCGAGGTCGTGCGCAGCGAACAGACGGCGGTTGAGAAGCGAAGCCGGTGCGTGGTGGCCGGACCGGGACTCGGATCCGATTCGGTCGAATGGCTGCGCGAGAGATTGGTAAGCGCAACGATGCCGGTGGTGCTCGATGCCGACGGACTTGACCGATTGTTGATCACTTCGTCGCCTGAGGACGACACGCGATGGGTCCTCACGCCCCATGAGGGCGAGTTCGTGCGACTCACCGGTGAAGCGATGCCGGACAATCGCCTCGACGCGGTTCGGTCGCTGGCTAAAGCCACCGGCTGCGTCGTACTGCTGAAGGGTCCGACGACCTTGATCGCAGATCGCGACGGCCGGGTGCGCGTCGTTCGCTCCGGCACTCCGACGCTCGCAACGGCCGGCAGCGGTGACGTCCTTTCCGGGGTCATCGGCGCGACGATCGCCCGGGGCCATGATCCCCTCGAAGCCGCAGCGCTCGGAGCGCATCTCCATGGTCGCGCTGGGGCGATGTTGCCGGTCTACGCCAGTGCCTCGGATATTCCAATGGCTATTGGCGACGTCATCGCAGCGCTCTAGTTTCTTCGCGCGATCGTGGTCTGCAGCCTCACGATTCCTGAACTATCGCGACGATTAACGAACGGGTCGTGGCGAGTACCTTTGGGAGGGAGGTAGTAATGAAGAAGTCACCGGAGGCCGTGCTTGAGCACGAAGAAGAAGGTCGAGGCCTCCTCGCTCCAATGACCGTCTCGATCGACGATGACGGTGTCGATGAAAAAGACCCTCGTCGCGTTGCGGTGCGTGAATGGCTCAAAGCGCACCCCGATCCCACAGCGGTCCAGCTCGCCCAAGCCGGCCTCGTCGCGCCGCACCTGCCGCGACCATGGGGACTCGGCGCTGACGCCACCCATCAATTGATCATCGACGACGAACTGCGTCGCGCGAACGTTCGCCTGCCCATCAATCCGATCGGCATCGGCTGGGCTGGGCCGACGATCCTCTACGCCGGCACCGAGGCGCAGCAGCAACGCTGGCTCCCCAAACTCTTGAGCGGTGAGGAGTTCTGGTGTCAGCTCTTCAGCGAAACCGGCGCCGGAAGCGACCTCGCCTCGCTCACGACGAGGGCCGAGCGCGACGGTGACGAATGGGTCATCACCGGACAAAAAGTGTGGACCAGCTACGCCCACCTGGCCACGTGGGGCATCCTGCTCGCACGAACGTCCAACGAGGGCGCGGCGCAAAATGGGATCAGCTACTTCGTCTGTCCGATGAACGCGCCGGGTGTCACGGTCCGTCCCATCATTGACATGACCGGCGATCACGCCTTCAACGAGGTGTTCCTCGATGAAGTTCGAATCCCGGCCGACTATCTAATTGGCGAGGTGAACGACGGTTGGCGTCTCGCCAAGGTCACGCTCGGCAACGAGCGGGTCTCGCTCTCGGGCGAGGGCGTGCTCTGGGGTCGCGGCCCGACGGCGGCTGACCTGGTCGAGCTGGTGCGAAACTCGTCGATTCCCCACGACGCCCTCGAACGCGACGACCTGGTGAAGTGTTGGTCGCACGGGGAGATACTGCGTCTCCTCCGCTTGCGCCTCGTCGCCGCCGCAGAAGCGGGGCGAGAGCCCGGCGCCGAAGCCAGCGTGCGAAAAGCACTCGCCGACGACCACGGCCAAGAGGTCATGACGCTGGCCAATCGTCTCGCCGGCGCAGCCGGGATGCTCGAGGGTCGAGGACCGGGTGGCGAGGACCGGGCCGACGGACGTTCGTGGGCCTTCGGCTTTCTCTACTCGCAGGCCCTGACCATTGGCGGAGGCACGTCGGCGGTGCAACGCAACATCATCGGTGAACGCGTACTCGGCCTACCCAAGGAACCTTCGAGTCAATCGCTGAGGTAGTTCTCTCGCGCCAGTTTCTCCAACGCGGGTAACGCCAGTTCAAGTCGGGAACGTTCCGCGGGACTGAGTTGCTCCAATCGTGAGCAGAGTCCGATCGTGCGTTGACGCCACAGCGCCGGCAACACTGTTCGACCGTGATCCGAGAGTTCGACGAGTGACGCTCGCTTGTCCTCGGGATCCTCGGTCCGCTTCAACAGGTCGAGCTCTTCGAGACTCGCGACGACTCTCGTCGCCACGGGCGCTCCCACGGATTCGAGCGCCGCGAGGGCGCTGATGCGCAGTGGCCCGTATTCGTCGACGCTCGCGAGCGCCGAGACCTGTGACGGCGACAGGGTCGTTGAGCCCTGGTGTCGAAGAGCGCGCGTCAATCGGACCATCACGAGTCGCAGTCGCGCGGCCAGTTCGATCGATCGTTCGGACTCCACCATGGCTGATTTCATTTCACCACTTCGCTTTCGAGCGCTATTTCGCCGGGTACGCCACTCGATGTGGCCGCCACGTCACCCAGGTGTTCGCGCATTGATTGATCATCGTGAACGTAGCGCTCGCCACGAAGAGCCGAGGCCACGGCACCGACAATCGACATCGCGATGGCGGCACCAAAGACGATGACCAGTCCGTGGTGAAACGAACCCTCGATCAGATCGGGAAAGAAGTGCTTGCCCGTCAGGATCAACCAGTCAGCGTGACTGACATGCGACGACGCTTGTGAGCCGAGAAGGTTTTTGAGGGGATTCTTCCCCAAGAATGCGGAGAAGAGACTGCCCACCGGCGGCAAGTTCGCGATGGAATGCGCCTGGGTCGCGCCGACACCGTGAGCACTCAGTCCCTTGAACATGGCCTTAGGAAGCGTGTTGGTAAGACCGACGATCATCAGCGAGAAGAAGATACCGATCGAGAGGACGAAGCCGGTGTTCAAGAAGGCGGCCTGGATACCGGCCGCTCCCCCGCGCTCTTCGGCCGGCACGCTGTTCATGATCGCCGCGGAGTTCGGTGCCGAGAACATTCCACCGCCGACGCCGTTGCAGAACACCAAGAGGGCGAAGACCCAGTAGCTGAAATTCGTTGGCACGAGCAGTAATCCGACGAAACTGGCTCCGAAGACCAAGAGGCCTGACGTCGAGAGGATTCGCGCGCCGTGTCGATCCGAGAGATAGCCGGAAATCGGTCCGGCGAACAAGAACCCCGTCGTGAGCGGCAAAAGGTAGATACCGGCCCACAGGGGCGTCGCGGAATACGCGTAGCCGTGGAGCGGCAACCAGATGCCCTGGAGCCAGATGATGAGCATGAACTGCAAGCCACCGCGCGAGATCGCCGCGAGGAATCCGGCCGCGCTGCCCGTCGAAAAGGCCCGCATCTTGAAGAGTCGCAGGTTGAACATCGGCGATGCCACCCGGTTCTCGATGATGAAGAACGCCACCAGGAAAACGGCGCCGATGACGAAAGTCGTCAGTACTCGAGGCGACGTCCAGCCCATCGAGTGCCGTAGGTACGGCTGGATGGCGTAGACGATGCCGACAAGGATTGACGTGAGTCCGACCGCGAAGGTCAGGTTGCCCCACCAGTCGATCTTGGCCGACGCTCGCTTGCCGTTGTCGCGCAGGCTGTGATAGCCCCAGATAGTGCCGATGATGCCGAAGGGAACCGAGACCCAAAAGACCAGTCGCCAATCGACCACCGACAGAAGTCCGCCCGCGATCAGACCGACGAAGGAACCGCCAATCGCCGCAACCTGATTGATCCCCATTGCCATGCCTCGTTGATCGGACGGGAACGCGTCGACGAGGATCGCGCTGGAGTTCGCGAAGAGCATCGCACCGCCGACTCCTTGTACCAGTCGCCACAAGACCAGCCAGAGCGCGCCGCTGCCTCCGTTATAGGGATCCAGGGCGAGCAACACCGACGCGAAGGAGAACACCGCGAAGCCCAAGTTGTAGATGCGCACGCGTCCCATGATGTCGCCGAGTCGACCGAGACTGATGACGAGCACCGCGGTGACGAGGAGATAGCCCTGGAGGAGCCACAACAAGTAGCCGACGTTCCCCGCCGAGAGCGGGCTGATGCCGATACCGCGAAAGATCGCCGGCAGGGAGATCAAGATGATCGACGAGTTGATGGTCGCCATGAAGACGCCCAAGGTGGTATTGGTCAGGGCGATCCACTTGTAACGATCGGGGTGTGTTGCATCCAAAGTTTCGGGAGTCATCAGTCCAGTTCTGTGCTAATCAGTTGCTTGACTACAAGCAAGTATATCGCCACTCCTCTCGACTTCACTCGGTCACGTCGATAGACCCACGCCGTAAGTTGTTGACCAGGACTCAAAACGAGAAGGGCAACGCATGGAACACGCCAAACTCACAGGACATCACCTGGTGACGGCCGAGAAGATCCTGAGTCATCCGACCAGTCACAACATCGAGTGGCACGACGCGGCGGCGCTGTTGGCCGAAATCGGCACGATCACCGAAGCGGACAATCATCGCTTCACGGTGACGCTCGGTGACGAGACGCAAGTCTTTGATCGACCTCGCGGAAAGGACCTCGATACTCAGCAGATCGTCGACTTGCGAAGGATGTTGCACGCGTCGGGTTTCACCTTGGAGAGCCTCCACAAATAGTCGGTCCTCGACACCACCACTTCGTCTCACGTTCCGATTTCGCCACACAGGTGTGCGATGCTCTCTCGCGTCTGGTCGCGCAGCGCCACACGGTCAGTGAATTCGCTGCCGGCCGGCACGATCAGGTCACCAATCATGACGCGCACTTTTCCGGGGTGAGATAGATAGCTACCCGGGCGCAACACCCGGCGTGATCCGCGAATTCCCACCGGCACCACCGGACACTTCGACGACGTCGCCGCTTCGAATGCCCCGAGACGAAAGACCCGGAGCCCCGGTTGGGCACTAATCGAGCCTTCGGGGAAGATCAGGACGTGATGTCCGCTACGAATCGTGCGTACCAGGATCTCCACCGACTCGGCGCTTCGTTCAGCGCGGCCCCGATTGACGAACACACAGCCGAAGCCCCTCATGATGCGGCCCAATAGAAACTGGCGTTCCATGTCGGTGCTGGCGACGAAAGTCACGGGCTGATCCAAGAACACGTACAGCACCAGACCATCGATGAAGCTGGAATGGTTGGCGGTAATCACCGACGGTTGGTCGCTGTCGGGCAGTACTCCATCAACTGAGACTGAGATGCCTAAGGCGCGACACAAGCTTCGAGCGACCGCGCGACCAATGCTTCGACGTTGGGCCAACGTGATGGGTAGAACGGCGAGCGCCCAGATAGTCACGGCGAACGGGATGAGTAGCACCCACGCATAGAGCGTGTAGCCCATCGAACCTACGCTGGGCCACGATTTCGTCGACGTCGCTCCACCGTGAGCGTTGCGGCGATCACGCACAACCGCGACGAGCCGTTTTGCTACCGCGATCGTTCGATCGTTCAAAGTTTGATCAACATGCCCTGGCGCTTCGGGAGAGTTGGCATCGTCGCTCTTCGACGACTCGACACCGCGCGCAACGTTGACCGCATCCAGCCAGTGTTGGGGCGTCGTCGCGGTTAGAAAGACTTCGTCCGGGAGCGACACGTCAAAGGTTCGCTCCAACTGATCGCACAGCTCCACTAGCGCCAAACTGTCGACGCCCAGTTCATCGGTGAGTTTGCTCTGCATGGTGAGCGAGCCGTCACGGTCCAATTGCAGTTGATCGAGCAAAGCACGGATGTCGCGCAGCACGAGCCGCTCGTCATTCAGCGTGTCCGAATCATCAGTCATGACGACGACCCGCTTGGACGCGGCGATCGTCGACACCATCTCGGAGACTTGATTCCATTGTTGATCTGCCGTGGAGCCATCGTGACCCTCTCCGACGTGCGCTCACCAAGGTCGCTTCTTCGTCGCCGATAGTTTCGAGCGGCACGTCAAATTCACGTTAGACGTCGAAATCAACCTGGTGAACACCCCGCTCTCGTAAACAATCCTGCTAGACCGAACTGCAATGGGAGAGTTCAACGGCACAATCTCCGCTGAGCCGTACTGGTTGAGCGTCTCCGCCTTGGCGGTTGGCTGTGCGGTCCTTTGCACCTGGGCCCGACTCCGCCCGGGACGATGGAGCGCGCGCACGGCGAAAGTGATTGGCCTGGTGTTGTTGTCGGACTGCGTCGTCGATACTGTGCGTCAACTCGTGGACGGCACGTGGCACGAACGTACGTCGCTCCCCTTGGCCCTGTGCAACTTCGCCCTCATCGTCGCCGCGGCAGCGTGTTGGTGGAGGATACGACTCCTGGTCGAACTGACCTATTACTGGGCCCTCGCCGGTACGTTGCAAGGTCTGATCACTCCTGATCTCAACGTGCCCTTCCCTCATATCGAGTTCTTTGAGTACGTAATTGGGCATACGCTCATCATCGTGGCGGCCCTCTTCCTCGTCGTGGGCCTACGAATCCATCCGAGAAAGGGTTCGGTGGCGCGCGCCTCGATCATCACCTACACATATGTCGCACTCGTGGGACTGGTTGACGCACTGATAGGCGCGAATTACATGTTCCTTCGTGGCGCGCCGCACCAATGGACGCTGCTTCGACTGATGGGTCCCTATCCGTGGTACCTGGTGACCGGGGTCGTCATAGTTCCCATTTTGTTCTCCGTCCTCTACAGTCCTTTCTGGCTCGAAGGTCGTCGTGATGCGTCGAGCGTCCGTCCCATCAGCGCGTCCTTGCGATCTCGCTGATGAGCGGTTCCCCCGATCCAACCTCGTTACGGACTCCTCGACTGCATAAATGGAATGACCGCGTAGTCCTGGGCGCCGTCATCGCGTCCTTCGCCTCAGGATTCGGTCAGTTCGGCGTCGTCACCGCCTTGGGCAACGTGGCGAAAACCTTCGGACACCTTGTCCATGGAGCGACTTTGGCTGACCAGGCTGGGCTCTCCGGTACGAAACTCGGCGTCGGATTGGCGATCATCCGACTGGCGTCACTCGGTGGGTTGCCACTTACGTCACTGGCCGACCGCTTCGGCCGCCACCGGATGTTGGTGACGACGGTCGGTCTCGGACTGTGTGCGACGGTACTCGCGGCTGCGAGTCCCGGTTATTGGTGGTTCGTGGTGATCTTCGCCTGCGGGCGTCCGCTCCTGAGTGCCACCAACGCGCTGTCCGAAGTCATCGCCGCCGAACAGACCGACACGCAGAGCCGGGCCAAAGCCCTCGCCTTTGTCGCCGCCGGTTATGGGATCGGTGCTGGCTGTACCGCCATCATCCACAGCCTGGCTTCGAAGTCACTCGGGTTTCGCGGACTTTTCTTGTTGGCCGTCATCCCGTTGGCACTGTTGCCGCTCATCAATCGTTGGGCGACCGAACCCGATCGATTCGCCATCGCCGAGGCGAGAGGGCAGCACGTGGTGCCGGTGCTCGGTGCCGTGGGCCCCGCGTTTCGTCGACGTTTGATCCTGCTCTCGATGCTGGCCTTCGCACTCTCGTTCATCACCGGTCCGGCGAACAGTTTCATATTTCTCTTCGCACAGAACATCGATCATCTTTCGGGGGTGACGACCGCACTCATGGTCGTCGGCGCCGGAGTAACCGGACTCGCCGGACTGTTAATCGGAAGATGGATGGCCGATCGAATCGGTCGTCGTATCACCGGTGCTCTCGGAATGGTCGGCCTCGCCCTCTTCGGCGTGCTCTCCTACAGCGGACCCCATACTGATCTCATCGTGGGCTACGTCATGGGTGTCATGTTCGGTTCGATCTTCGCTCCGGCAGGCGGGGCGCTGATCAACGAACTCTTCCCCACTTCGATCCGCGCCTCGGCGTCCGGATGGTTTCTCGCCGCTAGCGTCCTTGGCGCGGTCGCTGGGCTCGTCACGTTCGGGGCTATAGCCGACGTTGGTAACCACTTCGCGTTGGCCGCGGACTTTACCTTCTTGCCGGCCATGCTCGTCGCCGCTCTGTTCTGGACACTCCCGGAAACCAAGGACCGGGAGCTTGAAGACCTCTGGCCGTTGTAAACGACAATCGTTCAGGTGACTGCGGTGGTCACACTCGTGCCGCTGGCGTACTGTTCGCGGCCTTCTTCACTGATTCGCCAGACCGACGAACGACCTTTGACGACCCAGTTACTCGGACCACCGACGATGGCCGTCTCTTCGTCGATGCCTAACACGGCGACCGAGGGGTCCTTTGGGAGGAGGAATCGTGTGACTATGTCGGGGATTCGTGCGGCGAACGCGTCGAAGTGCGGGATGACCCGCACGTGCGGCAGCAATCCGAGTCCTTCGGTGCCGCCTTCGCGCGGGTGGCGAAGCGACGGCACCCACGACGAGAGCGCCATCGCGCCGGCACTGCAACCGGCCAAGGCCGATCCGGCGTGCCAGGCCTTCACGATCGAATCCCACACCAGCGTGCCCCGTAATGTCTCGGCCAGAAACGCTGGGTGGCCACCCGAGAGATAGACCAAACCGGCTCCATCGACGAGGGCGGCGATCGAGGAGTCGTTGGCGTCTTTGCGATCGTTCACGTCGAGGATCACTGCCTCCACGCCAAGCCGCTCGGCTTGGGCGCGACCCAGGTTGTGCCACCGTTCAACGACCGGCGGTCCGTCGGGTACCGCGGCGGTCGCGAGTTGCACGTAGCGCGGGGGCCGACCACTGATGAGAGCGCCTTCGATCTCGGCCATCTGGGGTAGGTACTCACCCGAACCAACCAGGGCCAACGGGCCCGGACCCTGATTTTCGCTCATGGCTTCCCCACTACTTCGACTCGCTGACTTCTCAATGTCAGACCGATGGTCCAAGGATTGATTCGTTTCACAATAATCGCGGGATCAATGCGCACCGCGCATCCGTGGCGACACGGTCCGAAGTCGAGAACGTCGAACGTACCTTCGGCGTCAGCGGATCACGAGCCGAAGATCGGCACGATCTGCGCTCGCGCGATGGCGTGAAATCGAAGATTGAAACCCGCGATCGCCGCCGATGAGTCGGCTTCAACATCCAGACGTTCAACGTCGAGCGCGTGCACCGTATGAACGTATCGATGAGCACGGTCGCCGGTCGGAGGAGCAGCTCCTGCGTAACCCCGAGTTCCGGCGTCATTGCGTAACTGCAGGGCACCCTCAGGCAGTTCGTCCGAGCCTTCCGATCCGGCGCCGGTAGCAAGTTCGTTGACACTGGCCGGGATGTTCACCACGAGCCAGTGCCAGAACCCGCTCCCGGTGGGAGCGTCGGGGTCGTGCACCGTTACGGCGAAGCTTTTCGTCTCCGCGGGAAAGCCCGTCCACGAAAGTTGGGGCGAGAGGTTTTGGCCGCTGTAACCCATGAAGTTCGCTACTTGTGCGGCGCCCAACATTTCGCCATCGGCGACGTCGTCACTCGCCACATCGAATTTTGCGACGTCAGGAAAAAATGCAAACGTGAGTGGTGGTCGGTCTACATCAGTCATCAGTTCCTCCTCGTCGAATTGACCAATGACCTTTGACTGTAGTCACGTCGCACGAATGGTCCAGCACCTCACGTGACGTTCAGTTGCGCGGATTTGATCCAGTGCAAGAAACCTGTCCGCCGTGAAATTCCTTGCATCAACGTCGAAAGTGCCCTGCAGCGAAGTGCCCGGACGCCGTTCGCACCGGAATTGAAAGTGCCTGATCAGATTGGTTCACGACGCATTGAGCCCGCCATTCGCTTTCAAAGCCCGACCCGATAGGTTGTGTGTTGTGGCCCAAGATGACTGGATACTGGGCAGTTAGGTTGACACGCGCCTGTCGCGGCGCCCATGAAGAATCGAACAATTGCAGCGGACTGACGTCCAATGTCCTCTGAATCGTTGCCTAACCCCGACCTGAGCGAATATTTCTGGAACTCGCTCGATCTGCTGTCGGTGTTCAAAGCCGGTGGGAACTTTGGACTCACCAACCCAGCGTGGCAGCGAATACTCGGTTGGACTCCGGAGGACCTCGCGGGAAGGGCGTTCGTGGAATTCGTTCACCCCGAGGACGTGGAGCGCACTCTCGCCGAGAGCGTTGAGCAGTGGGACATTTCGCGCCCGGTTCGGGCAGAATTCGAGAATCGACTTCGTTGTCGCGACGGTTCGCACCGCTGGATTGAATGGTCGTCGCAGCGTCGTGGTGACTTGATTTACTCGACCGGACGAGACGTAACAGCGCGCAACGCCAATTTGGCCGAGTTGGCGGCATACGTCGAAATGACCAATGCCATCTTTGCCGCGGCAGCCGACCTCATAGTCATCGTTGACCGCAACCTCGTGGTTTCGCACAACAGCCCGAAGGGACAGAATTTCTTCGGTATCGACGACGTCGACGCGATGGGGGCCAGCGTCTTCCAACTGATGCATCCCGATGATCGGCCCGAGATCGAACGCATTTTGACGCGAATGTTCGAGGAGAACTCCGACGAGATCGTCAGCCTCCGATGTCGGGCCCAGCACTCCGACGGACATTGGATGGTCGTCGAGTCACGTGGTCACGTGCTGAGCGTCGCTGACGGGCCCGCGACTCAGGCGGTCTTCATCGTGCGCGACCTCACCGAGAGCCTTGCGGCCGAAGCGGAGTTGGCTGAGATCAGAGAGACGACGCGCGCCATTCTCGACGCCGCCATTGATTCGATCGTCGTCATTGATCGGAACCTTTCGATCTTGGAAGCAAGCCCCGGGACGCTGAGCATCCATGGCGTGGCCCCCGAAGATCGCGTCGGACGATTGGTCTACGAGATGGTGGTTGCCGAAGACCGCGAGATGGTCCGCGACGCGTTCACCACTGCGTTCGAAGCCGATGGGGCGGTGAGCTTTCGCACCCAAATGAAACACGTCGACGGCCATCTCGTCGCCGTCGATGTACGGGGCCGGACTCTTCGCGACTCCGATCGACCGCCAACTCGATTGGTCTTCATTTCTCGCGACATAACGGACAGTGCGGCCTCGGAGATTGCTCTCGCCGGAAGCTTCGCCAAGACAAAGGCGATCTTGGATGCGGCGCCGGACTCGATTCTCGTGATTGACCGCGACCTCATGGTCGTCGAAGCGAGTCCGGGGACTGAACGAATTTACGGCCTTCCCGAGAGCGAACGGAAGGGCCGCAGTGCGATGTCCATCGTGCACCCCGGAGACGCGCCCGCCGTCAGGGACCATCTCGAGCGCATGTTCGCCAACGAGAGTGATGAATTGATGAGTTACCGATTTCGGGCTCGTCACGCCGACGGGCACTGGATGATCATCGAGACGCGAGGCCGACTGCTCGACGATGAAGAGGGCCAGCCACTTCGCGCCGTGCTGGTGTCACGCGACGTGTCCGAAACTGTCGCCTTCCAAGAGGCGCTCGCGGTGGCAAAGGAGGAGGCCGAGAGGGCCAACGCCGCCAAGAGTGAGTTCATGTCGCGCATGAGCCATGAACTTCGCACGCCACTCAACTCGGTACTCGGCTTCGCGCAGATTCTCCAGATGGAACTCGAGTCCAAAGAAGATCTCGAACTTGTCGACCACGTGTATAAATCCGGTCAGCACCTTCTGACGTTGATCAACGAAGTGCTCGACATCTCGCGCGTCGAATCAGGCAACATCGGGCTGGCCCCGCAGAGCGTTCAACTCCGGGAACTGGTCGATGAGTGTCTGGACATCATTGACCCACAAGCCAAGGAACGAGACGTCCGTATCAGCAGCACCGATTCATATGATTACTCGGTGGTGGCGGACCAACTGCGTCTAAAACAAGTGATCCTGAACCTGCTCTCAAACGCGATCAAATTCAATCGTCCCCACGGCAAGGTGTCGCTTAGTTGCGAGGCGAAATCCAACTATGTGCGCTTCTCGGTCTCGGATACCGGTTTCGGGATCGCACCCGAATTGCGCGAGCGACTATTCACCGCGTTCGACCGGCTCGATGCCGAGACGCGCGGGATCGATGGCACCGGACTCGGTCTGACGTTATCCAAAACGCTCATCGAGGCGATGGGAGGCACGCTGGACTTCGAAACCGCTGTCGATGAAGGCTCGACGTTCTGGTTCGAGTTGCCACTATCAAAAACACCAATTGAGGCATCACTAGGATGACACTTGAAGACTGAGACGGGGCGAGCGATTCACTATGGCAACGATCCTCTACATCGAAGACAATCTCTACAACGTGCAGTTGGTCGAACGACTATTGCTGCAACGACCCGACATCCAGTTGCTCACTTCGGTCCAGGGAAGCCCCGGGGTCGATATCGCCCAGCTCCGTCATCCGGATCTCATCCTGCTCGACGTCCACCTACCTGATATCAACGGCTTCGACGTTCTCCAGCGGCTGCGCGCCGACCGAGGAACTGCCACCATCCCGATCGTCGTCCTTTCCGCTGACGCGACGCCCGGTCAAGTTCGAAAGTTCTGTGACGCCGGGGCGAACGAATACCTCACCAAACCACTGGACCTGAAACTCCTGCTCGGACTCATCGACAACTATCTGAACGAGGATGACTCGTCCGAGGAGTCAGCCGCCGAGAATAGGTAGAGGACGCAATTAGGCTCTGAGTCCATGGCGTGAAGGGATACACCGTGCCAGAGACATTCCAATTCATCCTCCGTGAGCGCCAACGCGACACCACAACGATTTGGTTGAACAATCCTGATCGACTCAACGTCCTCACGCTGGCGCTGATGGAAGAACTGACTCACGCGTTCATCGACGCCGGAGAAAGTGACGCGACAGGCATCATCCTCGCCGCCAAGGGAAGACTCTTCAGCGCGGGTCATGACTTCGCGGAGATGGCGAATCAGGATCTCGACACCGTTCAACACCTCTTCGCAGTGTGCACAACGATGATGCAGACGATTCAATCGATTCCCCAACCGGTCGTGGCGCGAGTTCACGCACTGGCAACCGGCGGCGGCTGTCAGTTGGTGGCGACCGCTGACCTCGCGGTGGCCGCCGAAGAGGCGACGTTCTGCACTCCGGGTGGTAAGGGCGGCCTCTTTTGCACCACGCCCATGGTCGCCGTGGGTCGCTCGATCGGTCGAAAACGAGCGCTCGAGATGGCCATGACGGGCGACGCGATCGATGCACGAACCGCGGAAGCGTGGGGACTGGTCAACCTCGTCGTGCCGATGAGCGAACTCGACGACGCGATAACACGACTCCTGCGTCGAGCGACGCGTGGTAGCGCCACTTCAAAAGGCATCGGCAAGCGCGCCTTCTACGAGCAGATCGAGATGAGCCAACCCGATGCCTACATCTACGCCACTGACGTAATGGCCAGGGCGAGTCTTCTTCCCGACGCTCAAGAATCCATTGCCGCGTTCATCGAGAAGCGTCAACCGAATTTTGGATCAAAGTCGTCCGTTTAGAAGCCGGCGACTTCGGACGCTAACCCTCAGGAATTGATAAAGGCCGCGCATGCTCGTTCCGCTGATACTTCAAAACAATGAACGCGGAGCGTGCGATTGGTTCAAAGACGGCCAGGGATATCAGGGCCGTCAGAAAGAGCGACTCAACTCCTACTCGATTGTTCTTGACCGAGTCTTCGATCAACCGCAACACGATAAGTAGTCCCAACAGTGCGTATTCCGCTCCGCTCCGACGCAGAATTACGCTCTTCACCTCTTGCACCGCGCGCACGAACATGACTTTCGCACGAGCCCACGCGATTCCGACGCCCGCGACCCCGCCGATCGCGGCCATCGTGGCGTGTTCAACATTGGTCGTCGCCAGATACCAGAAAATTGGTCCGATGATGACCAAGCTCACAACGGGATCGAGCAGCGTTATGAGGAGGGGACGAATTCGTTCTCCCTTGGCGAGAGGAACATTGGCGGTATTCATTCGACCACGACGAACGAGCACCATGATCACCACGAGCACCGCGAAAGAGAAGAATGCTCCGCCGCCGCCGTTAGAAGTCGCAATCACTCAACGACCCTAACGCTCGACATTGAACCCTATAGAACGGTGCGATCACGTTTTGAGCGCCACACATCCTTCGTTGCACTCCAAGCCCGTCGGTGACCAACGCCTTGACGGAATCACCGGCTTCACAAGTCATGACTCTGACCTAAGGATCGTCAAATCGGCACTGCCGTTGCAACTGGTGGTGGTGTAGCCACCTCAGTGCCTTCGGCTAACAACCTGGAGTGATCAGATCGAAAGCTCAAGAATTGGTTGACGTTGCCACGAGGGCGAGTCGGGTTCTATCGCGGGGAGGACTCTCATCCCCCACGGCGGTGAGTATCAAGCCGCGAAGCAGCCAGACTTCGGAGAACTGGTTCCCTCCGATCCGTGCGAGGCCGCACCCCTCACGGGGATGACGCTCAACTGCGCTCCGTTCCAGGTGATCGAGTAGTAGAGCGCACTCTCGGGCCAGACCTGCAGGAGAGGCCCGCCGTTGGCCGTCGTCGTCGCCCATGCGGTTCCGGCTGCGGGAAACGACCCATTGAGCGTGCGGTAGTCGGCGAGTGCCGTCTCAATGGCTTGGTAGTTCGCCTGGCACGCCGAGACGGCCGACTCCTGCGCGCCGTTCGCGGGCGTCGCGGGCGCCGTCGTCACGGTCGCGCCGGGAATCGTGGTGCCCGAATTCGTTGGCGAGCCGCCCAGGGTGTTGAACATGATCACGGCCATCACTCCCAAGATGATGAGGGTCAACAGCGTTCCGAGCAACGAAATCCCCCGCTCGCAATACGAACCTTTAACTCTGCGACGACTACCTATGAAGGAGTCCATGTGGGCCAATAGTACCGGCGGTATCGACGACGGGACGGGACTCGAAAGACGTAACCCCGTGCTAGACGAGCAAGACACAACGGCCCCACAATCGCCGGCGTGGTCGTGGGGCAATCATCGGAAACTGGTACCTCACGCGGCAGTTAATTTGCTCAACGGTTGCTCGTTACGGGTGTATCGCTGCACACGACGTACTCAAAGAGAGAGTGCAAATCTCGGAGAGAACGGGCTTCGCTTGAAGTCAACGAACGGTGAGAGTCTGCTCGGTTGGCCATGAAGGTTATGGGCGGAAGCGATCAGTCATAATGACGAAGCTCTGGCCAAGTGTGAACCCAGGATCTCTTGAGCCCGGTGCAAATGTAAATGTGTCCGTGCCACTCCTGGTTGTGCAGACCTGCCGTATTAGTGAGCGTTGTGACAACCCGGACCCGTCGAAAGAATCGATGGAGATATGACGCGTAGTTCGTCACGTCGATGGGGCCGGGCGCCACGGCGACGACCGTTGAGACCGGCAGCACCATGGGAAGTGCGACGAACGTGGAGAGTGCCGTCCACGAAAACGGGCGCCGCCACCGGCGCACGTCGTCGTCCCAGTGTCGTTCAACAACCACTGAGCCGGCCGCAAGTAGGTAGACGTACGCTCCGCCGAGGTAGTAAATCTTCGCGCCGGTTGAAAAAGCGAAGAAGATGAAGAGGATGGCGTACGCCACGACCAGAGATCGCCACAAGGGCCTTTTCGAGCGCCAAAGAGATCGCTATATTAAATGACTGAGTCAGTCAAGTAAAAGTCGAAAAGATGATCCCCCATATCAGAGTCTGCGAACGGGGCGTTGAGTATCGATCGTTTTGACGGGCCCTATCACCGATCCCAGATCTAGTGCCCCCGGCAG
>DATKRC010000012.1:0-59981 GCA_035532375.1 Acidimicrobiales bacterium
TTGCGCGACGGCCTGCTGATGGAGCGACGTTCGACGATCGAAGACGCACTGGCCGCCGGCGAGTTCAACGTGCTCGCTCAAGCGCTTGACGTCAAGGTGATTCACATCGCCGAACGCGACACCCAGGTGAGCAATAGGCCAAAACTGCCGGGTGAATTCGTAAATACCTGGAGCGTCGACGGTTTCTACGAAGAGGGGGTCGCACCAGCCGAGATGGGCTGGGGAACTCACGAGAAGAACTTGCCTGCACTAGGCAGGGTGCACGAAGGTGAGGGGCCACGAAATCAGATCTGCTTGGCCCAGATGGCCCACAAGACCCTGGTCCGCTCGCGCGTTCCCTCGAGTCAAATTGTGGGCATGGTCATTCGCCATGGCGAGGCTTTCACGATCTGTGACCATCTCACGGTCTGGGAAGGCGACACCCCCGCCTATCGCCCGACAGTGCACTACGCATACTGTCCGAGCGACGTCGCCTGGGCCAGTTTCGTCGAACTCGAAGGTAACCAATACGAGTATCCCAATGAACAACGAATCATGAATGACGAGATCATCTCCGGGCGAGATGAGCTGGGCGTTTTGCTCATGGGTCATCCCTACAAGTCATGGTGGACCGGGATGCTCACTTCGATCGAAGAGGCTCGTTCGGTGGCGCCGGGTCAAAACGCGACGACGGTGCAGGTGGCGGCGTCGATACTCGGCGCCGTTGACTGGTTACTACGGTCGCCGACCGAAGGCGTGCGAGTGCCTGACGAACTTCCCTGGCGCAACGTGGTGAATGTCGCGCAGCCTTACGTGGGTACGACGTGGTCGGGTCCGCTCGACTGGGACCCGGTGACTACGAAGAGTGACTGGTTCGATCAGTGGTCTGGTCGCGAGCTCGACCACGAAGACGTCTGGCAGTTCACGAATTTTCGACCGTGACCGTCGTGGCGCCGCGAGTTGATTCGAGTCGATAAGTAAGTTGCATAACGTGCGCGCGCTTCACGATTGTATGTCTAATCAACGCACCGGTCATTCACTCCCGTCATGGTCACTTGTAGTGTGCGAAGCATGATCGAAGTCACGAGATTTCGGCTGGCCCGTGAAATGAATACTGCGGAGTTTCTTGAGAGGAACGCCGAGTACCAACAGGCTTTCATTTATAAGCAGAAGGGCATCGTGCGCCGAACCGTTGCCAGCGGTCTCGATGGCAAATGGATCGCGATTACCTGGTGGCGTTCGATGAAGGACGCGCGTCGATCGACCGCGGAGGCTTTGACCTCCCCCATCGCCATTGAGTTCAGTCTGCTGTTGGAGCCGGACACTATCGTCACCGAATACTTCAAGGAGTTGCCCGGGTAAAAGCAATTACTGCTGTACCAACATGACGAAGTTGCCCTCGGGGTCTTCGATTGCCGCGAGGGATTGACCATTCTCCAAGTCGAAGGGCGGAATCGTCTCTTTGCCACCGAGTTCGATCGCCTTGCCAATCGTTGATCGTAGATCCCCTACTTGAACGTAGAGAGAAACACCCGGGTTCGTTCCGGACTGTATGTGACCCGCGGGACCCGGTTCGGGACCTCCTATGCCGGCCGGGACGTTCATGATCGGTCCCTCGCCGATGTCCCAGTTGAAAAGCGCCGAATAGAAATCTCGTTGGCGATCGGCGTCAACCGCCACGATTGACCAGTGGACTACCGGTCGCGCCCAATCCCATGTCATAGGACCACGATAGTGAACCACCCCGAGACGACGTTGCGGACGAAATAGGGTGACTCAATGGGTCTCGAATTAATCAGTGTCATTGTAAAGGACTACGACGAGGCCATTGCGTTCTTCGTGGACGTACTCGGCTGCGCCCTCGAAGAGGACTCGGCGTCATTGGACGGGGACAACCAGCCCAAGAGATGGGTCGTCGTTCGACCACCGGGTTCGGGTTGTGGCATCTTGCTCGCCCGAGCTCGCGGCGAGGAACAAGAAGCGTTGGTTGGTCGCCAATTCGCCGGGCGAGTGGGACTGTTTCTCCGCGTTGAGGACTTCACCGCGTCGTATAGACACATGACCTCGGCCGGTGTTGAGTTTCTGACGGATCCTCGAACCGAGCCGTACGGTCAGGTCGCGGTGTTCAAGGATCTCTACGGCAATAAGTGGGACTTGCTCGGTGCTGCGTAGGTCACGACCGTGACAGTGCTGAGCACCGGAATACGGGCACAAGGTATTTGCATCTTTAGACTCTTATCTTGATGAGTCGTCGCCCCGGTGAAGGTCGTTACGCGCAGCTCGAGCGCGAACAACGGTGGCTGCTCGAAGAACTTCCTGCCGGCGTCGCGGACGAGCGAGTCATCGTCGATCACTACTGGACCGGCACTTCGCTTCGGTCGCGATTGGTCGAAGATAGTCATGGCGTCGTGTACAAGCTCGCTCAGAAGATTCGCGTTGACGTCGACTCACCGGAGTTGGTGAAGATAACGAACATCTATCTCAACGAAAGTGAGTTTCACGTCCTTTCGGCCGTCCCGGCATCGATGGTTTCGAAGAGTCGGTGGACGGTTGTGTCTCGTGGCGTGTCCTACGCCGTGGATGAGTTCAAAGGACGACATTTGGGGCTCGTGCTAGCCGAGATCGAATTGGGTTCGGGCGAACCACGGCTTGAAGTTCCGGATTTCGCCCTCGCCGAAGTGACGGACGACGACGAGTACTCCGGTGGCTGGCTGGCGAGCGCGTCTGACGCGGACCTTCTTCGGATAATTCTGCGAAAGCACGAAGTCGGGGGGAAACTTGGAACACGTTGAATGCTGCAATGCGTTGGAGATCGAGGTTGCACGATTCGCTGACGTGATGTCCGCGATGTCAAGAGACGAAGAGATCACCACGTGTCCTGGATGGAACGTCGTTGACCTTGCCGAGCACCTTGGTCTCATCCATCGATGGGCCGAGGAACTAGTACGCCTTCGCTCGCCGGAACGGTTACCTCGCGAGCGGTCGATCGCCGATCGAGAAACGGTAAGTCCGGGCTGGATCAAAGAGGGCGGGGATCGACTAGTCGCGACGCTTCGCCAGGCGGATCCAGATGACGTGATGTGGGCGTGGGCTCCCGACCAACACGTTCGATTCTGGTCGCGTCGACAACTGCATGAAACCGTGGTCCATCGCATGGATTTAGAGCTCGCGGCTCACGCGAACCCGTTCGTCGAGCCCGCGATCGCCATCGATACCATCGACGAATACCTCTCGAACATCGAGCCAATAGGCGCGCGCTTGCCAGAACTCTCACTACTTCGTGGTCACGGGGAGAGTCTCGTATTTCGAGTCAGTGATTCAGAGGAACTGTGGTCGATCACTCTCGGAGAACTGGGATTCAACGTTTCCAAAGCTGGAGAGGAGTTCGATGCCGAAGTCGTTGGCTCGGCGCTCGACCTACTCCTCGTAATTCTTCGACGTCGAGAAGTGGATGCGTCGACGGTCGAGGTGTTCGGCGACAGAGAGTTGCTCGACTTATGGTTGGCGCACTCCGCTTTCGAGTAACAGAAGGCCCACGAAGTCCTTAGACCTACGCGCAACGAGCAAGGTCATTGCAACTCACGCGAGTGCGCGAAGTTGATGGCGTTACGAATGGCGCGGTGCCCGATCAGCCCGTACGTGGGTTCTTCGGAGATGCCCAGAAGGATGAAAATCAGGCCGAAGTGAACCGCCCAACCGAGGGTGCGTTGAACGGTTGCGTCGTCGACGGCGCCGTACGCATCAAAAAACGTGCCAATTGATTCGAAGGGCAACGCGAGTAACGCACCGGCCAAATCCGTGGCCGGATCTCCGGCGCAGAGGTCACCGAAATCGATGACGCCCACGAGTGCTTCCTGGTCGAGAATCAGATTGGCGGGTGTGGATCTCCGTGTATCCACTGAAGCGTCGCGTTCCAACCGGCAACTTCGAGTGATATCTCCCAAATGCTCAGCACATCGTCCTGATTGACCGCCCCGCCCGCTTCTTGGAGCCGACCGAGGAAGCTCTCCCGGTGCGTGCGGAGCGGCACGCTCCGAAATTGGTTGATCGGCGCCTCGATGGGGGCGTCGTGGTGTAGCGCCCGGAGAAAGGCGCCGAGCGGTGTTGCCGGCGAGTTCAAGACGCCTGGATTGACCTCATTGCCTGGGGTTCCCTTAATCCACGGCGCGATGGACCAGGGCCACGGGAAGATATCGCAGGCTTGCCCACACAAACTGGAGTGGGTACCAAGAGCGCTAAGCGAGGCGCCAACACGGGTAACCATCGCTGTTCGTTCTCGATCAAGGACACGGCGATTTGCCGTCGTGGAAGTCGAACGACCAGATCGTCGCCGAGGCGCAAGATGGTGTTGTCGAAGCCGGATGACACTTCATGGATCGAAGGGCTGATCAGGTCGGGATGTTGACTTTGCACGAGTTGTCCAACGAGTGTCGCGTCCACTTCAATTTCGGCACTAGGTCACGTCACGAACCCGACTCTAGGTCTGCTCGTCGCTGGATTGCGTGTGGATCCACGAGTTGCGAACCTCGCTCGTCACGTGACTCGCACCGATCGCCCGTAGACGTCGGGCCGACGAAAGTCCATCACCGGGATCTGAGCGCGGCGGCGCGTAACTTCACTCAAGTCCAGCGTGGCCGTCACGACCTCCGGCTTGTCGGTCGTTGACTCGGCCAGTACTTCACCCCACGGATCGACGATGAGTGAGTGGCCGTAGGTCGAGATGCCTTCGGCGGTCGTTCCAACCTGGGCGGCGGCCACCACGAACGAGTGATTCTCGATAGCTCGGGCGCGAACCAACAGGTCCCAGTGGGCACGCCCGGTGATCGCATTGAAGGCCGCCGGTACGGCAATGACGTTGGCGCCCGCGAGCGCCAGCTTTCGATACAACTCGGGGAACCGCACGTCGAAACAGATCGACATCCCTAGTGCGAACTCTTCCAAGCTGGCGACGACGATCTCCTCACCCGGCTCGATGATGTCGGACTCGCGGTGCACGATGGCATCGGGCACGTTGACGTCAAAGAGGTGAATCTTGCGATACGTGGCAACAATCTCACCACTCGCGCCGATCACGACACTGGTGTTGAAGAACTTGCCCGGTTCGCCAGATCTCTCCAAGAGACTTCCTAGGTGCAAAATCAGCGCGCGTGATTTGGCAAGCTTGGCCATCCGCGATGTGGTCGGTCCCGGAACCGTTTCGGCGGCGCCTTCGAAACCCGAGAACGGGCCCAGATAATTGAAGTACTCGGGCAGCTGCACGTATTGAGCACCCTGATCGGCGGCTTCATTCACCAACGATTCGGCTTCGTCTACGTTGCTCGAGACGTCCGAGCCAGACGAGAGCTGTACCGCCGCGACCTCAAGTTTCATTGCCGTTCCTCACTTAGTGCGTAGTTGTCAAACTATCGTTCGTCGTCGCAGAACCATCGTTTCCGTATGATGACCGAAGTGTCTTCCTCCTCCGTCTCGGTCGCACTCGAAATCGTAGACTCGACTTCGCGACCGATCGCGGAGAACTTACTTCAGCTCTACATTCACGACCTCTCGCAGTTTCGACTGAGCCGACCGGATCAATTTGGTCGATTCGACCACGATGATCGCTACGCCGGGTTCCTTTCTGATCCCCATCGATGCGCCTATCTCTTTCGAGACGAGTCCGGTCCCATAGGTTTTGGATTGGTTCACGGTCTAAAGGAACCACGCCGCCTGATGGCCGGATTCTTCGTCGTTCGCGGTGTGCGGCGACTCGGAATCGGCCGCCAAGGCGCGCTCGAGATATTGAGAAGGCACCCCGGCCCATGGGAGATTCCCTTCCAGGAAGAGAATGGCGGGGCGGCGCGATTCTGGCGCGAGGTGGCCACATTGGCGGTGGGCAACGACTGGACGGAAGATCGTCGGCCAGTACCCATGAAACCTCACATCCCTCATGACGTATGGATCACACTGAACTCAACTCGCATGGTGTGATTGGGCTTGATCGAAAGCGTGTGACGCGGTTTTACTCGTAAAGCGACCATTCGTACTGGCGAACGATTTCAGCCACTTCGATTTCGTAGTGGTCATAAAACGCTGCACGACCGAGCGCTTGCGCCTCGAGGTGCTCGGAATTTCGTTTCCACGCCAATAGATCAGGCATGGACCGGAAATATGAAATCGTGACGCCGTTTCCGGACACTTCATCGCGATAGCTGTTGTGCTCTATATAGCCCGGGGCTGACCTCACCAGGTGGTCCATTCTCTCCGACCATTCTTCGTACTCCTTGTCCGAATGGTCAGTGCGTTGGGAGCGGAAAATGCAGACGACGTGGGAATTCGAGCTCATCGACGAAGCGTACCGCCGCCCGGATTGCCAGCAATGACGCGGAGGTGGCGCAACGTCGCGTTCGACGGTATCTTGACCACATGACATCAATTGATCGCTACACGCATGGTCATCACGAGTCGGTACTGCGCAGTCACACCTGGCGCACGGCACAGAATTCGGCCGGCTTCCTCCTGCCGCAGCTGGCCAGTGGCGACTCGCTTCTTGACGTCGGGTGCGGACCGGGAACCATCACCATGGATCTGGCCGAGTGGGTCGCTCCGGGCATCGTCGTCGGTATCGACCGTTCGCCCGAAGTGATCGAACGCGCTCGCGAAGCGGCCGAAGCAAGATCGCTCTCGAACCTTTCGTTCGAAGTCGGCGACGTCTACAACTTGGACTTCGAAGACTCATCGTTCGACGTGGTCTACGCCCACCAAGTCCTTCAGCACCTGAGTGATCCGACTCGCGCCTTGAGAGAGATGCGGCGTGTTCTTCGAGACGGCGGTTGGTTGGCGGTTCGCGACGCGGACTACGGCGAGTTCACGTGGTCACCGCCGAGTGACGGACTGGTTAGGTGGATGGATCTCTATCACCAGATCACTCGGAGAAACAATGCCGAGGCCGATGCCGGACGCTATCTCGCTGGCTGGGTCGAGGCTGCCGAATTCACGTCACTGGAGCGCTCGACCTCGGACTGGACCTACGAGACGGTCGAAGAGCGCGAATGGTGGGCCGACCTTTGGGCCGACCGCGTCTTGTACAGCGAATTCGCGCGTCAAGGTCTGGAGTACGGACTGGCCACCAGCGAGGAGCTCAGCGAGATGAGTGACGCCTTTCGAGCGTGGTCGGACAGCGACGACGGGATCTTCGTGGTCGTACACGAAGATGTGTTGGCGCGTAAGTAAGTTCGCCGATCGATTACTCGACGGACGGTTCAATCGCGGCGACTCGTTCGATCGGCCGTTCGATTACGTAGCGGCGAAATTTGGGTTGAAGATGAGCCCAACGACGTGACCGCTGGGGTTCTCGAATGAGGCAACAATGATGCCGTCGCCCACGTCTTGGGGCGCTTCGAGGAGCGTGGCACCTTTGGCCTCGGCGTCAGCGACGGCGAGTGCCACGTCGTCCACACCCCAGTAGGTCGTCGGGCCCGCGCCCGTCTCGTCGGTCGGTACAAGGCCCAGTTCGTAGCCCGCGACTTCGAATCCGACATAGAACGGCTCGTCGAAATAGGGGCCGAAACCGAGATAGTCGGTCCACCACGCCTTGGCTGCAGCGAGGTCGGTCGTTGGATAAATGACGGTGCGAAGTCCTCGTAGTTCAGTTGACATGTCGTCAACGTAGCAAAACCCAATGACGAAAACTTGATCACCGTCCCTCGCGAATGCACTCGCTGTCGGCGTTCGTCAAATGTTGAATTCAACCTCTCTGCGGTGGCAAAAACATGGGAGTGAGAGTGTCGCCGCCCGCGAGGTCGAGAACGCTTTCGAAGCCGCCGGCGACGGCGAGCATCGTCGCTTCGCTTCCCGGTCTTCCGACGATCGATAGTCCGACGGGAAGACCGCCGATGGTGCCCATCGGTACTGTCGCAATCGGCCAGCCGGCAATCGCGGGCGCTGTGGTGACGTGCGACCAACGCGCACTGACGGTGCCACCTAAAACCAGGTCGTTCTTCCACGCGGGGCTATAACTGGGAGCGATAAAACAATCGAGGTCACGAAGCGCCGGCGACAGACAGAGGTCGATAGCCCACTCGACGTTTCGAGCCCTCGCCTCGTCGTATTTCTCGCCGGCCCGGCCCCCGGTCGCAAGTGATTGGTCGAAGAACTCGTGGTCGAAGTATGGCTGCTCAACACTTCGATGTTCGTTCTCGAATTCAATACATTCCGCGAGTGACGATGGTCCGTGACCACCTCGGCGCGTCAAGAATGCCGTCAGGTCGTCAAACATTTCGCAGAGCAACACCGTCAACTCGTCGGCGCCGACCGTCTCGTTCGGTTCGACAACTGTTATCTCGCTAATTGAGATTCCCGCGTTCCGGGCAGTTTCGACGGCCTGGGAGAAGACGTGATCGGTGGCGGGGTGACTAGTCATCATGTTCGTTGCGACGGCGACACGCGCGTCGCCGAATCCGAGGTTGACACGATCCACAACGTGGTCGAGACCCGTCAGCACTTCATAGAGCGCGGCCACGTCGCGCACCGTTCGAGCCATCGGCCCGGCACTGTCCTGACTTCCTGAGATCGGTACGATGCCCTCGCCGCTGACCGTGCCCACGGCCGGTTTGATGCCGACGACGCCATTGAGCGACGCCGGACAGGTGATCGAGCCATCGGTTTCGGTACCGATCGCCAGCGGCGCCAGTCGCGCCGCCAACGCCGCACCCGAGCCCGATGAGGAGCCGCCGGCGCAGCGGTCCAACCGGTACGGGTTCACGGTGAGGCCGCCAACGGCGGACCAACCACTGGTGGAGAACGGTGAGCGCATATTGGCCCACTGCGAGAGATTGGTGGAACCGAGAATGATCAGCCCGGCGTCGCGAAGCCTCGTGACCAATGGCGCGTCGTGGGGGACGGGTCGGCCGATCAGCGCGGTAGAGCCGGCCGTTCCCGGCAGTCCGTCGATCTCCACGTTGTCCTTCACGAGAATCGGCACGCCGTGCAATGGACTTCGAATGGTCCCGTTCGCGCGCTCATTGTCCAGGCGCTCAGCGTTGGTGAGCGCGTCGGGAGCCAGCGCCAGCACACTCCTGAGTTCGACGTCGCTGCCTGGCGCATCGATGTCGGCGATGCGCTCCAGTAGTGCGTTGACAATTGCCACCGACGAGGTGGAGCCCGACGCCAGCGCTTGAGCCAGTTCGGTGGCCGAAGACTCACAAAGTTCCTTACTCGACAACGACATTGGCCTCTCCTCGACGAGGCCGAGATTAACACCACCGATCTCCACTCTCTACGAGTCGCGAAGGGCCAGCGGGAGATCTAGAGGCATGGCCGACGTTAAAGTCGTCCAATGGTCTACTTGGAGTCGAAGACATCGGAGGAGTTGGCGTCATGGTTACCGGCGATGAAAGTTCACTACATCGCCGAGCGAATAAAGGCCGGCGAAAGCACCGAGGATGCACACCGAGTGTCAGAGATGCAGTTCGGGCAACTGTTCCCCGAGGGCGTTCTCGCGGACGGTCAGCACGTGATGAACATCGTTGCCGACGAGACAACCGTCGGAACGTTGTGGATGGGGCGCCCGTTTTCGGGCGATAGCAAGACCTGGTTCGTCTTCGACATCGAGATCGCCGAGGACTTCCGGGGCCGTGGCTACGGCAGAGCAGCGATGGAAGCCGCGGAGACGTGGACTCGCGAACATGGTGGAACGCGAGTGGCTCTCAACGTGTTCGGACCGAATGTGATCGCGCGAGCATTGTACGATTCGTTGGGATATGAGGTGCAGACCACCTCGATGTTCAAAGAACTCTAGAAGTCCTTAATTCACGTCATTCCACGAGTCGCGGCCTCATCGTCGGCGACAGACCAGTTCGCCCTTTCCAACGGTCGCAACCATGGCGTCCACGCGATCGTCAGCCAGGACACGGTCGATCATCGGTTGCAGGTCGTCGCGGTGGCTCGTGGCGTTGTCGGCAATGAGAATGGCACCGGGCACCATTTTCGGCACGACCACGTCGTAACAGGCCTCGTACACGTCTTTTTCAGCGTCGAGGAAGCAGAAGGCAACGTCCGAGAACTCGTGGGCGTGCTCCAAGAAGTCTCCTTGAACGAGATGCACGACGTCGCTCACGCCGGTTCGCTCGAAGGTCTCGCGGGCCAATTGCGCCTTATCGGGCAGAATCTCGAAAGTTGTCAGGGTCCGTCCACTGAGACGACATGCTTGCGCGAGCCAGAGCGCGGAGTATCCCGCGCTCGCACCGATCTCGATCATCGCGCCGTTCGGCGTCGACGCGGCCCACAGGGCGATGAAGCGGCCCGTATCGGGCGTGATTTGTCGCAGGCGCCGGAGTTGAGGTGTACCGTCATCGCGGTCTTGCGCGTCACGTACCTCGAGCTCGTGCATCCGCTCAAGCACCACGGCGCTCAGGTCGTTGAACATGAATTCTCCTCATTGTTTTTGGCACCTTCAGGTGCGAGATCGCAGTCATGCGACACAAGAATTCCACAATAATTCGGTCAGCCCTTGGAGTAGAAATCGATGGTTGTCCTCAGCACTTCGTCCCACGGCGTTGGTTGGAGACCGAAGACGCTTCGTGTCTCGGAATCGTCGATCACGAACGGGACTTGGAACTGGTACAGCGTCTTCGGCAGCTCTCGGGCGTTCGAGTTGAAAAGACCCAGCACGCGCAGGGCCATCGTCGGCACCTTGGTGATCTTGACGTCCGCGGCGCCAACGATTCGGGCGATGTCGTCAATGGCCTGGTGCACCGAACACGCAGGATTCGCTGGCGCGTGCCACGCGCGGCCCCAGGACCGCTCGTCCTGAGCGCAGGTGACCATCGTGCGCGCGACGTCCTCGGTGTAGTTCCAACTGTGCACGGCGTCGACGACGCCGATAACCTGGCAGCTTTTGCGGGCCATGATCCGTGGGATGAGCAGCCCGAGATAGCTCTCGGACCGGGGGCCGATGAAGTCCGAGGCGCGTACCTCGGTAGCGCGAATCCGACCTTCGTCGTGCGCGCGTTTGGCGTCGCGCCACATGGTGGCTCGCACTTGGGCCTTCTCGTAGTCGGCGTTGAGCGGATCGTGTGGCGACATTGGTCCGGTCGGGCGCCCGTAGGCGTAGAGGTTGTTGAGGGTCACCAGATTCGAACCGTTCGCTTCGGCGGCCGCAAGTATCGCGTGGGCGATGGGGGGCCAATCAGTCGGCCAGCGGTGGTAGGCCGGATTCGCGCAATTGAAGATTGCGGCCGTTCCCTTCGAGTTTCGAGTCACGGTCGACACGTCCGAAGCGTCACCCACGATTCGTTCAATGAGTGAGTGCTCCGGCCCCGTCCCTCGTCGAGAGAGTATCCGTACCGCGTGGCCCTGTTCGGCCAGTTCTTCGGCGGCGACGGTGCCGATAGCTCCCGCGCCCACGATCAAATAGGTTCCCATGATTCCTCCTCGTTTAAGAGAGCACTGCTCTCGTAACAGTGTGCCACGCCCCGTTCGAATTTGCAAGAGCACTGCTCTCGAAATTCGTGAAATGTTGGAGATGACCTGCGATACTGGTCCGGTGAACGAAGTCCGACCAACCAGAGCCGAAACCCGACTCCTCCAAATTCAGCGAATCAAGTCAACCTCTCGAAGGTTGATGGCGGACAAGGGTGCTCCAGGACTGTCGCTTCGCGAGGTCGCTCGTGAAATGGACGTCGTGTCTTCCGCGCTCTACCGATATTTCCCGACGCGAGACGATCTCCTGACCGCGCTGATCGTCGACGCCTACAACGATCTGGGTGAATTCGCCGAGCGCGCCGAGCGTCGTGCCCCGCGCAACGATCCACGGCGTCGAATGCACGCGACTTCTTCGGCGATTCGTAAATGGGCGAAGTCCAATCCCCACGAGTATGCCTTGCTCTATGGTTCGCCGGTGCCCGGTTACCAGGCGCCGCAGTTCACCGTCGAGCCCGCCGCTCGAGTCGCGCTAGTGCTTGGTTCGATCGTCGCTGACGCGTGGCGTGAGTCCGACGCTGCGAGTAATCAAGACGTCTCGACGATGAAGGGACTGCTCGAGACGCGCGCGCTCGATTCCGTGATGCCTGGCGTCACGGATTCCGTGCGGGCGCGCTGTCTGATGGTGTGGTCGCAGATCTTCGGATGCATCAGTTTCGAGCTCTTCGGCCACTACAAAGGTTCCGTTCGCAACTTCAATCGTTTTTTCGAGCTCGTCGTTGACGAGGCGGCCAATCTGGTTCTACCTTCTGAGAATCTCTGAGGAGAAAAATGCACCTCGCGTACCCACTCACGACGGATCGACTGCTCATTCGCGCATTGACCATCGACGACCTCGATCGCCACCACCTGATGTTCTCCGATCCCGAAGTGGTGCGCTACCTCTATTCTGAGCCGTTCGATCGCGACACCGCGTACGAGCATCTCGCGCGCCGGAGCAAGGTGGATTTACCCGGCGAAGGAGAGTGGCTCAACTTCGGCGTTGAGGTAAAAGACGAAGGAGTACTCATCGGTGAGCTGGCGATGGGCTTCATCAGCGAAACCCACCAGCACTACGAAGCCGGCTACGTGTTCGATCCGGTCTACGCCGGGCGCGGTTACGCGACCGAGGGTACGGCGATGATCGTCGAGCTGGCGTTTTCGGGTCTCCACGCTCATCGCGTGAGTGGACGTCTGGACGCGCGAAACATTGCCTCGGCCCGCGTGCTCGAGAAGTTAGGTATGCGACGAGAGGCCCACTTCGTGGAGAACGAATTCGTGAAGGGCGAATGGACCGATGGGTTGGCGTACGCGATTCTCGCCTCCGAGTGGCGAGCGCGGTACGGGCCAGCAACAGAGTTCCAGATTCTCGAATAAGCCGTTGGTGAAATCCTTAGGCGCTAATAGATCGATTCGGGCGAAACCATTTGTATTCGATGCTCTTGGCGATCTGTTGGGCTAAGAGGTCGCTGAGTTCGCGCGCCACCAACCACAGCGCGAGGTCGAGTCCGCTGGTGACTCCACCGCTCGTGACCAAGTCGCCATCGTCGACGACTCGATCGGGAACGACCAACACTCCCAGCTCGGCCAGTTCTTCATGCGCCGTGTAGTGGGTGTTCGCACGTCGTCCGGTGATGACGCCGGCGTGCGCCCACAGCATCGTCCCGGTGCAGACGCCCGCCATGACGCTCGCGCTGTCGGCCGCCTCCACGAGCAACGGTGCCAACTCGCCCTTCTGGTACTCAGCCCACGCGCCCTGTTTCGATCGCGCGTTCCAGCCGCCTCCGGCGACGATGACAATCTCCGCTTCGCCCGGCTTGAAGGTGCCGTCGGTCGCGAAGGTGAGACCGCTCCCAGCAGAGACCGTTTCCTGGCCGGTGTGGGTGACGAGGCGCACCGAAAAGTCGATGCTGAGCTGTCCTGCTCGCCGCAAAATCTCATAGGGACCCAGGGCGTCCAACTCGTCCAGTCCGTCAAAGACCACGATGTCGACCAGCATGAACCGAGTGTAGGACTGGCGTTAACGATGGATGAGTATGAGGTTCAGTCACATAAAAACGTCCGAAAATGATCGAAGTCGTGGGCTGGAACGTAACCCTGATATGCGCTCAAATGGATGTTGGCGACATCGACGAGTACGCAACGGGTTGGACCCGGGACCAATTCGTAAGAATTGGATAAAGCTGCCACCTGTATCGCTCCACTGGTTCCAAAGACTGAACCGTATGGACCCCTATCGCCAATCACTCCATAGGGTTCGTTCTATGGGCCCTGGACTGGAGAAGTCGAGTGCTCAGTACTGCGGACTTAAGTGGTGACGCTCATCTTCGTTGCAATTGCGGCCGGGCTGATCGCCGGAATATCGCCCTGCATATTGCCGGTTCTTCCAATTGTGTTCGCCGCAGGAGTGGCGACGCCCGACACCGCGGAGGCACCGCAGAGTTCCTGGCGTCGCTCGGTGGCCATCGTTCTAGGGCTCGTCCTGAGTTTCAGTCTTCTCGTACTCGTGGGATCAGAGATCCTTTCCGGTTTGGATCTACCACAGAACACCTTGATGTGGGTAGGTGTAGTGCTCTTGGGACTGGTCGGTATTGGTTTCTTAGTTCCAGCGTTGGGTGAGTTACTGGAACGACCCTTCGCCCGATTGGTCGGGCACCAACCAAGTGCGACGAGTGGCGGCTTCGTCATAGGTCTGGCGCTGGGTTTGGTGTTCGTGCCGTGCGCTGGGCCGGTCCTCGCGGCGATCACGGTGCTCGGGGCGACACGCGACGTCCATTTTGAGACGGTGTTGGTCACGCTCGGGTTCGCCCTAGGCGCGGTGGTCCCGTTGCTCTTCATCGCCCTGGCCGGTGGGGGACTCGTCCATCGCGTTGCCTCCATCCGGAGGCGAGCTCCGATGTATCGACAGATCGGCGGGGTGGTCCTGCTCTTGATGGCGGTGGGCATCGCGACGAATTCCTTCGACTTCTTGCAAAGGGACGTACCGGGCTACACCAGTGTGCTGCAAAAGAAGATCGAAGGGTCCACCAGCATCCGCAAGCAGCTGAGTGCGTTGAAGGGCACGAGTGCGAAGCCCGTCTCTGGCTCACTCGTGTCGTGTCCGTCGGCGTCGCCCGGATTAGTGACCTGTGGCTTGGCGCCTAATTTCAGGGACGTCACGAAATGGTTGAACACTTCCAACGGCCAGCCACTCACGATGAAAGGGTTGCGAGGCAAAGTCGTCCTCGTCGACTTCTGGACATACTCGTGTATCAACTGCCAACGATCCTTACCGCACGTCGAAGCCTGGTACCAGCGTTACGCCCCGTACGGGCTGGAGATCGTGGGTGTGCACACGCCGGAATTTGCGTTCGAACACATCGTGAGCAACGTGAAGGCGCAGGCCAAGACGCTGGGGGTCAAGTACCCGATTGCCGTCGACGACAACTACGCAACGTGGAACGCCTACAACAATGAATACTGGCCGGCCGATTACCTCATCGACGCCAAGGGCGTCGTGCGTCACGTCGAATTCGGCGAGGGCAACTACGGACTGACTGAGAGCCTGATTCGACGGCTGCTCGTGGCGGCCAATCCGGGTGTGAAACTGCCGCCGCCCACGTCGGTGCCGGATCTAACGCCGTTCGTGCAGACGAGCCCCGAGTCCTATGTGGGCTACAAGTACGGACTGACCTACCTGGATTCGGGCGACGCGCCCGCCGAGAACGTCGCGACGCACTACCACTTCCCGATTACCTTGATCTCGACTTCCTGGGCGCTTTCAGGAGTCTGGAACATACACGCCCAGGAGGCGACGTCGATCCAGAGCTCGAAGTTGGAGATCAACTACGCGGCCCAGTCCGCCTACTTGGTGATGGGCGGCACCGGCACGGTGAGTGTGTCTGCTGGTAATGGCACGCCTCCCACGATCATCTATGTGAGTGGAGTCCCCCGGCTCTACACGCTCTTTCACGCGAAGTCCTCATCCTCCGGGACGATGCTCATGACGTTCTCGCCGGGCGTCCAAGCCTTTGATTTCACGTTTGGTTGAGTTGATGTCAACGTTCACTCGGCCGCATCAGAAAATCCGCAAGTACACTCCGATTAACGGGCCGCAGAGCGAGCAACTATCGCCGTTGACCCTAGTGAAGGGATTCAAATGGTTGGCATTGTCCTAGCAGTGGTAGCGGGCATCATCGTCCTACTCGTCCTGGCGGCGATTCTGAAGGCGGTGCGAATCGTTCAACAGGGATTCGTCGGCGTCATCACTCGTTTCGGTGAGTTCAAGGACATCAAGAATCCGGGCCTGACGTTCATCATTCCCTTCATCGAGGTCATGAAGATCGTTGACGTTCGCGAAACACCGCGCACCGGCGATCGTCAACAGGTCATCACCCGCGACAACGTGGCGGTTATCGTGAACGCGACGATATTCAGCCAGGTGGTCGATGTTCGCCTGGCCCTTTTCACGAACTCGGACTATCTGGTGAGCGTGGACAACCTGGCGCGCACGTCAGTTCGGGCCGTCTTCGGCAGCATCACTTTGGACGAAGCGTTCTCGCAACGTGAACGCATCGGCACCATGCTCCAGACCCAGATGGAAGAGGCGACCGACAAGTGGGGCGTCCGCATCAATCGGGTCGAGGTCTTGGAGATCACGCCACCCGAACAGATCCTCCAGGCCATGGCCCTCCAGAAGCAAGCCGACCAGGAGAAGCGAGCTCGGATCTTGGAGTCCGAAGGTCAACAGCAGTCCGCGGTCAACGTCGCCGACGGCCAACGCCAAGCGGCGATCAAAGAAGCTGAAGGTGCCCAGCAGTCCGACATCCTTCGAGCCCAGGGTCGACGACAGGCGCTCATCCTCGAAGCCGAAGGTCGCGCTCAGGCCATTTCGTCGGTGTACGCAGCGATCAAGGCGCAACAGCCCGACCCGACATTGGTGGCGATCCTGCAACTTGACACGCTGTCGAAGTTCGCCGAGAGCCCGAACACCAAGTTGATAATCCCCGCCGAAAGCGCGGCGCTCTTGGGTGCCGCGCAGGCGATCAAGAGTGTGATGGCCGACGTGCCGACGACACAGTCCTAGAAGTCCTTACGAACTAGTGATTATGCGCGTAGCGTACTAACGAAGCAACGTCACACGGGATCCACCCAGAGGGTCGTTCCGTAGGCCTTCTTCACGACGATCTGCGTTCCGTCCGGCAGTTGCGCCGGCCAGTCGGTGACCGCCTTCCACGACTCACCTTGAATCTTCACTCGTCCCGGATGCGTGGCGTCACCCACGGGCATCTCAACGGTGCCGCGCAAGTCGGTCATCGCAGTATTCGTTGGTTGGGACATATCGATCTCGAATCGGTGATGGTGAAACTTCCGCATGGCGAAAGGTCGCAGGGTGACGAGTGAAACCGCCGAGACGACGAGCCACGCGCCGGCCTGGAATGCGAAGGGCAGACCGGCCAGAGCAAGGACGAATGAGATCGCCGCACCGAAGCCGATAAAGACGGCGATGAAGGCGTTCGAGTGCAGTTCGAGTACGAACGAGAACACGATAAGGGCGACCCAGAACAGAATTGCGACCATCAATCGCAGTATATGGCCGGACCGAAAAGGCAAGCAGGGCATCGAACGTACGTGGTTTTCGAGTTTGGCGCGTCCGAATCGCTTTGGAATCTGACCGGGATCTGCGCGAGGTCACGTCGTGACTCCCTTCCTCTGGTTCGACGACAACGCCGAAGCCCGAGCGGGCGTGGCGATCGGGCTCGTAGGCGTCGGGATTGGTGGCTCGACGAGAACGCTCGAGCGCGCGTTGAGTGCGCCGGTGACGGCGGGCCACAAGTCGCCGTTCTTCGAACTCCTCGGACGTCGGGCGAACTAACAACGCGTCGGTGAGTTCACCGTCGCGGCCGACTCCTACCGCCGCCAATGTCGAGACCCCAAGTCGGCGCCCATATCTAGTTAGAGAGAACTCCTTGCGCAATGCCTTTAGCGCCGCGTTGCGAGGTCCACGCGCAGTTGCGTTGATCACCTCACCACTAACCGAGAGCCCATTTGGCATGGCGCTGGCGTCACGCCAGCGCTTGCTGCGACCCATCGACTCGAGATTGGCGAGAGCCCACCGTGTCAAGGCCCTTTCCAGGTGACCGGCGACCACTAGCGCGGCGTCGACGCGAAGACGGTTGTTCTCGTCGAGTTAGTTGCGAATTATTGAGCGGTACTATGGACGCAGCCATCGCTTTGAGAGGTTCATCGTGCGAAAGCGCAACACCGAAAGTGAACGTCTTCGCGTTCCTCCGCCAATGATTAAACGTCGAGTCCCTTCGGGTCGAGGGGCGATGGAACAACCGAACGTCACCCACGACGGCGAGGCTCGACTCACTCCGCAGTTCTGGTTGGCCGTGGTCCTAACTGGTGTCGCGACCGGACTCTTCGGTGATTTCTTTATGTGGTTGCTGGCGGTATTCGAACGCGCCGGATTTCACTACCACTCGGGATCCTTTCAGAACGCCGTTGCCGCAGTGAGTTCGAGTCGGCGCATCGTCGTCTTACTTATCGCTGGCGTCGTCGGGGCGGTGTCGTGGTATTTGATCAGGCGTTTTCTTAATCACGAGCGCTCCGACATCGATGACGCTATCTGGAACGGAGACGGCAAGCTGTCCTTCCGTCGGAGTTTTCTTACCTCGGTCGTCTCAGAGGTCGTGATCGGTCTCGGGGCGTCGATCGGACGAGAGGCCGCGCCCAAGTTGATGGGTGGTGCGTCCGGCAGTGTGCTCTCGCACTGGTTCAACCTGAGCCCCGCGCAAAAGCGTTTGCTCGTCGCCTGCGGTGGCGGCGCGGGTCTGGCTTGCGTGTACAACGTGCCGCTCGGCGGGGCGATCTTCACCGCCGAAGTCCTCTATGGAAGCTTCGCGTTGCCCGTGGTGTTGCCCGCGCTCGCCACCTCGCTCGTTGCGACGATGGTGGCCTGGATCTATCTGCCGCGTCGAGCCACCTACGTCGACGTCCCTAATTACCACTTCAGCGGATCGTTGATGGTGTGGTCGATCGTGGCTGGTGGCGTCATCGGTGTGCTCGCGGTCTTCTACGTGCGACTGATCGGCTGGGCTTCGCACTTTCGAGCTAAGGGTCTGTCCATGTTGTACGTCATGCCCGTCGCGTTCGTCGTCTTAGGAGTGATCGGAATCTGGTATCCGCAACTGTTCGGCAATGGCAAGGACATGGCGCATGAGGCGTTCTTAGGGATCGGCGGGATCGGGCTCTTGTTCGCACTCTTTGCGTTGAAACCTTTGGTCACCGCCATGATGCTGGGTAGCGGTGCCGCGGGTGGCGTCTTTACACCTTTCCTTGCGACGGGTGCTCTCTTCGGCGCCTTCTTCGGAACGGTGTGGATTCATATGTGGCCGGGCACGGCGATCGGCGCCTTCGCGCTCGTGGGAGCTGCCGCGATGATCGGCGCATCAATGCAAGCTCCGTTGGCCGGGCTCGTGTTGGTCCTCGAGCTGACACACAACGGTCTCTCCCTGGCCATACCCATGATGGCAGCGACGTTGATCGCGACGTTCCTGGTTCGCCAGATCGATGGGTACAGCATCTATTCGGCCCGACTGCCACGACGAGAAGACGGCGGCGCGCTTGGGTCTCCTGAAGGAACTTGAAATTAACCGAGAGAACTAGTGTCTCATTGACGCAACTGCTTGGTTCCCCGCGCCAATCCACTAAGGAGGATCTGTGGATAAGGACGAAGATAGGGACACACTCACCGGTCTGCCACGCGCGGGGACATTCCAGCGCCAGTTAGATAATCTCACGGAACTGGCGACGTCCGGACAAATTGAGTTGGACAGCTTCACAGTGATCTTGGTCAAGATACGCGATTTCTCCGAGGTTCATTCCCGACACGGCAAGGCAATTGGAGACGAATTGTTGACCGCTGTCGCCGATCGATTGGTTAATGGATCCAAGGCGCAATCTGTAGCCAGAGTCGGGGGTGATCAGTTCGCACTTTTACGAAAGAGACCAGATGGTGAGAGCACGGGCCAGTGGGCGCGCGGCATACGAATACGTCTTCCTGATCCATATCAGATTGGCTCTGAGAGCTTCTCGCTTAGGTTTCATGTGACGTTCGTGAACGGACCAAAGGCCGATAGCAGAGATCTGCTGTGGTTGGTCATGAGAGTCGCTCAGGATGAAATGGAGCGTTCAAGGGTTCAAGAACTTGAAGCTTCACGGCAACTCGTCCAGGGAGCACAGGGCTTGCTTCTTGAGAATGTTGCGTTGAAGGAAAACAACGCCGTATTGGCGTACAACACTGATGCGATGAGAAAGGACATGGAAGATCTGCGTTTAGAAGCGCATACGGACTACCTCACGGCCCTACTCAACCGAAGGGGGCTTGATCGAACACTCTCGAGCGGTCAGCAACTCACTGCGCTTGCCTTCGTCGACTTAGACGATCTGAAGTCGTTTAACGAAGGTGACCAACTTTGGAACGACGGTGACGCAGCCATTGTCGGTGTGGCTCGCATCCTCAGGGAAGGCCTTGAAACCGCCCTCGTTGCTCGTTGGGGCGGCGATGAGTTCTTGGTTGGCGAGATGGAGGGAAGCGCCGACATGCTGTACTCACAGCTAGTCGGACTCGTGGAAAAGTGCCGACACGATGTCATTGTGGCGGGACGACCCGTGACCTTCTCAGTGGGCGTAACGCCATTCGACTCGGAATTCAAATCATCGTGCGCTATTGCTCAACGAAGGGTGAAGAAAGCCAAGCTCAGCAAGGCGACGGTCAATAACGGAGATTGAAATGTGAGGGTGACGCTCTCGTCACTTGGCTGCCGACACTTTCATTGAGCTGAGAACGAACGCTTCTTGAGAAATATCATTGGCGATTTGGAATGACGTAGAGAATTTCCGACTAGCCGTCGCCAATCGAGACGGTGACCCGCTCGGTCTTTCCATGGGCTGATGAGACGGCAAATGTGACTGATGTCGGCTTCACAACAATGATGCCACCGACGAAACCGGTGTAGTTCGGACCGCACACCGGCAGTCGAACCTGAGGCTTCGAACCCGAGATTGACCCTCGACCTTGGGCACTGGTAGCGAGCGTGCCAACGACTCCGGGTGATCCGTAATACAGCTTGGCGTTTCGCGGACGGACGACGGATACGGTCGCGTATGGGGCCGATCCAGCCGAGACTGCGAGAAATGCTTTGTACACGAAATAACGATTCCCGTCGGCACTTCGAAGAGATCGCAGAGATGCGGGGTCGCCCGATTCTGGAAGGACCAGTCCCTCAACGCCGCCGATAACTTTCTCCCCACCTCGCCCTCGTTGACCGACGGAATCCGAACAATTGAGGATCATTATCGGGTGCGGAGAATCAGATTCTACGAATCCGGTGATGAGCAACGTACCTGTGACACCGACGACGAGAACAGCGAGCACAATTGCAACGCGCTTCATATTCGTTGAGATTATTCGCTTCACTTCAAGAAGTCGTGTTGTCAATTGCCGTCGAGTAGGCAGATGGGGTCACAAGCGCGCAGCATGGAAGAATGGTGACGTGTACGTTCCCCCGAAGCACGCAGTCGACGACGAGGCCGCGTGGGACATTGTCCACGAGGCCGGTGCCGGGATGCTCGTGGCGCAATCTTCCGAGGGATTCCAGAGCGTCTTCGTGCCGGTGATCGTCAGTGACGACCGCACGAAGATCTTCACGCACGTGGCTCGGGCCAATTCGTGGTGGCGCGCTCTGAAGGACGGCGACGAGGTCCTTGGACTGTTCCTCGTAGCGAGTGCGTACGTGTCGCCGTCGAACTACCCGAGTCGATTCGAACATCCCGGTGTCGTGCCGACGTGGAACTACGTGGCTGCTGAAGTCCGAGGTCGCGTGAGCGTCCACGACGACCCCGAATGGCTCCATCACCAAGTGCGACAATTGACACAGCAATTCGAAGCGGGACGTTCGCCCGAATGGCACGTGGACGACTCGCCGAGCGACTACATCGAACGACAAGTGAGGGCCATTGTCGGCATCGAGATCGACGTGACCGCGATCCAAGGCAAGGCCAAACTCTCACAGAACCGTCCCGACATCGATCGCGAGTCCGTACGCGACAATTTCGCCGAGGGAACACCCGCCGAACGAAACGTATCGGCGCACATGACCGATGACGCGTGAATCGAATGTGAGCATCCGGCGTTGCGGACCAGATGACTGGCGGGACCTGCGCGCCATTCGACTTGAGGCTCTCGCCGACACCCCCGACGCCTACGGCTCGACCTACGAAGATACGGTGAGCTGGAGCGACGCGCAGTGGAAAGACGCCGCCACCAATCAGTTGTACTATCTCGCCGATCGTGACGGACGCGTCGTCGGGATGGTCTCGGGCGGATTCAACGACACCCATCCGGGGACCAGGTGGCTCTACGGCATGTACGTGACGCCGAGTGAACGCGGCACGGGCATGGCGTCGCTGTTAGTGGACGCGATCGGCGATTGGGCGACCAGCGAAGGCGTCGACGAGGTCTTCCTGCACGTCACCTCATCTGTCCCACGCGCTCGCGCCTTCTACGAAAAGATCGGCTTTCGACCGAACGGTGAGAGTTTTGCGATGCAGCGCGACGAATCACTTACGTTGATCACGTTGGTGCGCAGCATTGACTGACGACACTTTTCACGTAGAGCGAGTATCGGCCGATCAACTCCACGAACTTCGTCGACGGGTCTTGCGCAATGACGATGCGGCGCTCTATCACCCCGATTCGCGTGATGAGGACGAGACGTCCATCCATTACGGCGGCTTCCTGGGGCCGCGCCTGGTGGTGAGTGCGTCGTTCTTCCCGTCGGCGCCACCGATGAACTCCTCACTGATCACCTATCAGCTGCGATATATGGCGACCGACTTCGACGTACAGGGACGTGGGTACGGAGCTCGCGTACTCGCCTTCGCCGAAGACGACCTGCGCGCGCTCGGTGTCGAGCAAATCTGGGCTAATGGTCGCGACACGGCGTTGGGCTTTTATGAATCGGTGGGGTGGCAGCGCGTCGAGGGTTCGGAACATCTCAGTGCCGAGACATTGCTGCCCCACACCGTGATATTCAAACTTCTGAAAAACGACCAGTAACCGACTCTGAGGTCGTCGTGTCGTTCACTAGGTTTGTGGCATGCGTAAGACCTTGATCGCGGTAGTTGTCGTCGTTGTGCTGGCCGCGATCGGGGGTTTGGCGTACTTTCACTTTCATAAGAGCACTCCGACCTCGAGCGTTACAACTACCACCACGACCAGCACGACCGTGCCGCCGCCAGCTACGGCACCACTTAGCGGCCTTCCCGATCCGACCGGTCTTTCGCTGAAGCGGCCGGACCTGACGGTCAAGATCGAGGACACGCCCGAAGCGTTGCCGCAGTGGGGGGTCGATCAGGCCGACGTCGTCTACGAAGAGATCGTGAACGGTGGCATCACGCGACTGGCGGCGGTCTTCAACAGCCACGCTCCCTTGAAGGTCGGACCAGTGCGTTCGGTGCGACCGACCGACACACAGATCGTGTGGCCGCTCGGAGGTATCTTCGCCTACTCCGGCGGCGCGCCCTACGCCGTGGACAGCATCGAAACGGTCCCCGGACTGAAATTGATCGATGAATCGAGTGCCGGCACGGCGATGTTCCGCGACCCCGACCTCTATGCGCCACACAACCTGTTCGCGATCGCGCCCAAGCTCTTCGCCTTCGGGGGCACACCGGTTCCTCCCAAGGCGCTCTTCACGTATCGCTCAAAGGAGCAGAAGGCCGGCGGAGCGGCGGTCGTGAGTTTTGTCGTCCCCTTCCCCAGCATCTACCCCGTCACATGGACGTGGGACACGGCGACGATGTCGTGGGACCGGACGCTCTTCGGCAAAGCCGACGTGACCGGGACCGGCAGGCGAGAGTCGCCCACGAACGTGGTCGTCATGTGGGTGAACTACGTGAACGGCATCGGCACCGAGGCGTCGTACGCGAATCTGCAGGGTTCGGGTACCGCGGCCTACTTCGTCGATGGCCGAGAGACCACCGGCACGTGGTCGCGCGGACCCAATAAGGCCGACGTCATCCAGTACAAGACCTTGAACGGCAAGACGGCGCTGATGACGCCCGGTCAGACCTGGGTCGAGCTCTTGAACGTCGGCACGACACTCACCGTTACGAGGTGACGATTGCTTCGAGACGCTCAAGCGTGGCTTCCATGGCCAGGCGATTTCGCTCGGGGAATCCCATCGCGATGATCACGAAGGCCCACGGTCGGTCGTAATCGAACGACTCAGTGACCTTCGTGCCACCGTCCACTTCTTCGAGTTCATAGCGCCAGATGAACTTCGCGAAGTGGTGCCACGCAATTCGGCGGTTCTCCTCGAACTCGACGACGCGGTTTCGCGTGACGTAGCCGAGACCCATCTTCATGTTCATGGAGAACGTCGAGCCGAGCGCCAACCGAACGGGAGCGTGCTTCACCGACGAGACCGAACCGGAGCCGTCGAGAAGTGCGTGTTGACGTGGATCGGCCAGGACCTCGAATATTCGAGAGGGCGGCGCGGGGATCGACCTCGAGACCGAAATCGAGCGCGTCGACGACATCCCGCCAGCGTATGGTGGAGAGTTGACACGAGGAGCAGAACCATGAACTACAACGAAGTCTTGATTGACACTCCGGATGGGCGCACGCTCGAAGTCGCGACCCTCGGTGAGCCGACCGGTCACACGGTCCTCTTTCATCACGGGACACCCAGTTCGGCGAGCCTGGTCAAGATGCTCGCGCCACTCGTCGTGGACGGGAGCCTCTACCTGGTGACGACATCGCGCGCTGGCTACGGCGAGTCGTCGCGTCTGGAAGGTCGTGACGTCGCGTCGGTCGTGCGCGACAGCCGCACAGCCCTCGATTCATTGGGACGAAGCGACTACGTCGTCGTCGGCTGGTCCGGCGGTGGACCGCACGCCTTAGCCTGCGCGGCACTCGACGCACCTCGTTGCCTGGCCGCGTTCTCGCTCGCCGGGGTTGTGCCCGCCAACCTGGACTTCGACTGGACTGAAGGGATGGGGCCGGAGAACGTCAAAGAGTTCGCGCTCGCGAAAGAAGGCGGCCCTGAATATGAAGCTCACATGGCGTCTTACGGCGACGCTTTCGCCGTCGCGACCAAAGACAACATTGTCGAGCTCTTCGGCGAACTGCTGTCGGAGCCTGACAAGGCGGCCCTGGAACCAGAGCTGGCCCGAGAGGAATTCGCTGCGTCTATGCGTCAAGGCTTCGAGTTCGGTTGGCGAGGTTTCTTTGACGACGACCAGGCGATGATGAAGGACTGGGGATTCGACCTCACGATGATCACCGTGCCGGTCGACGTGTGGTTCGGCGATCAGGACCTCATGGTCCCGCGCACGCATGGAGAATGGCTCGCCACGAACCTACCGACGGCGACGAAGCGCTTCTTCGCGGGCGACGGTCACGTATCAGTGGTCGTCAATCATCTCGACGAACTTGCGAGCGCGATCAAGGAGTCGTATGCCTAGGCGGGTCGTAGTCGCAGCGCGAGACCAACTGTGCGCATAGGCAACCTCTACGGACCGGACGCTACGTTCCTCGGTGTACCCGCGGTCGACCCCGACGTAACGGCCGAATGGTCGGCGTCAGGCGCCGTCATCATCGGTGCACCCTTCGATGGGGGAACGTCGCACCGATCCGGATGTCGCTTCGGTCCTCAGGCCATTCGCGTCACGGACTACCTGCCGCACGACGGACTGCGTCCCAGTCTGGCGCTCGGGCTCGACCCGCTCAGCGAACTCAAAGTGGTCGATCTCGGTGACGTCGAGATGCCCTCCGGCGACACCGAGAAGTCGCTCCGACTGCTCGAAGAGAGGGTGACCGCCGTTGCCGGAGCCGGCGTCATCCCGATCATCCTCGGCGGCGACCACACGATCGCGTTGCCCGACGTCACCGGCGTCGCACGCTACGTCGGTTGGGGACGAGTGTCGGTCATTCACTTCGACGCTCACGCCGATACCGGCAATACGCAAATGGGTTCGCTCTACGGTCACGGCACCCCCATGCGCCGACTCATCGAGTCCGGTGCCTGTCGCGGCGATCGTTTCTTCCAGATCGGACTTCGCGGATACTGGCCCGAACCGGCGACGCTGGCCTGGATGGCCGAACAGGGTATGCGCTCATTCGAGATGAGCGAGATCGTCTCGCGAGGACTCGACGACGTACTTCACGAAGCGATCGCACTTTCGATGAGTGAGTGCGACGCGGTGTTCCTGTCAGTTGATGTCGACGTCGTCGACCCCGGCTCGGCGCCGGGAACCGGCACGCCCGAACCGGGCGGACTCACCAGTCGCCAACTGCTCGATGCGGTGCGCAGAATTGCCATGGAGGTACCAATAGGTGGTGTCGACGTCGTTGAGATCTCCCCGCCCTACGATCACGCCGAGATCACGGCGTACCTGGGCAACCGGGTTGTCCTCGAGGCACTCGGCGGGATCGCCTGGCGTCACAAGTCGCAGCGGGGCGAGAACGCACGTACGCCCAGTGATCCGTTGTTGAAGGATCGCTAGACGCGCATTGACTCGAAGATCTGATCCACGAGTTCGTCGGTCGTATTCGGGTGCAAGAACGCGAGACGTCCCACTGTTTCGCCTTCCCACTTCGTGGGTGTCACGAAAGCGACTTGGTCGCGTAAGAGTTGGTGGCTCCACTCGGTGTAGTGCTCGCTGGCCCAGCCCTTTCGCCGGAAGAGGACGATAGAAAGGCTGACCGGACGCACCATCTCCAGGTAGTCGAGTCCTTCGATCTTCTTCTGCGTGCGGTGCGCTAAGTCCACGGCGCTCTGCACGGCGCTCTCGTACGCCGCGGTGCCGTTGGTGACCAGTGAGTACCAGAAGGGAAGTCCTCTCGCGCGGCGCGACAGGTGAATCGCGAAGTCTGACGGGTTCCACTCGTAGTGCTCGTCGTCGCTCGAGTGCAAGATGTCGAGGTAGCTCGCCTGTTGGGCCAGGACTTTGCGAGCGATGGTCGGATTGCGATAGATCAAGGCACAGCAGTCCAGGGGACCGAAGAGCCACTTGTGCGGGTCGACGATGAAGCTGTCGGCGTGTCGCAGTCCAGTGAGGAGGTGTCGCTCAGTAGGTGAAAACAGTGCGGCCCCGCCGTAGGCGCCGTCGACGTGGAACCAGAGGTCGTGTTCTCTGGCGTAACTGCCGAGACCCTCGAGGTCGTCGACGATGCCGGCGTTCGTCGTCCCCGAGGTCCCGACGACGCCGATCACGGTCTCGGGATTCGGGTCGATGGCCATCGCCGCTTCCAGGCTCTCGCGCGTGAAGCGGTGGTCGTCGGTCATGACGATGAGGGGTTCGATGCCGAGCACGTGCAACGCCTTGCCGATGCTCGAGTGCGCGTCGGACGAGATCGCATAGCGCACCTCGTGCGGCAACAGATTCGGATGCTTGGCGCGACCGATGTCGCGTCCGACGGTGAGACTCGAGAGGTTGCCCAAGGAACCACCTGAGACGAACGCGCCGCCGGAACCCTCGGGCATTCCAGCCAACTCGGCGAGGAACTCAAGGGCCAGATTCTCGGCACGCACGACGCCGCTCGATTCCAGCCAGCTCGTGCCGTTGAGGCCCGAGCAGGCCACGACCATGTCGAACAACAGTGAATTCTTGGTCGGGGCATTAGGGATGAAGGCGAGGAAACCGGGTGAATCGATGGAGACGACCGCCGGTGCCAGATCGTTTTTGAAGAATTCGAGGATACCTTCGGCGTCGTGACCCTCCGGTCGAATGAAACCCTTCATGTCGCCCGCAGGCGCCGCGTTCAAACTTCCGAAGTCGAGCGGCACCGGGTCCATCGAAAGTCGTTCTCGGCAGTAGTCAAAGATTTCGTCCGCCAGCGTGGCGTCATACTCAAACATCGGGTGCCCCATCGCACGGCCTTTCGAAATCGATCCCCGTACATCGTACGGCCTCAAACGACCTTCCCCAACCCAGCACTTCTGAGCCAATTGGAGCATCGAAGTAGATTCTCGTGATGGCAACGTTGCGCATTGGTTATCTCGGGCCGGAAGGGTCGTTCTCGCACGAGGCCGTCTCCACCATGAAAAACGTCGAGCCTGTCGCGTGCGACACGCTGACCGATTTGCTCGCGTCGGTCGCCGATTCTTCCCTCGATCAGGGAATGATCCCTCTCGAAAACGCCATCGAAGGAACGGTGTCGGCGGCGATCGACGGCTTGGTCTTCGACCACGAATTGATGATCGTGCAAGAGATCGTCATCCCGATACGCCTTCATCTGCTCGCACGTAAAGGTGTGGCCCTCGACGACCTCACGAGTGTTCGCAGTTACGTGCACGCGCTGGCTCAGTGTCGAAGTTACTTGCACACGCTGAACGTCACGATCGAACAGACCTCGTCGACGTCCCAGGCAGCACGCGAGGTGAGTGAGTCGACGGAACCGTGGGCGGCCGTCGCCTCGACGCTGGCCGGCGAACTCTTCGGACTCGTCGCGATCGCGACCGATATCGAAGATCATCCGGGCAATGCGACCCGATTCGTCGTCGTGGGTCGCGAAAGAGTCGCCGCGCCGACAGGTCATGATCGAACCACCATCGTTTGTTTCCAGGACGCTGACCGACCCGGTTCCCTCTACGGCATCCTCGGTCGTTTCGCGGCGCGCGACATCAACCTCACCAAATTGGAGAGTCGTCCGACGAAGCTCGGTCTCGGCGACTACTGCTTCGTGATCGAATTCGAGGGTCACGTCGCCGATGATGTGGTCGCTGATTGTTTGGCCGATCTGCAGGCCCACCTGGTGCGAGTCAAATTCCTCGGGTCCTATCCCGTCACCGGCGACGGGGCGACCGATCGTCGCGAAGAGGTCGCCCAGGCCCGTCGATCGGCCGACGAATGGATCGCACAGATTCGCTCTCGCGTCTCGGACTGACGAAGAGACGTCGATCGGATTACGACGTGGCGATGATGTGGCGCGCGTCGGCGATGACCCTTGTCACCGCGCGGGCCCCGATGTGCTGGTCGATGACGTCCAACAGTTGCTGGAGATCCAGGGGCTTGGACAGATAGTCTTCGACGCCGGCGTTGCGGAATCTGCGTCGTTGCCACGTCGTGGCGTCGGCCGAGAGGACGACGACCGGAATGTCAATGGTTCGCGAATCACCTTGGAGGCGCTGCAATACCTCGAAGCCGTGCATGTCGCTGAGGTGCACGTCGAGGAGTATCAGGTCTGGTCGATGTTGTTGGGCCAATTCGATGCCCAGTCCACCCAACAGGGAAGTGATGAGATTGATATTGGGCCGCTGCATGAGGAGACGCTCGACCAATTGAACGTTCGCGAGGTCGTCCTCGATGTAGAGCACCGTTGACTCGGCCGTATCGGCGGCTTTGAGGGCTAGCGGCGGCTGGGACTTCGAGCCTTCCAATGTCGGGCACTCGACGTTCGGCAGTTCGATCCAGAACGTCGAACCCTTGCCCACCTCGCTGTCGACACCCATGGTGCCGCCGATCGCTTCGACGAGACCCTTGGAGAGGGCGAGGCCGAGTCCGGTTCCTTCGATGCCCGAGGTCTCGGCGTCGAGTCGGTCGAACGGCGTGAAGAGACGCGCCTGAAGACCGAGACTTATGCCGGGTCCCGTGTCGCTCACCGAGAGTCGGACCCCGTTGTGTTGCTGCGTGCACGAGATCGTCACCGAGCCCTGAGGTCGGTTGTATTTGATGGCGTTGGAGAGCAGGTTGAGCAGCACCTGCTTCAGACGTTGCTGGTCGCCGAGGACCTGGTAGTCGTAGTCGGACCGGGCGAAGATCGTGATTCCGAGGTCGTTGGCCTGCGGAGTCACGAGTTCGATGCACTCCCTCTCGAGGTCTTGGAGAACAATCGGTTCGATCATGACGTTGATATGACCCGACTCGATTCGCGAGATGTCGAGGACCTCGTTGATCAGTTCGAGGAGATACGTGCCGGAGTGGTGGATGTAGCCCACCATCTCGAGTTCGTCGGGGGACGTCAGTTCCATCTCGAGGATCTGGGCGAATCCCAGCACCGAATTGAGGGGTGTGCGTAGTTCGTGACTCATGCGCGACATGAATACGCTCTTCGCGGCGTTGGCGCGCTCGGCCGCCTCCTTGGCGTCTTGCATCACAACTTCGGCGGCGACTACTTCGGTGACGTCACGCGATACCAAGACGGCTCGAGGCTCGAGCCCCGACTCGTCACGAATGAGGCGTCCGCGCGTTTCGATGTTCAGCATCCGTCCGTCTGCGTGCCTCGCCCGGAACCGGTACTTCGTCATCGAGCCGTCTTCACCCCGGAAAAGCCGCCGGAGCTGGTTCGCGACGTGACCACGATCTTCGGTCAGGACAATGTTGAGTGAACTATATCCACGTCGTTCGACTTTCGAGATGCCGTAGATTCGTTCAGTGGCGGGACTGACGTCCAGCACCTGGAGGTGTTCGTCGATGGTGATAATCGAATCAACGACCGCGTCGAGGATGGCCCGCTTCATCTCGAGGCTGTCGGCCCGTTCCTGTTGCGCCTCGACTTGGCTCGTGATGTCGCGCCCGGTCGACAGGACCATGCCGTTGCGGCCGCGGCAACTCCACGCGATCCACCGGTACGCTCCGTCACGACGCCGTTGACGATTGCGAAACTCCACCGACGTGGTGTCAGGCGCGGCGATCAGTCGTTCGAACTCTCGTAGGGTCGCGACGACGTCATCCGGGTGAATCAGATCAATGAACGGTCCGCTCTGAAGGTCTTCGAGCGACCAGCCCATCTGTTCGGGCCACGCGCAGTTCACGACTTGCCATGTCCCGTCGCTGCCCAGGACCGAATTGAGGTCGTTCGAGTTCCAGAAGAAGTCGCCGAGCACCAAACTGTCGCAACTCGCCTTGGACATGTCCGACGCTCCGTTCGGTAAGCATCTGTGAGCAACAGATCGCCCTGCAGTGCACACCGAATGGTGCGAATACGCAAGTCGTTACGTCAACTGTACTTGCGCGTTTTGTGAAATTTCCTTAGGAAACACTGTGTTTAGTGAAGCGCGGAATGGACCGGCGACTTCACGTCAGAAATGTGTCACGCGCTTGACGTGGAGTTGCGAAAAGTTTCACGAGAACGCGAACGATCCTCGTCCGTGTTGTCAGGTGGAGACTTTCACTCGATCAAGCGAGTCGAGGTAGTAGCGAATCTGAATCGCCACCGCGGCGCCTTCGCCGACCGCTGAGGCAATCTGTTTCGTCGATCCCGAACGCACGTCACCGGCGGCGAAGACGCCATCGATGCTCGTTCGAAAACTTGTGTCGGTGACGATGAAGCCGCGCTCGTCCACGTCGAGCGAGTTCTCGAGGAAGCTCGTGTTGGGATCGAGTCCGATGAAGACGAACGCACCGGCCGTCACGTGTTTCGCCTCGGCTCCGTCGCACGACAAGGTGATCGATTCCAGTTTTCCCGTGTCATTCGCGTTGAACGAGGTGACGGAGGTGTCCAAGAGAACCGACATCTTGGGATGGTTGAGGACCTTCTCCTGCAAGAGCTTGTTGGCCGTCAGTTGTGACATGGCCTGTATGACGGTGACGTGATCGGCGAACTGGGTGAGGAACAAGCCTTCTTCGAGACCACTGTTACCGCCGCCCACGACGGTGAGATCCTTGGCCCCGCGGTAGAACGGACCGTCGCAGGTCGCGCAGAAGTGAATGCCCGCGCCGATGAGGTCCGCTTCGCCCTCGGCGTCGGTACGTCGATAGGTCGATCCTGTGGCGACGAGCACCACCGGTGCGAGGACGAAGTCGCCGGTCGAAAGATCGACACGCAGCATCGGGCCGTCGCGCTCAATTCGCGTGGCGCCGACGGCCTGGAGGATCTCGACGCCGTAGCGCTCGGCCTGTTGGGTCATGCGTTCGGCCAACTCCGCACCGCCCACGCCGTCGGGGAAACCGGGGTAGTTGTCGAAGCGCTCGGTGATGCCGGCCTGGCCTCCCGGCGCTGACTTTTCTACGATCAGCACTTTGAGGTTCTCGCGCGCGCCGTAGATCGAGGTGGTTAGCCCGGTCGGTCCGCCGCCGATGATGATGAGGTCGTACTCCCTCTCTTCGGCCGTGCGCGAGAGACCGATTCGATCGGCCAGTTCGTCATTCGATGGTTCGGCGAGGAAACTGCCGTCGGGAAAGACGATGGTCGGGATGATCCGCTTGCCGCCGTTGCGTGCTTCGACGTCGGCGGTCTTGTCGGGGAACTCTTCGAGGTCGATCCAGTCATAGGCCACGCGGTGTGACGCGAGAAACTGCTTGGCTCGACGACAGTCGGGGCACCAGCTCGCGCCATACACAGTAATCGGAGATTCAGTTGACGCCATTGTTGAGGCCTTTCAGTTGTCGTCGCGGTACTGGCGGAACAGATCGACCAGACCCTCAAGCACGTCACTCGGCAAATCGTCGGGGCCGACTTTGCCACTGGCGGCGATGGTCGCGCGCATCTGATCGAGGTAGGCCGTACAGGCATCGCAGCCGGCGAGGTGCTTTTCGAGACGACGACGTTGACGACGCGGCAGCGTGCCGTCGAGATAGTCGCTCACTAGTTCGACGGCGTCGCGGCATACGAGAGGTGACGACAGCAACTTCATATCTTCGTTCCCTTCATCGTTTCTTCGACGATCTCTCGAACACGTGCTCGACCCCGGTGCAAAATCACCCGAACGTTCGCCTCGCTGAGTCCGAGAAGCGTAGCCACCTCCTGCGTAGATAGTCCCTCCACGTCGCGAAGCGTTACGACGGCCTGTTGGGGTTCGCCCAGGGTGTCAATGGCGTGTCGTACGGCGTCCAAGATCACGGCGTTGTCGAGTCGAGCGTCGACGGCGTCGGTGAAGGGAACGGGCGGGTCGCTCCAGAAGCCGCCTTGGTCGAATCGATGTGCCGCCACGCTAGGTCCCGACTCATTCGGGTCGACGGGTATCGAACGGTGCTCTTTCACACCGGACGTTCGCGCGCGATTGACACAGATCCGCAACAGCCACGTTTTGAACGAACTTCGCTGTTCGAACTTTTCGATTCCCTTGATGACCGCGATCCAGGTGTCTTGGGCGACGTCTTCGGCGCTGGCGACGCTCCCCACGTAGTAGCGCGCCACCTTCACCGGGTGATATCGCCGCACGAGTTCGCTGAAGGCCGTCTCGCCGCCGCCGAGCAGATTATCCAAGAGCGCGGCGTCGTCCACCAGCAAAACAGTACCGCCCGAGTTCGCGCTGTAACGCGGGTGCGAGTCGGAGGACTGAATCATTGGCACCTCTGCCACCAACAAGGAGAAACCATGAAATCACATCGACTTTTACGATCGTTCGGTGCGAGCGCTCACCCTCGTCACCGGTTTTCTGACGACAAGCTCATTCGCCGGCGCGACGTCGGCCCACGATCAAGCGCCGTCACGTCAGGCGCTCTTCGTCGAGACTGACCAAGGGCCGAACAATACGGTGATCAGTTACACGCGAGGTACCGACGGAACCATCTCGTACGTGGCGACGTATCCCACTGGCGGCGCCGGCGCCGCGGCCGCCGGTTCGGCCGCCGACCCACTGGCGAGCCAGGGCGGGCTCGCGCTCGTCGACAACGGCAATGAACTGATCGCCACGAACCCGGGAAGCAACTCGGTGTCGGTCTTCGCGGTCTCTGGTCCGTATCTGCACCTCGTGCAGCAAGTGCCGAGCGGTGGTTCGTTCCCAGTTTCGATCACCGCGCACGACGACCTCGTCGCCGTGTTGAATTCTGGCGGCACCGGATCGCTGAGCGAATACCGGCTCCGAGGTGCTCGACTGGCGGCACTGAGCAATGAAACTCGCTCCCTGAGTCTCGCGAACACGACGCCGCCCTTCTTCCTGGCCGGTGCCGGCCAGGTGGGCTACAGCCCGAACGGTCAGTTCCTCATCGCGACCACCAAGGCCTCGACCAGCTCCTACGAGGTTTTCTCCGTCGGTGGCGGCGGCGCGCTGTCAACCTCGGCGACGGTGACTGGCGCGGCCAACGCGGTACCGTTCGCGTTCACCTTCGACGTACAGGGCCGAGTGGTGGCCGCCGAAGCGTCCAATAGTTCGGTGAGCACGTATTCGATTGGTGCCGATGGAGCGCTGACGTTGGTCGGAACCGTGAGTGACGCACAAGCGGCGCTCTGCTGGATCTCTACTGCTCAGGGTTACTTCTTCGGATCGAATGCCGGCAGTGGTGACGTGAGTTCCTTCGGCGAGACGACCGGCGGTGCGCCGACGCTGTTGAACGCCCAGGCCGCGATCACGCACCCCGGATCGACCGACTCGGCGGTGTCGCCCGACGGCGCCTTCCTCTACGTCGAGAGTGGCGGCAGCGGAGCGTTAGACGCATTCGCCATCAACGCCAACGGCACGTTGACGCCGATCGAGACGCTCCGGAATCTTCCTACACCGTATGAAGGCATTGCGGTGAGCTGAACAACACTGCAATTCAACGATGCCCCGGCCACGAAGTCGGGGCATCGTTGTTGGCAATCGACGGTGGCTCGACTGAGCCCGACGTAACTTCGTACGTACTGCGCGTGTGGTGGAGCACCGGCTATTTCGAAGCGTTCAGACCTATGCGTAGGTTCGCGAGCTGTTTGCGAACGAGGTCGGGGATCTGAGGCGGGAGTCCAGGAGTCTCGGTGGCGGCTCGCGCAAGTGCATCAGGAACGGCGTCGAGGAGGTCGGTCACGATTTGAATGACGGTCGCGCGGGGCATTCCCCAGCTCGTCGCTTCACTGACCAAGCGGTCCCCCGTCACGCGGTCGATCTTTCGAACGTTGTCGACATACATCGCGAGCTCGTCGAGGTGGTAGTAGAGCGTTGACATGACGTCGTACTTCGGCGTCAGCTCGAGTGAACCGTCCCGATGGTGAAACAGCGAGAAGTTTTTCGCATGTGCATCGCCATTGCCAACGAGGACGTTGACTACGAGCGCCTGAAGGAAGCGGCGCGATGAAGATTAACACTATGTCTGCTTATCAGGACACCTATTCAATCTGCGCTGATACCCTAAAATCCGGACATAATTCGGACGGTGCCTGGGTGGTATGTCGACCGGGCCGAGGCTACATGGCCCAGTCGAGGCGCCGTGGTCAGTGGGCCCACGTCTATCCTCTTCGTTGGCTGGCTGGCTGGTTGGCGGAGGGAGTGGGATTTGAACCCACGGTGGGCAAGCCCACGCCGGTTTTCAAGACCGGTACATTCGGCCGCTCTGTCATCCCTCCGGGGACAACCCTACAGGGCGGCTACTTCTTTTTATGGAGGCGATGACGCGCCGCGACGTCGAGCACCGCTTTGCGCAGACGCACCGACTGAGGGGTGACCTCGACGGCCTCGTCGTCAGCGATGAATTCGAGCGCCTGTTCGAGCGAGAAGATGGTCGGCGGCGCGATCCGTTCAGTGTTGTCGCTACCCGAGGCGCGCATGTTCGTGAGTTTCTTCTCTTTGGTCGGATTCACGTTCATCTCATCGGAACGCGAGTTCTCACCGACGATCATTCCTTCGTAGACCTCGACCCCGGGTCCGACGAACAGCGTCCCACGCTGTTCGAGGTCGAGCAGAGCGTTGCCCGTCGTGTCACCTCGGCGGTCGGCGACGAGCACGCCATTTTGTCGCAGTCGGATGTCACCGAACCACGGTGCGTAACCGTCGTAGTTCGAGTGCATAATGCCCGCGCCGCGGGTCTCGGTCATGAACTCCGTGCGGATCCCCACCAGTCCGCGAGCCGGGATGCGCCATTCCAGTCGGACCCAGCCGGTGCCGTGATTGACCATGTCGGTCATGGTGCCCTTGCGAGTGGCGAGCAACGTCGTGACGTTGCCGACGAACTCCTCGGGTACGTCGATCGTGACGTGTTCCACCGGCTCGTTCAACTTGCCGTCGACCATTCGCGTGACGACCTGCGGCTTGCCGACCGTCAGCTCGAAGCCTTCGCGGCGCATGGTCTCGATGAGTACGGCCAACTGCAGTTCACCGCGTCCCTGGACTTCCCAGGCGTCGGGACGTTCAGTGTTGAGTACTCGTAGCGCCACGTTACCGACGAGTTCGCGGTCCAGTCGATCCTTCACCATTCGAGCGGTGAGCAGCTTGCCTTCGGTGCCGGCCAGCGGCGACGTGTTGATACCGATGGTCATCGAGAGACTCGGCTCATCGACGTGCAATGGTTCGAGCGCGATCGGATTCTCCGGGTCGGCGAGCGTCTCGCCAATCGTGATGTCTTCGAATCCGGCGACGGCGACGATGTCGCCCGGTCCGGCGCTCTGAGCCGGTAGACGCTCTAACGCCTCGGTGATGAACAACTCGGTGATCTTGGCGTGCTCGACCGTGCCGTCGATGCGGCACCAAGCGACGCGTTGACCCCGTTCGAGGTTGCCATTGACCACTCGACAAAGCGCCAGTCGCCCTAAATACGGCGAGGCGTCCAAGTTGCACACCAGAGCTTGGAGACCGTGGCCCTCTTCGTATTCGGGGGCCGGCACAAAGTCCCTGATGGTCTCAAAAAGCGGCGTGAGGTCACCGGAGGTGTCATTGACGTCGAGCGAGGCCCAACCCTGGCGAGCGCTGGCGTAAAGGATGGGGAAGGAGATCTGGTGTTCGTCGGCGTCGAGGTCGAGGAAAAGGTTCTCCACTTCGGCCACAACGTCTTTGATCCGGGCGTCCGGGCGGTCGACTTTGTTGATCACCAGCACGACCGGAAGGCGCTTTTCTAGCGTCTTGCGAAGCACGAACCGCGTCTGGGGCAGGGGTCCTTCGGCGGCGTCGACCAACAAGATCACGGCGTCGACCATGGCCAGTCCGCGCTCGACTTCACCACCAAAGTCGGCGTGACCAGGCGTGTCGATGATGTTGATCGTGAGGTCGTTCCATTTGACGGCCGTGTTCTTGGCGAGGATCGTGATGCCCTTTTCGCGTTCCAGGTCGCCAGAGTCCATGACCCGGTCGGTCAACTCCTCGTGGGCCGTGAATGAACCGGTTTGGCGCAGCATCTTGTCCACCAACGTGGTCTTTCCGTGGTCCACGTGGGCGATGATGGCGATATTTCTAAGGGAAGTTCTGAGGGGCATGGCCCATCAAGGCTACACGGGTGCCCTTGTAATCAGAACCCGATGAGACTGGAAGGTCTCTAGGCCGCGAGGAGCGTTCTTTGACGACGTTGCGCGACTGCCGTGCGAACCAGGTCGCGCGCGCCGCTGCGCAAATCGTCGATACTGCCGTCAACCGACAGACAGACCCCGGCCTCGGGCCAGAGCCCGATGTAGCGAACGGGTGCGATACCGTTATGATCGGCCAGCGACTCGATAGTGAGATCTGCGCGCAGCCCCGGGCCAGCACTCTTGCCCGGGGCTCCACCTCGCACACGAATGACGATGCGCGAGTCGTCGCTTCGAACGATGAGGTCACGACGAGCACGCAGCGTGGTGCGTGCCGAGGCAACGTCGTAATAGGCGTCACTGGTTGGAATCGTCCAGGGAGCTTCGAGCCAACTCGAGATCTCATGCAGTTGGCTCGCCCAGTTCACGGCGTCGGCCGTTACGAGTCCAATGACCGGGTGTGGCGCCGAGGCCAGCCAGTGCGACAACGCTCCACTCCTCGAATATCCCGATGCGGCGCGCACCATTTGGTCACCGAGCTCGTCGCGAACGGCGTCACGAATCGAAGCCGGGTGTCGTGCGATGCGGCGCAATGCCGCGTTTCCGAGGACTCGGCGCGCGGATCCGGGTGACCACCGAAAGGCGGTGCCTTCACGACCGGCCCGTTCCACACCCCAGGCGTCGAGACGACGATGACCCGGCACGCTCACCGCGCGAAATCGTGTGGACAGCGACGCGCGGTGTTCATCACTTAACCGCGCCGGTTCTTTCGGCGCCTCGGCGATGAGCTCGTTGAGATCGGCCTTCGTCAGTCGTCGATGCAACAGTGTCATCGCGCGCTCCACTGGTCGCCCACGTTCTCGAGGACGTCCTCGACGCTTCGCGCCAGGAGTTCGTAATCGACGTCGCGTATCCAGGTCTCTCCGGTGGCGCTCGAGAACGTGCAGGTTCGAAGCGGCATCACCGACGAGCGCAACGTCTGCACCAACGCGTGGTAGCGCATCGAACGTTCGGCACCCTCGCCGAGTGGGGAGGTGGTGACGTCGAAGAGGGCGATCGACGCCACTTCACTCGTCGAGGTGCCGATCATGAGGTCTATGGCGTCGCGCAGGACGACGTTACCGCCGGCGAGTCGCTGGGACGCGCGTACGTTGCTGCGCGGCATCCAATGAGCGGGGATCTCACCGAGGGCTCGCATCAATGTGACACAGTGAGCTTCTACGTCGGTTGCGAGGCGAGCGCGATCGTCATCGTCGAGTGCGTCGAAATGCGTGATCAGTTCACTCGCGCCGACTTCACTACGCCACGCCGTGACAGCGTCGTCGAATGCGTGGTCGATGGGCATCCCGACGCTCAACAGCCGAAGGATCTGTCCGATCAAGATGCCACGGATCCGACCGGTGCTCGACATTGAGAGATCAGTAGTGGCGAAGTGCTGTTGCAACGATGATGCGCGCACGACGAGTGGCTCATCCAGGCGCTGCGCCCCGACGATCGCAAAGATGCCGTCCTCGAGCAGCGAGCGAAGGCCGCCGGCGCTGGCCATATCGATCAAAGGACGTCGGGACCGGTCGCCGCGAAGCGCGGCCACCACGCTCATTGGAGAGGAATCGAGCGTCATGGTCATCCATCAACTCTGGCGCTCTCGTGTGACATTGACCTATCGTGACGTCGTGTTCATCGCCGTCTTCTCGGTCTTCATTGCGGCGACGCTGGTGCTCATCGTTTTGACGATGCGATGGGCCATTCGCCGCGACCGGGAGCGAAGGGCTTCGCGAAACCCACCAGAGAAGAATCCCTGATTCGCTACTGGCCCTGAAGCTCCTTCAGGGTGCGATCAATATCGGCGATGGCGCGTTCGATCACGGAAAGTCGAGCGGCGAGTGCCTCGTCGACCAGCGTCTGGACACGGTCGTCCACGCGGGAATCGACGCGACGGTCAATCTGGTCGCGGAGCCGAGAGTCGAGGGAATCGACGAGCGGTTGGGTCATATTCTTCAACCGATTGCGGAGGTCCTGAATCTTCTCGCCGAAGGCGTCGGTTGATTCACTGGACTTCTTTGATTCGCTGGTGTCGTCGTTCTCCGACGATTCATTCGCTTCGTTCGATTCGCTCATTGGCCCAGACTATGACGGCGGCGCGCAGTACACCCCGGCGTTGAACTGCAACGTGTTGAATTGCCCCGACCACGGCGGGTTCAAGAGTGTCGCCGCCTCCGACGCCAAGGTCGACTTCGGGGTGCAGCTCGCGGAGAACGAGATGTAGCCACGAATGTTGGAACCGGTCGCTCCACCAATCGGAGTGGGGCCGCCGTTGCCGAAGGCCACGGCGACGAAGACCGGCATGGATAGCGTGGACAGGCCGTAGTTTCGATACTCCGACTGAGATGCGTAGACCCCGGCGTTGAGCGAAGGGTCGACCGACGCCATACCGCTCACCCAGCCACTCAACATTGAGCTCCAATACGTGGCGTACTTCGCGAGCGTGGCCCTGGTCGATCCCCCTGGGGCGTCGAGACCCGAGTGATTATCGGGATAGCCCTCGGGATCAAAGATGACCCAGTCCGGCTTCAAACCAACGCCGAGTGAACGATACTGATCAATCTGTTTCGCCACCCAGGCACCCGAGATGTAGCCGTGGTTGTAGTAATCCGAAGCGGTCTGAGGTTCCGACTTGAGCGGTCCACTCACGGTCCAAAAGGAGAGCCACGTGACGCGCTTATGTGAGTTATAGATGCTCTGGCCCATCAAGAAGTCGGGCGAGTTCGCCACACTCGTGCTCGATGTGAATCCGACCCATGGCGAACTCTGCGTGCCGAGTCCGCCGGTTTCCGAGACGATCGGCCATCCGTCGGTTATGGCCCGGCCCCACTTGGCCGACGGTATGGCGTAGACACCGACGCCTTCGGGAGGCGGCGATTTAACGCCCGCGGCAAAGAGCGTCAGCCTGGAACCGATCTGTATGCCGGTGACGGCGTCGGCGACGGTGCGTGCGGCGCTGCCGCCCGTCGCTGACACGTCGGTGGAACTCCACACACCAGAGCCCGGGGTGCTGGTCAACGAGAACAGGTCGCCCCAATTCGCGGCCTGACCGTCGACGGAGAGTTGCGTCGGCGTCGCACTCACGAAGATCGCGCCGCTCAACGGCGGCGCCCCCGTAGCGGCGCTCGTCACGTTCGTCGCCGACCACACCGTCGAGGGTATGGAGGTGACCGGGAGAGAAGTAGGGCTCGACGTGATCGGCGACGCGAACAGCTCGGCGTCGCCGTTACTGGCGAGTGCGGCGATGTAGACACCAGCGGCGTCGTAGGCCATGGCGAGGGTACCCGCGACCTTCGGGGCTTCAGTCAACGTGGTCACGTCCAGCACGGACCATGAATTCAGAGTGGGGCCAGTGTTGGTATAGACGAGGAGATCGCCCGCGTTGGACGTCGTGACGAACGAGGGAACCAGCCCCGGGATGACGATCGGGTCACTCGCCACGGCGACGCTGGAGGCGGGAAGCGTCGTGGTCGTCACCGGTTTGGTAGTGGCCGTAACCGGTTTGGTGGTCGTCGTCACCGGTTTCGTCGTGGTGGTCGTCCCGACTTTGGTGGTGGTCGTCACTGGTTTCGTGGTGGTCGTCACTGGCTTGGTAGTGGTCGTAACCGGCTTAGTGGTTGTCGTCGTCGGGGGTCGAGACCGAGTCGTGACGGCGACGCTGCCTGGCGATCCGGTGAGGTAGGGAACGGGGTGGCCCGTGGTCCAACCGAACTGCATGATTTCGACAGTGCTCTTGGTCGTGCGAAAGGCGACGGTGGCGCTGAGACCGTTCACCAAAATGCTCGCCAAACCATTGGCCGCAGTGACGTTGCTCAGGGCCGACAGGTCGGTTGCGACGAACGGACGCCATGCACCTTGATCGTGGAGGTGGCGCCAGAGCGACGTGACCGGCTCGTTCTCACTAAGCAAGATCACGTGCGAGTCGCTGTCGATGTACAGCAGGTCCACGTTGCCGGAGGGATCGAAGAACGGTAGGGGATCACCACTCGGCGTCGGCAGGCTGTTCTGCGGAGTTGAGAGATTGGTCCACTGTTTCGCGCCGGTGCTGGACTGCGTCAAGATGGCGAGCTGGTCCTGATTGGTTCGGTAGGCCAGTACCCCTTCGGTGGCGTCACTCGCGGCGTGCGGTGCGCCGATCATCGTGGTGCGATTGATCGAGTTCTCGAGCGACGCCGCGTTCCACGGCAGCGGTCCGGTCCCGGTCTCTCTGAACTGGTAGAGCGGTAGTCCGGCCGGGACGGCGTGCGACGTGGCGCCACGCGACCACGAGGTCGCCACGGTGATGCTGGCAAGCACCACGATTGCTATGAGCATTGCCCGTCGAAGTTTCACTCGTGTCCTCATGGGAATCAACCCATTTGTCGTGCACTTCCAATTCCAAGTCTAGGTGTGGGTCATTTTCGGTTTTGTTCGTTGGCCCTGTGATCAGGCCACTGTTACGTTCTGGTGACGATTGACTTAGTCGTGGATGCCGCGCCCGCTCCGTTGGCGTTGAGCGCTCGCACATTGACGTGATACGACTTTCCCTTGGCGAGATTCGTCACTCTGATCGACGTCGAACCCTTGGCGAAGGCGATCCACCGTGCGCCACCGCTGAGCGAATACTGAAACGTCGTGATCACGGAGCCGCCATTGGACGACGGTGCACGCACCACGAGTTCGAAGCCGCCGACGAGCGCCGTCAGTCGCGCGATCACGGCACGACCGGGGACCTTCGAGTTGGTCTTCGAACCTTGCGTGACTTGAATCGTGGTCTTGTCGATCGTTTGGGATTCGTAACTGACGGTGACGCTCAGCGATCCCGCCTCGCTCCCCGAGACGGAGAACTGGGCGACGCCGCTCGCGTTGGTCGCCACGGTGGCGCTGGCGCTGCCGTTCGTGGTCACACCGGAGTGTGCGCCGTCGATCAGCACTTGACCGTTGGACCCGTTGTTCGTGGCCGTCACATCGACCTGAGCGTTCGCCAGCGGTCCGTTGTTCGTGTTGTGCAACGTGGCGGTGATGGTGACCGGTACGTTGACGGCGGTGCTCGACTTCGAGACTTTGAACGAACTCAACGTTCCATCGAACTTGGGAGCACAGAGTCCGGCGAAGAACGCCGCCCCGTTGGGACTACCTAAGCCCGAGGCTTCGTCGTAGCCGGGGCCGGCACTGTACGCACCGACGTTGTAGAGGTCGTTGCTCCCGACGGTCACGTCATTGAACCCGCTCGAGGCCATGGCGTACAGCGAGGGGTTGATGAAACCGAGGCGTCCGGTGCCACAGGCCTGGGCCCCGATCGCGACCAGGGAACTCACTATGGGAGCACCGATCGAGGTGCCGCCGACCGAACCCCAGCCGGCGACGCAGTTCGTTTGGCACGCGCCTTGGCCGCTACCCGTGAAGTATTCGACAAATCCAGTCTGAGGGTTGGCGTCGGTTGAGAGGTCGGGCACCATTCGCATGGTGGCGCTCGAGGGCATGCCGGGCGCGACCTGCCAGGCGGGCCGGGACCACAGGACCGAGGTACCTCCGCCGCCCGCTCCGGGGTCGCCGCTCGACACGGGCGAATTCCACACCGTTTCGCTCAGCGGCTGGATGCTGTTGACGCTGAGCCCACCGACTCCCGTCACGTAGGGCTGGGAGGCCGGGTCATCGACTGCCAGGGCGTTGTTGGTGATTCCGTTGCAGTCCGAAGAGCCGGTGTCGCCGGCCGCCGAGGCCACCGTCTGGCCCTGGGCCGCCATCTGCTCGAAGATCGGTTGTGCGGCCGCCGGGTCTCCTTGGGGATCACTCTCACAGGTTCCCCACGACGTCGAGACGATCGACGCAGTGTTGTCGTCAGCGATCTGTTGGTAGGTGTCGATCGGACCGGTGCTGTTGTTCGGACCCGAGTAGACCTCGATGTTCGCGCCCGGCGCCATCGCCGCTATCTCTTCGATGTCGAGGGTCGGTTCGTTGCCGTAACTGCCGGTCGCTCCACCGTCGACCGAGATGGGGGTGATCACGGGGTTGAGTCCATAACAGTTCAAGTACGTCGCGAGATCACCGGGATCGAACGCGCTGAGCTCGTAGACGGCGATCGTTTGACCTGAACCGGTGATGTTGTTCGCCCACTCCGAGGCGAATCCGTAGAGTTGGGCGAATTGGAACGGCGTGTAACCACCGTTGATGTTCGGGGTCACTCCGGTCTCGCCGCCGTCGTTGGGACACGTCGTGGGTAGCGCGTCGTGCGCACTCATGTGCGCTGTCACGAGGTTCGTCGATGGTTGCACGACCGAAGAGAGCCCCGCTACGCCGGCGATGTGATTGGCTACCGGTGACGGCACCGATCCCGTCGTCGCCAACTGCGCGGCGAGCGCGCCGTTGGAACGGCGAACGGTTACGACGCGCGCGTCGAACGCGTGAGCGATCTGGCTCGTCGTGCCTTTCACGTGCAAGAGGAGTCGACTCGCCGAGAGCGATCCGACCTGCAGTCCGAATCCGTCGAAGTAGTTGCGCACCGCAGTGACCGACGTGGAAGACGCGCCGTATCGCTGCGCGAACGATACCGGCGTGAGGTAGCGATGGAAGTTCGGCGACGCCGTATTGGAGAGGCTCGCGATGAAGTTGGTGAGACCGGTGGCGAGACGAGGTGCAAGCGTCACGTCGAACGTCGTGGTGATCGTTCGGTCCACCACGGTGACGTTGGCCGGAATCGGCGAGGCGCCCGCTACGACCACTCGTGCGTCGGAGCCGAGGGCAGTTGAAGTTGGCAGTGCGAGTGCGACGAGCGCGACGCTCACGGCCAGGACGCGCCAGCGTAAGCGGAGGGATTCGCGGCGCATCACTTAAGCCTATGAAGGTTCCGACCCCCCAACCAATGCAGCTGGCAATGTTGTGCGAAAAGTGATGTTGCTCAGGAACGCTCGTGTGTTGCAACGACGTTGCGACGCGAGATGTCCGCGCATTCGACGCAGATCTCTTCCGATATGACTCCCGCGCGCATCAGCCAGCCGAAGACGGTGCAGCCCAGGCAGTAACCTACGAAACCTTCGAGTGACGCGGCCAGGATCAGGGGAAGCAGGATCCAGCGTGCATCACCCCATCCGACGCTGAGCCACACGATTGTCGCGGCACCGGTGAAGCCGAGCCCCATGGCTTGAGCGAATCGCTTGGGCGGCCCGGGAACGGGCTTTTGCCACCCGGTCAGTCGCGGCCCCGCCACGCGTACGGCGAACTGACCCAGTGGTGAGACCTTGGGACCGGCCGCGACACGGGCGGCGAAGCCGTAGGTGAGGGGAATCAGGAGCCAGGCCGTATCCGTCGCCAAAGCGATGATCGCCATGGTGAACACGCCGAGAGCGACCGTTCGCGCCGCGGCATCATTGACCGGATTCGGAAACGAGAAAAACTTGTTCATCAAGAAATCTTATAGATAAAGTCGCCTATTGGTTACGCCGTGATCGCCAGGCGAACGGTGGTGACGATCCCGACGACGATGATGACGATGCGAACGACATTGGGCGAGAGTCGAAGTATCAACATGGCCCCGAGCCAGCCGCCGACCAGGGTGCCGATCAGGAACATATAGACGGCGTCGACGATCAGGTGACCGCGCACGACGAAGATCAACGCGGCGATCACGTTGATGATCAACGAGAGCACGCTTCGAAGCCCCTGCAAATCTTGAATCTCGAAGGGCAGGCTGAGCGCCATCACCGCCAACAGGAGAATCCCCATGCCGGCACCGAAATAGCCGCCGTAGATCGCCACGACGAAGATGCCAATGAACAGGCCCCATCGCCTTGCGGGGTGTGCGTGATCGACGTGGGCCAGTCGTTTCGTGATCATTGGCGCGAGGGCGAAGAGCAACGTGCCCGAACCGATCAGCCATGGCACCACGAGCGCGAAGAGGTGCGGCGATCCGAGCAAAAGGAGCGAGCAGCCCGCGGCGGTACCCAGCACGCACGACGGCACGAGCGAACGCACGAGGTCACGATGGCCGCGTAGCTGAAATCGAAAACCGCGGATGCCGCCGAGGTAGCTCGGTACGACGCCGACGGTCGTGGTGACGTTCGCGGTCAACGCGGCCGCGCCCGTCGCGAGGAGGGTCGGGAACGTGACGAAGGTGCCGCCGCCGGCGATACCGTTGGCGATGCCGGCCCCGATACCGGCAAGTAGATAGATCGCGAGCCGCCACCCCAATGGAATGGTGGCCAGGAACATTGCAATACGCTAATCAAAGTGACATCTTTGCGAACTCGAGGTCGTAATACCGGAGTTTCACATTGCCGTCATCTACCGTTAGCGACGTGTACTTCTTGAGCGGTGAGTTGATCGTCCCGAAGGATGCACCGAGCGACCTCATACGCGCTGCCGGTGGCGTCATTCGACGCTTCGTCCCCGGAGGTCGCGTGGAAGTTGCGTGCATCTACCGTGAAGCCCGTGGCGATTGGACCTTCCCCAAGGGCAAGATCGATGAAGGTGAGACCTTCGAAGAGGGTGCGCTTCGCGAAGTGTTCGAAGAGACCGGCATGTCGTGTCAGATCGTCCGATTCGCCGGCACCACGAACTACACGCACCGTAAGGGCAAGCCGAAGATCGTGGCCTACTACCTCATGGAGGTGAACGGCGGTGAGTTCGCGCCCAATGAAGAGGTGGACGAACTGAGTTGGGTGCCGCTCGAGAGCGTTCGCACCAACTTGACGTGGGACCGAGACCGGGAACTCTTCGACGAGGTCTTGAAGTTCGCGGAACTGCGCGCCCAGGCGTCTTAACGAACGCGTTCCAAGAACAGTCGCGTCGACTCGTGTTGCGGGTGGGAGAATATCTCTTCGGGTGTTCCCTTTTCGACCAGCACCCCGCCGTCAAGATAGACCACTTGTTGGGCGACGTCACGGGCGAAGTTCATCTCGTGGGTAGCGATCAACATCGTGGTTCCGGTGCTCGCGAGGTCGCGCAGCAGATCGAGCACCTCACCGACCAGTGAAGGGTCGAGCGCGCTGGTGACTTCGTCTAACAACAGCAACGCCGGTTTCATGGCCAACGAGCGGACGATGGCCACGCGCTGTTGTTGGCCTCCGGAGAGCCGGTCGGGATAGTCGTCGCAACGCGAGCGCAGTCCGATTCGGTCCAAGAGCGCCAACGCCTCATCGACGACGTCGCTGCGTTTTCGCTTGAGCGCCCGAACCGGCCCCACCAGCACGTTCTCCAAGACGCTGAGGTGCGGAAAGAGGTTGAAGGACTGAAAGACCATGCCGGTGTGGCGGCGAACCTTGTCGGGGTCGATGCGCACGTCCGTGAGTGACTGGCCGAAGAGCGTGATGGTCCCGCCGTCGATGGTCTCAAGCAGGTTGACGCAGCGCAGTAACGTCGATTTGCCGGATCCTGAAGCACCGATCAAGCACACCACTTCATGACGGTGCAGGTCGAGTGAGATGCCGCGCAACACCTCGTTGTCGCCGAAACGCTTGACCACGGAGTCGAGTTCGAGGATCACCTCGTTCACGTCGAGGCCAATCGTCGGTTGCGGTCACGCGCGATCAATCGGTCGGTGACCCGGGTGAGTGGGATCGTCATAGCGAGGAACAACAAAGAGGCGACGACCAGCCCACTGGAGTTGAAGCGCAGGTCTTGATAGATGGTCCCGGCCTGGACGGCGTCGATGACGCCGAGCACCGAGAGCAACGCCGTGTCCTTTTGCAGCGAGATGAAGTCATTGAGCAACGGTGGGATGACGGTGCGAACGGCCTGGGGCAGGATCACCCGGCGCATGGTGGTCGAATTCGTCAAGCCCAGGGAACGAGCGGCCAGGATCTGTCCGTGGGGCACGGAATAGATGCCCGCGCGAAGCACCTCGGCGACGTAGGCGCTGTAGGTGAGGATGAGGGCCACGCAGCCATAGACGGCGAGCGACTGACTCGAGATGAAGCTGATCTCGAGCGCCGGGACGCCGAAGCCGATCAAGAGGAACACGAGCAAGACGGGTATCCCGCGAAAGATGTCAGAGTAAATGATGGCCAAGATTCGAAAGGGCATCAGCACCGGCGATTTGGTCATGCGGGTCCAGGCGAGCGCCAGACCGAAGGCCAGGATGAACACCTCGGCAATGAGGAATATCCGGATGTTTATCAGCAGTCCCAAACCGACCGAGCTGAGCGCCTGTTTGTGATCGCCCACCAGGGACTGCCACATGTCGTGCGGGTTGAAGAAGAAGTGTCGCACCGTGGCCCCGCCGGGGGCGAGGAAGAAGACGGCGATGAGACCGCCGATGATCACGACAGTCGAAAGCGCACTGGCCACGATGGCGCGGTGACCGAGGAGCAACTGCTTGCGACGAGGCGCGAAGAACGACGGGGTCTCCTCCGACAATCTCGCGTCGGTTTCGTCGACCACTTACTAAGGCTGGATAATGGGCACGCTGTTGTAGATGCTCAGCCACTTGGTTCGGAGCGTCGCGAGCGTTCCGTGCGACTTCATCGCGGCGATGGCGGCGTTCACGCAACCGACCATCTTGTTGCCCTTGGAAAAGAGCAGACCGTAGTGCTCACCGACGCTCGGGAACTGACCGACCTGGACGGCGATGTTCTTGTTCTTTGAATTGACGACCTCGCCCGAACCCGGCGACGCCATGTACTGACCGTCCGGTGTGTCCAGGACGATCGCGTCGATCTGATGGGTTTCTAGTGCCGAGGCGGCGTCGGCGAGTGAGTTGTAGACGCGCGTCGTCTTGGTGGGCTTGATGTGCTGATCGATGTAGAGCAGTCCCGTCGTGCCGATCTGGTCACCGTATTGATAGGTCTTGAGTTCGGCCGGCGTGTGGTTCTTCACGATCTTGCTGCCCTTCAACGCGATGATCGACTGCTCAACGTTGTAGTAGCTGATGGAGAACGTCACCACCTGGGCCCGGGCGCTGGTGTAGGAGATCTCGTTGATGTCAAAGTCGAAGTGCTTGATGCCCGGCGCGAAGCTGGCGTTGAAGGGCTCGTGCACCCACACCACGTTCGACTTGCTCACACCGAGCTGCGCGGCGATCGCGTAGGCCACGCCCGACTCGTATCCCTTGCCGTTGGAGGGCGAGTTATTCACGAACCACGGTGTGTAGGCCGGCGAGTCCGTGGCGATCGTCAGTTTGCCCTTGGTGTATTCGTGCGCGGCGATCGACGTCTTGCACGAGGTGAGCGCGGGCAACGCCGATGACGCATTCGCACTGCTGCCCGTTGAAAGCGACACGGTGGTGATCGTTGCCAGCGTGACGAGCCCGGCCAGGCTAAGTCGTAGGTTGCGCATTGGTTCCCCTTCTCGGTGATTCGACATCGTGGTGAATGTCAGTGTAATCCTGGGAAATTCACCGATTCTGATGTTGGTTACGGACTCCGCCGATTCAAAGGGCACTTCAACTCGGGAATGAGAAACCATTTTGATTACTCACGTTCAATTACTAGGATGTACAGGCTGGGAGAGGTGGGTGAGTTCGGTTTAAACCACATTCCTGCTAAGAATGCGGCCTGCGAAAGTGGGCCCGAGGGTTCAAATCCCTCCCTCTCCGCCATTACCACCGAGCGCAGTGCGCTCGGTGTTGTCGTCAATTGAGGAGACGTGGTGCGGTACTGGATCGAGACGCTCGGGTGTCCCAAGAACCACGTGGACTCCGACAAATTGGCAGGACTCCTGGAGTCCCAGGGCTACACCGTGGCGCCGTCACCGGCCGAAGCGGAGCTCGTGGTGGCCAATACGTGTGCGTTCATCGAAGCAGCGCGCGAGGAGTCCATCGAAACGGTCCTGGCGTTGGCCGACGTCAAGGGTGCGAACGCGCGCCTGGTCGTCACCGGGTGCATGGCCGAGCGCTACGGCAGTGAGCTCGCGGCCGCTCTTCCCGAAGTCGACCTGGTCGCCGGGTTCAACGAGAGTTTGACGCAGGTCATACCCTCGACACCGGTCGCCCTTCGTACTCGAACGTTGCCTGATTTCGACCTCTTGAATCTGCCTCGTCCGAAGTCCGCGACACCGTGGGCTTACGTGAAGATCGCCGAAGGCTGCGACCGGCGCTGCGGGTTCTGTGCCATACCGTCCTTTCGAGGTGACCAACGCTCGCGTTCGACCGAGGAGATCCTCGCCGAAGGACGCGCGCTCGCTGAGGGCGGCGTGCGCGAACTGGTCCTGATCGCCCAGGACTTGGCGAGTTGGGGGCACGACCGTCGCCGCGCGGGACGCGGCGAAGCGGTGGAAGTCCTCGATGAAGGTGGCACGCAGCCACTCATCGAGTTGACTCGCACGTTGAGTCGCGAAGTCGACCGCGTACGACTGTTGTATCTGTATCCGTCGGGACTTACGAGCGGTCTCATTGACGCAATACTCGAAAGTGGCGTCCCGTACTTCGACCTGTCACTGCAGCACGCGTCGAGGCCATTGCTACGCGCCATGCGCCGCTGGGGTGACGCCGAGCGGTTTTTGGAGCGCATCGCCGCCATCCGTATGAGCGAACCCGACGCGACCTTTCGTTCGTCGTTCATCCTGGGTTACCCGGGTGAAACTGAGGACGATCAGCGTCGACTGCTCGAGTTCATCGACGAAGCGCAACTCGATTGGGCCGGTTTCTTCACCTTCTCGTCCGAAGAGGGCACTCCCGCCAATACGATGGGTGCCCAGGTCCCCCACGAATTGGCGCTCGAACGACTACGCGAGGTGAGTGAACTCCAAGATGACATCACCGCTCGTCGTCGTGACGCGCTGGTCGGTACGCGTCAGCAGTTGTTGATTGATTCGCCCGGCGTCGGGCGAAGTGTGCGCGAATGCCCCGAGATTGATGGCATTGTGATGGTGGAGCAGTCATTACCCGTGGGGAACCTGGTCGAGTGTGAGATCGTGGCCAGTCACGGAACGGATCTGGAGGCCATACGGGCATGACGAGCGACCGAACCTACGGTGAGTCCGCTCTGTTGACGCCGGCCAACATGCTCACGGCCGCGCGCTTGTTCGTCGCACCGGTCTTCATCTACCTCATCGTCTTTTACCGGATCTCGTGGTGGACCGCGCTCGTCGGATTCTTAGCGGCGATGTCGGATTATTTCGACGGCATCGTCGCGCGCCGCCACGGCACGACGACCTCTGGCGCGTTCCTCGACCCGTTGGCCGACAAGGTGATCGTCCTGGGATCGCTCTACGCCTTGATTCTCGCCCGCCCTCACGGACTCACGAGCTTCATCATTCCCGCGCTCATCATCACCGCGCGTGAAATGTGGATGAGCGTGTACCGCGCGCGCGCCGCGCGTCGCGGCATCTCGATCCCGGCGAGCAAGCTCGCGAAGTGGAAGACGTTTACCCAGGACTGCGCGATCGCCTTTTGCGTGATACCGGTGACGGCGCACCACGCCTGGATCGGCGTCTCGGTCATCTGGCTGGCGGTCGTGCTGACGCTCTACACCGGATGGCAGTACTACGACCAGGGTAAGAAGGTCGGTCTGCGTGCGAGTTGAGATCGTGGCGGTGGGTACCGAATTGTTGCTCGGACAGATTCCCGACACGAACTCCCAATGGCTCGGTGAACAACTGGCGGCCCACGGGATCGCCTCGCAGTTCCACCAGCACGTGGGCGACAACCACGAACGGATTCTCCTGGCCTTTCGCACGGCGCTCGCGCGCAGCGACGCGGTCATCGTGTGCGGAGGACTGGGTCCGACCCAGGACGACATCACGCGCGCCGCACTGGCCGAAGTGATGAACGTGCCGCTGGAGCGTGACGAGGAGATCGTGGCGAAGATTCGCGCGATGTTCGAGGTGCGCGGTCGCACGATGCCGGCGAACAATCTGCTGCAAGCCGACGTGCCCCGTGGGGCGACGATCATCCCCCAGACTCGCGGCACGGCCCCGGGTCTGATCTGCGCGGTGGGCCAGAAGGTTGTCTACGCCGTGCCGGGAGTGCCCTATGAGATGACCGACATGTTCGAGCGCGCGATACTCCCCGATCTCGTGGCGCGTCAGGCGGCTGACGGCACCACCTCGGTGATCACCAGCCGGGTGCTTCGCACCTGGGGCGCCAGCGAATCGGCCCTCGCCGAAGCCGTGGCGCCTCGCTTTGACGAACTGGTCGACGACGACCGGGTCACCATCGCGTTCCTCGCGTCGGGTATCGAAGGCATCAAGGTTCGCCTCACGGCGCGAGGCGACGACGCTGCGCACGCGACGTCACTGTTGGTGAACGAGGAGTCGCTCGTTCGAGCGTTGATCGAACAACAACTTGGCGACATCATCTTTGGCGTGGACGACCAGTCAATGGAAGACGTGGTCGCCGAGCTGCTCTTGGCTCGCGGACTCACGCTGGCGGTCGCCGAGTCGCTGACGGGTGGGCTAATCGCCTCTCGACTTGTTGGCGTCGCGGGCGCTTCCAGGTGGTTTCGCGGGGGCGTCGTGAGTTACGCCTCGGAGGTGAAATTCGATCTCCTCAAGGTACCGGTGGGTCCAGTCGTGAGCGCGGAAGCGGCCGAAGCCATGGCCCTCGGAGTGCGAGACCTCTTGAAGTCCGATGTCGGGTTGAGCGTCACGGGCGTCGCGGGACCAGAGGAGCAAGACGGCCAACCGGCTGGCACCGTGTTCGTGGGACTCGCGCGCGATGAGGACGTACAACACGCAGCACTGCGACTCCCGGGCGATCGTCCTCGCGTGCGCGCGTACAGTGCCATAAGCGCCCTCGACATGTTGCGTCGAGCACTGGACGTCTTTTCTTAGGTCGTCGCCCGTCGCGTGAACGGTGTATGTCAAAGGATCAGTGGCGTTTTCATCTCAATGCAACTTGCCAGGGTTTGCTGTCAGCTCCGAGGCGAGTGGATTTTCTTTTCACATCGAGGTGGACGCCGACATGTTGGATGAGGTGCCCAACGGGAGCCAGGTGGCTGAAACGGTGATCGCCCGTTTTGGACTTGTTCGCTGCATTCAATCTGAGCCGTAACTGTCAGAGGCATCGGGAGTTACACAATGATTGTCACAGACTATAAGGCACTACAATGCTGAAATTGTAAGTAAAAGTAACGGTGGCGGCATGGTAGGCGATGGAACTATAACAAACAATAACGAGGACGAGGGCGACGACAATCCCTTTAACCCCGGATTTGGCGTACCGCCGCCAGAGCTAGCTGGACGGGCGACTATCCAGGCGGAGTTCGCGCGAGCGTTCAAGACCGGTTCACGCGATCCCTGGTATATAGCCACGTTGATTGGTGACCGAGGCGTGGGCAAGACTGCCGTGCTTAACGAAGTCGAGAATCGCATGCGTGGGGAGGGGTGGGCTGTTGTCCACGAGCAGGTTGCCGACGGGCAACCGCTGTTGAGAACGTTGTTGTCCGACCTCATCACTGAAGCAGGCTCGCACTGGTCCCGACTCAAGAAGGTCCTACGAGAGTTTGACCTCGAGGCGACACTCGGTGTCAACGTGGGCGTGGCTTCCGCGAGATTCAAGGCTCGACGCGCCGTTTCGTCATCCACCGCGAGTCAATTGACGCGCGACGTGCTGCGTGTCATTGGGAACCATGCTCAGAAATCTCAGGTGGGAGTGCTGATCACAATTGATGAGGTTCAAGGATGGTCGGATAAGTATGAACTCGGGTCTCTCGCGTCGGCGCTGCAGTTGGTGTCGAAACGCGAAGGTCTTCCCGTGGCTGTGATTTTCGCCGGCCTCCCGTTATCTCACGAGGTTTTGTCTGCAGCGGGCACATTCTTCGAGCGCATGCCATTCGAAGTGCTTGGGGAACTGTCAAAGGAGTCGACGGAGGTTGCGTTCCTCAAACCTGCGATCAGACGCGGCGTGCAAATCGAACCAGACGCACTCGAGCTGCTGACGGTCGGTTCATCCGGCTACCCGTATCTGATCCAACTCGCTGGGCGCTACGCATGGCCCCCGATGGGCGCGCCGCGCACTATCAACGCTGAAGGCGCCGAGCGAGGACTGGCTCTCGCCCGACTGCAGATGAACAAGCTCTTCGCCGGTCGATGGGAGGACTGCACACCCGTGCAGAGAGCGTACCTTTGGGCTGTTGCAGACATCGGCGGTACCGCCACGACAGGGGAGATTTCTACCGCACTTGGAAGGACCACTCACCAGCTTGGGCCACATCGCCACGAGCTCATCCACACGCACCACCTCTTAGATGCGCATGGGTACGGCGAGGTCACTATTTCGCTGTCCGGTTTCGCCCAGTGGATATTGGATCAAGGAAGTGTGGAGATCCCAACTACGAAGGCGCGCCGGCGATAGTTTCCGATCACAGCGGTCGCCCGTCGCCCTGGGGATGAGGCTGGAGTGTCCTGTCCCCTAGGCGATATATAGGTGGACAGCCCCGTCGGGCCTAATGTCGCATCAACACCATGGAGGTTGTCATGTCGTCATTGGAGATTCGTGTCGATCCGACCGCCGTGGGTTTCGATCGGGCGCGCCTCGGTCGCATCGCGCAACACTTTGACGCCTACGTTGCGCAGCGGCGACTTCCCGGTTGGCTCGCCACCGTCGCTCGAGGCGGCGAACTGGTCTGGAGCGCGAAAGGTGGTTTCCGCGACCGGGAGAAGGATCTCGAGGTCACCGACGACACGATTTGGCGCATCTATTCGATGACCAAACCGATCACGTCGATTGCCGTGATGATGCTCTACGAAGAAGGTCGCTTTGATTTGAACGACGACGTTGGTCGGTGGATCGACGCGTTCAAAGAGCCTCGCGTGTGGGCCGGCGGCACGGCCGCCGAACCCCTCACGGTCCCGGCGATTGAACCGGTGCGCGTACACCATCTACTCAGTCAGATGAGTGGGCTGACCTACGGTTTTCACGAAGCCCACCCGACCGACGAGATCTACCGTAACAAGGGCTACGACTTCGGGTTCGCGCCCGGCGCCGACCTGGCCCAGGCCGTGCACGACTGGGGTACGAGTCCCTTGGTGTTCCAACCGGGGAGCGGTTGGAACTACTCGGTCTCGGTCGACGTGCTCGGCCGACTCATCGAGATCTGGAGTGGCCAGAGTGTCGAGTCGTTCTTGCAGGATCGGATCTTCGGACCGCTCGCCATGACTGACACCGACTGGTACTGCCCGGAAGAGAAATGGGACCGTTTGGCGATGCTCTATGTGCCCCACGGTGGCGATTCGTTCCCGTACGAAGAGCTCGCTAAGGCCGCCATGCACGCGCCGCGTATCCACGGGGGCGGCGGTGGTTTGGTGTCGAGCGCCAGTGACTACCAACGATTCATGACGATGCTGCTGCGCGGTGGCGAGTTGGACGGCGTGCGGTTGATCTCGAACCGGACGCTGGAGCTGATGACGCGCAACCACTTGCCAGGCGACGTTGATCTCGAATCGTTCGCCACCGACTCGTTCTCCGAGACCAGTTACGCCGGTATCGGTTTTGGGCTCGGCTTCTCCGTCGTCCTTGACTCGGTGAAGAACCAGAGCCTCGCCTCGGAGGGAACCTTCGGCTGGGGCGGTGCCGCATCGACCGCATTCTGGGTCGATCCGGCTGAGGACTTGACCGTCGGTTTCTACACCCAGTTGCTCCCGAGCAAGACCTATCCCATTCGTCGAGAGTTGCAGCAGTTGGTCTACCAAGCACTGGTGGATTGACCAGAAATACCTTGGAATCTCTGTCTTTCTGGTCGCCCAGAAGGCATCATTGAAGAGTCGCACTCAAATCCTTTTTACGAACACGTGTTCGTAGTACCGTAATGACGGGCGGAGAGCGACCGATGTCACAAGAGACTCATAGCGTTTCTCGGATGACAAAAAACAAGGAGACAGTTATGGCAACCGACGACCGCGAGAAGGCCCTCGACGCCGCACTCGGCCAGATCGAGAAGCAGTTCGGTAAGGGCTCGATCATGCGCATGGGCGAGAACCTGCACATGAACATCGAGTCGATTCCGACGGGCGCTCTCGCTCTCGACATGGCGCTCGGAATCGGTGGTCTGCCTCGCGGTCGAATCGTCGAACTCTACGGTCCCGAGTCTTCCGGTAAGTCGACCTTGGCCATGCACGTCGTCGCCGAAGCGCAGCGCAACGGTGGCGTCTGTGCCTACATCGACGCCGAGCACGCGATGGACCCGGTCTACGCGCGCGCGATTGGCGTCAACGTCGATGACCTCTTGATCTCCCAACCCGACACCGGCGAGCAGGCGCTCGAGATCACCGACATGCTGATCCGCTCCGGAGCGCTCGACGTCATCGTCATCGACTCGGTGGCAGCTTTGACGCCGCGCGCCGAGATCGAAGGTGACATGGGCGACCAGCACATGGGACTCCAGGCTCGTCTCATGAGCCAGGCGCTACGCAAGTTGACCGGCGGACTTTCTAAGTCCAACACCGTCGCAGTTTTCATAAACCAATTGCGCGAAAAAATCGGCGTCATCTACGGATGCTTTTCCTATGACTCTCGTGTCGTGCTGGCAGATGGGACGACCGAGGAAATCGGCAAGATCGTCAATCAGAAGCTTCCCGTAGAAGTATTGTCATACGATTCGCTCACAGGGACGATGGTCCGCAAGCGAGTGGTCAACTGGTTCGACAATGGGAAAACCGACCAGTTCCTTCAGATCTCGGTCGCCAACCCAATGAGGAATGGCCGGGCTCAATTGGCATGCACTCCCAACCACTTGATCCGCACGCCCCAGGGATGGGTCGAAGCAGGAAAACTGAAGGTTGGCGACCGCGTAATTGAAGCGTTGCCGTATTACTTGTCTGATTTTCAGATGACGGCGCTGCGCGGGACCCTGATGGGCGACGGAGCAATCTCCCCGACGCGCAACGGGCGCACCGCGCGGTTGCGCTATACCCACTGTAGCGATCAGACTGAGTACGGCGACTGGAAAGCGTCGCTGTTTGCAAACGTCGGTACAAGTCGCCACGTCCGCGATGACAATGTCGTCACCTACGACTTCCGACCGATGTCTGAATTGGCCGACCTGCGCAACGCCGTCTACGTCGACGGAAAGAAGGTCTTCGAAGACGACTACTTGAAGACCCTCACGCCGCTTTCACTTGCCCTCTGGTACATGGATGACGCGAACTTGTCAATTCGGTCGAAGGATGTCCAAAAGCGGACCGAGGGTGGTACAGGTCGCGTGACAATCTGTGTCGAGGCGATGGAGGTGGCGACGCGAGCACGACTCGTTTCCTACTTGGCCGACACGTGGGGCTTACGAGCAAAGTTGATTTCGAGTGGTGCAGTGCAAAAGGCCGTGTTGGTCTTTAACAACGCCGAGTCGGTCAAATTTCAAGCTCTCATCGCCACCTTCGTCCATCCCAGCATGGAGTACAAGCTTTTACCGCGATTCCGAGGTCTGTTTGCGGTGGAACCGGTACTCGAACCTATGCGCTATGAGCTCGTTGCGATGCCGGTGATTGATGTACGGGTGAAGCCCAAGGCACGCTCGATGCGTCGTTTCGACATCGAGGTGGAGGACAGCCACAACTATCTCGTCGACGGAGTCATGGTGCACAATTCTCCCGAGGTGACGCCTGGTGGCCGGGCCCTTAAGTTCTACGCATCGGTCCGTCTCGACATCCGTCGCATCGAATCGATCAAGGACGGCACCGACGTCGTCGGTAACCGCACTCGCGTGAAGGTCGTGAAGAACAAGTGCGCCGCGCCGTTCAAGCAGGCCGAGTTTGACATCATGTACGGCCAGGGCATTAGCCGAGAAGGCTCGGTCTTGGACGTCGCCGTGGAGTTGGGCTTCGTGAAGAAAGCCGGCGCCTGGTTCACGTACGAAGGCGAGCAGATGGGCCAGGGTCGCGAGAACGTGAAGGCATTCCTTCGCGAGAACCCGCAGACCATGGCCGAGATAGATGGGCGCGTGCGCGAGCACATGGCTAACTCACTCTTGCCGGACGTCGTAGGCACTGGTGTCGAACTCGACATTGACTCACCAATCACACTCGACTGATATCAACAACGCACCTTCAACATTGACCGGTTGATTCACTGACGGGTTGACGATTCACGCTCGCTCGTGCCAGTAGCGTCAATTCGGTGAATAATCGACTTCGATTCCGGCAGTTCCTGGGCGCACTTGTGCGCAGGTTTCGTCGGTACATGAACGAAGTGGCGACGGTCGGACCGAGTGATCCGTATGCGAAGAAGTTCCAGTATTTCGGCAAGGGGGCGGCCTTGATGGCGCCCCAGGGAGTGATCTACAACGAGCGATATCTGGCGATTGGTGACGAGTCGCTGATCGGGCCGAATGTCTGCTTGACGGCGGGAATCAGTGGTGAACAGACAATGTTGAGTTCACCCGTCGTCTCCATCGGACGAAAGTGCATCATCGGACGCGGATCGCACATCATCGGCCATTGGTCGATCGTCTTGGGCGACGAGATCCAAACGGGACCATACGTGTACATCACCGACGAGAATCACTCCTACGAAGACCCCGATCAACCGATTGGATGGCAGACACCAACCGAAGCCGCCGTCCGCATTGGTTCGGGCAGTTGGCTCGGCGCCAATGTCGTGATCCTTCCGGGTACCGAGCTCGGTCGTAACACCGTCGTCGCGGCCGGGGCGGTGGTGCGCGGAATGTTCCCCGATCACGTCGTGTTGGGTGGTGTGCCCGCAAAGGTACTGCGTCACTACTCACGGGAGAATGGATGGCAATCGGGACCGCCGAGTGACTAGGAAACTCGGTGTCGATCTCACGCCGCTTCGAGTCTCCAAGCAGTACCGCCGTCTCTATATCGCCGGATTCGTAACCGCGCTCGGCAGCCAGGCCACGTACGTCGCGGTGCCGTATCAACTTCGACTGCTCACGCACTCGCCGTTCGACGTCGGATCTATCGGCCTCGCCGAATTGCTGCCGTTGGTCGTCTTCGGACTCTATGGCGGCGTGCTAGCGGATCGACTCAATCGCCGGCGTTTGATCATCTCGATGGAGCAGGTCCTGATGATCGCGACGGCGGTCCTCTTCGTCAACGCACTCTTACCGCATCCGCAAGCCTGGATCCTCTACGTCGACGCCTTCGTCGCCGCGGGTGCCGGGAGCATGCAGCGTCCGAGCGTCGAAGCGCTGAATCAGTTGTTCGTGTCGCACGAGTTGCAACGGGCCGCGTCGGCGCTCGCGAACGTACGCTCCACGACCGCCTCGATCATCGGACCGGCACTTGGAGGACTCGCGGCGGTGGCTTGGGGTCCGGGTTCGGTCTACGCGGCCAATCTCGTGACGTTCACCCTCTCGTTGATCCTGCTGTACTCACTTCGCGCGACCGCGGCGAGCGCGACCGCTGAAGACGGTGACGTGGCCGCCATGCGGTCAGGCATTCGCTACGCGATGTCACGCCCCGACATCGTCGGCACCTACATCGTTGACCTGCTGGCGATGATCCTCGCCTTTCCGGTTGTCATGCTGCCGTTCGTGGCGGCCCGGTTTCACGAGACCTACGCCCTGTCATTGCTCTACTGCGGACTTCCGGCTGGCGCCCTGATCGCGACACTCACATCCGGGTGGTCGCGACGAATCCATCGATACGGTCGCGCCATTGTGTACTGCGCGGCGCTCTGGGGTCTCGGAATAGCCCTTTTCGGCTTCTCCTCGTCGCTCTGGTTGGTCTTGCTCGGTCTCGCCGTTGGCGGGGGCGCGGACGCGATTAGTGGCATCTTTCGCACGACCATGTGGAACGAGTCGATCCCGCCCGAGATGCGCGGTCGCATGGCCGGAATCGAGCTGATCTCGTACTCGCTCGGTCCGACGGCCGGACAGTTTCGCGCGGGCGTCATGGCCGCCTGGACGACCCTGCGTTTCTCGTTGACTTTCGGGGGACTGGCCTGCACCGGTTCAGTCGGGGCTGTCGCTCTGGCGCTTCCGCGACTATGGAGTTTCGATGAGCGTACCGATCCACACGTCGCCGAAGTACGCGAGTTGCGCTCGGGCGAGGACTATTCGGAGACTTAGCCGTTCACCGTCAACCTCTACGCTTCTTGCGTGAGTTCTACGACATTCCTCGTCACGGTGAGCGGTCCTGATCGCGTCGGAGTCGGCGCCGAACTCTTTCTCGCCCTCACCTCGCTCGAGGCGCGCGGCATTGCAATCACGGACGTGGCCCAGATAACGATTCGCGGAGCCCTCGTGCTCTGTGCCGAGGTGAGTTCACGAAACGCCGTCTCCGAAACTGTGATCGAAGAGGCGTTGGCGCAGCGCGACATCGTGAGCCAGGGGATAACCGTCAGCGTCGAAGAGGTGACGCCAAGCGACGTGAGCGATGGCCGACGACTACTGGTGACGTTCCTCGCTCCGCGCATTTCCGCGACGCAGTTGGGAAGCGTGTTCGCCGCGATTGCGGCCTCGGGTTCGACCTGTGAACGCATCGTGCACCTCGCGAGCTATCCGGTCGACTGCTACGAACTCGTCGTACGGGGGCCCGATCACGCCTCGCTGCGCGAGGCGCTGATCGAGGTGGCGCGCACGATCGGAGTGGACCTGGCGGTGCAACGTGCCGGCCTGCATCGACGCGCGAAACATCTGGTCGTCATGGACGCCGATTCCACGTTGCTGCAAGACGAGGTGATCGATCTGCTCGCCGATGAGTGCGGTTGCGCCGCCGAGGTCTCGGAGATCACCGAGTTGGCGATGTCCGGTGCCATCGACTTCGCCGAGGCCCTCCGTCGTCGCGTGGCGCTCTTGGCGGGACTGCCCGCCTCGGTGCTCGACGACGTGCGCTCTCGACTCCGATTGACACCGGGCGCTCGCACGTTGCTGCGTACCCTGCAGCGCCTCGGCTACGTACCGGCGGTCGTCTCGGGTGGATTCGTCGAGGTGCTCGCGCCGCTCATGGCCGAGTTGAAGGTCGAATACCTGGCGGCCAATCGCCTCGAAATAGCGGATGAGAAACTCACCGGGCGGTTGGTGGGCGACATCGTCGACCGCGCCGGCAAAGCGAGCGCACTCCGTCGCTTCGCCGAAGAAGTGGGCGTTCCGTTGGAACAGACCGTGGCGGTGGGTGACGGGGCGAACGACATCGACATGTTGTCGGCCGCCGGGCTCGGCATCGCCTTTAACGCGAAGCCCGTCGTGCAAGAACACGCCGATACCCGCCTGACCGTGCCGTACCTCGACGCGGTGCTGTACTTTCTGGGAATCAGTCGCGAAGAAATTGAGACGGAGTAGTCGACAATCGCTGGCCGAGCCATCGTCAAGAGGCGAGAATGATAATCATCCGAATCGCATACATTGTGTTTCTTACCGCCTAGTAAGGTCAGTCGAAGCAGGGAAAAGGGGGGACTGTGAAAGTACGCATCGACCCTGAGATCTGTCAAGGTCAGGGGCGCTGTTTCTCGATCGCTCCGGGGATTTTCGACTTTGACGATCTAGGCAGCGGCGTCGTGATCGGTGACGGCACGTTGAGCGACGAAACCATCGAACTGGCACGACTCGCCCAAGCGAACTGTCCCGAGCACGCGATCTTCATCGAGGAGTAGTCATGA
>DATKRC010000013.1:0-40207 GCA_035532375.1 Acidimicrobiales bacterium
AAGAACACGCCGAGTCCGCGCACCTCACCGATGATGCTGTGCTTGGACGCAAGGGCTTCGAGCCCCGGGCGCAGTACCTCGTCACCGATACGCTGCGCGTTCTCGACGATGCCCTCGACCTCCATCGCTTCGATGGTGGCGCACGCGGCGGCGCACGCGAGCGGATGACCGGAGTAGGTGAGTCCGCCGGGATAGACCCTTTCGTTGAACGATGCGCTGATGGCCTCATTCAAGATGACGCCGCCCAGTGGGACGTAGCCCGAGTTGACACCTTTAGCGAACACTACGAGATCCGGCTTCACGTCGTGTTGTTGGAACGCGAACCATGCGCCGGTGCGACCGAAGCCGCACATCACTTCGTCAGCGATGTAGACGATCCCGTAGCGATCACAGATCGTGCGCACCCCGGCCAAGAATCCCGCGGGCGGGACCATGATTCCCGCCGTACCGGGAATCGTCTCGAGCACGATCGCCGCGACCGACGTCGGTCCCTCGAATCGAATCATCTCTTCTAGATTCTCCAGGGCCCGTGCGCACTCCTCGGCCTCGGTCGTGGCGTGGAACGCGGAGCGGTAGAGGAACGGTCCAAAGAAGTGCACCACGCCGGCCGAGCCCGTGTCATTGGGCCAGCGACGAGGGTCGCCGGTCAGGTTGATCGAGGTCGCGGTGGCGCCGTGGTAACTGCGATAGGCCGACATCACCTTGTGTCGCCCGGTGAAGAGACGGGCCATACGAACGGCGTGTTCCATCGCTTCGGTACCGCCGTTGGTGAAGAAGACCTTCGCGGCGCCCTCGAAGGATCGGTCCACGATGAGTTCGGCGGCGCGGTAGCGCGAGACGTAACCGTGCTGCGGCGCGATGGTGCACAAGGTCGCCGCCTGCTCCTGGATCGCTCGAACGACCGAGGGGTGCTGGTGACCAATGTTGGTGTTCACCAACTGGGAGGAGAGGTCGAGGTACGTCGTGCCGTCCTCGCCCGTGACGTAGACGCCCTTGGCGTCTTTCACCATCAAGGGATTAATGCTCGCCTGCGCCGACCAGGAGTGGAAGACCGACGCCTTCTCTCGTTCACTGCTCGTTAGCGTCGATCGATCGATTGCCATGGCTGTCCTTTGCTCAATAATGACGGTAACGCACGTGACTGCGAGGGATTTGCGTCGAGATCGAAGCGTCTTTAGATTTCGCCGTCCCAGCACGCCATCTCCGCGGCGAAGTCGTCCAGTCCCATCGGTCCGAGCACGAGGGCGTGGGCGTGGAACGCCTTCAGATCGAAGCGCGTCCCCAGACGTTGCTTGGCAGCCTCACGTGCCTCGAGCCATACTCGCTCGCCGACTTTGTAGGAGATGGCTTGGGCCGGTAGCCCGAGGTAGCGGTTCACTTCCGAGACGGACATCGCATGGTCTTGGATCGCCCAATTCTCGAGTAACGCGACCGCCATCTCCGCGGTCCAAGGTTTGTTCGAGCAGTCGCCGAGATCGTCCAAGACGCCCAGGTCCGCTGGAGCGTTCAACTCGAGGTGCAGCCCGACGTCGACGACGATCCGCGCCGCACGAAGTGCCTGATTGGCGAGGTAGCCGAGTTCGTCACCGAGGTCGGAGAAGTACCCGAGTTCGTCCATCAGTCGTTCGGCGTAGAGCGCCCAACCCTCGGCGTAGCCACTGGTGTTGCCGACGAGTCGGTGGAAGCGACTCTGGCGATCGGCCGAGAGAAGCGCCGTCGCGATTTGCAGGTGGTGGCCAGGAATCGATTCGTGATACCACGTTGAGGCCTCGCGCCACCACGTGAACTTGGTCTTTCCGAGTGTTGGGAACCACGTGGTGCCCGGACGACTGAGGTCCTCACTGGGGTTGATGTAATACGGCGCCGCGGCCGAACCCTCGGGAGCAAGTCGGGCGTCGCAGAAGCGAATGCGGTCGTCGATGTCGAAGTGCACGCCATCGAGTTCGTCGGCCGTGCGAGCGGTAAACGCCTTCAGCATCGTCAAGAGGGCGTCCGTGCCGTCGATCGCGCGCTGCGGGTCATTATCCAACACCTCGGCCACGGCCACCAAGCTCGTGGCACCCGGCAACAGTTCGTTCGCTATCTCCCACATGCGCGTGTTGATCCGTCGTAGGTCCTGGTATCCCCACTCGTAGAGCTCGTGCAGATCGAGTGTCGCTCCCGACCAGTAGGCCGACCAGCGCAAGTAGCGCTCTTCCCCGCAGGCTTCTTTGGTCGAGGCTCTGGGAGCGAGATCGGAGCGCAACCACGCCGCGAGTTCGGTGTAGGCGGCTTCGGCATCATGCGCGGCGGCGCGCAACCCTGAAGATTCGATGTCGACACCCGTCGCCTCGGCGGCGCGAGTGGCGAACTCGCTGAAGGCGCCGGCGGCGTGAACATCGGCTTGATCGGCAACACCGAGGATGTGACGCGCGGCGGGCAACTCGTGTTCGGCCGCCGTGATGAGCAACGCGCCGCGCCAACTTTCCAAGCTGGCACGAACGTGGGTAAGTCGTCGAGCGACGTTCTTCGCGTTCTCCGGCGTGCTCAGCGGCATGAGCTCGAACACCTGACGGATCGCCGAGACAGGAGAAACGAGGACTGAAAACGTGCGACGCCACTCGTGGTTTTCCTCGAGTGCGAGAGTCGCCGAGAGGCGATCTCGAATCACCGCAACCGCGATCCGATCGACGTCACTGTGCGCGTCGAGCGTCTCCAGGGTTTGCAGATCGCTTACCGTCTGGGCTTGATCGCGACGTTGCTTAGCCACTGAATAGTCCGGCAACAAATGGTCGTAACCGGGAATGCCTGCTTCGGTGGCGAAGGTCGGATCGCTCTCGGCGAGTCGGTCGACGATCTCGCCGGCGAAGGCGAAGATGGCTGACTGGGGGGTCTGGTCGGACATGACGAATCCTTTGAGTCGTGAGATTTCCTATCAGTTCGAATGTACACCGTGAGTGAGAATCGTCATTCAGGCGTTTCGTGGTCGGCCGAAGTGTTACGGCCTCAGTCTTCGTCGAGCGCGACGAACCAGTGCTCGTCGATTTCCAACGCGCACTGCGGGTCATCGGAACAGACGTGCATGCCGTCCGCGTTCACGAGCGCCGTCCCGTGACAATGCGAAAGATCCTTGTCACACGACGTACACACAATTTGCGGAATTGAGGGTAGCGGAAGGGACATGAATCCAAGTTAAAACACGGCTGTGACACAAAAGGTGAACTGGACGAAACAAAACGGAATTTCTCTTTGAATCAATTGTCGACGGTGGTAAAATTGGAAGTTCTCTCGCAACATCCCAACGAGGAGCAACGACATGGCAAGAGCCACGTGGTCAGGTTTTCTGAGTTTCGGTCTGGTAAGTGTTCCTGTCGGTCTTTACAGTGCGACGTCCGATCAGACGATCCACTTCAACCAACTTCACAAGAACACCTCGCATCGTGTTCGCTACAAGAAGGTGGACGAGGAAACCGGCGAAGAACTCTCAACCGAGGACATCGTAAACGGCTACCCCCTTGGTGGCGGAGAATACGTCGTCGTCACACGCGAAGAGATGGCCGAGGCGGCGCCGGGAAAGTCCGAGTTGATCGAGATTCAGGACTTCGTCGATTTGGAACAAATCGATCCGATCTTCTTTCGCCAGTCGTACTATCTCGCGCCGAAAGGCAAAGGCTCCGACCGTGCATACGCCCTCTTATTGCAAGCAATGCTCGAGACGAAGAAGGTCGGTATCGCGACGCTCGTGCTGCGCGACAAAGAGCACCTCGTCGCTGTTCGTCCCGCCGAGAAGGTTCTGATGCTCGAAACGATGTTCTTCGAGGACGAGATCCGAAACCCGGAGGAGGAACTCGACTCTCTCCCACCCATTGGCAACGCAAACACGCGTGAACTGTCGATTGCGAAGAAGCTCGTCGACTCGTTGACCGACGAGTGGGATCCCAGTCGATACAAGAACACGTATCGCCAACGGGTCGAGGAGTTGGTCGAACAAAAACGAGCGGGTCACGCGGTGGTCCATGGCGCAGAGGACCGACCGAAGTCCAACGTCATCGACCTCATGTCCGCACTGCAAGCATCCATTGATCGATCTTCGAAGCGTCCTTCTCGGTCCGCCGCAAAGGCGACGGCATCGACGAAGAGCGCGAGCGTGAAGGTATCTGCACACCGCGAACAACGTGGACTCGGTGCAATGACCAAGCCCGAACTGCTTGAACGCGCGAGAAAGCTCAAAGCCGATGTGAACACGAAGATGACCAAGGATGAACTCGTTCGAGTCGTGAGCGAAGCGAAGAACGCCAAAAAGAAATCAAGCTGACGGCCCCCATGGCTGGCGCCAAGGACACTCGAGTGCCGACGCCCGCAAAGTTGACCTCCTATCGGGCGAAACGAGATCCGAAGAAAACACCCGAACCCATGGGGGCGACCAGGAAGGCTGTCGCCACTTCGAAATCGAGATTGCCGACGTTCGTCATTCAAGAGCACCATGCCCGGGCCTTGCACTGGGATTTTCGTCTCGAGCGAGATGGTGTCCTCGTGTCATGGGCGCTCCCAAAGGGTCTTCCGATGGACCCCGCCACTAATCACCTCGCCGTGCACGTGGAGGACCACCCCTTCGACTATGGAAAGTTCGAGGGGACGATTCCGAAGGGGGAGTACGGTGCCGGCCACGTCACCATTTGGGATCACGGGACGTACGAGACCATCAAGTGGCGTCCCAATGAAGTGATGGTGGTGCTCCATGGGACTCGCGCTTCAGGCAAATACGTGCTCTTTCCGACCAATGACAAGAACTGGATGATCCACCGCATGGACCCGCCGCCGGAGAAGATCGATGAAATGCCCGAACACCTCAGGCCGATGTTGGCACTCGCGGGAGAACTACCGAAGAAAGACGCCGGCTGGGCGTACGAATTCAAATGGGACGGGGTGCGAGCGCTCGTCTACGTGGACGCTGGGCGAGTGCGAGCCTTCACGCGCAACGACAGGAGTCTCATGTCGACGTTTCCGGAACTACGTGATGTAGGACTTCACCTGGGTTCGCGCTCGGCGATCCTGGACGGTGAGATCGTCGCGCTGGACAAGGATAATCGTCCAAGTTTCTCGACACTCTCGAAGCGACTTCATGTCGCGTCCAAGACAGAGATCCAAAAACTGAGGTCATCGATCCCCGCGAGCTTCTTCGCGTTCGACGTCCTCTACCTCGAGGGCCACTCGCTCATGTCGCGTTCCTACGACGAACGGCGCGCCGCGCTCGAGTCGCTCAAATTGAACGGGGAGTCGTTCGCGACGCCGCCGTCGATCACGAATAGCGCCGGCTCGAAGGTGCTCCACATCTCGCGCGAACGCGGCCTGGAAGGCGTCGTCTTAAAACGGCGCGCGTCGCCGTATTTTCCCGGTTCACGAGCTGGCGATTGGATCAAAGTGAAGAACTTCCTCACTCAAGAAGTGGTCATCGGGGGATGGACCGAAGGAAAGGGTGAACGTGATGGCGGTCTGGGCGCGCTGTTACTGGGTATTCCAAATGGAGGAGTACTGGAATACGTCGGCAAAGTTGGCACCGGCTTCAGCGCCGCGGCGCGAAAGGAACTACTCGGCCGTCTGAAACCGCTCGCTCGAAAGTCGACACCCTTCTCGGCGCCGCTCAGTCGAGCCGAATCGTTGCTCGCGCACTTCGTTCGCCCCAGTCTGGTCGGGGAGGTGCGGTTCGCCGAGTGGACGCTCGACGGCAAACTACGACAACCGTCCTGGCGAGGGCTCCGGTCTGACAAAGGTCCGAAGGAAGTCGTTCGTGAGTCCTGATCGAGTTCTCACCGAGATAGACGGACGCGAACTGTCGCTTTCGAACCTCGACAAGGTGCTCTATCCCGACACGGGATTCACGAAAGGTCAGGTGCTCGACTACTACGCGAGAATTGCAGACGTCATGTTGCCGCACCTTCGCAATCGACCGACGACCCTCCGTCGATATCCCAACGGCGTCGAAGGTATGTCATTCTTCGAAAAGCACGCGCCCGAGCACCAGCCCGACTGGATCAAGACGATCGAAGTGCCGTCGAAGAGTGGCGAGCACGAGCCGATCGCGTACACCGCGGTGGACGATCGTCCGACACTGCTGTGGGCGGCGAATCTTGCGGCGATTGAATTTCACGTGCCGTTGTGGCATGTGGCCAGGGGAAAGTCGATTCCGGCCCCTCCGGACTATCTCGTGTTCGACCTTGATCCCGGTCCCGGAACGACGATCGTTGAATGTTGCCGCGTCGCGCAGTGGGTCGCCGAACGCCTCGATCGGAGCAAGCTCTTCGCCAAGACCAGTGGTTCGAAGGGACTTCAGCTCTATACGTGCGTGCAACGCATGACTTGGGAGACAGTGAGCAAGCGTGCGCACGAGATGGCTCAGGCGATTGAACGAGAACACTCCGATCACGTGGTATCGACGATGCGCAAAGACCTCCGAAACGGCAAGGTTCTCATTGACTGGAGCCAGAACAGTCCGTCGAAGACAACGATCTGCGTTTATTCGCTGCGCGCGCGTCCTGAAGAGACGGTGTCAACCCCCGTGTCGTGGGACGAAGTCGACAAGTGTGCGAAGTCCGGCAATCCAGAGGAACTTCGTTTCGAGACGAAGGACGTGCTGAAACGGATCGAGAAGTTCGGAGATTTGATGGCACCTCTCGTCATGTCGACGTCACGCGCGAAATCGAAGAAGTAGCTCCCATGACCAACGACGAAGACTTCGCGGAATCTCTGGGCCCACGAATACTCTCGCGTCATGAGTTCGCAGCGGGTTCCGGGAGGCGTGGTCCACAAGTTGCCGGGGGACCTGCGTGAGACCCTCGTCGCAAATCCAGCGGCGCTGGAGGCCTGGTATGACATCACGCCTCTGGCGCGAAATGAATTCATCTGCTGGGTGGAGGACGCGAAACAGAATACGACTCGGAATCGTCGCATCCGTAGGACGAAGGAGGAATTGGAAGAAGGTCAGCGGCGACCATGTTGTTGGCTCGGATGTTCACATCGCGAACGAACTGGCAAGTAGCTTCAGACTTCAGCAAGGGCCCGTGAATAGAAGTGTCGATTTGCCCTAATCGAACGTTCTATCGGCAATGTCTTCTGACGACATGGTGAGGTATTCGGGCAAATGAAAATTTAAATGAAACAGAGAGCTTTCAATGATGTAAAAGGGGACAATTTGAAAGTCTCACCGGTGACACTGAATTTGGTCACCAGTGAAAGGCGTCGTCGTCACCAGCAGGCCCTAGTGCGGCGGTTCTTGGCAGGGGGATTGCGGGAATCGCGCAAGCTCTGGAAGCTGTACTCGAGAGTGGCGCGCGGATTTTGTACATTCCACCGTGTGAGTAAGGGAAGAAGATATACATTCCTCCGTGTGAGTAAGGGAAGAAGGTATACATTCCTCCGTGTGAGTAAGGGAGAACCGTGTACAGTGTAGGCAATGGCAACCAAGATAGGCCTTATGGCCCAAGAGCTAAGCCGTCAGAATCCCTGGTGGCGAGATGCGCGATGGGCGAGTCTCGACCCAGATTTAGTCGACACTGCTGCAACCGGACTCCACTACGAATCCAAGGCATTGACACACCTCGTACAGGGCTGCGTCTACATCCTTCGTGGGCCGCGGCGCGTTGGAAAGACAGTGACGTTAAAGCAACAGATCCGTGACGTAATTGATGAAGGTACACCACCAACCTCGATTGTCAGAGTGGCTTGCGATGGATGGTCCGCGAAGGAGTTGCGCACGGTCGTTCAGAACGCCGCACTGCCGCCTCTCCCAGACGGGATTGACAGAGTCTGGTTCTTCGATGAGATTTCTTCAGTCAGCGGTGATTGGGATCAACAAATCAAGTGGCTGAGAGATAACGACCCGGCGTTTCGAGCTGCCACAGTCGTCCTGACTGGGTCGAACGTCACGGCGCTGACTAGTGCGGCCGGAACCCTCGCCGGACGGCGTGGACGTGACTCTGAAGTCGACCGTGTGCTTCTTCCAATTGGATTTAAGACTTTCGTTGCACTGGCTACCGATGATCCCGCACCGGTGTCGACGATTGACGCGTCGGAACTTAGAAGTGAAAAAGCCCGGACCGCATTCGGATCACTTCTGCCATGGCTCGACGAACTTGTGCGGCTATGGGAAATTTATCTCCAGTACGGAGGGTTTCCGCGCTCGGTCGCGGCTGCCGCACAAGGGAAACCAATACCTGCCGACTTCGTTGAAGATGTATTCAACGTGATTGCTGGTGACGCGTTCAAATCCAGCCGACTGAACGTAGCCGCAGAGATGGCCCTTCTTGAGCGGCTCTGGTCGTCAATGGCATCGCCGTTGAACTTTTCGAATGTGGGAGCAGATCTCGGAATGAGCGACGAGACCGTAGCTCGCCATGTTCGCTACCTTGAAGATTCCTATTTACTTTGGCGTTGCCCTCAGCGAGCAGAGAACGCGTGGGTGGCACGCGAAAGGGCTCAGGACAAGATCTACGCAATCGATCCTCTCGTTGCCAGGCTCCCGTATCTACGAAACCCTTTCCGCAGCGACATTGACCCGACGATCCTCACCGAAATGCAGATAGGTATGGCTGTCCGAAGAAGGCTTGCGAGTACCAACCCTACGGCACTTAATGACGACTTCCTCTTTTACTACCGAACACCAACCCGTAAAGAGGTTGATTTCGTATCACGAGATTTTGCCGGTGCGGCTCTCGAGGGAAAATACTGTGAATCCGGGAGTTGGCACGCGCACGCGGCCACAGTCAACGCGTCAGAGTGGAATGGGCTGATGTGCACACGCAACGTGCTCGACCTTGACACTGACTCAGCGTGGGCCGTACCGGCGGGAATCCTCGCGTACTGCCTCGACACTTAGCCCACCCGCAGCAATGCTCCGAACCGGACAATCATTTGTCAGAATGTTTGTCCGAACGATTCAGGAGTATTTGTCCGAATCCCTCATGGTGGGGCTAGTAAGAATCGAACTTACGACCTCGTCATTATCAGTGACGCGCTCTAACCGACTGAGCTATAGCCCCGCAGGGGTACCAATCTAGCCGACCCTCGAATCGATCTTAAAGAGTGGATGGATCCCACACTCGAGCTGCAATCGACTGACTGGCCGTGGCGAGCAGCGTTCCTGATTCGCTCCACATGAAGGCGGTGCCCTGTGCGAAACCGCCTAAGAGCGCGTGCATGTGGATTTCGGTGAGCACCCATTCGGTCGGTTCGAGCGTGACAATACGAATCGTGTTGTCCAGACTTCGACCCATCGTAGAAAATCCGAGCGGTTGTGAGAGACCGCCGGCGACGTAGTCTCCGAAGATCGCGAGGGTTGCCGCCGACAAATCGAAATGTCCTGGCACTCGTGACCACAGGGCTGACACCGGCGAGCCGGGAGTTCCGTCTATCTGTTCGAACGGCCGACCGAGCGCGATGCGGGCGTCGAGGTGATTGAAGATCGAGCGATTGAAGCGCTCGGGCATGACACGCTGGGGGCATTCCTCGGGACGCTTCACCTCGGGCATGGTGACCCACGGAGTCTCGGCGCTCAGTTCACCGACACCGAAGGCGCCGTTCACCGTCAAGATTTCTCGCCCCTCGGCGAAGGTCGTGGCGCGTGCTTGAGTGACGTGACCACCGACCACGGCCAGGTCGGTTCGAACGGTGACCGTCGCGCCGAGCGGAGCGTAAGAGAGGTATTGCGCGGTGGCCCAAATCGTCGGTCGTGCACTCGCCTCTTCGAGCGCGACCAGCGCCGAAGCCAAACCGCAACCTCCAAAGAGAAAGTTGCCGGGCGTGATGATTCGCTCGGTTACCTCGAAGGACCACGTGTCATCACCGGTTCGCTCCATAGCCAGAAAAGTCCGCGCGTCCACGACCGCTGAGGTTAACCCATGGTTTTCGTCGACCATGCAGACTCCGGTTCGTGTCACGTTCGCCAACGGGCAGACTTGTCCGGTGATTGATCCGCGTTTTGTCTACCTGGCGGTGGCGTTATCGCTCGTTGGTGGCTACGGGTACATCCGCGACACCCTGCGTGGTGACACTGCCCCGAATCGAGTGACGTGGTCGCTGTGGGGAGTCGAGGGCGTCTTGGCGTTCTGCGTCGAAGTGCAACAGCACGTGGGACTCGCCGCGCTGATGACGTTGATGCTGGGGCTCGTCCCGTGCGCGGTCGTCGTCGCCTCGTTTCACAATCCCAAGGGTGTTTGGAAACTCGGTGCGTTCGACGCGGTGTGCGGAGCCGTGTCGGTGAGCGGATTGGTGTTTTGGACCTTCATCAACGAGCCCACCGTCGCGCTGGTCTCCTTCGTGGTCGCCGACCAGATGGCGGCACTGCCTACGATTCGAAAGTCGTGGCTCGCGCCGAGCACGGAGTCGCCACGTCTCTTCTTCTTGGGCTCGACGAACTGTGCGATCACGTTGCTGACGTTGACGAAATTGACCACGGCCGGGGCGCTCTTTCCCGGATGTATCTTGGTGACGGACCTGATTGTGGGTCTGCTCATCGTGAGCAATGTCGGTCCGCGACTTCGCGGCGAACCCTACGGCGTAACGAATCCGAAACTGGCGTGACCATGGCAACGACGGCACCTCTGACCCCTGAGGAGAACAAGGCTCGCGGTCGAGCGCAGCGCGACGCCACGCCGCGCGGCGTGATGGCGAAACTACGGGATCGACCGCCCGACTACGACCCGGTCGCGCGCCTCGTGTGGCAAGGCGAATCGCGCCAACCGGATCTGTTGTCATTGCGCTATTCGCGCATGCTCGCTAGTCCTCTGTCCTTTTATCGCGGCAACGCGCTTTTGATGGCCGATGACCTAGTGCGAGGGGCCAGCACATCGCTCGAAGTGCAGCTATGTGGCGACGCGCACGTCTCGAACTTCAACCTCTTCTCGTCGCCCGAACGTCACCTGGTCTTCGACGTGAACGACTTCGACGAAACCGACCGGGGGCCCTTTGAATGGGACCTCAAACGTCTGGTCAGTTCGCTCGTCATCGCCTCGTCGCACCTCGGACACAGCGACGCCCAGCAGGAACGCATTGTCGTGATGGCCGCCAGGGAATATCGGCTGGCGATTCGACGCTTCGCCGGCGAGACTCGACTGGCCACGTGGTACGCGACGCTGGACATCGACACGGTAATGGCCGACCTCGGTGGGTTCTTCAGAGAGAACGCGATTCACAAGGTCGACCGCGTCGTCGGCTACGCCAGTGGTCGCGATACGCGAAAGGCCTTCTCCAAGTTGATCGTCGAGGCGAAGGACGGCCCGCGTATCGTGTCTAATCCTCCGCTACTGGTTCCACTGGCTGAACTCGACGAGACCGGTTACCTGACACGCGGCGATCTCGATCGCCTCATCGCGGGCTACGCAAAAACGTTGAGCAGCGACCGACAAGAACTGCTCACGCAGTTCACGCCCACTGACGCCGCGCGAAAGGTTGTCGGCGTTGGCTCGGTCGGCACCGAATGCTACGTGGTGCTCCTCATCGGACGCGATGAGTCGGACCCGTTCTTCTTGCAGATCAAACAAGCCGGTGCGTCGGTCATCGCCACGGCGCTGGCACGCGACTCGGCGCTCCCAGCGGGTGAGCGCGTGGTGCACGGCCAGCGTCTAATGCAAGCGACACCGGACGTGTTCTTGGGTTGGCACTCCGTGAAGAAGGGCACGTCGATTCGGCACTACTACGTTCGTCAGCTCTACGACAATAAAGCGGCTATCGCCATTGACCGACTCGATGAGTCCCTGCTCGTCACCTACGGCCGGATCTGCGCGTGGACACTCGCGCGAGCTCACGCCCGAGTCGGGCTTGGTGCCCAGATCGCGGGCTACCTGGGCAAGTCCGACGTGGCCGACCAGGCCTTCGCCGCCTTCGCTATGGCTTACTGGAGCCGGACGTTAGGTGATTACGCCGAACTCCAAAAGGCGGCGAAGGATGGTCGTATTACGTTGGCGACGTGACCACGTGGTTGCCGTTCCAATGGCACATTGCCGAAGTCCTTTTCGTTGTTGCGCTCGGTGTCGTCCATCACATCTACGTCACTTCGAAACATGAGCGTCGACTTGCTTTGTACGCGCTCATCGCATTGTTGGTCGTTACTATCTGGCCGATTGGCGACCTCGCGTCGTCGGTGTCGTTGACGGTTGCGACGCTGCAGCGATTGGTAATCATGCTCTTGGTCGCGCCGCTGTTATTGTTGGCGACTCCTACGAACGTGCTCGCGCGATTGACGCGACCGGGTCCGATTGACGCGCTTACCCGTTGGTTAACGCATCCCGGCGTCGCGGTCGTCATCGTCACCGTCTTGGGCACGATGACATTGATCACGCCGGTCGTCGATTGGGGAGCGCGCTCGTCGCTCGCACGCGATCTGATACTGCTCACGACCCTGCTCGTTGGATTCATACTGTGGCTACCGGCCCTGAGCGTATTACCGGGCACAAAACATCTGTCGCCGGTCGCGCGCGCGGGTTACGTCTTCGCCTCGGCACTGGTCGTTACGAGCCTCTCGTTCGTGTGGATCTTCTCGCGGCACCCGCTCTATCCGGCGTTGCACCATCAGTATGTACTCATGCACATGACGCCAGTGTTCGACCAACAGCTCGCGGGCTTCGTCGCCAAATTCGGGTGTTACGCGCCGATGTGGGCGGTCGCGTTCACGATCTTCTCGCGCGCGGACGAACAAGGCACGCCGGTCGAAGAGACGCCGTTGTACTGGGCGGACGTCGAACGAGAACTGTTGCGCGCCGATCGACAGCGGGAACGAGCCGTTCGACGCCATCACCCCGAATAGCGCCTTGGTAGGATAAAGCCCCCGGGGACGTAGCTCAGTTGGTAGAGCGCGGGCTTTGCAAGCCTGAGGTCGTGGGTTCGATCCCCATCGTCTCCACCGATCTGGCTCGTTGGCTAGCGTCGAACAGCGGCATCGACTCCTTCATCGCACTCGACTTGGCAACTCGGTTCGAATTTTGTGAACCGGATTGGTTTTGGATGTATGCGGCTCATCGGAATCTAGTGTTGATGGCCCTGCAGACCACCCATCGACGGAAGCGCGGAGCTACGCGGACGCGAACTCATCAAGCTGGCCTCGCTCGCCACGGCACTCGCCAATGCACTTCGTGAACGTGGGGTCAGTGATCCGACGGCTGGACTCACCGGCGAGGTCGCGATTGCAATCTTCAAGACCTCCTTCGAGCAGTGGGCCACGTCGCGCGACTCGCGCAACCTGCCGCAACTCATTCGTGACTCGTTCAATCAGCTGAGCGAGGTCACCGCGAAGAAGTGACACTGTCCTGATACCACCGCAACTAGGGGCCCGCGCTAGCGGGCACCGGGTGTCGCTCTACGCGTCTCGTGCCCGGCTCACGATCATGGGCGCTCTGGCGCAAATGAAACTGGGTCACGCCAATCGTGAGCGATACCGCGCCCAGCACGTGAAGTTCGACCAGTAGTGGCGGCACGTGCGTCAGGTACTGAGTGACGCCGATCACCGCTTGCACCAATGAGATAAGCACCAGACGCCGTACGCCGAACCGAAGCGCGCTGGGCACGTCGCTCCTCCAGATCGCGAACAGTAGTCCGGTGATGAGACCGATGAACAAGACCGCGGCGAGCGAGTGCACCCACGTCGCCGACGAGAAGGCGAAGGGCAGTCGTCGCGCCACCAGTTGTCCCTGTGACGAACCAGCGTGTGGTCCCGAACCCGTGGTCATGGTGCCGGTCACCAGTAAGACGACGAATGGGATCCAGAGCAGTCGCGCGATCAGCAGAAAGTGCGGATCGCGGACGTCGCGTCGCGCACCCGGGCCGTAGACGTACTTGGAGCGGTGATAGAGCACCGCGCTGATGACGACCATGGAGAGCGACAACAACATGTGCAGTGAGACGAGCCACGGATTGAGCTTGGTGTAGACGACGAAGGCGCCGAGAATCGCATCGGCGACCACGCCCCCGATAAGCATCCCTGAGAGGATTATCAGGTCTGAACGGCGTACTTCACGAAAGATTGCCGCAATCAACGTCGCGACCGTCACACAGATGAGTGTCACCGTAACGACACGGTTTCCGTACTCGATCAGTGGATGAATGCTCCACGAGCCGCTGATTCGCCCTTTGAAACAGGTGGGCCAGTCGGGACATCCCAACCCCGATCCGGTCAGTCGAACGGCCGCTCCCGACAAGACGATGACGATCATCGAGATGAACGAGGCCAGGGCGAACCACCGAAATATAGGGCCCGGCACCACTCGGCGCGTCGAAGAAGTCACGACTTAAGACTAGGTAATCGGAGGGTCCCGTAGAATTCTCCCCATGACGCTCGCGGCCCCGACCCAACGTTCGCTGGGCGACGTGCTGAGGGGCTATCTCGCGCTCACCAAGCCGCGCATCATCGAGCTCTTACTCGTCACGACGGTTCCGACGATGGTGGTGGCGGCCAACGGCATCCCCGGACTCTGGCTGATGGTGGCGACTCTCTGCGGGGGCACGCTCGCGGCCGGCGGCGCGAACACGTTCAACATGGTGATCGACCGTGACATCGACGCGATCATGGAGCGCACGAAGCGTCGTCCGTTGGTGACCGGCGTTATGTCGGCGCGCGACGCGACGTTGTTCGCGATTGCTCTTGAAATCCTCGCCTTCGCGGTACTCACGGTGTGGGTGAATCAACTCTCCGCGTGGCTCGCGTTGTCGGCGACGGCGTTCTACGTGCTCATCTACACGGTGTGGTTGAAGCGTCGCAGCAAGCAGAACATCGTGATCGGCGGCGCCGCCGGTGCGGTGCCGGCACTGGTCGGTTGGGCCGCCGTGACGAATTCACTCACGTGGACGCCGGTGTTGTTGTTCCTGGTGATCTTCATCTGGACGCCACCGCACTTCTGGGCTCTCGCCGTTCGCTACCGCGATGACTACGAAGCGGCCAATGTCCCGATGATGCCGGTTGTGACATCGCTTCGCCACACGACACTCGAGATACTCATCTACTCGGTGCTGATGTGGGCGCTCACGGTCTTGATTGGACCAACCGCGCACCTCGGCGTCGTCTACGCCGTGTCGGCCACCGTGCTCGGGGGACTGTTCACTCTGTACGCCGCGCGACTGTATCGACACGCCCGCGTCGACAAGGCCGACGTCGGTGAAGCGATGCGACTCTTTCACTTTTCGATCACCTACTTAACGGCGCTCTTCGTTCTGATGGCGGTTGACGTCCTTGTCCGACACCACTAGTCAACCGCGCCGACGTCTCTCGCCGAAGCAGCTGTACATCGGCATGGGCACGGCGATTGGCATCATCGCTGTCGTCGTGGTTTCAATCTTCACCGGTGGTCACGTCACCAACGGCGATGGTGAGCCGACGAGCAATCTGGTGGGCAAGTCTGTCGCGTCGTTTTCATTGAGTGGCCTGACGAGTGGCACCGTCGTTGCGCCGTGGAAGAGTCATCACGCCGCAGTGCTGATCTTCTTCGCCAGTTGGTGTGGGCCGTGCCAGAGTGAGATGCCCAAAGTAGCCGCCTACTTGCGCCAACACAATGAAGGTTCCATTCACGTCGTCGGCATTGACGCGAACGACGAGCGTGGTGCGGCGAAGACCTTCGTGAAAAAGAGCGGCGTCACATTCCCAGTTGCCTTCGATGCGAATGGCGTGGTGACCGCCCAGACCTTCAAGTTCCTGACCCTCCCCGAAACCGCATTCGTAAGAGCTGATGGAATTGTCAACCAGGTCTATTTCGGGGCGATTCCCAAAGACACCCTGGTACAAGACATCGCGGCGCTGCGTCGCACTTAATCGAAGCGGAACGTTCGGGCCGCGACGAGCGGCGCGACGAGTGCCCAGATGGCGAGCACAATCCAGTCTGTGCTGGTGGGCGTGAGACCCTGTCCGAGCACTCGGTGCAAACCTTCAGCCATGGCCCCGGGTGGCAACGCGACGGCGACCCGACGGATGAAGACGGGCAGCGTCGTCAACGGTATGACGATGCCCGAGAGCAAAAGCAGTACGAGGTAGAGCCCGTTGCTCGCGGCGAGATTGACCTCCGCGCGAAGTCGTCCGGCGAGAGCCAGGCCGATTCCCGCACAACCGGCTGAGCCGAGCACGAGCACGGTCGCGACCTCAAGTCCGCCGATCGCTCCGCCGCGCGGGCGCCAGCTCAACATCAGCGCGACCAAGGACAGAACAACGATCTGCAGCGCTTCGGTCACCAGCACCCCGGCGATCTTCGCGCCAACGAGACGACGGGTGCCGATCGGCGTCACGTGAAGGCGGCGCAGCACTCCGTAACTGCGTTCGAAGCCGGTCGCAATGGACAGCGCGACGAGCGAGGTAGAGAGAACACACAGGGCAAGTATTCCCGGCGCGATGAAGTCGACTCGAGACCTCGTCGGCGTCGCCACCACTTTGGCCAAGGAGAAAAACAAGAGCAGAAGGACTGGTATCCCTACGGTCAAGAGGAGTGTCTCGCCTCGGCGCAACGTCATGCGGACCTCGGCGCGACTCTGGGCCCACCACGCGTTCAAGGCCGGACCTCGCGGCGTTCTTGTTCGATCAAATCCAGATAGCGCTCTTCGAGCGAAGCTCGCGTCCGCAGTGACAATAACGTCACTCCCGCGCCGGTCAAGAAGTCGTTCAGCGTCGCCATTCGCTCCGGCGTCGATTCTGTTTCGCAACGAATTCGATTGGACGCGTCGGTGGTGATGACGCACTGGAGCTGCGAGGCGAGCATTGACGTGTCGACAGGACCCGAGAGCTCGATGATCATCTCAGGCGCACCCGCAAGTTCGTCGAGCGTTCCTTGAATGACGACGTGACCTCGGTTCATGATGATCACTCGATCCGACGTCCGCTCGGCTTCGGTCAGTTCGTGCGTGGTGACCAACAGGGCGCATCCCCTGTCGCCCTCGGAGGCGATGAGGTCACGGATCACCTGGCGACCTTCGGGGTCGACCGCCGTCGTCGGCTCGTCGAGCAATAGCGCCCTTGGTCGTCCGAGCAACGCCAGAGCCAGCAACGTTCGTTGCTGTTCACCGCCACTGAGACGTCGCCAGGGCGTGCGCGCGCATCGCTGCAGATCGAGCAAGGCGAGCAGTTCGTCGGTGCCGCGAGGTGCGTCGTAGTACGAGGCGGTGAGGTCGAGCACCTGCCGCGGCGACATCGGGAACCACACGCCGCCACGCTGCAACAATGCGCCGGTGCGCACGACGACCTCGCGATGATCGCGCAGCGGATTGAGTCCGTGGAGGCGAACGCTTCCGGATGTCGGTGGCCGAAAACCGAGCAACGTCTCGACGACCGTCGTCTTTCCCGCGCCGTTGGGCCCGAGCAGTGTTACCACTTCGCCGTAGGCGACGTGAAGGGTGACGTCGTCGACAGCGGTCAATTCGCCGAAGTTGACCGTCAGATCATTGACCTCGACCGCATAGCTCACGACCTTCGAACATAGACGGTTCTCGCTGACGGCATTCGTGTCCTAGGTAGGCTGGGCGACATGATTGACCTCATCCAGCTGCGTCGTGAACCGGACATCGTGAAGGCCGCATTGGCCCGTCGCGGCGTCTCGCCGGTGAAGATGGACGAAATCATCGCTCTGGACGTGGAGCACCGCGAACTATTGCAGGAAGCCGAACGACTACGCGCTGAAGTCAAGTTCCTGTCGCGACTCGTCGGTGAGGCCCGTCGCGACCAGGACGAAGAGACGGCCGGGACCCTGAGCGAAAAGAGTCGTGCGCTGGGCGAAGATGAGCGGGCGGCGAGCGAAGCCATGGAGAAAATCGGAGCCCTGTTGCGCGAAGAACTCCTGATGATCCCGAATCTCCCTGATCCCGGGGTTCCAGAAGGCGTCGACGAGACCGGCAACGTCGAATTGCGCCGCTGGTGGCCCGGTATGGACGAGGGCGCGCCGTTCCCCGAGTTCGCCGATCACCAGAAGGTCCCTCACTGGGACGCGGGTCTCGAACTGGGAATCCTCGACCTCGAGGCCGGCGCGCGAATCGCCGGTTCGATGTTCCCGCTCTTTCGCGGCGCCGGTTCGCGCCTGCTTCGCGCATTGAGCGCACTTTCGCTCGCTCGAAACGCCGGTGACTACGAAGAGATCCGACCGCCGACGCTCGCCTTGACCGAAACGATGATGTCGACCGGCCACTTGCCGAAGTCCGCCGACGACATGTATGCCATGGAACGTGACGGACTCTGGGCGATTCCGACCGCTGAAGTACCGCTCACGTCGATGCACACCAACGAAATTCTGGACGAAGCGACGCTTCCGATTCGATTGTGTGCCGAGACGGCGTGCTTTCGCCGTGAAGCGGGTTCCGCTGGACGTGACACGCGCGGCGTTCTGCGCGTGCACGAGTTCGACAAGGTCGAGCTCTTTGCCTACTGCACACCCGACCAGAGTTCCGCGGCCTTTGACGACATCCTGGGGCGCGCCGAAAATCTCTTGCGCGAGCTCGGACTTACTTATCGGCTCTTGAACCTTTGCACTGGCGATCTCGGTTCAGCTTCAGCGCGCACGATTGATTTGGAGGTCTTCAGTCCCGGAGTTGACCGATGGCTGGAGGTCTCCTCGGTCAGTTGGTTCCGCGATTACCAGGCCCGACGAGCGCACGTGCGCTACCGCACGAGCGAAGGATCGACCGCGTTGGTGCACACGGTGAACGGTTCGTGTCTCGGGTGGGCCCGTATCTGGGCTGCGTTGATCGAGACGTATCGACAGAGCGACGGTTCCGTGGTGTTGCCCGAAGTGCTGGCGCCCTACATGGGCGAACTGCGAACAATCAGGCCCGGGGCTTCGTAGTCTCGTAGCGATAGCCGACGCCACGCACTGTCGTGATGTGCTCGGGATTCTTCGGATCGTCTTCGATCAACGTGCGCAGCCGCTTGATGTGCACGTCGAGCGTCTTGGTGTCGCCAACGTAGTCACTGCCCCAGATCCGATCGATCAACACCTCGCGAGTCAACACTCGTCCCGGGTTCTCGAGGAGCAGTCGCAGCAACGCGAACTCCTTCTTACGAAGTTTGATCTCTTCGAAGTTGACGTAACAACGGCGCGCGTCGATGTCCATTCGAATTGGGCCAAGTTGGATCTCGTCGTCGGACGCCGGGACTTGCTCGTGGGACTCTCGTCGTCGAAGCACGGCGCGAATCCGAGCGACCAGCTCGCGAAGTCGGTAGGGCTTCGTGACGTAGTCGTCGGCCCCAATCTCGAGCATGAGCACCATGTCGACCTCTTCGCCTTTCGCGCTCACGATGATGATGGGCACGTCGCTGCTGGCACGAATCTGACGACAGACGTCGAGCCCGGACATCTTGGGCAACATGAGGTCGAGTAGCACGATGTCAAAGGTCGCGTTGCCGAAGAGGATCATCGCCTGAGATCCGTCTCGCGCCACGGCTACGTCGAATCCTTCGCGGTCGAGTCCGATGGTCAAGGCGTCGACGAACGACTCCTCGTCCTCGACGAGCAGTATTTGGATCCGTTTGTCGTGGGGATGTTTTTTGGGCATCAGTGCGTCATCGGCAGCTCAAGGGTGAAGGTCGAACCCTCGCCCTCACGTGACTCCACCAGGACGTTACCCCCGTGGTTCTGCGCGACGTGCCGCACGATGCTGAGTCCCAGTCCTGTTCCACCGGTTTCTCGGGCGCGACCGGGATCCACGCGATAGAAGCGCTCGAAAATCCGTTCGAGGTCCTTTGCTGGAATGCCCACACCCTGGTCCTTGATTGCGATCAACGCGACTGGGCCCACGCTCTCACCTTCTTCGGTGACGACAGCCTCGATGCGATCGATCGTGATGCTCACGAGACCGCCCCTCGGCGAGTAGACGACCGCGTTCTCCAAGAGGGCGTGGATGGCCGAGATCAATTGACGGCGATCGCCTACGACGACGAGGTTGGCCTCTGGTTCGACGAAGTCCACCTTGACGTCGTGCTGTTCGGCGGCGGTGCGAATTCGCTCGATGGCGTCGGCGACGATCAACACGACCGGGATCGGCTCGCGCGACGGTGACCCTTCACCTTCGATACGGGAGAGGTCGAGGAGGTCTTCGATGATGCGGTTGACTCGGAACGCCTCGTTGTTGATGCGCTCGGCCAACCGGTGCGCGACGGCGGGGTCGGTCTCGAAGAGCAGCGTTTCAGCCAGCAGTCCCAAAGCGCCCATCGGCGTCTTCAACTCGTGGGACACGTTGGCGATGAAGTCGCGACGGATGTCTTCGAGGCGGCGACGTTCCGAGATGTCCTCGATGATGGCCAACACCCCCAACGGTCGACGTCCGTCGTCGATGACCGCGGCCCGGATGGTCAGCGTTCTTCGCGGAGGTCCGTAGATGTCGACGGTGCGCTCCGCGACGCCGTTGGACCACCCTTCGGCCAGGACGTCGGTGACGGCCTGGGCGGCGATGGCGTCGCCGTAGCGACTGGTCATCAGCGTCTCGGCCTGGGTGTTGCGAAAGATAACGCCACCACTCTCGTCGCACAGGACCAGTCCGAGTGGCAGTGAGTTCATGGACTGGCGAAGTCGCGCCGAATCGGCACTGGACTCCGACACGGCCGTGCTGGCGACTCCGGTCGCCTCTTCTAAGAAGCTGAGCGCTGTCTCGACCTTGCCCTTGTCGTCGTGGGGTTCGATGCCGAGTCGTGAGGCGAGCGCCATGAGTCGTTGGGCGATGGCGCGGTGTCCCCGTTGCCGATTGATCAGAAAGCCGATCAAGAGTCCGACGACGAGGACGCCGGCACCGGCGCCGAAGACGGCGACCGGAGGCCACTTGGAAATCACATTGTGGGCTACCGCGACGAGCACGACACCATTCTCGCAGACGAAGGCACCGAGGTCGCGCCAGCGACCGTTGGGCTCACTCTAGGAAAGCGAGAACACCATGCTGTTCGCCAATGTCAGTCTCACCCCGTCGACAACCGCCCTGCCAGGGAGTGCCGCGTTGCAGCAGATCGCCAACGGAATCGCCGCGTGGGCCCTGATCGGCGCTCTGGTCTCGCTTCTGCTCGGCGCAGCGCTTTGGGCCGTCGGCTCTCACACGCAGAACATGCACCAATCGTCCCAGGGTCGTCGGGCTGTGCTGACATCACTCATTGCTGCGGTGCTCATCGGAGCGGCTCCCACATTGATCAACTTCTTCTTCAACACTGGTCTCAGCGTCAAATAGTGGGACATTGCATCTTTCAACCGGTCAACTGCGTGACGCACGTCGTGACTTCGACGGTGGTAAGTGGTTTCTTCAACACGATGACGGAGTGGATCCTCAATAGCGTCGGCTGGTTCCTCACCACCGCGGGCGGCGTGCTCAGCGCGTCGAGCGAACCCTCGACAATCATTCGCTCGGCGACGCCCGAATTCAACGTCCTCCTCAACATTTCACCGGCACTGTTGATGCTCGGACTTTTGGTGGCAACGCTCCAGGCGGTTCGACACGGTGACGCGCCTTCCTTATGGCGCGTCTATCTCGGGGTGGCTCCGGCGTGCGTAATGGGGATATTCATGGCGCGACCGTTCGCCGCGCTCATGCTTGAAATGGTCAATCAACTCTCGTCGAGTGCGTCCAACATCGTTGTCGAACGTCAGGCGGAACTCACGAGCGCGTTGACGAGTGTGGCCAGCGTCGTGCCGCCCTTCGCGCTGTTCGTGCTGGCCGTCGCCATCGTCGTTGGTTCGTGGTTGTTGTGGTGTGAACTCATCGTCCGTGCGGTGGTTCTGACTCTGTTGCTGGTGCTTGTTCCGGTGATTGTCCCGCTCGCGACATTTCCTGCGGGCCGTCGGTTGGGTTGGCGACTCGCCGAGACGTTCCTCGCGGTCGCGGTGAGCAAGCTTTTGATCGTCATCACTCTTACGCTCGGATTCGATGAACTCCTCGGGAGTTCCGCGACGCAGGTGATAACTGGCGCTCTTACCCTGATCCTCGCGTGTTTCTCACCGTTTCTCTTGTTGAAGGTGATCCCGTTCGTGGAGACGGCGGCGCTCCACAACCTCGAAGGCGTGCGGTCTCGACTGACCAAGACCGTGACCAACATTCCGTCGTCGCCGCTCGCCCAAGCCGCGCGAGCGTTGACACCCGAAGCGCCCTTCAGTGGGCCGGAGGAGCGTCCGGAAGACCTTGGACTCGCCATGTGGGAAGGTGGCCCCGAGACGCCCATGCCTGATCAGACGGGGAATAAGTTGCCGCCGCCTATCGGCACGGCGACGCCTCGCGGAGGGCACGTGGCGTACCGCACCGATGAGATGGGTCCCGTGGTCGGCTGGCACTTCGATGAGTGAATCGCTCGGACTCGGTGTCTCCGATGGCGAGAGCCGTTGGATTGGTGTTCGTCGCCATCAAGCTGCCCTGACCATTGTGGGCGTGGGACTCGCTGGCGAGTGGGTCACGCAGGTCCATGGAGCGCCGATCGAACTGTTGATGGGAATCTCGATGCTGACGTGTGCATTACCGTCGAGCGACGGCTTGACCGTCGGAGAACGGCTCCGCATTGGTATTGCCTTCGCAGCGCGCTCGCGCTGGACTTCGATTCGAGCGAAGAGAACTTCGAATGTGTTGGCGATTACTGCCCGCGGCGAATCATCGACGCGCGGATTCGAATTGCAACATTGGGGCCGCCTCGACCTCGCCGGACGTGACCTGCTCAACGCATCGGCGCTGGCTGACTTCGCGGATGCTCTCGCGACGTCGAAGGACACGCGGCATTTCGCGTTGCACGTGCGATCGAGCCCGAGCGGCGTGGCGACATTGCTGGTCGCGCCAACGGACGTGAGCGCTCCTTCGGGCTGGACCGAAAACTGCGCCTTGGCCCTCGAGGCGACGAGTGTCGGCGTCAATGGTGCCACGTGGTTGTTGGAACGCTGGTCATACGTTCGAACCACGCAGGGAGTGATTCGCGTGTTACGGGTGCGCGATTTCAGCGCCGTTCCAGACGGACATGCGCTCCTCGATCGGCTCCAATTCGCGTCGCCTTGGTTGGACGTGGTGGTGCACGTCGATGTGGTGGGAGGAGTTCGTGCCAATCGGCTCGCCGCCCGAGCGGTTCACCGAGTGGGTAGTGACGACGCGACCTCGCAGTCGGCTGGCTTTCGACGCACAGCGCAGTCCACTCGCGCGCTCGAGCGGCTCCGCCGACGAGAATCACTCGTGGTCGAAGGCGCCGCATTACTGCGTATCGCCGTATTCGTAGTGATTCGAGCGGCGTCGCTCCAAGATCTTCGACGAGACGTGGGGGCGGTGACGCGTAACGCCCTTGAATCTGGACTTCGTTGCGAACTCGGCTTCGGGCGCCAGGCGTCGTGGTACTGCGCGCAACTTCCCGGCGCCCCGGGATGGTGAGTCGTTCCTGGACCCATTGGGCGACGTCGCGCGACCTCGTCAGCCTTATGGTGCCCTCGCACGATGCCGGGACCGGGCTCGCGGGGCGCAGTCTCGGAGACGCGCAGCGTGGGGGGGCGTTCGTGCTCGACCCGTTCGACGCGTACGCGACCGGCGTGGTGTCCAATCCCAACGTCATCGTGGCCGGTTCGATCGGCGCGGGCAAGTCCACGGTGGTGAAGATGATGTTGGACCGGGCCCTGGAACGTGGTCGCCGAGCCGTGATCATCGACCCGAAGGGTGAGTACGCGCAACTAGCACGCTCCTACGGCGTCACTGTCGTGGCGCTGGGCCGCGACGGCTGGTGTAGTCCCTTCCCGTCGAACGATCGTGAAAGTCGAGACTTGCTGCGAGCTCTTGTCGCGAGCGCTCAAGGAGCTGCGCTCAAGAGTGACCAGCACTACGTCATCGATGAACTGTGGCAGCGTTTGGAGTCACCGCGACCGCGGCGGGTGCTACGCGCGCTTTTCGAACTGGTGCGTGCGCATCTGACGTCGGCGTCAGGACCGGAACGGACTCTGGCCTTGACGCTCTATCGATTCATCCACGGCGATCTCGCCGAACTCTTCGACGGTGACGACGATCCGATGGTCTTCGAGGGCCAGCTCGTCGTGCTCGACTTATCGGCGCAGTGGTCGTCAAACTCCTTCTCGGTCGCGGCGTTGAGCGCGGTGGCGGCGGCCCAGCAGGTCGTGGCGGTTGAAGGCGAACTCGGTTATCTCGTCCTCGATGAAGCGTGGTCGCTGTTGGCCGATCCCCACGCGTTGCGCTGGCTGCAAGGCTCGTGGAAGTTGGCGCGCGCAAAGGGCCTCAGCCACGTGCTGGTACTGCATCGATGGAGTGACGTCGCCGCCGCGGGCGATGTCGGCTCGGCGCATCGCGAACGCGCCCAGGGACTGCTTCGTGAGTGCGAGACCGCGTGGCTCTTTCGCCAGCCACCCGACGAAGCCCGCGAGATGGCGATCGCATTAGGTCTGCATCGACGCGAAGAGCGATATCTGTCAGCGCTGCCGAAGGGCACGGCGCTGGTGCGTTATGGAGCACACCGATCGATCGTGCGCGTACGACCAGACGACCGGGATCGTGAGTTCATCGACACCGATGGCGCGATGAGGATTCCGCTCGCCAATGAATGATCGACCAACGCTCGGTCGTCGGACATTTCACGGACTCAGTTACGGCCCGAGGGTGCGCCTTGCACCGCGCAGTTCACTGCTGATCGTCGGGCCGACGCAAGTGGGTAAGACCTCCTCACTCGTGATTCCCGCTTTGCTGCGATGGAGTGACGCACTGGTGGTGACGAGCGTGAAGAACGACCTCATCACCGCGACTCGGGACTGGCGCGCCACGCTCGGCGACGTGCAAGTCCTCGAGCCCGGGCTCGACGGAGGGACGACATGGAATCCGCTGGAGGGAGTCTCCACGTTGCGCCACGCCTTTCGAGTGGCGCGAGACCTGACGAGCGCTGCGCCCGATCGAGGCGAGACGGAATATTGGAATTCACTCGCCACCAAAGCCGTCGGTTCGCTGTTGATGTTGGCCTTCCAAAGCTCTCGCGACATCTTCGACGTGGCGCGCACCATCGAGAGTCGCGAATTCGAAAAGTGGCTCGACGTCATCGGCCACAGCGAGGCTGGAGACGTCCTGGAGACGTTCCTCTCTCGCGACCATAGGACAATTGACGGCGTAATGACGACGGCCGAGACGATGCTCATGCCGTGGCGCTTTCGACAGCCGTTGGCCCAGGTTCGTTCGGTCGTCGAGGGACCGAACACGCTGTACCTGTGCAGTCCCCGTGGGGAACAGCGACACTACGAATCTCTCTTTCGGGGCGCTCTTCGGATGGTGTTGGAAGAGCAACAACGACGCCTCGAGCTGGGAACCCAGCGACGCCTGCTCCTCGTGCTCGACGAAGCCGCGACCGTCGCGTCACTCGACGAACTCGATCAAATGGCCGCGACGGTCAGCGGCCTCGATGTCACCTTGGTCACCGTGGTGCAGGACTTCTCCCAATTGAAGGCTCGATGGGGCGCACGCGCGTCGACCATCGTGAACAATCACACCACTCGTCTGGTCCTCGGTGGCTTGGCCGATCCCACGGCGTCGCAGTTTCTTCCGGAACTGTTCGAGACGCGAAAAGACGCGCCACCGTCGGTACCACTTCGCCAACGGCCCCGTGGAACGGGCACCGTGATCGCCGGTCATCGGCCCGCCTACGCGGTACGACTGCAACCTTGGTGGAGTGATCGGCGCCTACGCGTCAGAGGGGTGCGCGAGCACTAACTAGCATCTATCGATGGCTCCACCACGAACTCCCGTGCAGGACCAGATTCTGGCGGTCGATATCGGTGCCACGAACGTGAAGTTCTGTCACGTCGACATTCACGGCGAAATGCTTGAGACGCCCCGGCGGCGACCGACGCCGTACCCGTGTTCTCCCGAACGCCTGATCGAAGCTTTGGACGAGCGCATCGAAACCAGCGAGTGCTGGCGCGTAGGAATCGGCTTTCCCGGCGAGTTCATCGACGGCCACGTGGTGCGTCCGGGCAACCTGTCGCGCCCCGGTGGCGTCACCACCGAGGTCGATCCTGGTCTTGAATCGCGGTGGCGGGGTTTCGAATTGCAAGCCGAACTCTGCAAAGTGACGGGTCGAGATGTGCGAGTGGTGAACGACGCGACCTTGGCGGCGCTGGGCTCAATCGACGGTCACGGCGTCGAACTCGTCATGACATTGGGAACCGGCCTCGGCATCGCTCTGGCGATCAATGGCACCTTGCGCAAGATCCGCGACGTCGGCGCCGAAGTGTTCGTTCGGAACAAGACCTACGACCAAACCATTGGCGAACACTCGCGCGCGACCGACGAGGTGCACTGGGGCGAACTGTTGGTGATGGCCGTCGACGGTTTCGTACGCGAGTTTGGCGCGACGACGGTCCACCTGGCCGGAGGAAACGCTCGACGGGTGGCACCGTCGTTGTTCGCCGACACCGACTATCGCGTCGTCATCAACGGGAACCAGGCCTCGATCCGCGGGGCCGCCAAGCTCTTCTACAACTGAGCAAGGTCGACCGCGCTCTGCGCGAGCACGCCCGCCAGTATCCGACAAGTGCCGTCTTGCACCTGGAAATCCGGACTGTGGTGCATGCCGCTCGATCCGTCGTCGTTGGCGCCGCCAATGAACATGTAGCAACCGGGAACTCGATTCAGAAACTCCGAGACGTCATCACTCGGGGTGAAGGGAGGAATGGTCGTCACACCGCTGGCACCGACGACCTTGGCGGCAGATTTCATGACCTGTTCGTAGATGTCAGCGTTGTTGACGACGGCCGGCGCGAGATCGGTCAACTCAAGTGAGCACGACACCACGTACATCGACTCGACCTCTTGCAGCAATGACCGCAGACGTTCGATTGCCTGGATGTGCTGTTCGGGCGTGAACGTTCGCAGCGTGCCGCGAAGCACCGCGTGTCGCGGAACGACATTCATAGCGGTTCCGGCGTTGATGACCCCAGCGGCGCAAGCGCAGTTAGTCCCCTCAAAGGAGAGTCCGTCGACGACTTCGCCCAGACGTGGCGCGAGGTGACTGACGGCGAGGATGACGTTGCCCTCTACGCTCGCCATCGCCCCGTGACCACCCTTGCCCGTGAGGTGCACGGAAAGTGACGCCGCCTCACTCATCATGACGCCCGGCTTCGTGCCGACGATTCCGAGGGGCGCGAGAGACGTGACATGTGCGCCTATGACGACGTCAAAAGGATTGTCGTTCAACACGCCGCCTTCGATCATCGCTAGCGCACCGCCCAGCGCCTCTTCGGCCGGCTGGAACAACAGAGTGAACTCTCCGGCGAGGTCTTCTTGTCGCCGCGACAGGACATCGGCGATTCCGAGAAGACCGGCGGTGTGCACGTCGTGGCCGCATGCGTGCATCACTCCATCATTCACCGAAGCGAAGGAGATCTGGTTCTCCTCGGTGACGGGCAGTCCGTCGATGTCGGCGCGGATCATGATCCGTCTTCCGGGTTTGGCGCCACGCAGGACTGCGACCGCCCCGGTCTCGGTAGGACACGCCTTGAGTTCCCAACCAAGTTCGGTGAGGCGATCTCGCACGACTTGAGTCGTGCGGCGTTCTTGGAATGCGAGCTCGGGGTGAGCGTGAAGGTCGTGTCGCAGCTCCACCACGGTGGCGTCTGCGTTGTCGAGCAGTTGCGGAAGATCGACGGCGAAGGAGTTGGGCATAGTCGCATGGTACTGAGGTCGCCCCGAAGAAGTAGAAGGTCATTCGACTACGATGGAACCTCAGCAACAACGCGGCTGTAGCTCAGCGGATTAGAGCATCGGTCTACGGAACCGAGGGTCGGGGGTTCGAATCCCTCCAGCCGCACTAGGAAACATCAGTATTCAAAAGGGTTTCCACCAGAAACTTGATTTCCTGCCTTCTTCATGGGAATGTGATGGGAATGGAACTCACTCCGGTTTTGGGCTGACGTCGGTGCGCGGTCATCTCGAGCCCCGTGGGAGCGGAACGTGGAGGGCCAAAGTCTTCCTCGGCCAAGACGCCAACGGCCGACAGCGCTATCTCACGAGAACCGTTCATGGAACCAAACGAGAGGCTGACGGGCAGCTCCGTCAGTTGATCCTGGAAGCCGGTCTGGCGCACGAAACTTCGCACGCGACATTCGACGATCTGGCCGCGAAATGGTTGGAACTCGTCACAGAAACTCTCTCGCCGTCAACGCTCCGCGAATACCGCCGACTCCTGGAAAAGATCATCCTTCCTCAGTTAGGGAGCGCGAAAGTTCGCGCCATTCGTCCCAGTGACTTGGACACTTTTTACGCCAGCCTTCGTCGCCGTGGCGTGAGCGGCCGACCCCTCAGCGCCCAGAGTGTTCACCACGTCCACGCGCTCATTCGGCGATTGCTCAATCAAGCCCTGAAGTGGGGATGGATCTTGACCAATCCCGCTCTCAACGCGTCGCCACCGAGGGTGGCTCGGGTCCAACTCGAGGTTCCCGACGTGGCAACCGTCACGCAAATCATCAACTTCGCGCAAGAGCGAAATCCGGACATTGCCTGTTTCTTGCGACTGGCTGCTGTGACCGGAGCCCGGCGAGGAGAGCTTTGTGCGATCCGCTGGCGAGACTTTGACAAGAGTGGAGCACTGTCCATTAAGCACTCAATTGTCGATGGTCGAAACGACGAATTGATTGAAAAGGGAACGAAGACGCACGCGTCGCGGAAGGTCATGATCGACGCGTTGACGATGAGGGTGGTCGATTCGCAACGCGAGCGTTGTGAGGAACGGTCCAAGGCGTGTGGTAAGAAATTCTTACGCCAGAGCTTCGTCTTTTCCAGCTCTCTGGATGGATCCGTTCCGTGGCGCCCTCATCGCGTCACTCTGGCGTTCAAGCGACTGTGCGGCGAGCTGGGTATTGGTGGAGTGCGCCTTCACGACTTCCGGCACTTTACGGCGACACAAATGCTCGCCTCGGGTGTCCCGGTTAAGACTGTCGCAGGGCGGCTGGGTCACGCAAATGCCGCTACGACACTCAACGTTTACGCACATGCCTTGGAGTCATCTGACGTTGAAGCAGCTCATTTGCTTGGAAGCATATTGAGTGATCACGGTGACTTGTAACTTCCTGAAAGGGAACATGGCACCGCACAACCAGTTTGGAAGGGTGGGTGACCTGTGATCGGAAGCCGTTATGAAACTACTGATCAGCAGCCGTATCCATTCACGAAGACTTCTTGAGGGAGAAGCTTCGGGCAAACTGAGGGCATAATCGGAAAGTCTGTCTTGCACCTGTGGGAGGGCGATTCAGAATCGTTGGTCAACTCTAGGTCTATACGACGAACGAGCACTTTAGATCACGGCCAGTTCTATTGTCCGAAGCAATCTCCGGCGAATTCAAGAGTGAATGGCTGAATTCTCACCTCGAGCGTGTGCTGAAAGCCCCAGAAAGACATCACGATCGGAATATCCGTGATTGATTGCGTGCTGAAGCTACTCGCATTCGGGTTCCCTGTCGGCCACGCCCTGCAAACGTAGGACGTGGAAAAGACGATCTCTCGATACGTTTTGCCCTCGACGTGCGCAGATTTGAAAGGTCCCTGCTTCGCCGAATGGATCGATTCCAAGTGCCAGGATTCTGGAAGAGGGAACCCTTGCACGATCTGCGGTGGAGAGATGTTCACGGCGAGAGAATTCAGATTGTCCACTGGAAACAAAATAGATAATCGGTAATGGCCCTCAGTGAGTTTCCAGGCCGCCGGTTGGAAATTGCCCTGAGTCAACTTGATCGGAGCCTTGCCGCTCAGAGCCACCACGGTGTCGCTGTATTCCCCACTCGACCGAAGGCTTAAGGGCTGATATGTACTGGCCCACGCCAAGAACGACGTCACGGTGGCGAGAACTGCGACGAGCACCAATCCAATCCACCAGCGGCGGACCCAAAGGAGTACGCGCTGTGCTTCGTTCAGCTTGACACGCTCCGCGGCATAGAACGCATTGGCCAGGACCGAGGGTTCTCCGATCCGGTTTAGCAGAGCGTCGAGGGCCCCTGGATCATCGGCTTCGTCGTCGGCGCGACTCTCCCTGATGTGGTCGGCAATCTGAGCGATGTAGTCGTCCCGGTCGGTCCTGCGGGCATGGCGCAGATTGCGTCGAAGTTGCTCAATGAATCGTTCGGCCTTGTCGGAATGCGGTGTTCTAACGTTCATTCGTTCCCCCTCGTGAGGATGTCGTCAACAGAGTCGCGAAATCGAGTCCACTGCTCACGGAAGGGAATCAGTGCCTGATTCCCCTTCTTCGTGATTCGGTAGTAACGACGTGGCGGTCCCTCGGTCGACTCTTTCCAGTAGGTGTCGACGAGGCCGTCGTTGCGAAGTCGCGTGAGCAGTGGGTAGATAGTGCCCTCACTTGTGACCAGGCCGTCGGCATCGGTGAGCACCTTGGTGATCTCGAGGCCATAGCGGTCGCGGGACTCCAGAAGCGCCAAGACGCAGTACTCAATCGAGCCACGACGCATCTGCGCCAGGAGCTTGCCCGTGTCGGCCATTACCATGCTGTACAAGGTAGTGTGTAGTGCCCGGTAAAGCAAGATGTTTTAGACACGTGGTCAGGCTTTGAACTCGTTCACATTCGAATAAGGCGAGACGCGTCGACAATCACGTCAAACAGTCACACCTCGGTGGAGGTTCCGCGATTACTCCGGACCAGCGCAATATTGAGTGAGGGTTCCAGTAGGGGGCCCGACGCGATCTGCAACTCTGTACTGCCGGCTCAACCAGCCAAGATGCAATTGATCTCGACGATCAAACCTCTTACCGCTGCCGCAGAATATTGGCAGCCCGGACGACCTCAAAACTGTTAAGTGTGTCTCAGACTGAAGTCCCACTACCAGTCATGAATCACCATCGTGATGTCGATCCAGGGATTTGGTGCTGAGAAGTGCAGTCGATGACCGAACCCAGACCGCAATCAGCAGAAGCCAGATTATGAGACGCAGCCATGGATGAAAACCTCCGAATTCGTCCCCAGTGCTGAGAGGTGCATACCCAACCCATCCCGTTGGAGGATGAGAGCCCAGGGCAGTCAACCAACCACCGAGGATGTAGAAAGCAACGCCGAGACCGATGATCACGACGATGGCCTGCGAACGATTGAGCGAACGATCTTGCACGATCAGATTCTTCCACGTGATTTACGAAATGAGCGATTTCTTCAATTTTGGCGCCCGGCGTGTCAGAATAACCCTGCACTGGCTAACGGCGTAAGTCTCATTGGCGTGGGGTAAACGCGGTGCTCGATCACTTGCTCGTCAAATACTGTGAGGATTATGGCAATCCCTAATGCGTCAACCCAACAGTGATAAGTCCAACTTTGTTCATCATGTGCGGGCTGCCATATTCGGGAAAGACATTTTTCTCGAAGCGATTCTCAGCGGAGAATGGATACAGATTGGTCTCGATTGATGATGTCCGTGAATCCCTTGGCTTCTTCTGGGGCAAAACTGACACCGATGCGCAGAATTGGCAAGAAGTATTCCGAGTTGTCGATGATCTAATTGTCTCGACTTTAAATCAAGGCGAGTCCGTCGTCTACGACAGCGCAAATCAAGATGAGGCGAGCAGAAGCAGGTACCGAAAACTCGCCGAGAGTCTGGGGTGCAATAGCAAAATTGTTTTCGTTAATACTTCCATGGAGGTGATTCAAGAAAGAAGGCTGGACAACCAAGGAAGCCTTGTCAGAGCGCACATACCCCAAGAGACTTTCGAATCAGCCATTCAGACCTTCGTGCCTCCGAAAGATGCTGACGTGATCATCTGTGGCGTTGAGTGACATAAGCAGTCCGTGGCCCGGCTTCACGGAAATGCCATCTCGCACTGGCGACTTGGTTAGGTCGTGTGGGTTCGAGACTTCGGGCCGACGTCAACAATCTGCAACCTAATGGCTGATTAGCAGGCTAAGACGGCCCGTATTGGATCAATGACACACTGCGTGTATGACTCTTCGACTTCGTGATGCTCACTTGCGAGCTACGAATCTTGCACAGCCCACGAAATGTTGCAGTAGACAGATTGGTGCCCTACGCCGTAGTCTGGGATCATCACCCCCCATCCATTTCAGTGGCCAACTTAAATCCTAGGGTTATCTTTATGTTCTATATAGAAAGTTCTTTCTACACGGGTGCTCGGAAAGTAATTGCTCATCCGCACTGATTGTCAACTAAGACCCGGGGGTATTTAGAGTGGGTGACGAGACCGAAGAGCACGGGCCCCAAAGATTGCCCAAGGCTCATTCTCAGGGGACGAAGTGGTTCCAACTGAGTCGGATTTCGTTGGCGCTGCTCCTTTTAATATCAGCGGGATCAATCGCCCTTTCCTTCATGGTCCGTAACATAGTTGCCGATCAAGAGCGCACGATTCTCCACGAGCAAGGAGGCGTGGTCGTGCTCGTGCTCAATCAGTCCGTTCAGAACATCAGTACACTGCTCCCAATTGCTGGAGCCGTTGCGTCATCTGGAACGGGTTCTCATTCGTCTTTTGAACTGGTCACCGCGTCACTCGTGCAAAGTGGAACGAACTCGGTAGCCGTTGCACTCAAACACGGCGATACGTTCAAAGTGATTGCCAAGACCGGCAACGAAGTTGTCGGGCGCACCATTACGGGTTCTGAGGCGTCGTTACTGCTGCGGGCATCTCTAACGCACGGCCTTGTCACCGGGATCATTCACAGTAGCGATAAGCGAGAATTGGATATCGCGACAAGCGCGCCGGGTGGTCTTGTCATTATCTATGAGTCGAAAATTCAAACTACGAAAGCGCCACCTCCGGCAGCAGGGTCGCCCTTCAGCCAAGTCAACATCGCTCTCTACGCGTCCTCCCGGGCGATCCCCTCTAATCTCGTGGTGGTCTCGGGCGCCGTCCCATCCGGTGAGGTCGATCGTCAATTCCTCACCGTCGGGAACGACCGTTGGCTACTCCTGACCAGTGCCAGACAGCCGTTGGTGGGTTCAATTACGGCGTGGGCAGCTTGGGTGTTGCTTCTGGTCGGGCTCGTAACAGCGCTCCTCGTGACAGCGCTCGTCGAGGGACTTGCTCGTCGGCGAACCTACGCTTTGGGTCTTGTTCAGGTACGAACGGCGCAACTCGAAGGAGCACTCAGCGAGCGCGGTCGTCTCCAGGGGGCCGAACAGCGTGCGCGTGAGGCGGCTGAAGAGGCCAACCGATCCAAAAGCCAGTTCATCTCGCGCATGAGCCACGAACTTCGCACGCCGCTCAACGCGGTGATCGGGTTTGGTCAGCTGCTCAAACTCGACGAACTGACCGACGATCAGCGGGACTCAGTCGATCACATCTTGAAGGGTGGACAGCACCTCCTGACGCTCATCAACGAGGTACTGGACATCGCGCGAATCGAGAGTGGCGACCTCGCTCTTTCGTCCGAGGCAGTACTGGTGAGTGACGTGCTTGACGATGTCCTGGGGCTCATCCGCCCGTTAGCGACGCAACGCACGATCCACCTCATTGGCGGCCGCGATGCGGCCTGTTCGGATTATGTGCTCGCCGATCGTCATCGGCTCCAGCAGGTCTTGCTCAACCTGCTCTCGAACGCAGTGAAGTACAACCGCCTCGGTGGAACGGTCGCGGTGTCGTGTGAACCTTCGAGTTCAACTCGACTACGGATCAAGGTTTCCGACACCGGTTATGGAATCCCGCAAGAGCAACTCGGACGACTCTTCACGCCCTTCGAGCGACTCGGTGCTGAGCGCAGCGAGATCGAAGGTACCGGGATCGGCCTTTCGTTGTCGCGCCAGCTGGCCGAGGCCATGGGAGGCGTTCTCGGTGTCGAGACCGTGGTTGGCGAGGGCAGCACGTTCTGGATTGAACTACCTCTAGTCGAAGGACCTGTCGATCGCTACGAGCGTCTCAACACCCGGAGTGGCTCCGATCTTGACGGTGCGCCGTCGAATCGTCGCCGTACAGTGCTCTACATCGAGGACAACCTCGCGAATGTCACCCTCGTTCAACGAATCGTCGCCCAGCGAGAGGGCGTTGAGATAATTCCCGCAATGCAGGGACGCCTTGGTCTTGAACTTGCGCGAGAGCATCTACCGGCCCTAGTCCTGCTTGACCTGCACCTACCCGACATCAGCGGCGACGAGGTGCTCCTGCAGCTTCGCGACGACCCGGTCACGGCAAAGATTCCCGTCGTTATCGTGAGCGCTGATGCAACGCCTGGGCAAATCCAACGACTGCTCAACGCTGGTGCGTTGGCGTATCTCACCAAGCCTATTGACGTCGCCGAGTTGCTCGGCATACTTGATGATCACCTTTCAACAGATGATTCTTGATTGTGCCGTCAGAGCAAACGGGCCCACAACGAACTGTTCGCAGTCCGGCCTTGTCTTGTCGTTCGCCACGCAACGAAACTCAATGATTCACGGTTCGTGTTGAAGTCCCTGTTACCATCATGCGCCCAACAAGATCATCGATCTGAAAGGCAGCCGGCGTAGGGCGGATACGCGCGCTCCGCTGCCCCGATTGCTACAGTGACACTGTCGTTACGGTTATTTCTGCGGGTTGATCGTAGTATCACAAGTTGCTGGGGGAATACTAGTGGTGAGTTCTGAACTCGTGCGGTGTCGCATCATGATCGTTGATGACGAGGAAGCGAATGTCCATCTCACGGCTCGCATTCTGCAGACCGCGGGCTACGTAGACATTAAAGGGATTACCGACGCTCGCGAGGTACTCGCCGCGATAAGGGACTGGACACCCGACTTGGTGTTGCTCGACTTACACATGCCGCACATAGACGGGATTTCGCTGCTGCTCGCGATGAGGGCGGAGTTATCATCGTCAGAGTTCCTGCCGGTCCTCGTGTTGACCGCCGACGCCTCCCGCGAGACTCTCATACGAGCGATGAACGCAGGTGCGAACGATCACCTGACCAAGCCAATCGACATTGACGAAGTACTCTTACGGGTTCGCAACTTGCTGGCGTTGCGGCTCTCTCACGAGGCTCTGCGGAACAGCAACGGCGCACTTGCGATGAGAATTCAGCAGCAGATGCAGTCCGACAAATACCAATCGGTGAATCGAAATGACCGCATCAAGGCGGTGCAAGCGGTCATCGAGAGCGGTCCAAGCATGGTGTTTCAACCGATTATTTCCTTGGACACAAACCATCCCGTAGGATTCGAAGCCCTCGCCCGATTCGACTCAAGCCGGCCGCCTGACAACTGGTTCGCTGAGGCGACGACGCTTGGGTTGGGGGCCGAACTCGAACTCTCCGCCGTCAACGCGGCGTTCGAGCACTTCGACGTTTTCGCCGACGAGGAGTTCATGGCAGTGAACGTCTCGCCCGCTGTCATGCTCGATGATCGGTTCCATAACCTCGTTCGCAAACACGGACGAGATCGAGTCGTCATTGAAATAACTGAACATGAACCCGTCGACCACTACGACGACCTCAAAAGCATCTGCGCGGAGTTCCGTCGCAACGGGATCCGCATCGCGATCGACGACGCGGGCGCTGGCTACGCCAGCTTGCACCACATTTTAATGCTCGAGCCCGACATCATCAAGCTTGACATATCGCTCACCCGCGACATTGATCGCGACCCCGTCAAACGCGCTCTGGCCACGTCACTACTTCAGTTCGCCCGAGAAATCAACGCAACCGTATGCGCCGAGGGTATCGAAACCGCAACCGAACTCGTCACCCTACGTACTCTCGGCGTACCGTGGGGACAGGGTTTCCACATTGGGCACCCCGAGTCATTCAACTCCGGTATTCGCCCAATATTCCCGATTAACGCCAGTTGATACACACTACGGGTGCGCTCCCTGATGCTCCTATGTTTGTCAAGCGGCAATTCTCTGCGCTAACCACGCCTGATATTGCTCGGCAACTCACGATCATGATCGATGCCTCTCTCGAGCCGCGAGATGCGAAGCGGGTAGGTTCCGAGTTCACTCGAGGCCGTCGTCAAACTAAAGAGGGCTTCTCCATCGAGGGCCAAGCCGACAAACTCCGTGCCTATTCGACGCTGCGCGATCTGGGCGAGGTCACAATTCTCACCGACCCGGGACGCTCGGGCAAGTACATGCTCCGACCGGGTCTCCAGCAACTCCTCGCGGCGGTGGAGGCGGGCCACGTGCGCCACGTCCTCGTGTGGCGACTGGACCGGCTGTCGCGAAACCTCGGTGACCTCATCCTGCTCGCGGACAAGTTCGGGGAGTCGGGAGTTTCGTTGAACTCGGTCTCAGAGAACCTCGACCTGTCATCTGCGGCTGGTCGCATGTTCTACAACGTGCTCGGTTCCTTCGCGCAGTACTTCCGCGAGCAACTCTCGGAGAACGTGCGCATGGGCAACGAGAGGGCTATCAAGGAGGGCCGCTGGATCAACCGACCCAAGACCGGTTACGACCTCGTCGACGGACTCCTGGTCCCCAACGTCGACGCGAGGCGCGCACGTGAGATCTTCCAACTCCGCGCCGAGCGCCACAGTTACCGCTCCATTGAAGAGCGCACCGGCATCAAGTACTCGACCATCTGCACGATCCTCACGTCACGCATCTATCTCGGCGAGGACCTGCTCAATCACCAATGGTTCAAAGGTCTTCACGAGCCCCTGGTGCCCCGGAACTCTTCCACGCGGCCCAGCGCGCGGTCCCCAAGGGCGTGCAGCCATCGCGCGACGCGCTCTCGGGAAAGGTCCTCTGTGGACTCTGTGGCCAGCGCATGGCGATCCAGCAGAATGGCAAGGGGTCGCTCCACTACGCCTGTCGGCACCGAGGCCAAGGATGTGCGCAACCCGTGCGCAGCACGAGAGGACTGGCTCGTGGCGTGTTGCTCGGGCTTGACCTTGTGGGTAACGACGAAGAACTCCAGGGGGCCATCCGGCGGCGGCTGTCCGGTGGGGACCGGTCGGTGCGGAGCACCCGACGGACCCGCCGGGCGGCGCCCGGGCGACTCTGGAGACACTCGGGGACCAACGACGCAAACTCCTGCAACTCTTCTACGTCGGTCAGATCAGCGCCGAAGGTTTCCACGAAGAGGAGTCACGACTCGCGGCGTCGATCGAGACGGCCCGGATGCAGGTCGCCGAGGAGACTGATGAAGTCCTCGCTGAGAACGACCAGCACGCGCTCTTCGAAGACCTCGTGAGGACCCTGCGTGACCTCGACGCCCACACTTTCTGGGAGGACTCAGAGGCCCGCGACCGTCGTCACCTTGTCGAGGAGATGGTGGCCGGCCTTAGTGTCTTTCCGGACCACCTGGAGGTCACCGTGACCGGCGCCACGACCTTCAACATCCTGTATGGCGAGATTGGGATGAAGGGGTCGGATTGTTGGTGTCGGAGGGCCGACGTCAACAATCCGACTGGCGCTTGATCAATTGGACAGGGAGCGGCGATGTTGAGTCAGTACTTACGACCTAATGCAGCCTGTGCGAGAGCGAGCGCCTTTGGGGTCCTGGGATCATCTGGAGTTATGCGAGATGCTTACGCCAAAAGGCAGCGCCAGTACGTTGGTGAGTAGGCCCCTGTGACCATTGGGCCTGTCCGGAGACGAAATACGATGAACTACTTAAAGACGCGTGTTCACGGAATTAGTGCTGTGGTCGCCCTTGTCGTTTTGTTGCCTCTGGCGATAGCGGTAGTCACAGTGTCACCGGCTGTCAGTGCCAATGCTACGACACCGTCGCACCCCGCGTGCAAGGCTTCACAGATTACGGTGACAGCGAGCGCCACCCTGACCAATACGACTTACTCCGTCAAGACTTCGACGGGCCTGCACCAAGTACCCGCGTACGAAGAAGTCCCCGTGTACTTCTACAACCGGGGCACAACTTGCCACCTTCTGATGGGTGCACCGGAAGTCCAAGCAGTGCGAAACACGACGGACCTTGTAAATCTCAAGGCCCTCTCGGCGCACGACGTGTCGATACCGGCCGGCGCTGATAACACTCGACGTCCGGTCGTCGCTCACCGTCAGAAGATTGAAGCTCTCTTCGTGGTCGTCAAGCCCTTGGGACCGTCGTTTAAGGGCTGCGATCCGGCGACCGCCTCCGGTATCGTGATTCAGGGTTACGCCAGTCCCATCGGCACCTTTCACTTCGTCCTTCGCCAACTACGTGACGTGTGCTTCGACTCGGGTGTGGGGCAAAGAGTTCTGGACTATGGCATTAGCTTTCCTACGGCGTAGCTCCGAAATCACCGGTCTGGTACGAAGTCCTGGCGTTTAAATACTTGACGCAATTTGGTGTCGGAGGCCCGACGCGGTAGGTGTGCAACTACCCATTGGCGGCATTGATCTGGACGCCCTTGACCGGTTTCGGATTGACGAGTGTCCAAATTGGGCAGTTCACGACAGAGTTGTGACGACGGCCCAAACATGCTTACCCTTACAACATGGTGACTACAAATTCGTCGAATTGGCACCACGAGCCTGAAGGGTACGTCTGCCCGTTCTGCGCAAACATCGCGACGGGACGCGGAGTCTTCCCTGTTGAGATTCTCCATACCTACGATGACGTCGTGGTGAAGATGAACCCAAGGTGGAAGCCGACGAATCCCGGTGCCGCCCTCGTGATTCCCGTCGAACACTACGAAAATATCTATGTTCTGCCGGACGAACTTGGCGGTCCGATCCATCGAGCGGTTCGAGACACGGCGCTCGCGATGAAGTCGGCATTCAAATGCGGTGGTGTCTCTACTCGCCAACATAACGAACCGGCGGGCAATCAGGATGTGTGGCACTTCCATATTCACGTCTTTCCTCGATTCGAAGATGACGAACTCGATGGCGAAGCCGTGCTCGCCGATCACAACGAGATGCATCGCCTCGCACGGATGCTTCGAGAAACCTGGCCAAGTTAGTGGGAACTTATAGTGTCGGAGACCCGAAGTTCAGCGATGGACGTTGCAGGTCTATTACGAACGGTGGAAAGTCGCTGCTCGACGACGTTGTGCGCGCGGCCCGCAGAGTCTTCTTGTGTCGAATGAAGAGATTTGATGGGCCAAGCCGCTCGCTCATAGCGAGCTCTCAGTGATCAGCGACAGTTCTGACATTGCCCTCGAAACGGGACCTAGAGGGCGACGACTCTGCTGGATGGTGCTTGACCGGTTGCATCCTGAATCCGACTCCTCACCTTTTTGGCGCGCACTGTTGAATGATGATTCGGACGAAATGCTCAACGTATTGAACACTTCACGGCCGGCAATCGATCTCAATGCGCTTTCCGACCCGCAGAGCGAGGAGTTGCTTCTCAACTGCGTCGCCGATTCTGTCGACAGCGCCCGCTACTGGCAAGATCCAGACGATGGAGATATGGCCCTCGCCGATCCCCGGCTGGCCACTGCTCTCGCTCCGATTGCCGCCCGCGTGGCCGCCGCCGCGGGAGCAGTGTGGTGGTCCGAACCGATGCATCCTTCGAGCCAGGTCTTCGTCGACCGGCGAGAAGTTGGCGATGCACCTCCGAGCTTCCAAGGTGCTCACGTCGTCCTGTCCGTGTGGCGAGATCAGGTGACGGGGCCCGGTAAACGCCATAAGGGCCAGTGGATGGGTGGTCCTTGGTGGTCCACTCCGGTGTGGTCAATCCTCGCCTCCGACATGGCGCGCTACGGCGAGACGCTTCCACTCCTCGCCAGAACCACGCGTTCACGTCCGAACCTCGGAGCTGTCGAACTTCTGCTTGAAGAAGACAGAGTTGGAGCGCCCGCCGCGCTGTGCTGGCCCGTCCGAGCACAAGATCAGGTCCGGGTCTTTGAGATCGACCGGCCCGATAACTGGCTGCAGCTCGTCGAGCGATACGGGATCGATGTGACCGGCAAACGGATGGTGCAATGGTCCGCGGCGACAGGACTTGAGCGACGATGGGTCATACCCGATTGGTCATCAGTTGCCGAGGACTACGACGCGGTTCACCTCACCCTCAACGGTTACCTCACGACCTCGGGACGAGCGCTGGGGTTAGATTCCGATAGCGCTACGTTTTTAGCGGGCTGGAATCCCGACGAGTCGTATTGGCTCTCGGACGTCCTGGAACTCAACGGCTCGCCGGTTCTCTGGGTTTCTCAAGAGCACGGTCGAGCAAGGGAGTGGCGGCCTGCACACGAGGTGCCTCGCAACGCGAGCTGAGTTGATCCCATATTGAAATGAGCGGGTTGGTTCAGGCTTGCGCCGCGGGGTCGATCTGCTTGAAAGACGTAAAGGCAAGTGTGCGTCCAGCAGCTCGGGCGCCGTGAGTACAAAGGAGTAGTCATGACGTAACCGAGCGACAAGGTCGCGACAGCTTGCCGGTGCGAGTCCGGTCCGAGGAGGCGCCAAGGCCCTCGGTAGTGAAGTCCCCGGCGTT
>DATKRC010000014.1:0-5052 GCA_035532375.1 Acidimicrobiales bacterium
TGCTGCAACCACACACCGGCGAGTCATAACCGCTCCATGAATCATGGGTAGAGGGAATTCACGCAGCAGTTTCTGACGCCAAGATAAACAATCTTGCCTGGTCACGGCGAGTCAGCCTGACTCTGAGTTGCTGCAACCACACACCGGCGAGTCATAACCGCTCCATGAATCATGGGTAGAGGGAATTCACGCAGCAGTTTCTGATACAACTTGCGAGTGCCCGATCCGCGTTTATTTCACTTCAGCGAACTCGGCTCCATCGAGATGTTCAGTCCAAAACCGGTGGACGTTCCGTCACCTCGAGATATTGGCGAGGAGTGGTTGAACGGGCCGCTTGTGTGGGCCACCGATGAAGAGCACCAAGCGACGTACCTCTTCCCTCGTGACTGTCCACGAATCCTCATGTGGCAAACGACCTCAACAACTGAAGAAGATAAACGACTCTGGTGGGGAGAACGCGATTGCTCCATGATCGCGCACGTTGAGTGGGAGTGGCTTCGCAGAATCTATGACCAAACGCTCTACCGGTACCAGTTGCCACCCGACTCGTTCGAGTACATCGAAGATGGTTGGATGTGGGTTTCAAAAGAAGCAGTGACTCCAGTGAGGGTCGACCGCATTGACGACCTCTTGGGCGCACTTCGTGAACTGAATGTTGAGCTCCGCGTTATGGACAGCCTGTTGCCGCTCCGACAACTCTGGACAACAAGTCTTCACGTGAGCGGGATCCGGCTTCGAAATGCCGCCGGCTGGCCCACCGATTAATTCGTGACGCTTGATAGAACTTTAACGGTTTGGAAAGACCATCTTGGTGTCGGAGAGCCGACAACAACAATCTTCGACTGGCGCGTTGGACCTTGGAGCGAAAGTAACGGTTGAATCTCGATGGCCCTCGGTATTAGTTATCGTTGGTAACGAAACTCAAGAGACTGACCCACTGAACAACTGGAGGAAACATGCCACTCGAGGAGCTAATCCGCTCAGGCACGATCCGTCCTATCGTTCGTTGGGGCGACCCGGTCATGCACGCGCCCACGCGCGAAGTGACTGATTTTGGACCGTCGCTGCAGACGTTGATCGCCGATATGTTTGCGACCAATCGTGCGGCCGACGGCGCCGGTCTCGCCGCTCCCCAGATAGGCGTCGACCTCGCGGTATTTGTTTTCGATTGCTTTGATTCGCAATTGGAAAGACGCGTCGGCCTCGTGTGCAACCCAACGGTAGCGTTCGCCGAACAAGGGCAGAGGCACTTCGTGGATCTAGACGAAGGTTGTCTCTCGCTTCCCGGAGCGTACGCTTCAGCGGTACGCCCCGATTTTGCCGCCTGTCGTGGCCAGGATCAGTTTGGTGACGACCTAGAAGTCTTCGGCACCGGCACGCTTGCTCGCTGTCTTCAGCATGAGACCGACCACGTCAACGGCCTTGTGTTTGAGAATCGCCTTCCTCGTCGACTGCGAAAATTGCTCCACGCTCGGCATGAGCAAAATGCTTGGCGCTATCCCGCAGACTGGCCGGTCTCGCGATTTGAGTAATTGGGAAAGGACTGGACTCCAGCCGAGGGAGCACACGCTGAGCGGGTGTGCTTTCCGTGCCTGAACTTGTCGTTATCACAGGACCGATTGCGTCCGGCAAGAGTGCGGTGGCGCGGTCGCTTGCAGAAATAATTTCTGAGGCGGGTCGATCCGCCGTTGTCGCGGATCTCGACGACATAGTTGGCTCAATATGGGCTCCGGCGAAGGATGTGGCGCAAACCTGGGAGAGAGCCCGCAGGGTTCACGGCCGTCTCATCGGAGAGTGGCTGTCGTTGGGCGTGGACGTCGTGATCGCGGACGGGCCCTTTTACTCGAAGAATGAAACCGCCCCTTTGATGCATAAGGTCCCAAGCGCAACCTTGGTACGCCGGATGCTTCTACTCACAACTTACGAAGTAGCTCTTGAACGAGTTGCAGTGGATCCGAGTCGGGGTATCTCGAAGGACCCAGTGATTCTGCGTTCGAAATACGATGAGTTCGAGCGACAGCTGCCAAACATCGACCCGTGCGAGTGGACATTCGATACTGCAAAAACTGGCCTCGCCGATATCGTGGCCACGGTTAGCAGAGGGTTGCTCTCTACCTGAAGTCGCAATGGGATAGTCTCCGACTGCCTTCATCCATTTTTGCTTCACGAATTTCCAAACAAAGTGTCTGCAAGCGGAAAGGAGAATCCAGATATGGCTTCGAGGACGCTGCTTTTCCAGGAAAGCCCCTCGGAAAAAGCTTGGTCCATTGCGAGAGCCGACCAGCACTGCGATTGAAGGGCCCAGAGAAGCGGATTGCCTATCATCGATATCGCCCAAAGATTGGGACTTCTACGGACCTTCGCTCCGTTATCGAAATCTGCGAATGATAAGACTCCGGCGAGACCCGGGTGAACAAATGCACTCAGAATCGTTTAGAAGGGATAGGCATCGTTCCAGATGTTGAGTGCCCTGAGTCGCTTATCGAATGTTGACAGCCACTCCGTTTGCTCCGATTCTTCGAAGTCCCTTCGCAGCTCCGCAATGAGGGTCTTGAACGGAGAATCCTGGCCCGAGTCATGTATGGCCCTAGCAAAATCGTCGAACGTGCGTCTCGAAACGTTCTCGTGGATGTCGGTCTCGTCAATCTTCGTCGCATAGCAAATCGCCATCGCGTATTCAAAGGCGGACCTCACCAGCGGAAGCGATTCGTTGGCCATATCGTTCTCACACAAGGTCACGATCGCCATCGCGAGTCGATTGACGACGATCCACCATCCCTTCAGAGGATCAATTGGTTCATCTGTCCACCGACTAGTTTCCGTCTTCACAAAAATTCTATTCATCTCGCGAATTCTTTGAGCGAGGACGGCGTTCTCATCTGAAGATATCGAAGGTGACGCCATGTGCTCCACAAGCGCCTCAACATCCAGTTCCGGAGATAGTAAGCCGTCGACTGCGAATTGGCGTAAGGCAGACTCAAAAGCGATCTTGAAGTTTCCTGCTTCCCCGGTCACTCATTCAATGTAACGACCCCTGATCACACTCCTACTTGACGGATAGAGAATTACCGCCGGAACGTTTCAGCATTCACCCGAACCCCCCGAGTTGCCTAGAAAGAACGAGACTCGCCCTCGACTTTTGTGTGCGCATCGGCCCTCGCTCTAGTGCGATCACGCCTTCGCTCTACGTACGACGTAGAGCGACAGGGCAACCAGCAGCGCCGCAGCAATGAGGTAAAAACCTCCTTCGAACGACTGCAGTGTCCAATATTGACTGTCGGGTATGTACCACTGAACGTCAATGAGACCTAAATGCTTGAGGCAATAGGTATCGGAGTGCGCCGGTTTACCATTCTTCCTCGCATCCTCACATCGATACACATGGCTCGCCGATCGGTTCAAGACGAAGGTGCTCGGAATGCCCTTCTCCGTCTTAGTTATAAACCCCTCCGAGAAGGGCCACGAATTTGCGGGAGCTCCACCTGGCACGATAAATCCACTCGACGAGCCCACCTCCACTCCATTGCCCTGTAACACGGCGACTGAGGGTGACCCGAGATTGAGGAGGACCCCCGACGAGAAGAAGCTTAAGAAGATCGCCGCGAAGAGGACGGCGGCCGCGGCGAGGGACCAGCCAGGTCGACGAACGAAGAGCCCGACGACGACGGCCAGCACGAAGCAGAAGATTCCGCAGGCGACTTCGATGAAACCCGAGATCGCGAAGACCTTGGGCATGATTCGAGGAGCGACGTGCGCCGCGCCGACCCACCACGAGAGTAGCCAGCACAACGGCACGAGGATGACTACCAGTGATGCGACACTCATGACGTACTTGTTCATGAGCCAACGAGTGCGAGAGCCCGACTGGGTCCAGGCCAGACGATTCGTCTTTTGCTCGATCTCGTGCGCCACGGCGTTAACGCCGAGGATCAGTCCGAAGAGTGGGGCGAATGTCATGCCAAAACCGATGACCACCTCGTTCAACTTCCCGCTGTTGTAGAGGGAGAGCTGCACATGCTCACAAAATTTGGCGTCGCTAGTGGTGAGCCCGCCGAACTCGCCTTTACAGGGTGCGGATAAGTACTCGCGCCACAGCGTCTGCTCGTGTAGGCCCATGATCAGCGCCCACACCGATACAACAACGGCGAGTAGGGCGAACGCAATCACGATGGAGCGCTGCTGGCGCCACACGACCCACATCAGCGCGCACCGCTTTCGATCTCGTCGACGTCGCGACCATCACGATGCGGCGAACCTGCTCGCAAATAGGCCAAGACAATCTCCTCCAGGGTTGGTCGATCGACGAGCCAACGATCGTCGTTGAAGGGAAGTCCCACCCGCACGAGGAGCGACCGTCCTCGGGCGCTGCGCTGCTCGTTAACGACCGTGATGCCCGGCGGTAATGCGAGATCATCGTCGCCGACAACGGAGAGAATTCGGTGGGTCTCCACTATGTACTCGGTGTCGTCCGATAAAACAACGCGAGCGTGGGCGAGCACGATGACGTAGTCACAGATGGCCGCCACGTCGCTCAACGCGTGCGTAGAGAGCACCACGCTCGATTCACTGTCGGCGACTTGGCGCATCAGCAGCCGAAGCAGGTCCTCGCGCGCCACCGGATCAAGAGCCGATGCGGGCTCGTCGAGGAGCAGGAGCTCTGGCTGCTTCGCAAGACAAAGCGTGAGCGCCACTTGCGCCTGCTGGCCACCTGAGAGATCGCTAACGCGCGAGCGTAAGGGAATGTCGAGGTGTGCGAGATGGTTCTTCGCGACGTCCATGCTCCACGTCGGATTGTTCATTTCGCCAAAACGCAGCATTTCCGCGACGCGGAAACTTTTATAGAGCGGCCGGTCCTGATCCAGGTAGCCGACCCGTTCGCGCAGATCGTCGAATCCTGGTGACGGGGACTGCCCGAGGACTCGCAACGTGCCGACGCTCGGTTCTGACAAACCCGCCGCCATCCGGAGCAGCGTCGACTTTCCCGATCCGTTCGGACCGACGAGAGCGGCCACTCTCCCCTTGGGAATCGTGAGCGTGCAATCCTGTAGTCCC
>DATKRC010000015.1:0-11705 GCA_035532375.1 Acidimicrobiales bacterium
CACGCAACCGTCGCCATTCGCGATTCTGAGAGTGGTGATCTCCGATTGCGCGAAGCCGCCCTCGCGCGGGATGTGGATCTTCAGTACGAAGAGTTCGCCATTGTCCCTCACGGCTTCGGCAACGTACGCTTCGGTGGCATCGGGATATGTTGTGCCGACGGTGATGTTCCAACTGGTTGACAATTGAGAAACGATGTCACTCAGACTCGCGAGCCAATCGTCAGCACCAACATTGACAGCTTGATGGCGAACGACTTCGGGAATCTCGAACACCAAAATAGTGTCTCATACGCCTCTTTGGTGGAACGACGTCAACATTCGACTGGAGGATCCATCAGTGGGACGGTCTTTATTTCAGTGGTTCGCCATGATGCGACTTAGAGTGAGGTGACCCATGGCGTTCATGACTGGGTTGCTATCGACGTAGTACCACACGGCTCCGAGCGCTTGTTCGAACGCCCACGCCTTACTGCGCTCCCACTCCAATTCGTCGCTTTGCATCTCAGCGCGAAAGACCGCTCGTGCTTCATTGTCGAGAAGATGCCATCCTGCGATGACGTCAAGTGCGGGGTCGGCGGGACCGAATCCACCACAGTCCAGCACGCCCGCCAGACGCCCATGATTAACCAAGATGTTGAGCGACGTCAGATCGCCGTGGGTCATCACGTCTGGTGACGTTCGCGGTAGAGCACGGAAGTAGTCCCACATCACTTCGAGGCGATGTGCGTCGAACATTGTCGCGCACTCGCGAATGCATGTCTCCACCCACTCGTCATGGTCGCGCAGATCACCTCCGCGTCCTCCACCCGTAAACCTTCGAGCGCCAGTGTGAGCCTGTCGTAGCGCTGTAACGAGGGCTGCTAAGTCTCGGGCGAAGTCCTCGCTCGCGCCTGATTTTGCCTTGATCGAGACGGTCCCGGGTAGCCAGGTTTGTATCGACCACGGAAGTGGGTATCCCGCGCCGGGTTTGCCTATTGCGATGGGTACTGGGGAAGGAAATGGCGAGTGTCGGGTAAATTCCGCGTTAGCGAGCGCCTCTTCTTCGAGGGCATGAAGCTTCATATCCGGATCACCTGGGCGTAGTGGGAATCGGGCAGCCCATCTTTCGCCAATTCTGAAGATCCCATTGACTGTTCCGCCGTCCGTGATCCGAACAATCGGCTCCCGAGACCACTCGGGGAACTGGCTCGCGATCAACTCCCGAACGACTTCGTCGGAGACGATGATCTCGTCATCATGCATCTTCACCCGGATTCCAATCTTGATCCACAACTGTGTGAGCTCGGCCAGGAGTAGGTCACATCGTAACTCGTAGGAGCGATTTCTGAATGTCGGTACCGTGAACTGCAATGTTGTCGTAACTGAAGAAGTGTCGTTGCAAAGTCACTGAAGTGAGTTAGTCGCAATTCATTGGTGTTGGGGGTCCGACATGAACCCGCACAGGTACCGAGTACCCCTGTACATTCGCCCTTTCATTCTGACGTGAAAGCAAGTCTCACAAGGTTGGCCCCTCCCAAAAGAAGAGCAACCGGTGTGGCCGCTGGCGAAGATCACTTCGACGACACCGCGTCCCAGCCTGATTGATCGCTGATTATGCACCGGTACCATCTGATTCCATGGCAACGCCACATCGCACGGCGGATGGGGAATAACGACAACATGATTCGAGACGACTGGTCAAAGGGCCTGATCCTCACGGTGCGTTCGCCTGACCGCGCGGGAATCGTTGCCAACTTGGCCACCAGCATTCAGGCCTCGGGTGGCAATATCGTCGAACTGGACCAGCACACCGACGTCGTAGAGGGTGATTTCGGGTGCCGCTTCGAAGTCGCCGGGGGAGTCGACCCCGAAGAACTGATTCGGCGTCTCGACGATATTCGTTCATCGTTCTCGGTGGATTATCGCATCACTCCGATCGCACGACGCCGTTCGCGAGTGGCAGTGTTGTGCTCGTCCACCCTTCACTGCCCGAGTGATCTCATCGCGCGAAGCGCCATCGGACAACTTGAGTGCGACATCGTCGCTCTGGTGAGTGATCAGACGGCGGCCCGTGAACTCGCGGAGCGCTACGACGTGCCATTCACCCACCTTCCGATCGGAGAGGACCGCGCCGAACAAGAACGCGAACTCGGTCAGGTACTGGACAGGTTGGATCCCGACCTGATCGTGCTGGCGCGTTACATGCGTGTCCTGCCGTCGTGGTTGGTGGAGCGCTACGAACATCGGATGATCAACATCCATCACTCCTTTTTGCCGGCATTCATCGGGTCTAATCCGTATGCACGAGCCCACGAGCGCGGAGTGAAGATCATCGGCGCGACGGCACACTACGTCACGGCCGACCTGGACGCGGGCCCGATCATCGCCCAAGACGTCGTACATATATCGCACCGTGACGACGTCGCCGACATGACTCGCCGGGGCGCGGACATCGAGCGTTCGGTGTTGGCCTCGGCAGTCCGGTTACACCTGGAGCAGCGGGTCATCGTATTTGGAACTCGCACGTGCGTCTTCGATTGAAGGAGTACTCGACTTCCAAACGAGGATTCCGTGGGTCGTGATCGACGCTGGGGTGATCCGATTGGAATTCTTTGATGCCACCACCGGTTCGGCTATCTGGGATTGAGGTTTCGAATGCCCAGCGCTCGAGATTCGAGCATGAATCGAGCCCGGCAGCACTGTCGTAATCGCCCCATAGATTATGAATGGTCTTCACGATCGGGATGGCGAACTTGGGCAAACAACCACACGATCTCGCTTCGTCCGGCTTTGGTGACGGGGAGCGGTATCACTCCACGCGGCCGGACTACCCCCGTGACGCCGTTAAATTCTTGGTCGACACGATGGGTATCGACGACGACGCACACGTTCTCGATCTCGGAGCTGGAACAGGAATCTTCACCGAACAACTACTTCCGTTCTGCGACACGATCACCGCGGTCGAGCCGACACCGGGTATGCGCAATGTATTGAGTGCGCGCCTTCCGACGGTGAAGGTCCTTGACGGTCGCGATATCGATATTCCACTTGAGAGTTCTTCGGTCGACTGCGTCGTCGTGGCGCAGGCCTTCCACTGGTTCGACGCGCCGGCAGCATTGGAAGAGATTCATCGGGTGCTCGTCGAGGGTGGGCGACTCGGTCTCTTGTGGAATGAACGTGACGAGACCGTTCCGTGGGTGGCCGAGCTTGGTCAAGCGATGCACTGGCCCACCCGCCAGCCCTACCTAGTGGGACAAGATTTCACTGCGGTTTTGGAGTCGGGACCCTTCGTGAATATCGAACGTCGGAAGTTCGCCCATCGACAGGTCCTCGACCATGAAGGACTCATCCAACGTGTTCTCTCCACTAGTTACGTCGCGGTCATGGACGCCGACGAGCAGGCGTCAGTGATTCGCGACGTGAAGCGCGTAGTGGCCCCGCTGCCGGCGATATTCGAGTTGCCCTACATCACCGACGTCTACCGGGCCACGGCAATGTTGCGATAGTCCTCAACGAGTTGCTCGGTCCAGCAACCATCCAATGATCAATGATCAATGATCTGCGTGGAGACCGAGTGCCTTCATCGCAAGTTCCTCGAGGATTGACCTCGTGGTTTCAATGTCGCGATGCGATGCACTATGCGGCGTCGAGTTGAGAAGGCCGAATACCGCTTGAATCTTGGTCCGCACGACGCTCTCAGACTGCGTCGGATCGATCTGCTCAAAGACGCGGACCCAGACATCGAGATACGCCCGTTGCAAACGACTCACGGTTCGCGCGTCCTCAGTTGCGAGATTCGCGAAGTCGTGGTCTTGAATCCTGATCAAGTCGCGATCGCGCAACGCAAAGTCAGTGTGAAAGGCAATCAGTGACTCCATCGCCGTGACTGGCGACTCGCTCGTGGCGTGCTGCGTTCCTTGTTCCAGAAGTTGTTGACTCACGTCAATCAGAAGGTGGGCGAGCAGCGCTTCCTTGCTGGCGAAGTGTCGGTAGACGGCCGGGCCGCTGACACCGGCCTCGGCCGCGAGGTCCTCCATTGAGACAGCGCGAAAACCACGTTCCGCGAAAAGTCGAGAGGCGGCGCGCACGAGCCGGGAACGCCTTTCGGCCTTCATGCGACTGCGCTTGGTCACCTCATTCATTCGCATCACTTTCCCTGGACGTATCCATGATTCGTTGGTACACTATTTCAGTTAATCACAACTAACTCAAATTGGGGGATCAGGTGGAGCGACTCTCCAGCGTCGTCGATCGTCACAGCGAAGCCTTTGAACGCAATTCGTCAGCGCAACGCGCCCTCGTCGAAGAGCTGAGAAGTCGCCTCGATCACTATTCGCGCGGTCCCGAATCCTCTCGTGAGCGCCACGTGGCCAGAGGCAAACTCCTCCCGCGCGATCGCGTTGACGCCTTGCTCGATCTGGGCAGTCCCTTTCTCGAACTCTCGCCGCTCGCCGCTTTCCAGATGTACGACGACGAGTCGCCCGGTGCGGGGATAATCACCGGCGTCGGGCGCGTCAGCGGCCGCGAGTGCGTGATCGTGGCGAACGATGCGACGGTGAAGGGCGGAACGTATTACCCGATGACCGTCAAGAAGCATCTGCGAGCTCAAGAAGTGGCGTTGATGAACCGACTGCCGTGCCTGTATCTCGTTGATTCGGGTGGCGCGTTCTTACCGCGACAGGATGAGGTCTTCCCCGACCGCGAGCACTTCGGTCGCATCTTCTACAACCAAGCCCGCATGAGTTCCATGGGCATCGCTCAGATCGCGGCGGTACTCGGTTCGTCCACCGCGGGCGGAGCGTACGTGCCAGCGATGTCGGACGAGTCGGTCATCGTGCGAGGTCAAGGGACGATCTTCTTGGGCGGACCGCCCCTGGTGAAGGCCGCGACCGGCGAGATCGTGAATGACGAGGACCTGGGTGGGGGACTGTTGCATGCGCGCACGTCTGGTGTCGTCGACCACCTCGCCGACGACGACGCCCACGCGCTATCGATCGTGCGTTCGATCGTCTCGACACTGGCTCCGAGGTCCAGCACTCCGTGGGAGGTGCAAGTGCCCGTAGAGCCGGCGCTCGACCCGAGTGACCTCTACGGCGTCGTGCCGACCGATCCGCGCACGCCCTACGACGTTCGAGAAGTCATCGCGCGACTCGTCGACGCCAGCCTCTTCCACGAGTTCAAGGCTGAATACGGCACCACCTTGGTGACCGGATTCGCCCATCTCTGGGGACATCCCGTCGGGATCGTGGCGAACAACGGCGTGCTCTTCTCGGAATCGGCGCTCAAGGGTACGCACTTCATCGAACTGTGCGACCAGCGCAAGATCCCGCTGGTCTTCTTGCAGAACATCACCGGCTTCATGGTGGGGCGCGAGTACGAAGCCGGCGGGATCGCCAAGCACGGAGCGAAGATGGTGAACGCGGTCGCCTGCGCGAGGGTCCCCAAGCTGACGGTCATCATCGGTGGCTCGTTCGGTGCCGGCAACTACTCGATGTGCGGGCGCGCTTACTCACCGCGATTCTTGTGGATGTGGCCGAACGCGCGTATTTCCGTCATGGGAGGCGATCAAGCGGCCGCCGTCTTGGCGACGGTGAAACGAACGCAGATCGAGAGTTCCGGCGCAACCTGGAGCGCGCAAGACGAAGAGGAGTTCCGCGCCCCGATTCGCCAACGCTACGAAGACGAAGGCAACGCCTATTACTCGACCGCTCGACTGTGGGATGACGGCATCATCGATCCCCTCGAGACGCGAAGCGTCCTAGGTCTCGCGCTCTCGGTGTGCGCGAACGCCGCGCTCGAGGACGTCGCCTACGGCGTCTTTCGAATGTGAGTTCGATGTTCGAGACGGTACTCATCGCCAACCGAGGCGAGATCGCGGTGCGCGTCATTCGCACGTTGCGTCGCCTCGGCATCAAGTCCGTCGCCGTCTTTAGCGACGCTGACCGCGACGCCCGTCACGTGTTCGAAGCCGATGACGCGCTCTATCTCGGCGCGACACCGGCACGCGAAAGTTACTTGAACACCGAACGGGTGTTGGACGCTTGTGCGCGCTCCGGCGCGAACGCGGTGCACCCTGGTTACGGCTTCTTGTCGGAGAACGCGAACTTCGCCGAAGCGTGCGCCGGGAGCGGCGTCGTCTTCATTGGCCCGCCACCATCAGCGATTCGATTGATGGGCGACAAGATCCAAGCAAAGATCCACGTTGCCGCTTCCGGAGTGCCCGTCGTTCCAGGGCGCGTCGAGGTGGGCATGACCGATGACGATCTCGCGAAAGCCGCACTCGAGATCGGCTTTCCCGTTTTGGTGAAACCATCAGCCGGCGGCGGCGGCAAGGGCATGCAATTCGTGGAACGCGAAGAAGACCTCGTCGAATCCATCGCTCGAGCTCGCCGCGAAGCGACGTCAGCGTTTGGTGATGACACATTGTTCATTGAGCGATTCGTAAAGCGACCACGCCACATTGAAGTGCAGGTCGTGGCCGACCAGCACGGAACGGTGGTGCACCTGGGCGAGCGCGAATGTTCCTTGCAACGTCGCCACCAAAAGGTGATCGAGGAATCACCGTCGCCGCTCATCGACGCGACCACTCGAGACCGACTCGGCATTGCCGCGATCGCCGCTGCACGCAGTGTCGACTACACGGGTGTCGGAACCGTCGAGTTCATCGTTTCTTCGACGAACCCTGAGGAGTTCTTCTTCATGGAGATGAACACTCGTTTGCAGGTTGAGCATCCGGTCACCGAGATGGTGACTGGCCTCGACCTCGTCGAACAGCAGTTACTTATCGCGGCCGGCGAGCACCTCGGTGAAGATGTGACAAAAGCGAAACTTCGCGGACACAGCGTCGAAGCGCGTCTGTACGCTGAGAATCCCGCGCGCGGCTTTTTGCCGACGAGCGGACGAGTGTTGGCAATCCACGAGCCGATCGGTGACGGCATCCGCGTCGACAGTTCGCTGCTCGAAGGACTCGAAGTCGCGACGGACTACGACCCGATGTTGGCGAAGGTGGTGGCGTGGGGACCAGATCGACCGACGGCCCTAGCTCGTCTTCGACGAGCACTCGTTGACACCGTCGTCTTCGGCGTCGTCACCAATCTTGGCTTCCTCGGTCGATTGGTCGACGACGCGGACGTTGTCGCGGGCGAACTCGACACGGAACTGATCGATCGAAAATCCGCCTCACTTGTTACCTCGGAGCCGTCGAAAGAGGCGTTCGCCCTCTACGCAATGTCGTGGCTGTCACGACTGACACCGACAACCTCCATCATCGACCCGTGGAACGCCATGAGCGGCTGGCGCAGCGCCGGACCAAGTCGTCCGCTGACCTTGCGAGTGACGAGTGGTGATGAAGCTGTCCACGTCGTCACGGCATCCGGGACCTTGGCGGACGCGATCGTCACGGTGAATGGCGGCGACAAACTTGCTGTAAGTCTCGTTGTGCGTGACGAGGGGGAGTTCATTACCTTGAACGATGAGACGAAGCAGGCGTGGTTTCGAATAGACGGCGCGACCACCTGGGTGTGCGTGGGTGGAGAGACGTGGCCGCTTGTCGAAGTCGACGTCGTAAGTCGCACTCGCGGATCCGCGGCATCGTCGAATGACGTGCGGAGCCCTATGCCGGGCACCGTGGTGAGCGTGCGCGTGACTTCGGGTGATGACGTGCGAGCGGGTGACGCGTTGGTCGTGGTGTCGGCGATGAAGATGGAGCACGTCCTCGTGGCTCCTCGAGACGGCTCCGTCGATATCCTTGTGCGAGAAGGCGATTCAGTGGTAGTTGACGAAGTGGTGGCGCGTTTGATTCCGTCTGAGACGATGACGGAAGCTGGCGCGTGACACCCGCAAACGTGTCGGACGAATAGTTCGAGAAGGTGGGAAGTGATGGACAAAGTATTCGCCAGTGCGGCCGAGGCAGTCGCCGACGTGACAAGTGGATCGTCGTTGGCTGTCGGCGGATTTGGACTCTGTGGTCTGGCGTCGGCCCTGATCGAGGCCATTCTCGCGACCGGTGTCGATGATCTCGTGACGGTAAGTAATAACTGCGGTGTCGATGAATTCGGACTTGGCATCTTGCTACGAGAGAAGCGCATCCGAAGAACGACTGGGTCCTACGTGGGCGAAAATCGTGAATTCGCCCGGCAGTACCTGTCCGGAGAACTCGAAGTCGAACTGGTGCCCCAGGGCACGCTGGCCGAGCGACTTCGCGCGGGCGGCGCCGGCATCCCTGCCTTTTACACGCCGGCCGGAGTGGGCACGCAGGTGGTGGACGGTGGGTTGCCCCTTCGCTACAGACCTGACGGCGCGACAGCGTTGGCGTCGGAACCGAAAGAGACTCGGCTCTTTGACGGCGTGGAATTCGCGCTGGAACGAGGCATCACCTGTGACTTTGCGCTCGTCCACGCGCGCGTGGGTGATCGACAGGGCAACCTCGTCTACGAAAAGGCGGCCCAGAATTTCAATCCCCTTTGTGCTCAGGCGGGGCGGATCACGAACGCCGAGGTGGAGGAACTCGTTGAACCAGGAGAGATCAATCCGGCTCACGTGCACACGCCGGGCATTTTCGTCCAGCGAGTCGTCGTGGCGGCGAATCCCGAGAGGCACATCGAGCGCCGTACCGTGCGAAACGCCACCGACAACGCGGCGGTTCGCTGATGGCACTGACGCGAGAGGAACTCGCCGCCCGGGTGGCCGCGGAATTAAGGGACGGCGACTACGTCAACCTGGGTATCGGCATGCCGACGCTCGTGCCGAACTACTTGGGCGCAGACATCACGGTGGTGTTGCACTCGGAGAACGGGATACTCGGTGTGGGACCCTATCCCGACGACGAGCACGTCGACCCGGACTTGATCAACGCGGGCAAGGAGACCGTCACCACGCTTCCCGGCGCGTCCTTCTTCGATTCGGCGACGTCGTTCGCGATGATTCGCGGCGGACATATTGACGTCGCGGTGCTCGGCGCGATGGAGGTATCGGAATACGGCGACCTCGCCAACTGGATCGTGCCCGGCAAAACCGTCAAGGGAATGGGCGGAGCCATGGACCTCGTGCACGGGGCCAAGCGAGTAGTGGTGATGATGGAGCACTTGAGTAAGGATGGCGAGCACAAGATCGTGAAGGAGTGCTCGCTGCCCCTGACGGGGAAGCGTTGCGTGCACCGGATCATCACGGACCTCGCGGTCATCGACATCGACGAGAGCGGACTGACGCTTCGCGAGACGGCGCCTGGCGTGAGCGTCGAAGCAGTGCGCGCGGCCACGGGGCCGGAATTGAGGTTGGGACTGTGACGGACGAGCGACCGGTCTACGAACAGCGCGGTCTGTGGTACGAGGAGCTCGAAGTAGGGGCGCTCTATCGTCACTCGCCGGGCCGCACGGTGAGTGAAGCGGACAACATCTTGTTCACCACGTTGACGATGAATCCCCAGGCCCTGCATCTCGACGCGGCGTGGGCGGCGCAACAACCGTTCGGTCAGCGTCTCGTCAACAGTCTCTTCACGATGTCAACGCTCGTGGGTCTCTCGGTGGCACAGTTGACCCAGGGCACGATCGTCGCGAACTTGGGTTTCTCGGACGTGTCATTCCCGAAGCCGGTCTTTCACGGTGACACTCTTTATGCCGAGACCGTCGTTCTCGAAAAACGTCTCTCGGAGAGTCGTCCCGGCGCCGGAATCGTCACCTTCGAGCACACGGCTCGCAATCAAGACGGCGTGGTCGTGGCCGTTGTGAAGCGCTCGACCATGGTGCTCACGAGGCCGTCCGAGTGAGTTGGTCGCCGCTCGGACCGGCATTGCTCTTTTGTCCCGCCGATCGTCCCGATCGATTCGCGAAGGCCGCCGCCGCGGCCGACATGGTGATTCTCGACCTCGAAGACGGCGTGAACCCTGATGATCGGGTCCAAGCTCGAAGCGCAGTCATCGAGAACCTCCTCGATCCGCAACGAACGATCATTCGGGTGAATCCCGTCGATTCACCGGACTTCGCGCTCGATCTCGAGACATTGGAACAGACGCCGTATTCAATCGTGATGCTGGCCAAAGCGGAGTCCCCCGAGCAAGTCCAGGCGCTCGCCGGTCGCAGCGTCATCGCTCTTTGCGAGACCGCGAAAGGTGTTCGAGAGTCATCTTCGATTGCGACCGCCGACTCGACCATCGCTTTGATGTGGGGCGCGGAGGATTTGCTGGTATCGCTGGGCGGGCGAACGAGTCGAAACGCGGACGGTGGCTACCGCGACGTCGCGCGCTTCGCTCGTTCCCAGGTGCTCATGAGCGCACGCTCGCGCGACCGCGCGGCGATCGACGCCATCCACCTCGACATCGCCGACGTGGATGGACTTCGCGCCGAAGCGGAGGACGCCGCGGCGTCAGGGTTTTGTGCCACCGCCTGTATTCATCCCACACAAGTCGACGTCGTGCGCGCCGCCTACCGACCAACGGACGACGAGGTGGCCTGGGCGTCGGGCGTCATCCGAGCCGCCCAGGGCGAACGCGGTGTCTTTCGCTATGAAGGCCGAATGGTCGATGCGCCGTTACTGCGCCACGCTGAACGGATACTTGCCAACGTCGGACTTAGCGGCAACTAGGGGCGTTACAACCCGCTGGGATTAAGCGACGCGGACTGTGTGTGCAGGCTGCGCGTGACGGTACAGACCGAAGCGCGCAGTGCCAGGGCGCCAATGATTGAGTGATTGCCAGCCAGCGCGACGCGAATGGCGTTGACGTTGACCGGCTCACAGAGCGAGATCGGCCAGTTGGCGCTATCACCGACGCCCAGCGGCACGTACGCCGCGTGACCCGTTGACACCACGGTCTTCGTCTTACTGGTGATGTAGACGTTCGACCATGGGCCGACATATTTCGACGTCGTCGTATTGAAGCCGCGCGCCACGATTGGTGCGACGGTGCACCGTGGACCGTTGTTCAGGAGCTTCAGGGTGTAATAGAACGTTCCCGCTGCTCCTTGAGGTTGTCCCGAAAGCGACACGTGCAAGTGGGTACAGACGGGGAAAGCGACTAAGGAAGCCGGCGAGCCAGAAATTGGTCGCGGCTTCGGGCTCGTGGTGCTGCTCGCCACGGCGTAGGCCACACCGGCCGCGGCGACGATTGCTGAGACGATCGAGGCGATGATGTGCTGGCGTCGGCGCTGACGGCGACGCGCTTCTTCAATCAACATCTGCTCCGCTTCGCGAGGTTCGAACGAGGTAGCGGTCGGTTCGGCCGCTTGGTCCAATGCATTCGGTGTAAGGACTTGGCTCATGGTCAATCTCCGGGCTAGTGAACTCCGCTTTGGTGCTACTCTATCTAGCACCATGCTGAGTGTCAAGGTAACCCCCGAAGAATCCGTCGCACTCCATGACCAGGTGGCCGCGGAACTCCGTCGAGCCATCGCCGACGGTGAGGCGCAAAGAGGTGAACGTCTGCCGCCGGCGAGAGACCTGGCCGCCGTATTGAACGTCAATTCGAACACGGTGCTACGGGCTCTTCGGATGCTGCGTGATGAGGGACTCCTGGAGTTTCGTCGAGGACGAGGAATAACGGTGTCGGGAACGCCTGAGGTCGGCGCGGTCGTCACGCGAGCTCGCGAACTTATCGAATTCGCGAGGGGCCACGGCTATCGACGAGATGAACTGGCTCGACTCATCGAGTCATTGCCGTAGAAACAATCATCTGATCGTCCGCTGGTCCGTCGAACGATCCCGCATTAAACAGCTCCGTCGAATCGCTCGCGCAA
>DATKRC010000016.1:0-113088 GCA_035532375.1 Acidimicrobiales bacterium
TGGCCTATTGCTCACCTGGGTGTCGCGTTCGGCGATGTGAATCACCTTGACGTCAAGCGCTTGAGCGAGCACGTTGAACTCGCCGGCGGCCAGTGCGTCTTCGATCGTCGAACGTCGCTCCATCAGCAGGCCGTCGCGCAACACCGCTTCGGCGATCTCTGCGAGAGCCTGTTTCGTGAGGTGACTGACAAGTCCTGGGTTAGCCCCGTGCTCGACGACCGCCGATGCACCGTCATTTCGACCCCAGCGCGCCAGCTGTCGACGCAGCGCCATGTGGCGCCAGTAGAGGGTTCGCTCTTGAGGAGATTTCGAAGCCGGGTCGGCGTACGGTTCCCAAACCTCCACCGAAGTATTGAGATACCTCACGTTGTGATCGCGGCACCAATCAAGCAAGTCGTCAAGTCCGATATTCCAGGCCAGATCAATCAACAGATCGCCGTCATCTAATTCGGCGGAGAGAGTTTCTCCCAGGTTTTCCGGTGTGATCTCCAATTGCCGGTAGTGGACACCTTTGCGAATCGATGTGGCGATTCGCTCTCGATTGTCTCGACTCTCAATGACCGTCACCGAAGATGGATCGAAATCAAAGTGCTCCAGTAGAAGAGGGAGTAAACACTGCACGACGGACCCGCATCCGAGAATCACAATTCGACGAGGTATTTTAAAGTCGGCCAATTAGGTACCTTTCACTTAGTACGCGCGTTCGTGGAGAATCCCGGGCTCGCCATCCTAACGAAGACGCGTGCTACCTACCAACACCAAGCTGTGTAAGGGCCTCGCCTACGACGCGAAAAACTGTCCACTCGTCCAAAGCTTCAGCGCCGAGAGAACGATAGAAGTCAATCGATGGTTGATTCCAGTCGAGCACCGACCATTGGAGTCGGTGATAGCCCTTCGCAACGCACTCTTTTGCGAGGTGGACCAAAAGGGCGGTGCCGTATCCGCGACCACGGTACTCTTCCTCGACGAAGAGGTCCTCGAGGAAGATGCCGTGCGTCCCCGACCACGTGGAGTAGTTGAGGAACCACACCGAGAATCCGGCCACCTCTCCTTCGTCGGTCTCGACCAAATCACAAAAGACGTTGGGGATTTCAGAAAAGAAGCTCTCGTGGAGTTGATCAGGAGTGGCTCTTGCCATTTCGAGTGCTCGCTCGTAAAGTGCGAGGCCTCGAATGAGTTGGTGGATGGCTGGCACATCTTCAGACACGGCCCGACGAATTCTCATATCGGCCGTCTACCGAGTGACGACAAGAAGAGCGAAGCCGTCGTAGCCCTTGCTGCCAACGGTCTGGACGGCCGTTCCTTCGATTCGATCACTCGCCGCCACCAATTCCAGAAATGCACGGACACCCTGAACCCGTTCGTCGGAGCTCGAGGAATTCACAATCTCGCCGTCACGCACCACGTTGTCGGCAACAATCACCGTGCCCGGTCGACATAATTGCAGGGACAGCTCCAAATACTTCGGATATCCCTCTTTGTCTGCGTCGATGAAGATGAAATCGAATGGCTCCGCACCATCATCGATCAAGTGCTGCAGCGACGTCGCCGCCGGACCAACGCGAATGTCGACTAACGGTCCTAGCCCAGCTCGGTCTATGTTCTTACGCGCTACCTCAGCGTGCATTGGCTCCAACTCGAGGGTGACCAGGCGGCCATCATCGGGTAAGGCGCGAGCCAACCAGATTGTGCTGTACCCGCCAAGAGTTCCGATTTCCAAGATTCTGCGCGACCGCTGAATCCCGGCGAGGAGTTCCAGCAGTTTCCCTTGGTTGGGAGCAACGCTTATTGGAGGGAGTCGCGCCTCAGTGCTTTGGTCGAGAGTTTCCTCCAGCGCGCTATCAGGCGGCAATAGGAGCCTGACGAGGTACTCATCGACATTGGTCCATTGATCTGCGCTCATCATGAGAGTCTCGCACCTTCGAGACTCCCCACTCAAGAACGTTCGTCGCGGTAACGGAGGGCCAACAGTATTTACGAGGTCCCCGACGCCGTTGGGGAGCCAAACTCCATAACGTCAAGCCTCTGCACGCGGTGACTCCATGAAGGCGGCAATCTCGATCATCTCGCGGAGGTCGTCTTCGTCGGATTCGAGAGCCGCAACTTCTTCACGAAGCTTGGCGGCGGCCCGCGCGCTCATTCTCCGAGCAAGTACCGGCAAACGGGGCAACTCGTCACCCTGCAATCTCTCGTGCAAACGTCAGACTCTCTTCAATTAGTCCGAGAGCCACTGAGAGTTCTTCTTCATCTTGTGGGCCGTAGATCATAATTTCCGTACCAAAGTCACCATACGGATGAGGTTCACCCCATCCCAAGTCGCAAACTTCGCGTGCGCGTTCGAGAGGTAGGCACAAATGCGTGCTGGTGTCTTCCACTCCGTGGATGTGGACCGGCTCAAGTCGATTACCAGGGGAGAGATTGGTCGATTCCACATTGGCGGTATCGAGATCATTAAAGAACAATGCAATAGATGAGGCTGGCGAGACTTGGCTCCGACCCGTTTCAACATGCGGCAAAGCCGACGCTTGCGCTACAAGGCCACGCCACACTTCGGCCGATGATTGACCGTCTAGTTGGCGATGCGGTCCATCGATCGACGTTGTTGGACGAGGCCTATTGCGGGGTGCCAGATCTACGCTCACGTAGCAACGCGTACCCTAGACACACGCGTCGTTGGCGGCGGCATCTCTTCACCGTGGAGCAGCATTCCCTCAATGTGGAATTCAATTGCGTCGCGCATTAACGCCTCGATTTCTTCGACGGTGTCAGCTGCGCCAATGCACCCGGGCAAGTCAGGCACGTAGGCGGCAAGATTCGCGCCCGCGTCTTCGATGACAATTGCGTATTCGTTCATTTCAGTCTCCTCGGCAAGTCTGCTTGACGATAAATCTGCCTCAGCGTTCCTAATGGTAGGTCCTTGCTCATTACGCTCGCAACGGTCACCGTACCGGGCTTTCGGATGGTGGAACTGTCGATGGCTTCCTCTAGTGCGAGCATGGTTCCATCCATCTCGCTCGAGCAAATCGATGACGTCTCTCACTTTCACGAACCCCCAAGGTTCGCGAGTGCGTCAGTTTTCTACAACAAACCTGTAAACATTTGTCTATCGCTGGATGATGAAATTGAATTCGAACCGTTTTACGAAACGACCTGGATTGTCTTGACAATCGGCATCGGTTGGAGCAACTCATTGCCACTCAGGCGCATACCTTCGAGATGAAACGGGATCGCTTCACGCATGTTCTCAATAATCTCATCAACGGACTTCCCGGTGGTAATGACTCCGTCCAGTCCAATCACGTACGCCGCAAAGTTCGTCCCAGCGTCTTCGATTACGATTGTATATTCGGTCATTGCTTTCGCCCCCTTAATCCGGCTTGCCTCATGATGTTAGCGAGAGTGCCCCTCGGAACTTCGTCGGATAAGTGACCAGGCACTGTCACGCAACCAACCTTTGTTGGGTGATGGAATTGACGGTGACTTCCACGCTGTCTACTCAGGAACCAGCCATCAATCTCGATCTCCTTGATTAGTTCTCGTACCTTCACCACCTCACAACGGTCGCTCACGGGTCAATGTGTTGCTGAGTCAAGACTTGCGTCACGCACATCAGGCCCAGGCCATTTTTGGGGAAAGGTATCTGTGTCGCTCAATCCTTGAGTTGCTCCAACGACAGATAGCGTTAAGCGATGGAAAAATCGCCGATCCGTGCCGTAATGTTTTTCGCCAGCGATCCAAAGATCGTTGCGACTTGGTGGGCCTCAAATCTTGGTGAAGATGCTCCTGTAATCAGGGACGGTGAGTTTCGATACTTCATTGTGGACGGGATAGAGTTCGGTTTTCACCCAGCAGATGACCGCAATCCAATTGGTGCAAGTCCGATCGTCTATCTCGCGGTAAGCAGCCTTGAGCAAACTCGATCACGTCTAATGGAGCTCGGCTGCATCATGCACCGCGGGCCTCTAACCATTGACAGCTCTCGTCAGATCTGCCAGATGATTGACCCATTTGGCAATGCCTTTGGCCTCGACGGCCCTTAAGAACATCTCCCAATTACAACTCACCCTGTGGCTATTGAGATTCTCCGGTGTTGACGTTTTCTAGGAAAAAACGATAGACGTTTGTCTCGCGGAGCTCGAACCCAAGCCGCACATACAACCGATTTGCCGCTTCGCGCGAAGAACGTGTCGTGAGATCAATCGTGCGAACTTCTCGGCGACGCGACTCTTCGATGGCCGCCTTCGTCAAGGCTTCGGCCACACCTCTTCCACGAGCCGCTTCGTCAACGACTACGTCTTCAATCCACGCCCTTCGACCGGTCGGGATGGGAAAAACGACGAGGGTCAGTGTTCCGACAATCTGCCTCTCGTCACGCGCTATGAAGACGGTGGTCGACGGTGACGCGACGAGTTCTTCGACGTCCGACGTCTTAAGGGGCAATGCAGTCGTGGAAAGTTGTGGGAGTAAGTGATTGAGTCCGGCCACTAACTCATCGGACACGTCGGTCACAACTTCGACCTGGACACTCATTGGTCTCCCCTCCACACCGGCCGACGTAGGTCGTCATAGAAGACGTCGCGATGTTCGCCGTCAATTGCGGCGAAGATCAGTCCGGCCCACCGTTCGGCGCCAATGACCGGCGACGGCAAGTTGTCGCGGGTGAACCAACCGACGTCGGTGACCTCGAGAGGGTGAATCTTCAACTCCCCACCGGTAGCGCGACAGAAGAACAGCAGGGAGTAGAGAGGTGTTCGCGACGAACCGAGTCGCATTCCGTCGAGCACGCCTATGAGTCGCACCGGTTCGGCCTCGATCCCCGTCTCTTCGAGGACTTCCTTTACGACGACTTCGGCGGCCGAATAGCCAACGTCGCACCACCCCGTCGGGTACAGCCAGACACCAGAGTCGGCGCGCTGGATCAGGAGAAGTTCACCACGATCATTGGTCACGGCCGCCCCCACGGCGACCTTCGGTGTCTGGTAGCCCGCGACCCCTTTGTCGACCTCTTTCATCCACTCAGTGACGTAGCCGTCGGCGTCCAGCACTCCATCGAGTCCTTCTTCGGCGGCCGTCTTGATATCGCCGGCGATCTTCAAGATCTCTTCGAAGCGTTCGCGTTCGTACAGGTTCTCGCTGAAACCGAGACCAGTTCGCGCGACGCCAGCCAATGCCTCGGCCCAGCGCAGGAGAGTCTTTTCGGGAACCGGTTCCATATTCAGGACGCTAGCAACGGGTCTTAGGCAACCGTCGCGTCGAGTATCTCATCGAGCGTCCCCACCAGTCCCGTGTAAAACGCGCCGAATTCGGCATACAGCGTCGAGGCTTCGTCGTAGCGCATCGTGTAGACGCACTCCTTCAGATCATCGACGTGGACACCGAAGAGCGTGACGCCCCACTCCCAATCATCGAGTCCGGTCGATCCGGTGATGACTTGGAGGATCCGGCCCTTGAACTCGCGACCGAGTGCGCCGTGCTGGCGCATCAGTCGCTCGCGTTCCTCGTACGGCAGGGCGTACCAATTGTTCGTCTCGTCGCGGCGCTTGGACATCGGGTAGAAGCAAAACGCCCGCTTGCCCTCGGGCGGGAGAGTGGGAAACAGTCGGTCCTGCAGCATCTTTTCTGGCATGCCGGCCGCGTACTCACTCACTTCGGTGACCGAGACGTAGCTTTCAGCGACGAGGAAGCCGGCCGCCTGGATCCGGGACTGGAAATGACGCAGTTTCCAGAGGTCTTCTCCGAGAACCATGAAGCACACATCGGCCTTCGCGCCCATGATGGCGACGCTCACTACTTGCAGACCGTCACCTCGCGCTTCGTCGACCGCCTTTCGAACCGCGGTGACGTCAACGTCGAGATCGGGATGACAGAAAAGGTGCAGGACATTGAGCCCACGCGAGGGCGTGAGCGATTCGTGCGTCATGGACCAATGCTACGTCGTGACCTCATCGACCCAATCCGGACACGACCCCAAAAAAGAAACCGTGGGGCCCGAGGCCCCACGGTTTCAACAGTTCTGAAAGGCGGACGATTTTAGTAGTCGTCCATCCCGCCGCCGGGCATGGCCGCGGCCTTCTCTTCGGGCTTGTCGACGATGACGCATTCGGTCGTCAAGAACAGCGCGGCGATCGAGGCGGCATTCTGTAGCGCCGAGCGAGTCACCTTCGCCGCGTCGATGACGCCAGCCTTGATGAGGTCCTCGTACTCGCCGGTCGCCGCGTTAAGACCTTCGGTCGCCTTCTTGAGATTACGAACCTTGTCCACGATGACGCCACCTTCGAGACCGGCGTTGACCGCGATCTGGTTGATCGGCGCCTCGACGGCCTTAGCGACCATGCGAGCACCCGTGGCCTCGTCACCGAGGAGCTTGTCAGCCGCTTCGAGGATTCGGACCTGGCTGCGAAGAAGCGCCACGCCACCACCGGGCACGACGCCCTCTTCGATGGCGGCCTTGGTCGTCGACACCGCGTCTTCGATGCGGTGCTTCTTCTCTTTGAGCTCGACTTCGGTCGCGGCACCCACCTTGATGACGGCCACGCCGCCGGAGAGCTTGGCTAGACGCTCCTGGAGCTTCTCACGGTCGTAGTCCGAGTCGGTGTTATCGATCTCGGCCTTGATCTGGTTGATTCGTCCCTTGATGTCGTCTTCGGAACCAGCACCCTCGACGATGGTCGTCTCATCTTTCGTGACGACGATCTTGCGAGCGCTGCCCAGCATCTCGACGTCGGCGGTCTCGAGCTTCAGACCGATCTCTTCGGAGATGACGGTCGCACCGGTGAGGATCGCAATGTCTTGGAGCATGGCCTTGCGGCGTTCGCCAAATCCCGGAGCCTTCACGGCCACTGACTTGAACGTGCCGCGGATCTTGTTCACTACGAGTGTCGCTAGGGCTTCGCCCTCGATGTCCTCGGCGATGATCAGCAGCGGACGGCCGGACTGCATGACCTTTTCCAAGACTGGAAGAATGTCGCGGACCGAAGTGATCTTGTTCGAGACCAAAAGAATGTAGGCATTCTCGAGAACGGCTTCCATGCGCTCGGTGTCGGTGGCGAAGTACGGAGCGATGAAGCCCTTGTCGAAACGCATACCTTCGACGAGGTCCATCTCCATGCCAAAGGACTGGCTCTCTTCGACGGTGATGACACCGTCCTTGCCGACCTTGTCGATGGCGTCGGCGATCATCGCACCGATCTCGTCATCGGCCGCAGAGATAGAAGCCACTTGGGCGATCTGCTCTTTGGTGTCGGCGGGCTTGGCGAGGTCGTGCAGTGACGCCACGGCGGCCTCGACTGCAGTCTCGATACCCTTCTTGAGCGACATCGGGTTGGCACCAGCGGCAACGTTCTTGAGACCTTCGCGAACCATCGCCCAGGCGAGGACGGTGGCCGTCGTGGTGCCGTCACCGGCGACTTCGTCAGTCTTCTTAGCGACCTCTTTGACCAATTCCGCGCCAATGCGCTCGAACGGGTCCTCAAGGTCAATGTCCTTCGCGATCGAGACACCGTCGTTGGTGATCGTGGGGGCTCCCCACTTCTTGTCCAGGACGACGTTGCGGCCCTTGGGTCCGAGCGTTACGCGAACGGCATCGGCCAGTTTGTTCATGCCGCGCTCCAGCGCCCGGCGGGCCTCTTCATCGAATGAGATCAGTTTCGCCACTGTGATTCCTCCTAAAGCGAGACACCCTTTTGGTGCAACGCGATATTAGCAGTCTAAGGCGGCGAGTGCTAATGCCGGTCAGCCGCCGGCAACGGCCGGCACGAGCGAAATCGTCTGGCCGGCCACGAGGGCCGTGTCCAAACCGTCGAGGAACCGTACGTCCTCGTCAGCCACGAAGACGTTGACGAAGCGGCGCAGGGCTCCGCGATCATCCAGGACCCGAAAGGCGATTCCGGGATAGGCCGCGTCGACCGCGACGATGGCTTCACGCACCGTCGTCGCCTCGACCGGCACTTCCCCGGCACCTCCGACGAGGGTGCGCAATTGGCTGGGGAGTCGGACGGTCACACTCATGATGCCGCCACCAATTGGTGGAAGCGCAAGGCTTCTTCGGCAGCTTCGAGTGACGGGCTGATCGTCGAGCTGACCGTCGCGGTGTCCACGATCGCGTCGAGTGTCTTGAGCCCATGTCCCGAGATGATCGCCACGATGGACTTATCCCGGTCGATCGTGCCGCGTTCGATCATCTGGCGCAGCGAGGCAATCGTCACGCCGCCGGCCGTCTCGGCGAATATCCCCTCGGTCTCCGCGAGCAGCCCGATGCACTCGAGAATCTCCGAGTCCGGAACCGAGCCACAGTCGCCCCCGTGGGCGCGAAGTTCATCCAGGACGTAGGGACCGTCGGCGGGATTGCCGATGGCCAGCGAACGGGCAATCGTATTGGGGCGCTGCGGTGTGACGACATCGGCCCCCGAGGCAAAGGCGGTCGCGATCGGCGAGCAACCGGTCGCCTGGGCACCAAAGAGCACGGGCGCGGGGCCGTCGACCAGACCGAGCTCGATGAACTGCTTGAACCCTTTGGCGACTTTGGTGAATTGACTGCCCGAGGCCAACGGCACGACCACTTGATCAGGAGTGCGCCAGCCGAGCTGTTCGCAGATCTCAAAGGACAGGGTTTTCGATCCTTCGGCGTAGTACGGGCGAAGATTCACGTTGACGAAGGCCCAGTCGCCGTGCTCGGAGACCAGTTCGACGCACAGTCGATTGACGTCATCGTAGTTGCCTTCAACGCCCAACACCGTGCCCCCGAAGATGGCCGCCATGGCGATCTTGGACTTCTCGAGGTCCGAGGGGATGATGGTCACGCTGGGCCACCCGATCGACGCCGCATGCGCCGCGACCGACGTCGCGAGGTTGCCCGTCGACGCACAGGCCGCCGTGGTGAAGCCCAAGCGTCGCGCGCTCGATAGCGCCACCGACACGACGCGGTCCTTGAACGAGCCGGTGGGATTGCGAGTGTCGTCCTTCAACCACAGTTCGCGAACGCCGAGGACGTCGGCGAGGCGTGTGGAGCGCCGAAGGGGCGTCCAACCTACCCCTAGATCGACCGGTTCGACACCGGGGTCCGGTAGCAACGCCGCGTAGCGCCAGATGGAGGCCGGACCACTGGCGATCGATTCACGCGTGAGGACGCTTCGGGCCGCGTCGAGGTCGTAGTCGACCTCCAATGGTCCAAAGCAGAAATCACACGAGTATCGCGCCTCACTGGGATAGGTGGCACCGCACTCTCGACATAGAAGACCTGTAGCGAAACTCATAACTCCCTTTTCATCGTTCGGCCTTTGGCACCTGGTGTGATGAGCGGCTAGCTCAAGGATCACACTGGTTGTCGCGACTTCAACGGGGCCGTCCCTCAATCGCTCTTGATGACCCATTAATTCTCGCCGAACGAACCGGCCGTGTCAAGTCCGGGCTCGCGATTCGGCACGTAACCTTCTACCAATGAGCAACCCAGACGTCCCGTGGACTCTTAGCGGCGACGAATTCAGTCTCGATCGCGTGATCCACCTCAAGCCGACGGCGACCGTCGCGGTCATCGTCCCGGCGCGCAATGAATCGGCCACCGTCGGGGCGGTCTTAGACGCCGCGCTCGCCCACCGCGAACTCATCGACGAACTGGTCGTCGTCAACGACAACTCCGTCGACGACACGACCACGGTCGCCAATCACCATGGCGCTCGCGTCGTCCATCTGACTGGCCCGAGCGGCAAGGGTGAGGCGATGCGCGCCGGAATCGATGCGACCACCTCCGACCTGGTCGTATTCCTCGACGCCGACGTCGTGAATACCACCTCGGAGTTCGTGGCCCGCCTCATCCAGCCACTCCTGGAGCGCCCGGAAACCCAGTTGGTGAAGGGCTATTACGAGCGGCCGCTGCACAACATGCCGACCGGAGGCGGACGGGTCAACGAGTTGGCCGCCCGTCCAATCTTGTCTCTGCTCTACCCGGGACTCGGCGAGATTCGACAGCCACTCGCCGGCGAGACCGCCGGACGACGGAGCGCGTTCGAAGCCATCACGTTGGAGAAGGCGTACGGCGTCGAGATCGCCCTCTTAATCGACGTCGCCCGACAGTTCGGCGTGCGCAGTTTGGCTCAGGTCGATCTCGGCGTTCGACGCCATCGCAATCGCCCTCTCGAAGAACTGCGACCGATGTCAATGGATGTGCTGCGCGCGGCGCTGAAACGTTACAGCGTGCACCTTCCGCCGCAGGCTTGACTAACCTGCGTTGGCGGAGTTGTGCCCGAGAATCACGATGACGTCATCGCTCGACGCGCCCGGAACGGGTCGCAGACCGTTGAGTGCCTGAACGGCGTACTGGCCGACGTGAATCTTGTTGGCGATCTGGATCGCGGCCCATTTGAAATTCGGGTTGAAGTATACGATGGTCTTCTTTGCGTGAGGACCGGTGGCATTGACACCGGGAAGAACGTTCCAGCCTTGCGTCAGCAACGCTTGAGAATAAGTGCGGGCCAAATTCGTGACATTGGTCCCGTTCGCCACTTGCACCCGAACGGACGACTTCGCGACGGTGTGGTGAGGAAGAGTGGTTGTTGTTTCTGATGGCGACAGGGTTGTCGTCGTGATTGAGGTCGACGCCGGGCTGACGTATCGAATCATGAGAAAGGCTGCCGCGATGAAGAGTACGACGATTATCAACACCACACTCAGCGCGGGTTGGTAGTGAGAGCCGGGCGGATTGGATCCGTGATGTGGCTGGGATGAATCACTCATTCGTCTCAGCCTACATATTGAGCCAAGTCGAATTTCAGTAACCTTGAACTTCCAAGCCGGTGTGGCGCAGTCTGGCAGCGCAGGCGATTTGTAATCGTCAGGTCGGGGGTTCGAATCCCTCCACCGGCTCTCATAAAAATTTTCGGAGCACCAGCAGCAGCGATTGTTACCACAACATGGATCAATCCATGATCCCTAGATTGTGCCTCCCATCCATCACGAGCGCGGAACTACAACTCGAGATGGATGAGGAGGCGTCGCATCATCAGACTCCGAATATTTCAACTCTCGAATAGGAGTTGCTCGATTGACCGGCGATCGCCCCTTCGCCAGTTGAGGAAACGGTGACACCACGGACCTTCAGATTGTGAAGTCGGTTTCGGAGATACGAAGCAACATTTCTAGCTCGTGTTCGACTCAGAATGACGTTCAGTGTTTTCAAACCCGTCGCTGAGGTGTATCCAAAGAGTGAGATCTTCGAATACTTTCTCGATTTGATGGTGACCGCTATGCGATTGATTTGATTCTTCAGTGCTGCTGACAAAGTTGACGAATCCTTTTTGAATGTTCCTATTGCACCGAACAACGTTGCAGGAACATGGCCACTCCATTGTGCGTAGAGATGAACCGAACCGCTCATTGTCACCTTTTCTCCAACGAGGTATTTCGAGCCCGAGCCGTTTGCACTTGTATTCCAATTCGTCAGTGCAAATCCCGTTCGAATTAGTCCAGCCTGACCAGGAATCGTAAGAATCGTGCCTGGTGATCCACTGATTGAAGCAACTATTCCATTGCCTCCGTTGGCGCTGAAAGTGAAGATATCGGGAGATATGAGACTCCATTGTGCGTAAAGCACCAGGTCGTTATTGAACGGGAATTGCGCACCGTCGGAATACGAGGTGCCAGAACCATCGCGAGATGTGTTCCAATCTGAAAAAGTGTGAGACCCGTTAGAAAACGAAGGTTGTAATTTCGCAAACAGTGTGAGTCGGGTCAAAGAGCTTTTCGACATAAGCGAATTCAGCGAATCCGTGGTGGTGTCATTCTCGTTGAATGTGACCGTATACGCGACTGCAACGGTCCATTGTGCGTAAAGACTCACGTTCAGTGCGAACGAATACGTCGATCCGTCGGCAAAAGTAACGCCGGAACCATCCGCTTCCGTATTCCACCCTGAAAAAATGTGACCAGAGTTCGAGAAGGTCGGTTGAAGACTTCCGAATAACGTCAATTGAGTTGGAGCGCTTTCTGACGCAAATGCGCTCAATAAATCGAGCGGGCTCGCATTTTCGTAGAAGGTCACCGTGCGCACTACGGGTATTGCCACCCACTGCGCATATAAACCAATGTCTGCGCTGAATGAGTAGCTGGATCCATCGGCGTACGTCACTCCCGAACCATCAGCGGCTGTGTTCCACCCATCGAACGTGAAGCCCGCATCCGTGAATGCTGGACTCATATTTTGGACAAGCGTGAGAGTTTGAGCGGTCGTTCCAGTTTCAAATGCTGTTGCGGAGTCGGTTTCGCTTGCGTTTTCAAAAAATGTAACGGTGTGAACTTGAGGAAAAGCATTTGCTGGAATTGAGATGGTCAATGACATGAGCACGAGCAATAGGACGCTGAGTAATCGCACCCTTGACGTTGTTCGCGACGTTGGCCCGAGGGTCATGAAAGTAGCCATTCGGGGATCGAGTTGAAGTCATTGGACATGAAGCGCATGGGACGTCCTTCGTAGAAGATCGGCGCTCTTGGGCGAACGAGCGATGTACCAGCAACCACCACTCTGGAGAGAGAACAGACCTCAAGGTCAGCGACGTCTCCATCTTGAAAAAATGGAGACGATTGAATCCTGTTGCTGTTTCCCTTGCTCGGCAAGACTAGATAGCCCGCGCTTGTAATTCGTAGAGTCGAAAGACCCTATTGAATCAAATTACGAACGACGACTTCTCTGTCGCGCTACTTCGAATGCCGCAACCGACACCGCGACACCTGCGTTTAGCGAACTGATCTTGCCCAACTGGGGTATTGACACAACGGCCGCACAACGCTTGCGAGTCAACACCGAAAGTCCTTTTTCTTCTCCGCCGACGACGAGAGCGACCGGCGTGGCGCCCAGATCGAGGTCGTAGATGGAGTCAGTGGATTCACCCGCAAGTCCCACGGTCAAGACGTCGGCCTTGTTGAGGACATCAAGTGCGGCCGGAACTCCGCCCACGTCACAGAAGGTGAGGTACTCAATGGCTCCGGCCGCGGTCTTAGTGACCGACGGAGAGATTCGAGCAGAACGGTGTCGGGGGACTACGACGCCCGTCACACCGGCGCCGTCGGCGCTTCGCAACATGGCTCCTAGGTTGCGCGGATCGGTGACGCCATCACAGACCAGCAAGAACGGGCGGCGGTGCTCGAGAAGTTCATCCAGAGTCACGGTTTCGAGTCGAGCCGCGATCGCCATGACGCCCTGGTGTCCCTCGGTGCGCGCTTCGCGGTCGAGGCGGGTCATCGAGATGACTTGCACGGGGATTCGCTGACGCTGAGCCTCGAACTCGATGGCATCCAACGTGTCGCTGGCGTCTTGCGCATCTGCGATATAGATCTTTTGAATCTGACGACGGCGAGCTTTGAGCAGTTCCAGGACGGCATGACGACCTTCGACCTGCTCGCCGCCGAGCCCCTCTTTCTCACGCGAGCTGGGCGAGCGTCGCGGACCGCCGACTTGGCCACCCGTCATAGGGCGACCACCTTGGCGCGACGAGCGCCCGGGCGGTCCCTTGCGAGGGGCGGGACGTGGACTCACGCAGTCTCGGCGAGCAGGGCGACCGCGCTTGCGCCAATGCCCTCAACGCGACCGAGCGCTCCAAGACCTTCGGCGGTGGTCGCCTTCACGGTGACCAGTGCGCCCACGACTGAAGAGAGTTCGTCGGACATTCGCGGCATGAAGTCCGAAAGTTTGGGACGTTCGGCGATGATCGTGATGTCCGCCGAAACGGTGCGCAGCCCGGTCGACGCCACCAGGGCCACGGTCTCTTCGAGCAAACGGCGTGAGGACGATCCGAAGAACTCCGGGTCGGTGTCGGGGAAGTGACGACCCAGGTCGCCGAGATTGGCCGCCCCGAGCAACGCGTCGCATAACGCGTGGGTTGCCACGTCGGCGTCGGAGTGACCCACTAACCCCGGCGCGTCTGGTATCTCGACGAGGCCAAGCCAGAGCGGACGCGAGTCGTCATCGCTCACTCGATGCACGTCGATTCCGTGACCGATTCTCATCGGGACAGCCCGATCGAAGAGGTTCGGAGGAGGTCACCGGGATACGTGATCTTCATATTTTCGATCTCGCCGTCGACGACGACCACGCGGCCACCCAACGCTTCCACCAGCGCCGCGTCGTCGGTGGCGTCGTCACCGTTGGCGTGCGCGCGAACAAGAATGTCTCGAGCAAATGCCTGAGGAGTTTGCACGGCCACCAACCCACTTCGTTCCGCAGTCTCTTCGACCACGTTGAGCGTTCCTTCGCGACGAACGCGTTTGACGGTATCCGATATCGGCAGTCCCGGCACGGCGCCATCGGCGCCGGCGAGGACCGCGTTCACGACCGCAACAAAGAGTGCCGACGTCGCCATGGGTCGCGCGGCGTCGTGCACCACGATCACGTCGGCATCGCCGCACTCCTCCAGACCGGCGCGCACTGACTCGGCCCGAGTCGCACCGCCGACCACGACCACGTCGGCTCCCTCACCGTTGCCCTGATAGTTCGCGGGCACAACGAGGACGACGGAGTCGGCGACGGACCTCGAGGCGCGAACGCTCAGAGCCGTGACGGTGTCGTGGTTCAAGATGGCGAACTGCTTGGCACCGCCGAAGCGCTGACCCTGACCGGCTGCGACGACCACGGCCGCGACCGACATGACTACGGCAGGACCGAGGCGAGCTTTTCTTCAGCCGCTTCCGTGTCCACGTTCAAAGCGAACGTCAGCTCGGAGACGAGGATTTGGCGCGCCCTCGTCAACATGCGCTTCTCTCCGGCCGAAAGTCCCTTGTCCTTGTCGCGAATCGACAGGTTGCGAACGACTTCGGCGACTTGGTAGATGTCGCCGGAACGAAGCTTTTCCGAGTGGTTCTTGAAGCGACGCGACCAGTTCGTGGGCATGCGGGCTTCCTTCTTGCGAAGGACCGCAAAGACCTCTTCGACCTCTTCGTCGTTGATGACGTCGCGAAGGCCCACGGACTCGGCGTTGGCGACCGGTACCATCAACACCAGGTCGGTGTAGGCGACCTTGAGCTTGAGATAGTCCTGTTTGACGTCAAAAGCCGTCATTTTCTCGATCTTTTCCACGGTGCACGCGCCGTGGTGGGGATAGACGAGACGATCGCCCTTTTTGTACTTGCGAACAGCCATATACGAGGTTCTCCTCAGTGAAAATTTGCCTGACTAGGCGGTGGGGGGATTAATCATTCTACCAGAAATTGTTCATTTTGTGCCCGATTGGGCCACGGCGATCGCTTCCGCGAGCGTCCGACAGCGAATCGCGTCGACTCCCGCCACCTCTTCTAACTCCCCATCAGTCGGAACCACCACCGTCGTCGCTCCGAGACGTTGTGCCTCTCGGACCCGGCGAGTGAGGCCGGTGACGGCGCGAAGTTCCCCGGCGAGACCTACTTCGCCCATCGCGGCCAAGGTGCGCGGCACCGCGAAGTTGAGCGCCGCCGACGCGACCGATAAGGCGAGCGCCACGTCGACGCCGGGCTCGTTGGCCGGCAGTCCGCCGGCGGTGGCGGCGAAGACGTCGAGGTCGCTGGTGTCGACGGCACAACGCGACTCCAAGACCGCGAGCAGCAGCGACAATCGTTGCGAAGAGACTTGGTGGGCCACTCGACGAGGCGAGCTCGACGCGGTCGCGACCAGTGCCTGCATCTCGATGAGGAATGAACGCGACCCGTCATTGGTCACCGTGAAGACGACGCCCGGCACGTCGAGTTCGGGACCGCGCAAGACCGTGGCGTCGGGCATCTCTCGCAGGCCGTTGGGCACCATTTCCAGGAGTCCGACTTCGCCGGTCGGACCGAAGCGGTGCTTTATCGCTCGCAACAGTCGCAGTGATCCGTGTCGGTCACCTTCGATTCGTATGACGGTGTCGACCAGATGTTCCAAGGCGCGTGGTCCCGCTAGCTCGCCGTCCTTCGTCACGTGACCGACGATCAACAGCGCCACTGCGGTGTCCTTGGCGACCGAGCAAAGTCGTTCGGCGACGTGTCGAACTTGGGGCACGGATCCGGCGACACTTCCTAACGCGTCGTCGCTCATCGCCGATATCGAATCGACGACGCAAAGGGTCGGTCGTCGCTCGCGCAGTAGTTGTTCGGCCACCTCCAAGTTCGTTGACGCCGCGACCTCGAGACCGTCCGGAACGTCGCCCAATCGTCGGGCCCGCTGGGCGACTTGGGCGACCGACTCTTCGGCGGCAATAAGAAGAACCGACGTGGCCGAAGCGGCTAATTCGCGCAGGCTCATCAGAGCGAGCGTCGATTTACCAACGCCCGGCTCGCCGAAGAGCAACGTCGTCGAGCCGGCGATGAAGCCGCCGCCCAATACCCGATCGAGTTCGCCTACGCCGGTCGAATGCACCGCGGCCGTCGAGCCCTCGACATCACGCAGTGACGTGGTCGCGACCTGCATAACGCGCGACTTCGCGGCGGTTCGTTCTTCGTCGAGCGTGTTCCACTCGCCACATCCCGAGCAACGTCCGCTCCAACGTGGCGACGTCGTGCCGCATTCGCGACAGACGTGCACCGAATGGGTCTTCACCCTCGAGAGATTACGAAGGGGATGTGACGTTAGGCGTTGTCGGAGAGATCCTCGAAGTCAACCGAAGGTGGCAGGCCCTCGACTCCTTCGAAGGTCAAGTACGGTCCGTCCGGACCTTCGGCGATGTCACCGACGATCGTTTGTCCCGCGTGGAACTCCTTGAAGAGGATCTTCTCGCTCAATGCGTCTTCCACGTACTGCTGGACGGCTCGGCGAAGCGGACGCGCTCCGAGTTCAGGGTCGTAACCCTTCTCGGCGAGGAAGCCTTGGGCCGCCGCGGAGAGTTCGAGTCCGAGTCCTTGTAGGGCCAACTGGTCACGGAGTCGCGCGATGAACATGTCGGCGATCATGATCACTTCTTCTCGACTCAACTCGTGGAAGACGATGGTGTCGTCGATGCGGTTGAGGAACTCCGGTCGGAAGTGCGCCTTCAGCGCCGTGTGGACCTTTTCCTTCATCCGCTCGTGGTCCGCGACATCCGAAGCCTTGCCAAAGCCGATCGCGGCCTTTCGCAAATCGGCGGTGCCGAGGTTCGAGGTCATGATCAAGATGGTGTTCTTGAAGTCCACGGCGCGACCTTGCGCGTCAGTGAGACGACCGTCTTCAAGTATCTGCAAGAGAGTGTTAAAGACGTCAGGGTGGGCCTTTTCGACTTCGTCGAAGAGTACGACCGAGAACGGCTTGCGTCGAACCGCTTCGGTCAACTGACCACCTTCGTCGTACCCGATGTAGCCGGGGGGTGAACCGACCAATCGGCTGACCGAGTGCTTCTCCATGTACTCCGACATGTCGAGCTGGATCAATGCGTCTTCGTCATCGAAGAGGAATTCGGCCAATGTCTTGGCGAGTTCGGTCTTGCCGACACCGGTCGGCCCGAGGAAGATGAACGATCCGCCCGGACGCTTCGGGTCCTTCAGACCAGCGCGGGTACGGCGGATGGCGCGGCTGATCGAGATAACGGCCTCGTCTTGGCCCACGATGCGCTTGTGGAGTTCATCCTCCATGCGCAAGAGCTTGGTGGTCTCTTCTTCGGTGAGACGGTAGACCGGGATTCCGGTCCAGACCGCGAGCACCTCAGCGATGGTGTCCTCGTCAACGAGGTCAAAGACCACGCCGCCCGACGCCTGGATGGTCAGGTCGAGTTCGTCACGCTTGGCAATGAGCTCACGTTCTTGTTCGTCCAGAGCCTTGGCCTGTTCGAGGGCACCGCTTGCCATGGCGCTCTCTTTGTCGGCGCGCACGCGCGAGATGTCCTCGTCGTACTTCTTCTGCTGCGGCGGGGTGTCCATGCGGCGAATGCGCAGTCGACTGCCGGCCTCGTCTATCAGGTCAATCGCCTTGTCCGGCAAGAAACGGTCCGAGATGTAGCGGTCGGCGAGATTGGCCGCAGCGATCAACGCCTGATCGGTGATCTTGACGGCGTGGAACTCTTCGTAGACCTCGCGCAGTCCCTTCAAGATGTCGATGGTCATGGCGACCGACGGCTGTTCGACCTTCACGGGCTGGAAACGACGCTCGAGGGCGGCGTCCTTTTCGATGTGCTTGCGGTACTCGTCGATGGTCGTCGCACCAATGGTCTGCAGTTCGCCACGCGCGAGCATGGGCTTCAAGATCGAGGCGGCGTCAATCGCCCCTTCAGCGGCGCCGGCGCCGACGAGGGTGTGGATCTCGTCGATGAACAAGATGATGTCACCGCGCGTGCGGATCTCTTTCAACACTTTCTTCAAACGCTCTTCGAAGTCACCGCGGTACCGACTGCCGGCGACCAGGGCGCCGAGGTCGAGGGTGTAGAGCTGCTTGTCCGCGAGCGTGACCGGAACCTGATTGGCGACGATCTTCTGCGCGAGTCCTTCGACGATCGCGGTCTTACCGACACCCGGCTCGCCGATCAAGACGGGATTGTTCTTCGTGCGACGTGACAACACCTGCATCACGCGTTCAACTTCCTTTTCGCGACCCACCAGTGGGTCGAGCTTGCCCTCTCGGGCGAACTGTGTGAGGTTGCGACCGAACTGGTCCAGCACGGCTGAACCGCCGGCACCCTCGGCGTCGCCGCTCTTCTGGCCGCCCGACGAGCTTTGGCCGCCGGATTCTTTGCCGGCCTGACCGGACATCATTTGAATCACCTGCGTGCGAACACGCGCCATGTCGGCACCGAGGTCGCTCAGGACCTGGGCCGCCACGCCGTCGCCTTCGCGCACCAACCCGAGCAACATGTGTTCGGTGCCGATGTAGGAGTGGCCGAGTTGCAAGGCTTCACGCAGCGAGAGCTCGAGGACTTTCTTTGCACGAGGCGTGAAGGGCGGCGAGCCTGGTGAAGGATTGGTGTTGGCGCCGATAGCCTCTTCAACCTTCTCGCGCACCACGTCAAAGGTGACCCCCAAGGCGTCCAGCGCCTTGGCCGCGACGCCCTCGCCCTCGCGAATCAGTCCGAGCAGTATGTGCTCGGTCCCGATGAACGCGTGGTTGAGGTCACGTGCTTCTTCCTGCGCGAGCACAAGTACTCGGCGGGCACGGTCAGTAAATCGTTCGAACAATTGTCATCCTTTGTGCGTCAATACATAGAAGTGTACCGGTGCGATGTACCAGTTGAGTCCCACCCCTCGGACCTCAGAGAATGGCCGACGGACCCTCAATTAGTGTGGGGCCGTGAACCCTCACGAGCGATTGCGACTGGCATCGGTCGAAGTCGACCTCACGGGTTTGGAGACTTTACTCGCCGAATCGGTGATCTTCGGCGACGCGTACCTCGATTCGGTCACGACGCACCTCATTTACGCCGGGGGAAAGCGCTTACGCCCATTGCTCGCGGTCGCCTCGGCGACGAACGGCGAGCGACCGGGAACCCCAGAAGACCTGCTCGGAGCCGTCGCCGTCGAATTGATGCACCTGGCCTCGCTCTATCACGACGACGTCATGGACGAAGCCGGCGTTCGTCGCAACGTCGACAGCGTCAACGAGCGCTACGGCAATCTCATGGCGATCGTGGCTGGCGACTATCTGATGGCCCGATCGGCCGCGATCTCGGCCCAACTCGGCACCGACATCGCCGCACTGCTCGCACGAACCCTCGCGGCCCTCACGCGGGGTCAGGTCTCCGAGGTGCGCACCGCCTTTTCGCTGGCACGCACCGAAGCCGACTATTTCGCGGCGATCGAGGGAAAGACCGCGGCCCTGATGGAGTCGAGCTGTCGCACCGGAGCGCTCACAGCGCGACTGCCGGTGGCAGAGCGTGACGCGCTGACGACCTTCGGACGCTGTTTCGGCATTGTGTATCAGTTGCGTGACGACATCCTCGACGTCATCGCCACGGACGCGGAGCTGGGCAAACCGGCCGGTCAGGACCTCGCCACCGGCATCTACACCTTGCCCACGATCTTCGCCTTGCGCGATACCAACGTCGGCGATGAACTACGCGGCGTGCTCGGCGGTTTCCTCGACGACGAAGACCGCGAGCGAGCGCGGAAATTAGTCATCGCCACCGACGGTATCGACCGCACCATCGCGTCGGCCGAGATCTATCTCGCCGAGGCGCACGATGCATTAGGACAACTTCCGAGCGAGAGGTTGCGACTCGGCTTCGCGTCGCTCATCGATTCACAACTCGAGGACCTACCGGCGTATTAATCGACGATCGGCTTCAACGTCGGGAAGGCGATCACCTCTCGGATGTTCGACTCGTCCGCGATGAGCATGGCCAAGCGATCGATCCCCAGTCCGAGACCGGCCGTCGGAGGCAGTCCCCACTCCAAGGCCTTGATGTAGTCCTCATCGAGGTGCATCGTCTCCGGTTCGCCTTCGGCCGCTAGTCGAGCCTGATCTTCGAAACGCGCGCGCTGGTCCAAGGGGTCGACTAACTCAGAGAATCCATTGGCGAGTTCACGGCCGACGGCGTAGGCCTCGAAGCGTTCGACCAAGTCCGGATCGCTCTGGTGGCGACGCGCCAAGGGCGAGATCTCGACCGGAAAGTCAGTCACGAAGATGGGATTCCACAACGACGCTTCGCAGGTCGCTTCGAAGAGTTCGGCCAGGCACCGCCCCGGACCCCAGGCCCTGTGCACGTCGACGCCACGTTCGATCAGCATGGACGCCAATTTCTCCCGCGAGGTGTGGACCGACACGTCTTCTCCAACCGCCTCACTCGTCAATTCAGCCATGGTGCGTCGCGGCCACGGGGCGGCGAAGGAGAACGCCCGACCCTGGTATTCGACTTCGGTGGTGCCGAGCACGTCCATGGCGACGCCGGCGACCAAGTCTTCGCTGAACGTCATCATGTCCAGGTAGTTCCAGTAGGCGGCGTAGATCTCGAGCATCGTGAACTCGGGGTTGTGACGCGGACTGACGCCCTCGTTGCGAAAGACTCGTCCAATTTCGAAGACCCGCTCGAAGCCCCCCACGACCAGTCGCTTGAGCCACAGTTCGGGCGCGATGCGCAAGTAGAAATCCGTGTCGAGGGCGTTGTGGTGGGTGGCGAAGGGGCGCGCGTCCGAACCCGAAGCGATCGCATTCAGGATCGGGGTCTCGACCTCCATGAAATCCTGCGCCCAGCAACGCTCGCGAACCGAGCGCATAACGTCGTTGCGCCGTTTCAGCGTGGTGCGCGACATGGGATTGGCCCAAAGGTCGGCTTCGCGGTGACGGTAGCGCAGGTCGAAGTCAGCGATCCCGGCCCACTTGTCACCGAAGTTGCGTTGCGCTGTCGCCAGCACCACCCACGTCGCCACCTTCACCGAGAGTTCGCCGCGTTTGGTGCGTACGACTTCACCACTCACCCCGACCCAGTCACCCAAGTGGAGCTTGGCGAAGTCCTCGAAGTCCGTCGTCACGGAGTCAATCGCGAAGAGCTGGATCTCCCCGCTCGAGTCGCGCATCGTCGCGAAGGCCAGCTTGCCCTGGCGGCGAAGCAGCATGAGGCGCCCCGCGACCGTCACCGAGTCGCCGGACTCCTCGCCGTCGGCCAGGTGGTCGTAGCTGTCCTGCAGCGTTGCGGCGAACGCGTTGTGGGCAAATGAATACGGCACTGTCACGAATTGTCTCCCGAATGATTCCGTTCATGAACGATACGCAATCCGTGGAGGGTCAGCCAGGGTTCGACGTGTTGCACGTGTTTCGTGTGCGGCGCAATCAGTCCCGCCAGGCCCCCGGTGGCGATGACGGTGGCCTCGCCGAGTTCTTCGAGGATGCGCTCGACCATGCCGTCGACCTGCGCGGCGAAGCCGTAGAGGACACCGGACTGGATGGATTCAACCATGGAACGCCCAATGACTGAGCGGGGACCAACCAGCTCGACCGAGCGCAGGGCCGCTGCGTGGGCGTAGAGCGCATCGAGCGAGATGCCCACCCCCGGACAGATCGCCCCGCCGAGGTACTCGCCTTTTGCACTGATGACGTCAAAGACCGTGGCCGTGCCGAGGTCGACCACGATCGAGGCGCCGGGATAGAGGTCGTAGGCACCGACCGCGTCGGCGATGCGGTCCGGCCCGACTTCGCGAGGATTGTCATACAGGATCGGCATGCCCGATTTCGTCCCCGGCCCGATGACCGTGAAATCCAATGACGAGAACCAACGATTGGCCATGCGACGCAGTTGGGTGTTGGCCATCGGCGATGACGAGGAGATGGCTATCGCCGTGACGGCCGTGCGAAGGTCCAAGCCCTCGAGGTCGAGCAGTTGCGTGAGGACCATCGCGTGTTCGTCGGGGGTGCGATCGGCCACCGTCGAGATGCGCCAGTGAAAAGCCAGTCCCCGTTCGTCGGTCGCGCGCGCGAATCCCATGGCGTCTGGTGTTTCGGGCGCCTCGGGTCCGAAGAGACCGATGACGGTCTCGGTATTGCCCACATCCATGGCCAGCAGCATCACTGATCTCCTTTCAGTAGCACCGGTCCGTTGTCGATGAGTCGCACGCCACTGACGACCGCGGCGACCAGCGCGCGAGCCTCGCCGACGTCGGCGTCGCTCGAGCTTGCGAACGTCGCCGGATCGACCACATCGGCATACTCCACGTCGATACCGCCTTCAGCCAACGTCGCTCGAAGTGTTCGTCGGAGCGCACTGGCCGAATCGGGTGCCTCGCCGACACGTGCGATGGCCCGCGAAAGCGCTAACGCGCGACGACGTGCGTCTCCGCTCAATCGGACGTTGCGGCTCGAGAAGGCAAGACCGTCGTCGTCGCGCACGATGGGACACCCGACCACCTCGACGTCCAAGGACAGGTCGCGCACCATCTGACGGATCACGGCCAGTTGTTGGAAGTCCTTCTCACCGAAATACACCCGACACGGCCCGGTCACGACCAATAGTTTGGCGACGACGCTCGCGACTCCGTCGAAGTGTCCCGGTCGCGAAGCGCCTTCCAGGACATCGCTCAGTCCGCGCACCGAGATCGTTGTCGGTGTCGGATCGGGATAGTCGGGCCACATCGCTTCGAGCGTGGGCTCCACGAGGCAGTCAACGCCATGGGCTTCGGCGAGCGCGCGATCGGCGTCGCGTGGCCGAGGGTAGGTAGCGAGGTCACCCGGGTCGCCGAACTGTCGAGGGTTCACGAATGACGTCACGATCACTACATCACCGTGGCGCCTCGCGGCATCGATGAGTGACGCGTGGCCCGCGTGCAGGGCACCCATCGTCGGCACGAGTCCCACGCGACGCTTCGATCGTCGTTGCGCGTCGGCGAAGCTTCGCCACTCCTCTACGTCGCCGACCAGGCGCATCAGGCCGGTGTTTGTGAGCGGTGCCGTTCAGCCAGTTCGAAGGCCGCGTTCGCGAGCGCCACGTACGTGGAGCGTTCTGATTCAGGTAGCGCGGCCAGGTGCGCGTCGATCGTCGCCATGTCACCCCTCGACGCAGGTCCCGTCAAGGCGTCGTCCGGCCCGAAGCTTGCGACGTCCTCGAGCGACTGTTGGGCCAGGGGCAAGAAGTCCTCCAGTGTGAGTCCGATCGATTCGGCCAATGTCCGAACCTGTCCCATCAGCGCGACGAGATGATTCGACGCCACCACCGCAGCCGCGTGATAGGTCGTGCGCTGGTCGTCGCGCAGAGTGATGATTCGCCCGTCAAGGGAGCGGGCCACGCCGCGCACGAGTTCGTCGCCGGCGACGCAGTACGTCGCCCCGATCAGACGATCGCCGTCACTCCCCGAAGGCAGTGCCATCAGCGGATGAAGAGAGCCGACTCGTGGGTGCGGCGCCAAGACGTCGAGGTTGCGCGAGCCGGCCACGTGCGCGATCACCCGGTCTTCGCGTGGTGCGACCGACGAGGCGACGCTCGATAGAGCGTCGTCCGGCACGCAAAGGATGATTAGCTCGGCGTCCGTGATCATCGACGCGTCCTCGTGATGCACGACGCGCACGTCGTGGCCCACTAGTTCTAGGGCGGTAGCAAAGGACGAGCCCGCTCGGCCGGCTCCCACAATTGAGATGTTCATCACTGCTCCTGTCCGTTCCAGCCCTTGCGGGTGCCGTTCGGTATTAGCGCAACGACTCGAGTGTACCGAGTTTCTTGACCGCGCCGACGCCAGCGTCGAGTTGTGTGTGCGTGACCAACTCCGGGGCCAGTTCGTGCAAGGGCATCAGCACGAAGGAACGTTCGTACATGCGTGGATGGGGCAGCAGTATCTCGGGTTCGTCACTACGTTCGTCGCCGACCAGCAGGACGTCGACGTCGAGCGTGCGCGGACCCCAGTGAACGTCGCGCACTCGCCCGCGCGTCGTCTCCGCTCGGCGGGCGCGTTCGAGTAACTCTCGTGGGGTGGCGTCGGTGAGTAGTTCGACCACCATGTTCCAGTATTGATCTTGGGCCACGCCACCCACCGGTTCGGTTTCGTAGACCGACGAGATGCGAAACGAGTCTGCGTCACTCACGATGTCAATTGCGGCAGCGAGGTGTTCGCCGCGATTCCCGATGTTCGAGCCCAACGAGAGGTAGGCCGCGCGCACTAGGGACGATGGACGGTGCAGCGAACGCCGGTCGATGCGACGTCTTCGGCGACTGGTGGTCGGACCTTGCGCACCGAAACGGTGACCGAAGCGATCTCCTCGTCGAGCGCCAGGACTTCGTAAGCGACGCGGTAGGCCAACGTCTCGAGCAACAGATAACGTCCTTCGGTCGCGGTGCGAACGATGAGACTCAACACGTCGGCGTAGTTCGTGGTCTCCGAGATGTCGTCGTTGATGGCGGCTTCTTCGAACGGACGGACGAGATCGAGGTCGAAGATCAGCGGTTGGGCCCGATCTCGCTCTTCGGCCAGCACGCCGACGACCGCGCTGCAGCGAAGTTCGCGAAGTTCGATGACGTCGTTCACGCGTTCACCTCGGGCAGGTCGAAGAGTACGGTACGGCCGTCGGGTCCGATCGAACGCTTGAAGAGCCGCTCGACGTAGGCAATGGAGAGCGGTACGTTCGGGACCCGCTGGCTCCACACCAGATAGCCGGCGATCACTCCGAGTAACCGGTCCGAGACCTCATCACTGTGCAGCAGGACCATCGTCTTATTAGACATCGAATTGGCCAGGTCCAGGTAACAGGCTTCCAGGACCTCGCGTTGCTGGGGCCCACCGCGCAGCGCGTAGTGGCTCGCGGTGAGACCGTGTTCGAAGTAGGCGCTGAGATTCTGCATCACCGGCAGGATCGAGATCACGCGACCGAATCCCTGGTGCTTCAACCAGAGCAACTCTTCGTCGCGACGCACTCGGCGGTGCACGGTGGTGGAGCCGCCCGGACGTTCCGAAACCGCGAGAATCCCCTTGTACACCCAGGTGAAACTTCGCGGCTCGATACCCGCAGCCCACTTTCCCCTCACGCGATGACCTCCTCGACGCGACGAACGAGCAGCTCACGGAGCTGAACGGCGGCCGCAGCGTCGTGTACTCGTACCATAGCGACACCCTCCAAAAGGGCCCAGACCTCGGTGGCGATCGAAGCCTCCAATCGCTGGTCCACGTCAAGTGGTTCAGGCCCAAAGTCACCGAGGAAGCGCTTGCGGCTGGTCCCGATCAGTACCTCGGCGTCGTAGCTTCGAGCTAGTTCCACGAAGTGCGACACATGCGCCAACAACGTGATGTTGTGCTCGGTCGTCTTGCCAAAGCCGATGCCCGGATCAAGCCACAGTTGGGTGACGCCGACGCCACGAGCGCGCTCGGCCATGCCCGCCAAAAACTCCGAGATCTCGCCCGCCACGTCGTCGTACGTGGGGTTCACTTGCATCGTGGCGGCATCACCCTGTCGATGCATCGCGACATAGCCGACCCCGAGCTCGCCTGCCAGCCCCACCAACGTGCTCGACACGTCGTTGAGCACGCTCGCGCCGGCAGCCACGGCCGCGCGCGCGACCGACTCCTTTTGCGTGTCAATGGACACGGGGCCGAGGTCAATCAGTGCTTCGATGACCGGCAGCACGCGCGCTATCTCTTCGTCAGCCGCGACGGGCGTAGCCCCGGGGCGCGTCGACTCACCGCCGACATCGACGATGTCACAGCCGATCGCGAAGTGGGCGCGACCGCGCTCGATGGCGTCATTCGCGCCGAGCGTGCGCGAACCGGGATAGAACGAGTCCGGCGTCACGTTCACAATGCCCATGACGCGGGGGCTCAGCGCCATGCAGAGCGACGTTGGTGGATGAACTGCAGCGCCTCAGCTCGGCTGGCGGCGTCGCTGCGAAACGATCCTCGAACGGCCGACGTGACCGTGGTCGTCCCGGGCTTCTTCACGCCGCGCATCGACATGCAGAAATGCTCTGCTTCGATGACCACGATCGAACCCCGCGGTTTCAGTTCGCGTTCCATGGCTTCGACGATCTGGACCGTCATACGCTCTTGCACCTGCAAACGACGGGCGTAGCCTTCGACCAGTCGCGCCAGTTTGGAAAGTCCGGTGATGTTCCCACCGGGACCCGGCAGATACGCCACGTGCGCGACACCGACGAACGGCACGAGATGATGCTCGCAGAGCGACGTGAACGAGATATCACGAACCATCACCATCTCGTCGTGACCGGCATCGAACGTGACGCGCAGATGTTCACCGGGATCGATTTCGTTCCCTTCGAAAAGTTCGACGTACATCTCGGCCACTCGTCGGGGTGTCTCGACGAGCCCTTCGCGCGTCGAGTCTTCGCCGATTGCTTCGAGGAGTTCGCGCACGGCCTTCTGCACACGCTCGCGATCCACCACCTTTAGACCTCGCCGGTGAAGGTGTAAATCGCGTCGAGGTTGCGGTAGCGCTCGTTGACGTCGAGCCCGTAGCCGACCACGAAGTCCGAGGGGATTGTGAAGCCCACGTATTTGAGCGACTGCTCGACGCGCTGCTCTCCCTCTTTGAGCAACAGGGCACACACTTCCAGGCTCTTGGGGCTACGCGCCCCAAGGTACTGGCGCAAGTAGTTGAGCGTCAGACCGGAGTCGACCACGTCTTCGACGATCAGCACGTCTCGACCCAGTAGGTCGACGTCGAGGTCCTTCACGATGCGCACGACGCCGCTGGTTTTGGTGGCCGCGCCATAAGACGAGACCGCCATGAAATCGACCTCCACCGGGAGCTCGATCGCACGCATGAGATCGGCCATGAAATTGATGGCCCCCTTTAAGACACCCACCAGTAACGGTGGACCATCGGCGTAGTCAACCGTGATCTGGCGACCGAGTTCGAGGACACGGTCGTGCACTTCCTTGGCCGAGACGACGACTTCACCGAGGTCGTGTTGGGCCCACCGAGCCGTGAAGTCGTTGGAAGATTGGCTAGCCATGTCTGGCAAGCGTACCTGTTGGCGCTACTCCAAAGTCAGGTGTTGTTCGCGTCTTGACAGTCGGCGACCTCCACTCAACTCCATGGCGACGACGTCGCCCTCGACGACCGCGATGGCCCGTTCGACCTCGTGGGCACTCGGCGGATGACTTCCGTCACCTTGATCCGCCGCACGCAGTTGCGATCGAAGCCATCGACGAAGGCGGGCTCGCGGCCACGTTCGCAACATTCGACAGTCGGCGTCCTCGAGCGTCACGGCGTGATCATCCATCGCGAGTTCGTCGAGCCACGTGCGTTCGTCAAAGAGCAGGGCCGCCTGACGGGCCAGTATCGGCACGACGTCACGACCAGCGACGTCGTCGAGCAGTTCGATCAACTCGTGTCGCACGCGATTACGGCGAAAGTCCGGACTGTCGTTGGTCTCGTCGTGCAACGCGATGAACGAGCCGGTCGCGACGAAATCGTGAAGCGCCGCTCGGCGCAGATCGCGTAATGGCTTGGTCGTGTCGTTCACCATTGGCGAGAGTCCGTCGAGGCCCGCGCCGCGCAACATATTGAGCAGTACCGTCTCGGCAAGGTCATCCATGGTGTGACCCGTGAGAACGCCGCTGGGCATCGCGGCGCGGCGCGCCGAGCGCGCGCGCGACTCAAAGTTCGCGCCGGCTTCGACGACGACATCGTGACACACGAACCTGATGGTGAGCTGCGTACAGATATCTTCAACGTGGTCGGCGTCACGCGTGCTCGTCGGGCGTGCGTGATGATCGACATGGTGCACCGTCACCTCGAGCCCCGCTTGGAGAGCGAGCACGAGGAGACCCAAGGAGTCGGGTCCGCCCGAGACGGCGAGATCGACCTTCGTCCCTGCGTCGGGAAAGTGGCATTGCTCTAAGAGCCCGGAGGTCATTTTCTAGAGGTTAGGCAACGTCGCGCTGGGGACGACGCCTCCGCACCTGGGCCGTAGGCTTTCGAACGTGGGTACGTCGATAATCGCCTTCCAACCCCAAACGATTATGGGGCGCATGGATGAGCCACGACTCGACGGCGAGCGGACGCTCGTCGTTAAATTCTAGGAAATTAACCCTTCGTGACAATCGAATTGACGCTGACACCCGAGTCCATTGAAGGGCTCAGCGTTTATCCGATCGATGATGTGCGACGTTTCGGTGTCCACGCGTTCGTCACTGACCGCAGCGGCGGTGTGAGTCCGGCGCCTTTCGATTCACTAAATCTCGGTGATCACGTTGGCGACGAGGCGGCGAACGTGCTCGAGAATCGCCGCCGCGTGGCCACCGCGATCGGTGTGGACGAGAGTCGGCTGATCATCATCAATCAAGTCCACGGTCGCGACGTGGTGAACGCGAACGAGGCGACCTCGGAGAGTTCCGGTGACGTCATCATTGACTTCGGCGACAGTTTCGCGATTGCGGTATTGGTCGCTGACTGTCTGCCGATTCTGGTGGTCGACGAGGACTCGCCGGCACTCGCAGTCGTGCACGCCGGATGGCGAGGCCTCCAGAACAACGTGCTCGAGAGCGCGTTGGAACAGTTCGAGCACCATGACGCAGTCCACGTATTCCTCGGTCCTTGCATCTCCGCCCAGTCGTATCAAGTCGGACCGGAGGTAGCCGAGCACTTCGTCGGTGTGGCGGGAGCGCTGAAGCCCGATACCGGTGACCGTTCGCGACTGGATCTTCGCGCCGTCGCGCTCGCGCAGCTCCAGACCCTCGGGATCACCGATAGCCACGTCACCGTCGCGCAGCAATCGACCGACGGCGCCACGACCTTCTTCAGTGACCGCGCCGCGCGTCCCTGCGGCAGATTCGCGTTGGTCGCGCGACGGGTCATCGCATGAGGCAACGCGCTGAACTCTTTAGCTATGTCGGTCTAGACGTCACGCCTGACTCACTGACGGGGCACTACGAAGTCGACGGCCGGCCGTTCGTCGAAACGGTGACGTTTGAAGGTGTGAACTCTTTAAAAACGCCGGCAGTGACCGCGCTCGCTCAACTCTGGTACCTCGTTGCGGGACTGTCGTATTACAAGGCCGGAGCCGCGCGACGAATTGACGTCGGCGCCACACCTCTCGGATCTCATGGTCGCCGCCTCTTGAAGGCGGCGTTGGTCGACGGACTCGGTGAATTCGCCTATCGCAACCAACTACCGCTCAACGACGTCACCATCGAAGGTCTCGTGGGTGTCGAGACTTGCCAACATTCCGTCGACACGAATCGGGTCGTCACGCCCTTCGGCGGCGGCATCGACTCGGTGGTCACGACCGAGAAGCTGCGAGGTCTGGTCGACCAGAAACTCTTCGTGGTGAGCCCGTCGGCCGGTCGCTTCACGCCACTGGAAGAGACCGCCGCCGTGAGCGGCTTTGACGTCGTACGGGCATCGCGCACGCTCGATCCGCAGATCGTGCGCGGTGACGAATCCTTCTTCAACGGCCACGTTCCCGTCACGACGATGATCACCCTGTTGGCCGCGGTGGCCGCGGTCGCCTCGGGCCGCGGTGGTGTTGCGCTCAGTAACGAACACTCGTCGTCGACGGCGAACCTTCGGTGGCACAACTCAGACATCAACCATCAGTGGAGCAAGTCCTGGAACGCCGAGAAGCTGATCGCCTCGGCGGTCGCTGAACGGGTCGGCGATGAACTCGTGGTGGCCAGCTACCTGCGCGACCGAAGTGAACTGTGGGTCGCCGAGGCGTTCAGCCACCTCACGCAGTACCATCACGTGTTTCGTAGTTGCAATCGTGCGTTCAACCAAACGCCCGACCAACGTGCCACACAGTGGTGCGGCGAATGCGATAAGTGCCTCTTTGTCAACCTTGTACTGGCGCCCTTTCTGTCGCGCACTGACCTGTGGACGATCTTCTCGAGCGAACCACTGAGCGACTCGAGACGAGAGCAGCAACTGCGCACACTCGTCGGACTCGGCGAGGAACATAAGCCCTTCGAGTGCGTCGGAGATCCAGACGAGAGTGCGGTGGCATTGACGGCGGTGAGCCGCCTCGAAGAGTGGCGCGACGTGACCATACTGAGCGAACTGGCGCACGAGTTGCGCGCTGAGCGCGAAACCGCTGACCTTCTCGAACCGCAAGGACCAAGCCGTGTCCCGGCCCACTGGCTTCGCTGATCTCGCCGGCAAGCGCGTCGGCATCTACGGCTACGGCGTCGAGGGCCGCGCCACGCGACGTCGCCTCGACGGCCTGGCGGAGTCGATCGTGTTGGTGGACGATGCTCCGGATGTAGACCCCGAGGTGATCGGGACATTGAACGGAGGGCTCGAAGCTCTACGCGGATGCGACGTCGTCTTGAAGAGTCCCGGAATCCCGCGCCGCCGAGCTGACATTCTCGAACTCGAAGCTCACGGCGTCACCGTCACCTCGTCACTCAACCTTTGGCTGCACGAAATCGATCGTTCGCGCGTGGTGGCGATCACCGGCACGAAGGGCAAGTCGACGACGACCGCGCTCACGACGTTCATCTTGTTGTGTCTCGGTGAAGACGCCGCGCGACTCGGCAACTTCGGCCAACCTCCTTACGAGCCCGATCTCGACCTCTCCGGCGAATGGCTAATCCTCGAAGTCTCGAGCTTCCAGTGCGTCGATATCGAGGTGGCGCCGGGACTCGTCATTATCACGTCGATGGGTTCGGATCATCTCGATTGGCACGGCACGCTCGAGGACTACCGACGCGACAAACTGTCGCTGACACGAGCCTCCGGTGAGCACCGCACGCTCGTGCCGGAAAACGCGACGTTCCGAGAACTCGCTGGCGAGATAGGTGGCGACCTCACCTTCGTCGACCCCGACGATACGGGACTCGCGTCATCGCTGGGTCTCTTAGGGGCGCACAGCGATTCGAACGTCGCTCTCGCTCTTCGCGCCTGCGCCCTTCTCACGAATCGAGACGTTGACGAAGTGCGAGCGCGAGTATTCGATTCGGCGTCGCTCTTCGAACCACTTCGTGGTCGACTCACGTTGGTCCTGAGCGAAGACCGAGGTCACGTCATTCGTTACGTCGACGACGGACTGGCGACCTCGGCGCTACCGGTGGTCGCCGCGCTGGAGATCTTTGCCAACGAATCGCTCGCCCTGATCGCTGGGGGTTACGACCGTGGTGTCGACTACGAGGATTTGGCGGAGGCGATTGCCGCGCGCATTCCGCCGACGGCGCTCATCATCATGGGTGACGCCGGTCGCCGCATTGGCGAAGCAGTGGCGAAACAGTCGTCTCGAATCATTCAGATTCCGGTGACGTCGATGCGCGACGCGCTCACCGCGGCCCGTCGTTCACTGAGCGACGGAGGCGTTGTCTTGCTCTCTCCCGGTGCCCCGAGCTTCGATCAGTACAAGAACTGGAAAGAGCGCTCCGACGACTTCACGTCGCTGGTCCATGAGTTGACCGGTTTATAACGGCGTGAAAATTTTCGCGACAAGGGAGCCTGGGAGGAGATTCGAACTCCTGACCTACGCATTACGAATGCGTTGCTCTACCGACTGAGCTACCCAGGCGCAAGCAGCAACTCTACTTGATGAGCAGTTCCTCGGACCTTCGACGTACCTCAGAACTCCATCAATGACAGCATCAGGTCGTTCAACAGCAGTGCCTCGTCGATGTTCGATGAGAGTCGTCGCGTCGCTTCGCTCAAGACACCGATGGCTCGGATTGACGCGCCGACGCGGTACCGATCACGAGCTTCACCGAGTTCGCTGCCCTCCAGGCTCTCCACCATGCGGTCGCGATACACGTTCGTGAGGGCAGTCAGCCCGAAGCGAAGTTCGTCGATGCGAAAACGCCGCTGTTCTCGTTTGAACTGGGCTTCGGTGTCGCGTCGATTGGCGACCGATCGCTGGCCCATCTGGCGTGACTCTTGAACGCGCTGGGCCATCTCCTCTTCTTGGATCCGCTGCAGCGGGGTGATCGCGTCGTCGAGCGCTCGAGCGATCTCGGTCGCGAGCGCAGCCGAGGTGGCGGGTGTGCCGTTCAGTCGATCCGGGACCGAGCGCCACTGCGCGATGCGCTGGGCCAACTCGTCATCACGTCCCAAAATGCGGGCGCGCCGCAGATTCCCGTTGGCCGCACTCGCCGCCGCGCGAGCGCCCAGTGCCGTCGCGCCCTCACGAATCAGCACTTCGGCGATCCCCTCTTCGCTCAGACCCTTCAGTTTCAACTCCACGCACCGAGAAGCGATCGTGTCGAGAGCCGGTGGGACGTCTTCGGCGGTGAGCAGAAAGATCGTTCGCGACGGCGTCTCTTCCAGCGACTTCAACAGCGCCGGCGCACTGGGTGACGCGCCGGTGGTCGTGAGTTCCACGTCTTCGATCACGACGATCTGATATCCCGGTCCGAGCGGACGTCGGCGACTCACCCGCTCGGCCTCGCGCAGTTCGTCAATGCGCCACGCCAGTCCCGCACGCTCGGCGAAGTAGACGTCGGCGTCGGCGTCGGAGAGCACCCGTCGACATGACTCGCAGTGGCTGCATCCGTCGTCGGGACATTGCAACGCAGCGGCGAACGCCACCACGGCGTCATGGAGGCTCGAGCCGACCGGTCCGCTGAAGAGATAGGCGTGCACCGGTGCCTTCACGTACTGGCGCATCGCCGCCACGGCCGACTCTTGACCTACGAGGGCTTCGAAGACGTCGGTCATCTCACCATGGTAAAGAGGCGAGGCATTCGTCGACCAACGACGCGACTTCGGCTTCGCTTCGTGAGCCGTCGATGACGCACCACCGATCGCCCCACGTGGCCGCGATCGCCAGGTAGCCGTCGCGCACGCGCTGATGGAAGTCCAGGTCGGCCGATTCGAAGCGATCTCCGGCGTCGGGCGTTCGACGTTCGTTGACGACGTCGAGCGGCGTGTCAATCAACACGGTCAGATCCGGCAAGCACTCGCCAATGGCCAACTCCGTGGCGGCTTCGAGACGCGCGAGGTCGACGCCGCGACCGTAGCCCTGGTAGGCCAACGTCGACGCGAAGTAGCGATCGCTGACAACGGACCTTCCGCTTTCGAGCATCGGCTCGATGACGGTGCGCACGTGATGCGATCGGTCGGCCAACATGAGCAGAGCTTCGGTGATCGGAGTCATCGGTGTCGCGGCGTCGAGGACCCAGCGGCGCAGGTCGACGCCTAAAGGCGTGTCGCCGGGCTCGAAAGTGAAGTGCGCATCGCGCAGTCCCGCGACCCGCCGGGCCTGGGTGCTCTTGCCACTCGCGTCGATCCCTTCGAACACGACGAAGGAGCCGCGGTCCATCACTCCTCCGAGTTCCTAGTCGCGATCAGGGCCGCGTTGGATGTAGCGCCTTGGGCGACCGCGGCGCGTTTGGCCGATCCGGTCGCCTTCTTCGCCGGCGATTTCTTAGTCGTCTTCTTGGCCGGCTTCTTCGACGTCTTCTTTGTCGACTTGGCCGCCTTTCGTGGACGGGTTGACGGTTCGGCGTTGCGACGTTCAGCGAGCAACTCGGCGGCGCGGTCAAGCGTGATCGTCTCCGGGGTGTCGCCGAGTCGAAGGGTGGCGTTCGTCTCGCCGTCAGTGACATAGAGCCCGAAGCGACCGGTGCGCACGACGACGTTGCGCTTGGTGAGCGGGTCTTCGCCGAGATCCTTGAGTGGTCCCGCGGCGGCGCGGCGCCCGCGCTGTTTGGGCTGCGAGAGTAACTTCAACGCCTCGTCGAGGTCGACGGAGAAGATCTGTTCCTCGTCCTCGAGCGAACGGGTCTCCTTGCCCCACGTGATGTACGGGCCGTAGCGACCGTTCTGGGCGATGATCGCTCCACCCTCCGGATGCTCACCGACCACGCGCGGCAGCGACAACAGTCGTTTGGCGTCGGCGAGGGTGACGGTCTCGGGCGACATCGTCGTCAGGAGTGAAGCGGTCTTGGGTTTATCCTTCGGGTCGGTCATTTCACCGACCTGGACGTAGGGGCCGTAACGACCTGCCTTCAAGAAGATCGGTAGCCCCGTTTCGTCGTCGAGACCGAGTTCGCGGTCGTTACTCGGAGCCGAGAGCAACTCGAGCGCCTTTTCGACGGTGAGCGAATCGGGCTCGGTCGCCTCGGGGATCGAGACGCGGTCCTCGCCGTGCACTAGGTACGGTCCGTAGCGACCGGAGCGCACGCTGAGCGCGACGCCGTCCGGCGCCACGCCCAGCGGCAACGAGTTGATGGCCGCGAAATCGAACTCGTGCGGTTCATGCGTCATGTGCTCGAGGCCGAACTTGGCCAACTCGGTCGTGGCACTGGGATCACCGAAATAGAACTTCTGCAACCAAGGCTCCAAGTCCTGATTGCCCTGGGCGATCTCGTCCAGCTCGTCTTCCATCGCCGCCGTGAACTGATAGTCGACGAGGTCGGCGAAGTAGTGCTCGAGAAGATTGACGACGGCGAAGGCGCGAAAGGCCGGCACCAGCGACTTGCCTTTCTTCCACACGTAGCCGCGCCGATCGATCGTCTTCATCACCGACGCGTAGGTCGACGGTCGCCCGATGCCCAGGTCTTCGAGTTTCTTGATCAGCGTCGCTTCGGAGTAGCGGTCGGGCGGTTGGGTGTCGTGACCCTTCGCCTCGGCGCTCGTGACGGGCACGTCTTCGCCTTCGGTGAGCGGCGGCAGGATTCGTTCTTGATCGGCGAGCTCGGCCTCGGGGTCGTCAGTCCCTTCGACGTAGGCCCGTCGAAAGCCGGGGAATTCGATCCGCATACCGGTGGCGCTGAGTCCCACCTCGACGTCGGCGTCGAAGCCGGCGACGCCCGACAACGTCGAGGTCATGCGAACCTTGTCCTGGGTCAGTCGGGCGTCCACCATCTGGGAGGCGAGGGTGCGCTTCCAGATGAGGTCGTAGACCGCCAGTTCGTCGCCCCCGAGTTGGGACTGCGCCTCGTCGAGGGAGCGGAACGTTTCGCCGGCCGGACGAATCGCCTCGTGCGCTTCTTGCGCGTTTTTCACCTTGCGGTCGTATCGCCTCGGCGCGTCGGCCACGTAGTCGTCGCCGAACATGGCCGCGGCGGTCGCGCGTGCCGCGTGGATCGCTTCGTCGGACAACGTCGTGGAGTCGGTGCGCATGTAGGTGATCCAACCCTGTTCGTAGAGTCGCTGGGCGGCGCGCATCGTGCGTTCGGGGTCGAAGCGGAGTTTTCGACTGGCCTCGATCTGCAGCGACGACGTCATGAACGGTGGCTGAGGGCGTTGGGTGCGCGGCGTCGAGGCGACCGACATCACGGTAAGCAAAGTGCCCACCAACACCCCGGCGATCGACGTCGCCGACGCCTCGCTCAGCACCTGCACGTTCGCCTTGGCGTCGAGCACGCCACCGGCGTCGAAGTTCTTGCCCGTCGCCAACGACGATCCGTTGACCGATTCGAGCGTGGCGTCAAAGGAGTTCCCCTTCGAGTCCATGTTCGCCGTGACGTCGAACCACGTCGCCGACGTGAAGTCCATGCGCTCACGTTCGCGTTCGCAGACCAGTCGAATCGCCACCGACTGCACGCGACCGGCCGAGCGGGCTTTGTCCACCGCGCGCCAAAGCACGGGCGACACCTCGTAGCCGACGAGGCGGTCGAGGAAGCGGCGGCCCTCCTGGGCGTCGACGAGTCGAAGGTCCAGGTCGCGGGTTTCTTCTACTGCTTTGGCGATCGCGGCGGGTGTGATCTCGTGAAAGACCATTCGTTTGACGGGCACCTTGGGATTGAGGACCTCCTGGAGGTGCCAGGCGATGGCTTCACCCTCGCGGTCTTCGTCGGTGGCGAGGTAGAGCTCGTCGACTTCCTTTAGTGCCGCTTTGAGTTCGGCGACGATCTTCTTGCGGTCACTTGAGACCACGTAGACCGGCTTGAAGTGGTCGTGGACGTTGATCCCGAGACGGGCCCACTTCTCGCCTTTCACCGACGCGGGAATGTCGGCGGCGCTCTGGGGGAGGTCGCGAATGTGTCCGATCGACGGCTTCACGATGTAATCCGGACCGAGCATGCTCTGGATCCGCGTTGCTTTCGCGATCGATTCGACTATGACGAGGGCCCGAGGCATGCTCCTCCTTTCTCACAATGACGCGGTGGCGCCGACGCCACCTACTTGCGCTCTACAAGATAGGCAGTCTTCGACCCTACCCGTGTCATGCTCTATGTCGCCGACCCATCGGTCGCGTCAATCACTATGCCGGTACTGGCGATTCGTTCGTCGACGTGTTCTACGCGTCGCCCTGGGGCGCGGCCACAATCTCGTACTGAGGATTGAGGATCACCGCTTCGCGTCGCAATGACGTCACCGTGCCGCGCACGAGCAGTCGCGTGCCGCGCTCGATGCCGGGAATACTCGAGCGACCCTGAAAGACCAAGGTCACCGAACCGGAGTTGTCGGCGATGACGCAGCGCAGTTCGTGACCACCACCTTCATGGTTGATCGCCATGGAGCGAACTCGTCCGGCGATCTCGGCGAACTGACGCTCGACCAATCCACCAATCGGTTCGGAGTCGGCCGAACGCTGCGCCAGCTTCACGTCAGCCACGAGGTGCGCGCTGTCGCGCACGCCACCGCGAACGACTTCGTCACTGCGGGGGGCCTCTTGCACCGCTCCTTCCGAGATGCGCCGCACCGCGCGATACGGCACGATGGTGGCGGCCGTGCGTGGCACGTGCATGATGGCCGCGGCGATTGCGTCGGCGCTGCGGTCGTGCAAGAAGCGCTGCAGTCGCGAGACGTAGCCGCGACGCGGCAGGATGACCATGCAGAAGACCTCGGGGTCGCGCACCACGTCCGCGACGAGCTCCAGGGCCGCGCGGTCCACGCGCCGGTCGTCGCATTCGACAATCTCCAACGTGATGCCGGCCGACGCCGTGCCAATCGCCCCCCACTTCTCTTCCAGACGCTTGGTGACGACGGGGTCGATATCGAAGTGGACCGCGCGAATCGAATAGGCGTTGAGCGAGAGGCAGTAGAGCAGTGAGCGCTCGGTGACGAGGTCGTAGGTGTCGACGAAGACGACGACTCGGTTCGTGCGGATGTTCATCGTCGCGGCCCTGCCACTCACGGCTTCGAAGGCTCGCTCCTCACGCATATATTGCTTGTTCAGTCGAAGCAGCGCGAAGTACATCAATGGTCCGAGGACCGCGATGATCCAGGCGCCCTCTTTGAACTTCGCGATCAGGAAAATCAGGACGACGAAGAAGGTAACCGTCGCCGACAGGCCATTCACGAAGACACCGAATCGCCACTTGCCGGTCTTCTCGCGCAGGTGCCGCGCCACCATGCCCGCCCCGGCCAAGGTGAAGCCCGTGAAGACGCCGATGGCGTAGAGGGCGACGAGCGAGTTCACACTGGCGTTGAAGACGACGATCAAAGTCAGCGCGACGATGCCCAAGACGATGATCCCGTTGGAGAAGGCCAGACGGTGTCCTCGCTTCGTCAACTGTCGAGGCAGGTACTTATCGGTGGCGACGTAATTCGCCAGGAACGGAAAACCGTTGAAGGAGGTATTGCCACCGGTGTAGAGGATCAGAATCGTCGCCAAGATCACCATGTAATAGATGAAATGACCGAGCCCGTGTCCTCCGAAGATGTCGAGGACCTCTTGGCTCACGACGGTCGGTGAACCGGCGGCGTAGGGAATGGCGTGCGTCCACGACGCGATCAGGGTGATGCCGAGCAGGAGGAACGCGAGGATACTCGACATCGCGACGAGGGTCTTTCGAGCGTTGGGCGACTCGGGCCGGCGGAAACTCGCGACACCGTTCGAGATCGCCTCGAGTCCGGTCAACGACGAGCCGCCGTTGGCGTAGGCGCGAAGCAACGAGATGAAGGCGAGTCCCATCAACACCCCGGTTCCCTTGGACCCGAGGTGATGGTCGATGAGATCGTGTTGGAGCGGCAGTGGGATTCGATGAAGCGTGCCGCCAATCTTCTTCGAGACGCCGAAGATGATGGTCGCCGTCATCATCATGATGTAGAAGTACGTCGGGAACGCGAAATAACTGCCCGCCTCTTTGAGCCCCCGAAGGTTGCCGTAGATCAAGATCAACACCACACCGACCGTGATGAGCAGCGGATCGGGCGCGTGACGAAGTCCGGGAATCGCGCTGGTGAGTGCCGCCGTGCCGGCCGAGCACTGCACGGCCACGGTGACGGTGTAGTCAATTAAGAGTGCCACCGCGGCGATCTGAGCGATCTTCGGACCGAAGTTGTCGCGCGCCACGACGTAGGAGCCACCGGCCGTCGTGTAGTACTTGATCACGTCCATGTAGCTCGTCGTGACGAAGAACAACACGCCGAGGATCACGAACATGATCGGCACGACGAGGGCGAAGGCCGCAAGACCGATATAGGGCGTCATCTGGGTGAGGATCTCTTCGGTGCCGTATGCCGATGACGAGATGCAGTCCGGCGCCAAGACGCCCAAGGCGACGGCGCGATTAAGCCGCTCCCCACTCAGCTGTTCAGTAACGAATGGCTTGCCTAAAAGGATCCGCTTGATCCGATAGCCCAGTGATTCGGGGTACACGTCCGCCAAATTGGCGTGGGACGTCAGAAGCTGCGAGTTTTTTGAAAACTGATTATCGGCGTCTGACACTCATTCGATACTAAACGAGCCTCTCTAATGACTTTGGTGACGCACTCGAGTGTGTCTCGCGCTCGCAACATGGCTTTGGCCGGTAGAGCCCACTGGTTCACGTCCGCGAAGGAGCGAAGTGAACCATTACCATGTCGAAGTGCATATCGTTGTCATCGGTTGTGGTCGAGTGGGTTCGGAGTTGGCCATGCAGCTCTCCGAAGAGGGCCACTCCGTCGTCATCGTCGACAAGAACCGTGATGCCTTCAGGCGTTTGCACCATTTTCACGGCAAGACGATCGTCGGATCGGGCTTCGACCGCGACGTCTTGTTCCAGGCCGATGCTCGCCGAGCCAACGCGTTGGCGGCGGTGACGAGCGGTGACAACACGAACATCTTGTGCGCACGAATCGCTCGCGACAACTACGAGATCAAGAACGTCGTGGCTCGGATCTACGACCCGGCGCGCGCCGACATCTACATGAAACTGGGCATTCCGACGGTGGCGACGTCGCTGTGGACGACCCAGCAAGTGAAACGCTGGCTCCTGCCGGCCGACGATTCGGTCGAATGGACCGCGAGTACGGGCACACTGCACCTCGTAGAGCGCATCGTGCCCGACGTGCTTGCGGGCAAGCCCATCAGTTCCTACGACCACGGCGAGAGCATCCGCGTCGTCGGTGTCATCCGAGGCGGTCAGGGACGCGTGGACGTAGATGGCCTCTTCGCCCAACAAGACGACGTGCTCGAATTCCTCGTAACAACGGAAGGCCTCGAAGAGTTGAAGTCCCTCATAGACAGCGGACAGCGATGAGGGTCATGATCGCCGGCGGCGGCTCTGTCGGTGTCTCAATCGCGTTGGACCTGGTCGACCGCCACCACGACGTCACGTTGCTCGAGCAGGTCTCGACAACCGCCGAACGCCTCAAGTCAATGTTGCCGGCCGTCAACGTCATGGCAGCCGACGCGTGCGAATACGCGAACCTCGCGGCGGCGGACCTGCGAAGCGTCGACGTCGTCATCGCCGCCACCGGCGATGACGAGGACAACCTCGTGATCAGCTGGCTCTCCAAACAGGAGTTCGGCGTGCCGCGTGTCATCAGTCGCGTCAACAATGCGCGAAACGAATGGCTCTTCAACGAGAGCTGGGGCGTGGACATCTCGGTGTCGACGCCCACCCTCATCACCTCACTCGTCGACGAGGCCGTCGAAGTAGGCGCCATCATCAACCTGATGGATCTGGCCCAGGGCCGTATGCGACTCATCGAAGTGACACTCGCGACGGACGCGCCTGCGGTGGTCAATCACCTCACCCTTGACGAACTTCACCTGCCCGATTCGGTTCGTGTCGTCGCCGTCGTTCGTGGCGGTCAACCGTTGGTGCCCTCGGAGTCCATGCACTTCTTGGAACTCGACCACGTGATCTTGGTCACTCGCTCCGACGCCGCCCAAGAGTGTGCGTCGGCCTTCGTCGCCTGATCGGCGGGGCACGAAAACCATCGGGACCTAACATGGATAGGTGCGAGCGGCCTTTTTTGACCTAGACAAAACGGTGATCGCCAAGTCCTCTCTGGTGGCCTTTGGCCCCGAATTCCACGCCCGCGGTCTCTTGCACCGGCGCACGCTCGTCTGGGGCGTGCTGAGTCAGATGATGTTCATGCGATTCGGCGCCGACGACGAGAAGCTCGAGAAAATCCGCGAATCGGTCCTCCAGATCACCAAGGGTTGGGACCACCTGGAAGTGAAGAAGCTCGTCGCCGAAACGATCAACGACGTCATCGAACCTCTGATCTACGAAGAGGCGCTCGAGCTCATCGACTACCACATGGCTCAAGGCGATGAGGTGTGGCTGGTGAGCATGTCGCCGGCCGAGATCGTGGAGCCTTTCGCAGAACTGCTCGGTATCACCGGGGCAATCTCATCGCGAGCGAAGATCGACGAGGAGGGGAAGTTCACCGGCGAGATGGAGTTCTTCGCCCAAGGCGAGAACAAGGCGATCGCGATACGTGAACTTGCCCAGAAGCGCGACATCGACCTCAATGAATCCTTCGCCTACTCAGACTCCGAGACCGATATCCCGATGCTCGAATCCGTGGGTCACGCCTACGCCGTGAACGCCGACCGTCACTTGGCGCGCGCCGCCCACGACAGCCAGTGGCCACTGCTGAGTTTCACGCACGCCGTTCGCGCCCGCGACCGCACGAAGTCGCACACGCCGTATTTCCTTAGTGCTCTGGTGATCGGGGTGGCGGCCGTCCTCGGTCGGACGTACCAGCGCCGCTAAAGCGTCAAAAGGTCGCGCGCGCCGGTATCCGACGACGGGTGACGAAGTTTGCTCATCGCGCGAGCCTCGATCTGGCGAATCCGTTCGCGCGTGAGGTTCATCTCGGCGCCGACGTCTTCGAGCGTCCGGATCTCCCCGGCCCCGTCGAGGCCGAAGCGCATCCGCAGGATCTTCTGCTCACGCTCGTCGAGCGGCTGGAGGAGCTTCTCGATCGCTGCGGGCATCATCTTGACCGCGGCCACATCGAAGGGCGACTCGGCCGAGCGGTCTTCGACGACGTCGCCCAACTCCGCGTCGCCATCTTCGCGCAGGGGCTCGGACAGTGAGATCGGCTCGGAGCGAAAGCGCAGCGCTTCGATCAACTTGTCCTCGGGCATCTCGCACTCGTCACACAGTTCCTTGATGGTCGGGGGACGACCGAACTTGAGCTCCAAGCGCGACTGAGCCTTTTGGACGCGGGCCAGCGTGTCACCGGCGTGCACCGGGAGCCGGATCGTGCGCCCGGTATTGGCGATGCCGCGGGTGATCGCCTGGCGAATCCACCACGTGGCGTAGGTCGAGAACTTGAAGCCCTTGCGCCAGTCGAACTTCTCGACGGCGTGCATCAGACCGAGATTGCCCTCTTGAATGAGGTCGAGCAACGGCAGTCCCGAAGCCTGGTACTTCTTGGCAATGGAGACCACGAGGCGAAGGTTGGACTGTACGAAGTCACGTTCTGCCTGATCGCCGCGGTGCTGAGCGCGCTTCAGGGCCAGCTTCTTGCTGGGCGTGAGCTTGATCTTCTTGTCGGTTTCGGCGGATTCGAGTTCGGCCTTGGCTTCACGACCTTCTTCGATCGTCTGGGCCAGGCGTACTTCATCGTCCTTGGTCAAGAGGGTGTATTGACCAATATCGGAGAGGTAGAGACGTACGAGGTCCTCGTCATCCCTATCAACACGATCTTTTGCCATAGCGCTCCCCTGATACCCGACACCGGTGAATCCGGCACTTCTAGTTATACGGACCTAGGCAACCTGCACAAGATCGCTCAGAATATGAAATCTCCGACCAATCTTAGGGGGCGTCACCACTCCCTCTTCCACTACTTAGCCAAGACGCGCAACACTTTCGCTGGCTGGCTCATGTCGGCGCCGGTCTCGGCAATGATCAGGTCAGCCACTTTCGACGAGATCCCCGAGATCGTCGAGATCAGATCCCGGGCTGCGCGAAAAGGTGCCATCACCACCTCGATGCGTTCGGTGATCTCGTCAATCGCCTTGGCCCGTTGGTCCATGCTGTCCAATTGGATCGGCACCAAGAATGCGTGGTGTTCGCTGAAATGTCCAGTGAGGGCTTCGGTCAATTCGGGAAGCTTGTTTCGCAGCCGCCCCTTGGCCATGTCGGCGAGAACCTCTGGGTCGCGCTCACCGGCCACGAGGGCGTCGAGCATGTTGCGAGCCGAGACGCCGTGCATGTGCGTGGCGACCGAGGAGAGCTTCACCCCGGGTGTCCTCCATCAACTTCTCCAGGCGTTGAATCTCACGAGTACGTTCACGAACAATCGTCGTGCCGATTCGAGTGAGATCGCGCAACTGGCGAATCGGCTCGGGCGCTACGAAGGAACTGCGTACCAGTCCGTGCGCGCCGAGTTGGGCCAGCCACGCCGCGTCCGACACGTCGGTCTTTCGTCCGGGCAAGTTCTTCACGTGTCGGGCATTGACCAGCATGAATTCGCATGGAGTTGGGCGAGTGGACGAAACCCCTAACGAGATATTCCGAGGCTTTCAGCGCTTCCGCTCTCGTCGAGAATTCTTGAGAGTTCTCGAGCTACCCGTTGCCATTCCTGGTCCTCGATCGGCGCCTGAGCCTTGGCGACCTCGCCGGCCGCTCGGATCTCTTTCACGCACACCATCGAGGCGTCACTGAAGAGTTCGGCCAGTTTCTCGTCGTTCGAGAGTGCCGTTCGAGCGTCCAACAAGGACACTAGGAGTCGTGGCCCCACGACCATCGCCATGGCATAGAGCACCATCGCGCCAGTGACGTCACTCTCCACGGCGCGACGAAGGACCTCGTCAACGATGGGAATCGGTTCGACGACCGGTTCGCCCAAGTACTCGCGCAACTCGAGTGCCAACTCACCGAAGGCGCGGCCCATCTCGTAGGTGCGCACCACGTATGAGTCGTTGGTCAGGATCGAGGCGCTTTCGCCGAGGACAATATAAATAGTGTCGTAGCACGCGAGGACGTGTTCGCCAATCTCTCGATTCGTAGGCGTCACAGGTTCTCTTGGCGAAACGCGTTGGTGATCGGCATTCGACGGTCGCGGCCGAAGGCCTTTTTGGAGATCCGCACCCCCGGTGCCATTTGGCGTCGTTTGTATTCGCTTTGATCGACCAGTCGAGTGATCTGCAAGACCAGGTCGGGATCGTGGCCACTGGCGATCATTGTTTCGGCTGTGGCGTCATCTTCCACGTAGAGCTCGAGCAGCGGATCGAGTATCTCGTAGGGCGGCAGTGATTGGTCGTCGCGTTGGTCCGGTCGAAGTTCGGCCGACGGTGGTTTCGTCAACACCCTGGCGGGAATGGGTTGGGGGTCGCCGTCCTTAGCGGCGATCTCGTTGCGGTAACGACAGAGTTCGTAGACCAGCGCCTTGGGCACGTCCTTTATGACCGCGAAACCGCCGACCGAGTCGCCGTAGAGCGTGGAATAACCGGTCGCGATCTCGGACTTATTCCCGGTCGTGAGCACGATCGCGCCGGTGTCATTCGAAATAGCCATCAACAAGACGCCGCGAATGCGCGACTGCAGGTTCTCGTCAGTGATGCCTTTCGGCTCGCCGTCGAGCACGTCGTCGAGTGCGGTACCAAATGCCACGTGGGCGCCCTCGATCGGGATCGTGGTGATCTCGATATCGAGACGGGAGGCCAGTTCGACCGCGTCGACGTCGGATTGCTCCGACGAGTAGCGCGAGGGCATGTAGAAACCTCGAACGGCGCGTGCCCCGACAGCGTCAACGGCGATCGCGGCGACCAGGGAGGAGTCCACACCGCCCGAGAGCGCGATGACCGCCGTGCGAAAGCCGTTCTTTCGCAGGTAGTCACGGGTTCCCATCACCAAGGCTTGGTAGACCTCTTCGACCTCGCTCAGTGGTTCGGCGATCCGGTTCACGTGCAGCGCCGTGAGCCGCTCGTCGTCACGGGCGTAACCGATGTTGAGCGGCACGCCCACGGTTGATTCGCGCGCGTCGATGTCACAGACCAACAACTCCTCGCTGAAGGCCGCGGCGCGCGCGATGACGTCACCTTGGGCGTTTACGACCATGCTCTGTCCGTCGTAGACGAGTTCGTCTTGGCCACCCACGAGGTTGACGTAGGCGATGGGACAGTTCGTCTCGAGGGCGCGTTCGCGCAGCACTGCCTCTCTTTCTTCGCGCCGGCCGCGCGCGTACGGCGAGGCATTGGCCACGACGAGCATCGTGGCGCCTTGGCGGGCCAACTCGGCGGCCGGTCCGTCGCTCGTCCACACGTCCTCACAGATCAAGAGGCCTACGGCGACGCCGCGCACGTTAATGATCGTGTGGGGACCGACCCCGGGATGGAAGTAACGCTGTTCGTCAAAGACGTCGTAGTTCGGCAAAAGACGCTTGGTGGCGATCGCGACGACCCCGTCATCGCTGAGCGCCACGAGGGCGTTGGCGATGTGAGGCGAGCCCAGTTCCCCGAAGGCCGGTCGCGCGACGTCGCGTCCGTCGCTCGAAGGTGCCAAGGCGATATCTTCCAGGCCTTCGCTCACCACAGTTCCCACCAGGACCGGAGGCACGTTGTCCAAGAGCGCCATCTCGATCAACGCCACCCGCGAGGCTTCGATGAAGCCCTCTTTGAGGAGCAGGTCCTCCGGCGGATAGCCCATCAGCGACAGTTCGGGCGTCAAGACGAGGTCGGCCCCGGCTCCGGCCGCCTGGGTGCGGAAACGCCCCAGCGTTTCAACGTTTTGTGCGAATCCGCCCACGACCGCATTCATTTGGGCCATGGCGAGTCTGATCACTGGCACGAAGGTGAGCCTACCGGGGGAAGACTCGGGAAACTCTGGCCAACGTTCACACGCGGTTAACAAAACTGGGGGTATTGCGCGACCCCACTGCACCAAACTGGATGCAAGCACGAGGCGACCGAGGAGCGATTGTGAAGTATCAGGCCGAATACATCTGGATTGACGGAAGCGAGCCAACGCGCAAGTTGCGCAGCAAGACCAAGATCGTCGAAGAAGGTCAAAAGCCACCCATGTGGGGCTTCGACGGATCGAGCACGAACCAGGCGACTGGTCGCTTCTCGGACTGCGTCTTGAAGCCGGTCTTCACCGTTCCCGACCCGCTTCGAGGAGAGAACGACGTGCTCGTGATGTGCGAAGTGCTGAACGCCGACATGACCGCGCACGTCACCAACGAGCGAGCGGCCACCGCCGAGGTCGCGAAGAAGTTCGCGAGCTTCGAACCGATGTTCGGTATCGAACAGGAGTACACCTTTTTTCAGGACGGTCGACCCTACGGTTGGCCGGAAGACGGTTTCCCCGCACCTCAAGGTCCGTACTACTGCGGCGTCGGAGGCGCGAAGATGCCCGGGCGAGACATCGTCGAAGCCCACACGCTGGCGTGCATGCGTGCCGGTATCGGCATCGAAGGTACGAACGCCGAAGTGATGATGGGCCAATGGGAGTTCCAGGTCGGTGTCCTCGACCCGGTCGAAATCGGCGACCAACTCTGGTTGGCGCGGTGGATCCTGGAGCGCATCGCCGAGGAGTTCGGCGTCGACGTCAGCTTTGACGCCAAGCCGGTCAAGGGCGACTGGAACGGCGCGGGAGCACACACCAACTTCTCGACCAGGCAGATGCGCGCCGCCGGCGGTTACGCGGCCGTCGTCGCCGCAGCCGAAGCTTTGGGCACGCGCGTGAAAGAACACATCACCAACTACGGCGACGGCATCGAAGATCGACTCACCGGAGCACACGAAACGGCCCACTGGTCGAAGTTCACGTATGGCGTATCGGACCGTGGCGCCTCAGTACGCATTCCCGCGCACGTCGCTCGCGACCAAAGGGGTTACATCGAAGATCGCCGGCCCAACGCCAACGTCGACCCGTACGTCGCGGCTCGATTGATCACCGAGACGGTGTGCGGTGCGGCGAGCGCGGCCAAGTCGGTGACCAAGAAAGTGGCGGCCAAGAAGACTGCGGCGACGAGGTTGGTCGCCAAGCGAGCGCCCGTGAAGAAAGCGGCCTCTCAACGCTGATTCGCGATGGAAACCCGCCGCTTCGGCGGCGGGTTTCGTTGTCTGACGACGGAATAATCGATCAGGCGGGAAGGTGCGAGAATGGTCCCCATGCAAGGCGAGGCCCAGTACGTACTTCGGACAGTTGAGGAGCGCGGCATTCGCTTCGTCCAACTGTGGTTCACTGACGTGCTCGGACGACACAAGGCCTTCCACGTGACCCCCGCCGAACTCGAAGACGCCCTGGATCAGGGCATGACCTTTGACGGCAGCTCCATCGACGGCTTCTCTCGGATCCAGGAGTCCGACGTACTGGCCCGGCCGGATCTCACCACCTTCCAACTTCTCCCCTGGTACGAAGAGGGTGCCGGGGTGGCGCGCGTCTTTTGCGACATCGTCAACATCGACGGCACGCCGTTCGACGGATGTCCACGCCAACAACTCCGACGAGTGCTGGCCGAAGCCCGCTCGCAGGGTTACACCTTCTTCGTCGCCCCCGAGATCGAGTACTTCTATTTCGAGAGTCTTGACTCGACGATGCCCCCGGTGCCGATCGACCGGGGCAGTTACTTCGACCTGTTGCCGGACGACACTGCCAGTCAACTGCGACGACGCACGGTCTTGACGCTCGAAGAGATGGGCATCGGTGTCGAGCACGCGCAACACGAAGACGCGCCCGGGCAACACGAGATCGACCTGCGCTACACCGACGCGCTGACCATGGGTGACACCGTGATGTCGGTGCGACACGTCGTCAAAGAGTTGGCGCGCCAGGCCGGCGTCTCGGCCAGTTTTATGCCCAAGCCGCTCGCGCGCGTGCAGGGTTCGGGGATGCACACGCACCTTTCGCTGTGGCGCGACGACCAGAACGCGTTCATCGGTGACGGTCTCTACGGTCTCAGTGACGTCGCCACCAAGTTCATCGCGGGACTGGTTCGTCACGCGCCCGAGATCACCGCGGTCACCAACCAATGGGTCAACTCCTACAAGCGATTGGTGCCCGGTGCCGAAGCCCCGGTCGAGGCCAAGTGGGCGCGCTATGACCCGGCGGCATTGGTGCGCATCCCGTCGGTGAAGCCCGGACGAGTCGACTCCACCCGCATCGAATACCGTTCACCCGACCCGGCGGCCAATCCGTACCTGGCCTTCGCGGTCATCCTCGCCGCCGGACTGCGCGGGGTGGCGGGCGACTATGAATTGCCGACCGAAGGCGAACGCACGGCGCCGCTTCCTCAGTCGCTCGCCGAGGCGCTCGATCTCATGGAGTGCTCGGCGTTGTTGCACGAGACGCTGGGCGAGCATCAAGTGGAGTGGTTCTTGCGCAATAAGCGCTCGGAATGGGACGCCTACCGGGGGCAAGTCACGCCGTTCGAACTCGAGCGTTACCTCCCGTTGCTGTGAACATCGACGTCGTGCTCTGCGTGCCCTCGTGTGACGGACCGGTGCGAAAAGCGTTCGACGTCACGGGAGTCACCCCGGCGATCGCCGTCACCGGACGGTTAAACGAGGTCTCCGCACTGGAGCCGACCGACGGATTCGCCGGCGCGGTCATAAACGCGACGGCCTTTCCATTCACGGACGCCATGAACCTCTGTCGCCAGCTTCGGGCGCGCTCTCGCGGCGTGGGGCCGATCATCTTGTTGCTCGATCACTATCAACTGGACGAACTCACCTTTCGCGAGGACCTCTTCGATGATTTCGTCGTCGGGCCCTTCGATGTGAGCGAATTGGCGACAAGGTTGCGTCATCGCCTTCGCCGGGCCGGCAACGAGAGCGTCGCGCCGCGTATCGAACACGGCGGGCTCTCAATGAACTTAGAGACCTATCAAGCGTCGATCGCCGGTCGGGTGATGGACCTCACCTACATGGAGTACGAGTTACTGCGCTTTCTCGCCACCAACCCGAATCGCGTCTTCACCCGCGAGACCTTGCTCTCAAGAGTCTGGGGCTACGAGTACTACGGCGGCGCGCGAACCGTGGACGTACACGTGCGACGACTGCGCGCCAAGTTGGGTGAGGAGCACGCCCACCTGATTCAGACGGTGCGTTCGGTGGGCTACAAATTCGGCACGTCGCTGAACGAATACTCCGTCTAGTCGAGGGGCGCGTGCGCCCAAAGCTCGATTTCGGCGAGCGCGCCGAGAGGTAGTTGCGCCACAGCGACGGCTGACCTGGTGGGTCGAGGCGGTTCGAACGCTTCGAGCCACACTTCGTTGCATGCGGCGAATACGTCCATCGTGGTGAGGAACAACGTCGCCTTTATGACTTGATCGAACGTAGCGCCAGCTTCGGCGAGTACTGCGCGCGCGTTGACGAGTGCCTGGCGAAGTTGTTCGGGTGCCCCCCCTTCAACCATCGTCGGCTTGTCGTGTCCCGGAAGGACGCCGAGTTGACCGGATATCACGACGAGGTCGCCGGAGCGACGCCAAAGGGAGTAAGGACCGAACGCTTCAGGCACGAAAAACTAGCTGAAGGAGTTGCCGCAACCGCACGTACGCGTCGCGTTGGGATTCGTGATGTGAAAGCCAGCGCCTTGCAGCGAGTCGGAGTACTCCAGTGTCGATCCATTGAGCAGTTCCGCGCTAGAAGCGTCCACGACGACCTTGACGGTGCCGAAGGCCCTAACGATGTCATCATCGGCGAACTCGGAATCGAAGAACATGTCGTAGTTGAAGCCCGAGCAGCCACCGGGCTTCACCGATACGCGAAGCGCCAACTCCTCGTCGACGCCCTCGGCGGCGATGAGTTCGGCCACCTTTTCGGCTGCGCCGTCGGTCAAATTGATCGGGTCGGGGTCCTTCTTCGTCAAGTTCACGCTGGTGGTGGTCATGTTGGACATGGCGCTCCTTTGAGGTTTCTCCCTCCATGATAGTGAGCGAAATCCCCGTTGAACACCTCACTTCATTCACCGGTAGCGTTTCTATGTGCAATCAGCCGATCAACTCCGAGAACGCCTGAGTCAGGTGCTCGACCCCGAACTCGGGGCGTCGATCGTCGAACTCGGCATGGTTGGCAATATCACGGTGACCGATGGCCGCGCCGTGGTCCAAGTATCGCTCACGACGGTGGGCTGTCCCCTTCGCGCTCAGATCGAACGTGACGTAAAAGAAGCGGCCCTCTCACTCGACGACATAGATAAGGTCGATCTCATCATGGGCGTCTTGGACGCTCCGGCCAAGGCCGCCTTGATGAAGCGCGCGCGCAGCATTGCCCAGGAAAGTGCGCCCTCGACGTCGATTCCTACCCAGACGCCGGTCCTCATGATCGCCTCGGGCAAAGGTGGCGTCGGTAAGTCATCGATAACGGCCAATCTCGCTGTTGCGCTGGCTGCGACGGGCCGGTGCATCGGCGTGCTCGACGCCGACATCTGGGGATTCTCCTTGAGTCGCTTGTTGGGCATTCAAGGCGACGTCGAAGCGATCGGCGGAAAAATGCAACCGCTCGAACGTCGAGTGGGCGACGGTTCGATCAAATTGCTCTCCATGGGACTCCTCGCCGACGAAGACCAAGCGCTGATGTGGCGCGGGCTCATGGTGCAAAAAGCCGTCGCCCAATTCATCGAAGATGCCGATTGGTCGGGCATTGACTATCTCTTGATCGACACGCCGCCGGGGACCGGCGACATCGCGATGACGCTCGCCCGACTACTGCCCCAAATGGGTCAGTTGGTCGTGACGACGCCGACCATCGCCGCCCAACGCGTCGCGGCGCGCGCCGCGGACTTCGCGCGCAAGTCCAACATCCGAGTGCTCGGCGTCATTGAGAACATGAGCGGCCTGGTCTGCTCATGTGGGCAACGACACAACGTCTTCGGTGAAGGTGGTGGTCGATCACTCAGCGAAGAGTTGAACGTGCCACTGCTGTGCGAAATTGAGCTCAACGCGGCCATCGCCGAAGGTGGAGACCACGGTGAGCCGGCCGTCCTCGCTGGACCCACCGACGGCGTCTTTCATCGGCTCGCTCAACGAGTACTCAATGACGTCGCTCCGCCCTTCGGGTCTATTGGCTGTACGGCGCGCATGCTCGACTCGATGGAGAAAGCAGTCGCGAGCGCCGCTCAGTCGTCGTAGCCGTCGTCACTAGGGAGAAGTATGCGCACCTCGCCATCACGACTGATGACGCGCGGCTCCACTCGAATAACGTCGACGGTTCTTGCGTACTCGAGCACCTCGTCAGCTGTGGTGAAGTGCGCAATGGCCTCGAGGTTTCGAATCGTGGGAAAGATCATCTCGAGCTCGCCGCGGGCGTGCGCGTCAAGTGCGTCGATCGGACGAATCCACTGGTCGGCCACGGTTTCGCCAGCGTCGTGCGTCGCCACCTGATCATGAGGTGCGAGTGCCACGAAGAAGCGCGTGTCGAATCGGCGAGGTGGTCCGACCGGCGTCACCCAGTGGGCGACGTACTCCAGGCCTCGCAGGTCCAACAAATACTCTTCACGCGCCATCATCGCCACGAAGTCGAGCGTGCCGGCATTCACCTCGCGTCGGCTCGCGGCTAATCGTCCAATCGACTCATCGCTCAAGTGAACCGGCTCGCCACGGTCGTCACACGCAATCAGAAGACCGGCCTCTTCGAAGAGTTCGCGCAGACACGCGATGTAGTAGGCAAGACCGCCGCTACCGAGCGCGAGACGTCGCGACGCCTCAGTGTCGCTGAGTCCGTAGCAGAGACGCTCGGCACTCGGACCGGCGTCCGACTCGTCGACGCGGCCGCCCGGAAAGACGTACGCGCCGCCGACAAAATCGCTGTTGAGGTTGCGTCGGAGCATAAGAATTTCGTAACCATTGGGCCCGTCGCGCAGTGTGATCACGGTTGCGGCCGGTCGGGGACTCATATTTTGGGCCATAGTGAAACCTACTCAGCACCGACCCTGAAATCGCCATCAATGCCCCGTCCACTAAGTTTGTTGTCTTAAGCGCACCAAGGAGCATCGTGGCCAAGTCCCCCGCATCGAAGAAAAACGTCGCGTCGCGTCGCCCCGCGACGCAAGCGGCCAAGCGACCGCCCTCGCGACCACCCGTGAAAACCTCGAGTGGGCGACCGGCCGGTCTCTTCACCTGGCTCGCGATTGGACTGGTGGTCGTCATTGTGACCACCCTGGTCATTATCAAGGTCGCGAGCGGCGGCCCCGGAGCGACGGATGTTAGCCACGCCTTCTCGCCGGTCGACTCCACGACGTTCAACCAACTGACCAAGGTGCCGGCGACGGTGTTCAACGCGGTGGGCGTCACATCTTCCGTCGTGCAGGTCACGCCGCCGTTGACTCTGAAGGGTCAGCCTCCGTTGACGGCGACGAATAGCGCCGGCAAGACCGTACCGGAGATTCTGTACATTGGCGCCGAGTCCTGTCCCTACTGCGCCGCGCAACGTTGGTCCACCATTATCGCCCTCAGTCGATTTGGTACCTGGTCGAATCTCGGCAACATGACGAGTTATGCCCACGACGTCTATCCCAATACGCCAACGTTCACCTTCGTTCGAGCGAAGTACAAGTCGCCGTACCTCGTCTTCACGAGCGTCGAGGAGTACACCAACTACTTGAACGCGGCGAAGAACAACTACCAGACTCTGCAGACGCCGACGAAAGCCGAAATCAAACTGGTTGAGAAATACGACACGCCGAAGTACATTACGGGACTCGTGCCGTCGCAGGGTAATCCGATCCCCTTCATGACCTTCGACAACAAGTTCCTCGTCGCCGGTGCGAGTTACCCCCCCGACATACTGACGAGTCTGACGCGTTCGGACATCGCGTCGGGTTTGAATGACTCGTCGAGTCCGGTGACTGACGCGATCATCGCGTCGGCGAACTACCAGACTGCGACGATCTGTTCGTTGACCAACAACGAGCCGTCCAACGTGTGCACGAGTTCCGGGGTGATGGCCGCGAAGACGGTCATGAAGCTTAAGTGAATCGAACGCTAGGGCGCGTACCCAGTTGGGCCGTGGCCACGACGTTCATCTTGAGCCTGATCGGCCTGGGGCTTTCGACCTATCTCACGATCACGCACTTTCAACCGCAGGACCTCTTTTGTTCCGACAATGGTTTCATCAACTGCGGAGTCGTCACGACGTCAGCGGAATCTCGTTTCCTCGGTATTCCCGTGGCGTTCCTCGGTCTGGGCACGTACGTGGTGATGACGGTGCTGAATTTACCGTGGATGTGGCGAGCGAAGAACTACTGGATTCACGTCGCGCGTTTCGTGCTCGCCATCATTTCCATGTGCTTCGTGCTGTGGTTACTCACCGCTGAACTCGTAATCATCGACAACCTTTGTCTCTACTGCACCGGCGTGCACATCGTCACCTTCGCGTTGCTCATCGTTCTTACCCGCGTCAGCCCGGCCCAACTCGGATGGGCGAGGTCACGTACGGAGTAATCCCCGTCGTTCGAATTCATTCAGGCCACCCCAGATTCCGTAGGACTCGTGACGAGCGAGTGCGGCTTCCAAGCATTCCTCACGCACGCCGCAACTCGCACAGATCCGTTTGGCCACCAACTCGCGCTCTAAACGATCCTCTTTGCGCTCGGCACTGTCGGCGGGATAAAAAAGTGCGCCCTCACTATTTCGACACGCCGCGGCGTCAGTCCATGCCAAAGGCGTAATCGCCATACGTCACTCCCCCCCGGTTTGACCCAGAACCGCAGGATAACCACTCGCCGACGAACGGGCAAGGGAAAATTTTGTCATGCTTCGCGCGTCTACTTTGAGGCATTTTCTCGCTCCGCTACGCTTAATCGATGGCCATTGTCCTGCTGGCGAGTGACCTCGCCTCCCTACGTAAAGAGCTTCGCGCCACACTCGAAGGGCCGGACCTCTTCATAGAAGAGGTCGCGAGCGGCCCCGAAGTCATTGCCCGAGTGGAGCATGGCGGGGTCGACCTCGTCGTGGTCGACCTGCAAATCGGCACGATGGGCGGCATGGCCATCTGCATGGAACTGCGCCACGAGGAGTCTTACGGGGCGGCCGATCCGGTCGCGGTGTTGATGCTCCTCGACCGGCGTCCCGACGTATTCCTCGCTCGCCGAAGCGGCGCCGAAGGATTCCTTGTCAAGCCGCTCGACCCGCAGCGACTGCGAAGTGCCGTGCGCGCACTGCTTCGTGGCGAAGAGTACGAAGACGAATCATTGCGCCCGGCGACGGTTCGCGTCGGGAGTCCCGACGTTCAATGAGCGACCAACAGGCCCACTCGTCGGGACTGTCTCGGCTCCGTAAGCGCATCGTGGGACGAGAAGAGTCGCGACCCTTGTCGCCCGAAGCCGTCGCTATCCACGCGCGCGTGGATCTTCTCAGCGAGCTGGAACTGCGCGATGTCATGACGCCGCGCACAGACGTCGACTTCCTTACGACGCCGGTGACGCCCGAACAGATCGCCGAGGCGATCCGCGACACCGGACATTCCTGCTTCCCGGTCGTCAACGGCGATCTCGACGAAGTCGAAGGCGTCCTCTTCGTCAACGATCTGTTTCGCAGTACCACCGCCAAGCGAGCCATCGGCGTTTCGCTGCCCTCGGCGAGCGAGATCGCGCGCAAGATTCGACGGCCCTTCATGATGCCCGAAACGATGGACTTGCTGGAGAGTCTCAGTGAGATGCGAACGAAGCGACGAACGTTCGCCCTCGTGCTCGACGAACACGGCGGTGTCGCGGGTGTCGTGTCGATCCGCGACATCCTCGAACAGTTGGTGGGCGATTTGAACGACGAGTTTGACGAAGACGAAGAACCGACGATCGTGCGTATCCGCCAGGACCGTTGGCTCGTTGACGGCCAGACCCACGTGGATGAGGTTGAAAATGCACTTGGTATTTCGATACCTGAAGGCGAATACGTCACGTTCGCGGGTTTCATCCTCGATTTGGCCGGCGAGATCCCTCAAGCCGGGACGACCTACTCATATGAGGACTGGACGTTTCGAGTGCAATCGGTGGAACGTCGACGGATCAGTGAGGTGGTCGTCGAGTACCACAAGCCCGTCACACCAGAGATGCCATCAGTCATCTGAGCTTTGTTCGATTCGTCGGCCACCGGCTAGGATTAGCGGGCTGCGAGGCAACTCGCTGCGGGCTGTAGCGCAGCTTGGTAGCGCGCTGCGTTCGGGACGCAGAGGTCCCGGGTTCAAATCCCGGCAGCCCGACCACCAATGAAGTACCAGGTGAAATGCAGTGCAGGCCCCCATCGTCTAGCGGCCTAGGACACCACCCTTTCAAGGTGGCGGCACGGGTTCGAATCCCGTTGGGGGTGCTTCGTTGTACCTAGTCACAGCCAATTTCTACTCAGCACTTTTACACCTGGAAACTGCCATTTTCCCGCAGAAATGGCGCCGTTAATGCCCATTCAATGCCCAAAACAGCGCTTCGTTCGATGCAGGAGATCGCGAAACGCTTATGGGCAATGGTTTAAGCCACTAATGTCCCACCACTGATCTCAGGAGGTGATCACAGTGTCGCGACAGATCCGTTCACAATGTCGCAAATGTGGAATCCGTCGAGTGCGTTGGCAGGCCATCGAATTTCGATTCGGTTCATCTCTCGAGACCGTGGTCGCGATCCCGCTTCCGAGCAAGATCAAGAGCGAGTTCGCGCCATCTCTCCACTGCCGTCAATAGGCTGCGATGCTCCGAATCCTTCAAATTGAACTCTGAGGAATCCAACGTGCTCGCCCGTCTCGCCATATCGTTGAAAACTCCTAAATCGAACCCGCGGTCCTTCTCCGCAGCCCAGACGAAGAGATCGTCAAGCATGAAAAACTGCTCGAGCGCGTAGAGGTCTACGAAATCGCGGGCCTCGGCTCGCCCGAACACCGCCAACACTTTGTCAACCGCCAACTCCTTACTCGCCAACACCGGAGATAGTTCACCTTGTTCGAGAGGAAACAGCCGGCTATCCAATCCAAAATCGACTTCAGTTTCAGAATTCAACCCTCGAACCACGATGCGGGCAAATTGTGGCGTAGAGCGCCGAACGTCGACTTCGAATCCTTCCTGTTGCAAGGATGAAATGACCCTCGGAAGTCGCTCAGCCAGTGCCGCCTCGGATGAACCAAAGAAATCCAAATCGTTCGTTCGGCGCTCGACCAGTCCCTGCGAAATCAGTGCCGCACCGCCGGCGAGGGCAAAGTCAGAGCCCACGAGTGACTCCGCCACCAGGGCGACAAGTCTCTCCTGCAGCGGGCTGAGCACGTCTAACTGTTGCCGCTGAGCTGCTGATACTTTTTTTCCCACGCCTCACGAACGTGGCGCGGAAGGAACAGTTGATGCCATGACGACCGAAGGGCATCAAAGCGAATGTAAAGGCGAATATCGTCCTCATCACCTTCGGTGAGCACAAGCTCATATGCCCGCACTCGATCATCGGGTTTAGTCAGATCAAAAACGCGCTTCGGCTCTGACCACCAGACATGAATAGGAAGTTCGACCGTGCCTTGAGCCTTTATGTCATTGGACGTGTCAAATCCAGAAGGGATCGCGACAGGCCTTGAAGCTGGGCCCAAAGTAGACGAACGAGATACCACCACACATATAGATTACGAACTCGTTGTGACGGCACGAGCGTTCCTGGTACTGGACCTCAATGACCGACGGTCCTCCCTTTGGCCCGGCCCACGGCAGAAGAGGCTAACCATTGAGAATCAATCTCCAAGACCTACTCCGCGAGTTTCTGTTCGGAACTCCAACCACCGAGCTGCGTAGAGTCTCCCTATGACCGGCATACCGGAACTCGACCTACGGAAGATTCACAAGTACGCAGCGAGAGTCGTCCCACCGGACTTTCAAGATCAGATCAGAATGGAAGTTGACGTTCGGGGGAAGACGGTGACGATTGTTGAATGTCGACCTCCTTGGAGGGAAGATTTCCGACCCGAGTGGACCCGACAAGGGGTTGCTCGGATGAAGTTTGATACTGCGAACAATGAATGGACGCTCTACTGGTCTGACAGCAACAGCCGATGGCATATTTTCGACCTCATATCGCCCGGTTCCGTTGACGAAATCCTCGAAGAGATCGAACGTGATCAGACGAATATATTTTGGGGCTGAGAATAATGTTGCATTCGGAGTACCGCAATCCTGACAAGTAGCCCCGACGACAAGTCAAGCGCCAATGAACGGTGCTGATCGCGTCGCATAGGCTCTGAGGAATGGCGACGGCGCGACTGGGTTTAACGGCGCTGGACTGCTCTGACCCTTCCGTCCTCGCTGACTTCTGGGCGGCGCTCCTCGGCGGCGTAGTCGCACATCGCAACGACGAGTTCCACGCTGTCAAGGTGGACGGAGACTGGCTGGTCGCTGTCAAGGTGCAGGACTATAAGCCGCCCACTTGGCCGGACCCGACCGTGCCGAAACAGATGCATCTGCACTTGAAAGTCGACGACCTTGAGGCAGCGCAAACTGACGCGGTGCGTTTGGGTGCTCGGGTCGCGACAGAGCAAACTAATCCGGAGCATTGGCGAATCCTTCTCGACCCGGCGGGTCACCCATTCTGCTTGGCAACACAGCTCCTCGACTAACACGGGGCAAGTTCGCCGAGACCTGGAAGCTCAGGAATCAGCAACGACTCGTCCGAGGTTGCACAAATCCTGTTAGTCACGGCTCCCAGAATGACGTGATGAAGGATCCACGTGGACCTTGAAGGGACTTGTTTGAAGTTTCAAGGAAAGGTGTTAATGCCCATACGATGCCCAACATCTAATTCGCGGGGAATTTAGCGCGGAGAAATTGCATCTCATCAGGAATTGCTGTTACCTATGGTCGTTTTAATTTCCACCCTTTCAAGGTGGCGGCACGGGTTCGAATCCCGTTGGGGGTGCTCCGGAAAATCACCCCAAAACCCTTTATTTACAAGGGTTTTGGTGTGTCCGCGAGTGACCCGCAGTGACCACGAGTGACCGCCATTTACCACTGCTACATGCCTGTTATATGCCCGCAGTATGCCCGAAATGGATTCCCCAAGGGACCGAATTACTTCGGAATTGGATCTGGAGTGACCTCGTCGCCGCAAACTTCGGGGCCTGACCCCGCGGACCTAGGTAAGAAGTTTGAGTGGGCATTGCAAATGGGAGTGTGCATCTTGCGGCTCATTCAAGACCGGTCGGACCTGCCGCCCAAGGTTGAATAAGTCGTCCAATTATCGAAGGATCAAGCGTGGACCACGATTTTCTTCGTTATGGCAATGGGTCCCGCGCTCACATTGAAGAAGTTCGTGGTGCAGATTGAAAGGCGAACTGGGAAAGTGAAGTACTTGACCGGCCACCCGCTATAGAGGCCAAACACTTTGATGGCGTTCGCGTACTTCGGCGCACATGTGCCATCGTGATCCTTCAACATCTGGCGGAACGAGGACGATGACGTGGAGCCGATAACGACAGACGCGGCCGCGGTGTGCCCACTCTTGAGCGTGATCGAACCGCCGAACGTGTTGGTCGGTGTGACCGAACCCATCCCGATTGGCGTGTGATCTCTGCCCGCTACTGCTTGCACACCAATGTACGTGCGAGCAAGCGCGCACGTTCTTCCGATGTTGGTGTAGATGACCCGCGCGCTGTAGCTCCGAGTGGCGATGTACCGTCCGCTTTGACCCGCCATCCATTCGTTGATCTGCGATGGCTTGCCCTTGGGTATGACGAGATGCGTGCTGGTGTTTGTCACACCCGTTTCGGAACCGGCATTCGCCGGTGTCACAAAGCTGACTACAGCAGTGGTCTTAGCGCCAACGGCGAGAACATGCCCGGTGTACTTTGACCCGTTCGTCACAGAAGTCCCGCTTTCGGGGCCCGATAGCTTCCACGTAGGCAGTAACCAGCTCGTTCCATCAGTGAGAACGTAGGTTGAAAGCCCGGGTGCTGCGTCGTTGATGTCGACAGACACGACGTCCGAACCGCTGTTGGTTGTGACCTCGCCGGAGGTGGATCCCCCACTGCTTTGGGTCAGCAGACTTACGGCCTGGTCAGGAGAGATCGTCGGATAAGTGGCCGACGGCGTTGCCGTTGTCATGATGCCCATCGATGTGAGCACGGTTGCGCCGGGCCCGTAGGAAACCTGTGAGTACTGATCGGTCGCGAGCCCATCAACCTCCATCGGAAACTCGACATTGACCGCAGCCGGATAGCGGGAGAGTTGTGGCGTACCGAGCTGCTCCGCGTTCACGCCAATCGACTGAAGTAGTTGGCGAGCGTCCGCCATCGCCTGGTCGTCAGTTGGCAGTGGCAAAGCTTCATTGACCGGCACCGTTACGCCGGGTGGCTGGTCCGTCCAGTCGGGGTATTGCCACTGCAGTATTCCAGACACGGTATCGACGACGACATCCGGTCCACTGCTCGGTCCCGCTTGATAGTTACCCGGACCGAGGTAGGTGACCGGACCGGAGACTCCGAGCGCCGTTGCAATCTCACCGGTGACCGACGAAAGGTCCGACGGCGAAGTGAGTTCGTATGCTGTTGCGGAGCCGACCGCGGTAGAGAGACTCGGATCCGCCGTGAAGTCATAGGTGTTTGTAAAAGCGACGCCGCCAGCCACTGGCTGGGGCTCAATCTTGAGCACCGGTGATGGCAGCGTCTTCGCTGGTGACGGCACCGTGGTCTTCGTTCCAACGCCTGTGCCCTGGACTAACGCGGGCGAGGAGCCGAACAGCATCAACGCACCAGCTAACACGACCGAGATTGCCGCCACGAATGCTCCGACAAATGTGGGAATGCGGTGCCAGAGTGGTGTGGCCTTTTCGCGCGTGGACGCCGTCGCATCAACAGCGATACCAGCCGAGATCTTCGACATCAGTTGATCGCGCGGCAGCAACTCGTTCAGCGTCTCGTCCGAGAGGTCCCGTACTGGGTCCACTGCCTCAATCATTGTTTGGAGCTGTTCATCGTTCATAGTTACATCTCCTCTTGAAGCAGGGGTAAGGACGCGATGGGCGTCGTGGACTGGTTCAGACGTTCACGTAGAGTCCGGCGCACACGCGAGAGTCCGATGCCGGCGGCTTTCTCACTGCAGCCGATCACGACACCGATCTCGCGGTAGGAGAGCTTTTCCCAGTAGGCCAGTTGAATCAGCTCGCGCTCACCGTGGGAGAGCGATCCCAGCGCGTCCATCAGTTTTTCGATGTCCTCGAATGAATAGAGATGTCGGATCAGTGCCTTCATGACCGGTCGAGGTACGGAAATCGTCCGTCGACACGCCGAGGTCTTCGGCAACTTCAAAATCGGTTTGCCATCCATGCCAAACGTGCGGCTCTGGACAATGTGGATCACACTGTGTTTGTGATCGATGTCCATTCTTCGAAGTCCGAGAATTTCTCCTCGACGAAGCTGGCACCACGTCGCAATTGGAACAACGATTCGAAGATGTCGGGCATCGCCCTTGAAAGCAATTCGACCTCGTCGACGCTGGCAATGGACCTCTCAGCGGCATGCGCTGTCCCAGCGCCTTCCACCTTGCAGGGAGAAGTCGAGACGATGCCGTCGGCAACGGCGGTTCGCATAATGGAAGACAGCAATCGATATGCCTTCGATGCCGTGGCGGGATGATCCTTTGCGATGTTTGCATGCCAGGAACGGATTTTGGTCGAGCTAAGACCGGCCATCGTCGTGGTGCCAAGGGCTGAAAGCACGTGCTTATCGAGGACATGTCGGTACAGCTCCGCAGTCCGTTCCGCCAGATCGGTTCGCTGACACAACCAAGCGTTGGCGTAGTCACTCAGCGTCGCCTGACCTCCTCGAGGGTCAATCCAATCCGTTTGGAGGATTTATACTGGTTTTTGCCTCTTATAAGGGGGGATGTCCAGTACTCCTAATTTATTCTTACTGCATTATACCCCTTAAACGGGGTATAATGCAGATATGTCCAGACTCTCAGCTCTTCCTCGAATCCAAGAACTTACGCAAGACCAGTGGGGCCTCGTCACTAGGAGGCAAATGGTGGAGCGCGGAATCGGTCAGACGACGATCGAACGACTTTCGACGGAAGGAGGCGCGCTCGAGCGTGTTGCTACAGGCGTATACCGCATAGCCGCCGCCCCACTGCCTGATCATCTTCAACTTCGAGCTGCATGGCTTCAACTGGCACCGGGCAAACCCGCCTGGAGTCGAACTTCCGATGAGGGGGTCGTCTCACACCGTTCCGCGGCATCGATGTATGGAATCGGCGATCTGCCAGCTGACATTCAAGAATTTACAATGCCTCGGCGACGACAGACCCAGCGACGTGATGTCCGAATCCACGTCAGAAAACTGACCACCCAAGAATGGATCGGACTAAAGGGTCTCCCGGTGACTAGGCCATCACGAATTGCTTCTGATCTGCTATCGGATAATGAGGATCCAGAAGCAATTGCTCGTCTCATCGCTGAGTCGATTCGACTCGTCTTCGACTATCCCGGAACATTTGCTAACCAACTTGCCAGACACGCCTCTCACTTCGGCGTTCGCAAACAAGACGGTCTCGGACTACTTCGATGGCTGCTTGAACTCACAGAAGACAAGGACGTAACGCGATGGATGGCCGAGGCACGGGCCCATGTAGATCAAGCCACTCGACTGGATACCGGACCATGAATGCTCGGGAACGATATGCCACTCCGGCGGCGTTTCGCGCTGCCCTAAGCGACAGGCTCAGGAACTCGGCTGATAGTTCAAAGTGGACCATTCAACAACTCCAACGACAGGTGGCTTATGACCGTCTTCTCGAGCGGCTCTACTTTGTCGACGATGGTTGGATCGTCAAGGGTGCAACGGCCCTACTTGCGCGAGATCTCGGTGTGCGAGGGAGTCTCGACGTCGATGTGTATCGAGCCGACGCACAAGAAATCGCGGAAGTTGATTTGAGGCGCGCCGCAGAAATTGATCTGGATGACTGGTTCGTCTTCAACGTAGGAGTCGCCACTCCAATCGGAAACAACGGTCTTCGATTCCCTGTCGTAGCAAATATTGGACAAACAACGTGGGCAGAATTTCACGTGGATCTGTCCGGCCCCGACCTTCGCATAACGGGACACCCCGACGATGTTCCTCCAATCGCGCGAGGAATTATTCCATCCGTCGAACAGAGTGGATATCGGGCTTACCCCCTAGCCGATCACGTGGCCGACAAAGTAGCGGCAACTTACGAGCGTCACGGCGTATCCGACAATCCATCCACTCGCTACAGGGACCTCATTGATCTGGTCTCCATCGCAACTCGTGCTTCAATCGATTCAAACGCTCTGAGCAACGCCATCCGCTCAGAATTTGAGCGAAGGAGTCTGTCCGCTATATGCCCATCGAGTGCCCAAAATCGCTTCAAGGTGCTATGGGAAGCGCCGAACCAAGCGAATATCGAGTCTTCGACGGAGTCATGACACCAGCGATGTCGGGTGGTGCCCATTATTTCGAGTCAGTCGATAGTGAAAAATCCAGTAACACCTCCTTGAGTATTATAAGTCTTGACTTTTACAAGTTATGACTTATACTGTGACTGTGTGGGAAATCGAACTCACCGACCAAGCAAACGAGTGGCTCCTGTCACTGGATTAAGAAGAGCGCACGGCAATCGCGGTTCGATTGACCTCCTGGAGCAACTCGGGCCAAACCTGGGTCGACCCGCAGTGGATTCAGTGAAGTCGTCGCGGCACCACAACATGAAGGAGCTTCGCTCCTTCGGCGGGAACCTCCGTGTGCTGTTCTGTTTCGACCCGCGTCGCACGGCGATTGTGCTGCTGGGCGGTAACAAGACGAATGACTGGGTTGCCTGGTACGAGCGGAACATCCCAGTAGCTGACGATTTGTACGACGAATATCTTGACGAGATCCGAAAGGAAGGTTTGATCTGATGCCAAAGACGACTTCATGGCGCGAAGTGCGAAAGCGCCTCAATGTCGATGAGCAGGCAGTTGCGCGAGAACGACTTCGTTTGCGACTAGCGATTCTGCGCGAACAGCTTGGCAAGAGCCAGGTCGAACTCGCCGAACTCCTCGGCACCTCACAACCGAACGTGTCGCAACTTGAACGAAGTGAAGATCTTCAGCTGTCATCGATCGCGCGATACATCCATGCACTCGGTGGCCAACTCCAGGTCAACGCCGTGGTGGGAAATACGACCTACCGGCTAATTGACGACGTAGATGAATCGGTCTCGACCAAGCTCTAATGAAGTGAACAGAACGACTCGAGGATATTCACCGCCCACGGTGGGAGGATGATCCCGTGTATTCGATCTATGCCACGAAGAAACTGCTTGATCGAATGCAAGAGCCGATGATCGATTCCATCCCGAACGCAACAACCGGGCTCGGAAACTGGTTTGCTAAGCCACTGTTCTGGCGCCCTCAAGTTGCACTCTTCGTCAATGAAGAGACTTTTCTCCCGGTCTTCGCTTCATTGGCACCCGCTTCCTCGCTCGCCAATCGTTTTCCCGACGATCTGGCAATGACACTTCGCACTCATGGCGTCCCGGAGTCATTTATTGAGGAAGAACTTTTGGCGATGGATGACGTTGTCGTTACAAGGACAAATAATCGCCGTGTAGTTGGAATAATGAATGAGCTCGCCACTATGGCGACACGCATGCGGGCCCATCATCCAGAACTGACTCCACTGTCTCTCGCGATGGAGTCGGCCGGCGTTCCATTAGGTATCTCGGGAGGGGACTACCGCGTGCCCGAAGAGGCGCTGCGTAATCGCGTATCGACCTCGTAAGACCTCGTCGGTGACGAATGCGTTGGCGGTCCGACACCCGAACATTTATGCCCATAGTGTGCCTGGAAATTGTAATCGCGAAGCGTTCATGTCGTGAATGCGCCTTTGACCAGTATGTTTGCTGTCCGATTCCGGTAAATACATCAACCCGTTTCAAGGTGGCGGCACGGGTTCGGATACCGTTGGGTGTGCTCAGGAAAATCACCCCAAAACCCTTTATTTGCAACGGTTTTGGTGTGACCGCGAGTGACCCGCAGTGACCGCGAATGATCGCCATTTACCACTGCTACATGCCTGCAGTATGCCCGAAGAGGTCCGGGAAGCAAGTGCAGCGACCTTGGCTGCTCTGAAGTTGAAGGGGTTCTAACCCCCGAGCCACGCTGTCAACAATGGAATGCCATAGTGAGGCGTGGTCATCTTTCGCCGAGTATTTCTCATCGTTGCCACGATTGCGATTGGCGCCATTACCGCGACGCCTTCGATGGCCACGACTGGCGGTCATTCGATCTCGTGGGCGTCCCTGGGAGTTGTCCGGCCCCTTCTCATCCAGCCTGCTGGGTGGGGCAGCCCGATTGCCGCCCAACCCGGAAGTGCAACCTATGCCTGGTGCCCCCAAAAGGGAATGGAGATTTCTGCAGGCGGCGACAAGACAACATTTATCCCGGATAGTTCTGTTGAGTCGATGCTGAGCCGCTCCCATCTGGGACTGCCTAGTTTGTCTGGTGGCTCGAAGGTTGTCGTTACGTGCGGAAACGTCGCACTCGATCCAAGCCACCCGAAGACCGTCTATGCCGGATTCCAAGCAAGTCACGGCGGATCGATTCCCCCGTCTTACGATGTTGCGCTCGTTACCTCAAACTTGGGTAAGAGTTGGCGATTCGTACCGCCCCCTCGTGGCTACTCGTTGACGGACTTTGCCGGATTCGACGAGAGTCCCAACGGCGTAGAAATGCTCTATTCGCGTAATTACTTCTTTCCGATGAAGCCGGGACAATCGGCGAGCTTCGTGGCAGTGACGTCGACAACCGGGGGACAATCATGGCAGGACGTGCCATTGAGTTGTTCGGCAAGTGCGACATGTGTGATCTTCGGCCCTGAGGCGCCACAGGGTGCGTGCGGGATGTCGGAGTGGCAGCAGTCAGTACTCGTCGATATCCCTCGAGAAGGCGTAGCGACAACGCAATGGCGCGAGGCCGGTGCACTCCCATCAGTGAGCCAATGCGGCAGCCAGCAACTCATCGGCACGACCTCGGGGGACGAGATCCTTGTCGACCGAAGCAGAAGAAGTGCACTTCTCTACACCCATGACGGAATCCACTGGACCACGATTACTCTTCCAAAGATCAACGGGGCGCCTGTCGGAGGGCAATTCGTTCCGTTCGGGGAGGTAATGACGATCGCAGCCAACGGGACTCTCATCGCGGTATCTGGATCCGCGCTTCAAAACGCCGAACACTTGGAGATTCTCGAGCCAGGATCAAACAAGTGGTGCGCCGCAAATTCGACGTTGCCTGCGGCAACCAAGCAGAGCCCTGTTGTCGCCATTCAGTCAAGCGAGTCGAAGTTGGTGGTGGCCTTCTTCGCGCCCATCCCAACCAGCGGCGGACAGAAGACATCTGCCATTTCTTTTCCTCTCGCGACATTGCGTTGTCGAACTTGACATTGGCCGAGCAGCACTAATTCGCTTGATCGGGAATTGGGATTTTCATCCTCCCGTTGGCGGGAAGTTCAATATTTGCATCACGTTTGTCGATGTAGGGGCGCGCTTCCGAGTCATAGTTCTCCATTCGTTCCCTGTGCGATACTCGGCTATGGCAGAGCATTTATCCCCTCAAAGGCAAATGACTGTTGCGGGCCTCTTGGTTAAAGACAATCGCGTTCTGCTCGGCCACCGATCGGCATCCAGGGAGTGGTATCCAGGCGTTTGGGATCTTCCCGGAAGCCACGTTGAAAACGGCGAGACACCCGGCGAAGCCCTGCAGCGGGAACTTCGGGAGGAACTTGGTATTGACGTTCCACTTCCGGCGAAAAAGTACCTAACGAAGGTTGTGACGGACGCATTCGATTTGACAGTGTGGCTCATCTCCGAATGGACAGGTGCTCCGATCAACGCTTCACCAATCGAGCACGATCAGATTGCTTGGTTCGGAAGTTCGCAGATCCCGTCCATCGATCTAGCTCTTGAGTTTTACGAAACAATGATCATTGACGCACTCGGACGAGCGTCCACATCCGGTCGGTCAGGGGTCTTTTAACACTCAGCGCCTCGGCACCGATGGACAGTTTCTGTGAATTGATCGAGGCCAAATGGGCGTGGTTTGAAGGCTCGTGGCGCTACCTGAGGCCACAGGGAAAGGCTGCAAAGCCGTTGCGTCGGGCCTCCGACACCACGTTCCCAGCCATGAATTCCGATGCCAAGTCTTGTCGCTTATCGACGTCCATATGAGGAAGTTCAGGATCTCAACTACAACTCTCCGTCGGTATGACGCGAGCTAAGTAGTCCGTGAGACCACGATCGAACAGCATGAACGTGCGACCTGCGTATGTCACGAAAGAGCCGTAGACCCCAAGTGGACTACCCCGAGAACGGACCTGTCCGGTTGACGGGGCAAGACATTCGGTCGACTTCAGACCCCAGGAATCGACCAACCAGATCACGCCGACCCCGGAGAACAGCGAAATGTCGGGTGGGTACCCACGTCGCGCCGCCGAAGGAATGAGTCGATCACCTTCGTAGTAGCGAACAGTGGTGGACTGACTTTTGACGTTGTCGGTATTGACCCAGACTCCCTGCGTGGTCGTGGCGAGGGGCCCGCCGCTGGCGCCCGGAATTAAGCGTCGCATCATCCTCCGCCCCGATACGGCATCGTAGGTGGTCAAATATTCCTTCGAATCCCTTGACCCGAGCACGTCAAGGTACTTCCCTTGGTCGGAAGATGACATGGCAATCGGAAAGAAACTCGAGGGATCGTTCACCAGGATCCGCCCGGACACGGGGTCAAGTCTGATGAGCACGTTGGGAGTTGCCACCCATAACGACGTTCCGGCAACGGTCACCAGCAGCGTTCGATCGGGCAGAACGAATGCCTTCTCTTTACTCAAGTTTGTCGGATCTATCTTGAACAGAACTCGCCCGCTGTCCGGTGCTGGAATATCGAACGCGTTTTGGCCCGTGGCCCACCAGAGGGCGCCATCACCAAATGCGACGCTGGTTTCGTTGGGGTACCGTGCCGCGTCGCTGATGCGCCACGTTCTCAAATCAATTCGGATGAGGTCATCAACTTTGCTGTTTGAGGTTTGTCCTTTTAACTGGTCGAACGTACCCTCCACGAATATGGAGTCGTTTCCTGCTCCCACGATGAAGGGGCCGGCACCATCGGTGGCCAAGGTGAGAATACGGCTAACGGAAAAGAGTGAGGTCGAATTCGGAGGTGTCGCAGCGGTGCTCGCATCGGTCCCGATTCGCGGCGTTGCTGGCCCGCCGCGATCAGCTTGATACGTGGTCACCCCGACAACTAGAAGCAACGCGAGGAGCAGAAATAGGCCGTTGCGAAGTCGGCGTCTACGCGACGCACGCTGAGCCTCTTTGATGAGTAACTCGGCCGGGTCCGAAACCTCGGCTGAATGTTCCTTACGAGCCGGTGACAAGGTCATTCGAATACTCCTTCCGTCCTCGCTTCAAATAATCAAGAGCCAAATACGTAACCGATCGCGTAATTGAAAACGACTTCAGCTGCGAGACTGAATCAAGGAGACCACTTCTTCCCGTCGGTATCCCTGGGTCCGGGCAAAGTCGAGTAGCTCTTCGATGCGCGTCAACACTGCGCCGCGCTGGGGTGTCCCAACTACTCGCACACCACGGCCACGCGTGAAATCGAGTAACTCTTCGTCACGGAGAATGTGCAATGCACGAATCACGGTGTTCTTGTTCACGCCGAGTACTGTCGCCAAGTCGACGGCAGGAGGAAGGCGCTCGCCCTGGGCGACTTCACCTTCGGCGATCGCTCTCCGGATCTCGGCCGCGACTTGATCGTGGAGGTCGACTGGTTCATTTTTGTTGACTCTTGATATTTGCATAGAACTACTATGAATAGTATCATCAGTTGCACTGAGAAAGGAGGGCCCATGATCATCACTCCGACTAGTCCTCCTGAACTCGGTGACACTACTGATCCAGCTGAACTCCTCATCAAAGAAGCTCGCGCGGCTTCTCGCCGTCGCCGACAGCGTGTCGTTGCAGTGGTGATCGTTGTACTGGCGGCAACGCTGACGGGTTTCCTCGCCGCCGGTAACCATGGTCCGCCAAAGAGTGTGAACACTCCTGTCAACACCGAACCGAACTCCGTTGCGGGCGCTAAATCCTCGCCTTACCCCGCGACATTGAAAATGCGGCACGGAATGTACGAAGGAGGCTTTGATGTTCCTGTTGATGCTCTACCTTGGGGGACGGTCCTTCCCGCGGCTCAGTCGCGGGGGATCGAAATCAGGTCTTCGGGCGCGGCCGGGGAATGGGGCGTGTGGCGAGAGAACGGCGATGGCGGACTCTTTCCAGTTCGTAGTTTCGACGGCGGCGTTCGTTGGCGGGCGGCGGGGCCTCTACTCGCGTCTGATTGGGTAGGCGGAGGGATCTACTTCGTCAACAGAGTGATTCCGGAAGGACCGTCATCAGTGGTGATGGTGAGTAACGCCGTTATCGACGTCACGACTGATGGAGGACGTCACTGGTACCAGTATTTGAACACGGCCAGTGATTGGATAATCAGTGGTCAAGCGGTCAACGGAGGCGTCGGACTACGAATACGTCCATTCCCTGACGGGAACTTGCCAAAGGAAAGTTACGCCACCTATGTCTTAAATGACACTCGTCATGAGTGGGATCGAACGGGACAGTCATTAGGAGAGACTTCATGACGTCTACAGCCGATGAGATGACATCGACATCGGTTCAGGGTGCGGATACAGAGGTACAGCCCGACTCCGCCGAACTGCTGATCAAAGAGGCTCGCCAAGCAACTAGGCGACGCCGTTTGGGCTGGTTCACTTTCATGATTGTCATCGCTCTGGCCACTTCATTGTTTCTGGCAGCAACTGTCGGGACTTCGAAGCCAAAGTCACACGTCGGGAGTGGGAATAAAAATCCAAACGGGAGTGCGCTAGCGATCTCGACGTGTATGGCGTCGCAGTTGCGTGTCGCTTCAGACCTCGGCGGGTGGCACGCCAACTTCGCGGCGTCTGGCCAATTCACCGAAACCATCACGTTTACCAACGCCGCCCGAATTGGATGTGAGATGAAAGGTTGGCCACAGGTGCAGGCAGTGCTCAACGGTGTTGCCGAGTCGACATCGACGACGCGAGTAATCCAGAATGCACCCTCGAAACTCGTGCACCTTGCGCCCCATAAGACCGCGTCATTCGACATTTACGGTGGGGATTGGAATCCAATCAGCAACAAAGCGTGTCCTCAGACAACGAACGGCCTAATGGTCTCACCACCGGGGGACTCGAATAGTGACTTCGTAAAGGTTGAAGAGCCATATTGTGGTGCCTTCTACATTTCACCGGTGATTGCGGGCAGTAAAGATGCTCAGAGTTGGAGCTTCACAGTCCGGTAGCCGTCGAAGACTGCACAGGACGAGAATTCACCCTCTTTAGTTAGGAACTTCACCCGATCAACTGCCTCTGGAGGGTTGCAATACCTGTGTTGCGTCGGGCCTCCGACCGAAACCCTCACTCCGTCTTTTGAACTCGCGAAGGAATGAGGTTCCCCGCGTTTTCTAGCAACCCAACGAGAGAGACGAGAGCGGGACCGTCTGGGCATTCGGTCCAGTGGCACTACCAACGGTGAAGGTGCCAACGACCGTGACTCCGTCGCTTTCGTAAACGGGGATCGTGATATTCCGGTTCTGGCTCGTTTTGTCCCACGCCGCAGCTTCCGCCAGCGACGCAACGTCACCACCCGCCGCGCAGTTCAATTCGGTCTCCTTGACGTAGCCGTCAGTATGCCCTTGATTGATAATGACGGCGACGAGGTCTGGGGTGCCTTTCTGATTCGCCACACCGTACGTCTCACCGCTTGCATTGACGCCCCAGGAGGTCGTGACCTGATTCACGTACATGGCTTGCAACCTCCATGTTGCGTTCGGGCTGGTCTTTATGGTCACGGTGTCTACGCCAGCGGTGAGCGGTACGACCTCGCTTCCAGTTCGATAAATGGACGGACGAATGAGATCGGCCGAGCCGCAGATCATGCTGGACTCGTCGGGAAAGTCGAACGTGCCGACGGTGAGGCACGTCAAAGCGAGTGAAACATCGGTAGCCGTAGCGGGCGGTGTGCCGATATCAATCGTTGCGGTTCCGGTTCGCGTCGCGGTAATGACGTTGCCGAGGGGAGTATTCACCGGCGCGCCGGGTAGGGAAAACACGCCCGATGCAAGGGCCACCCCGCCGACCACGAGGGTCACACCAAGGAACGTGCCAGTTCCCACGCGCCAGCGCCAGCGACGTCGCACGCGAGGAGTGTCCTTGACGGTCGCCACGAGAGCCTCGCGCAAGGCCGCGGTGAAGACCGGATCCATCTCCATTGTGCTCATAGATTCGTCTCCTTTGTAGCGTTGATATTCTCGTCGTCCTCCAAGGTTCCGAGCGCCGCAGCCATGCGGGTTCGCGCACGGTGAAGGCGCGTGCGAGCGGCGCCATCGGTGATGCCCAGGGCAACCGCGGCTTGGGCAGGTGAGTAGTACTCGAACGTAGTGAGCACGATGAGAGCAGCATCCGCAGGCGCCAGAGTGCCAAGCGCTTCCCGAACGTTTGTGGCGAGTCGCGTCTCTTCAATCCTTTCCAATGCAACATCCTCCGAACTTCGCATTTCTGTGGCGCGGGGCAGCGACGCAATGAGTGATCGATAACGACGGATTCCACGAGTCAGATTTCGCGAGAGATTTGTGGCAGTAACAAGAAGCCAGGGCAACACCGAGCCATCGACCACCCGAACAGACTTTCGAAGACGCCATAGTTCGAAGAATGCGGCAGCTACGACATCTTCCGCGTCGTGGACGTTCGTCGTCATTCGTAGGGCGTGGTGATAAAGGCGGTCGCGATGCATATCGAAGACGACGGCGAAGGCGTTTGCGTCATTGTCTAGCGATGCAGACCAAGCCTCGGGCTCTTCTCCTGGTGATTCCACTACAAGAAATGTCCGCATCAGATTCAGCGTTACACGAGCGAATATGTCGGACTCAATCGCCCTGCTCAGGTTGACAATCTCCGTTTATGCCCGTGGTATGCCCGAGCCCTTCTAGTCAGAAGGATTCGTCATTGGATATTGGGGTTGATCAGTGGTTTTGCCGCCGGCCCAACCAAACTTCACCCACCCTTTCAAGGTGGCGGCACGGGCTCGAATCCCGTTGGGGGTGCTGCGGAGAATATTCCGCAACCTAGTTATGACAGTGGCTGTCGACTCTCCGCTAGCGACCGCGAACTACCCGCTTAGCTCGCCCGGAAGTGCCCGCGAGGTGCCCGATGGCGCCCTTGCTGTCGACGCCGAACTCGGCGTCGCTCCGCAAACTTCCCACTCAATCCTCGCGCAACTGCGCCTGCCACTATGCGCATCCCCCACCTGAGTCGAGCGCCTTGCAATCCAGCCTGTCAAGTTTGAATCGCTCGATCAGTAGGCCTCGGAGCATGCGAGCGCCTGGCGGCTCAAGTCACACCCAGAACTCGTCGGCCTGATACTGATCCTTTGGTACCCCCCAAAATTCAGTCGCCTTGCCATTGTCGAGGTGCCAAACATGGGTCTCGTCGGTCTCCAATTTCTTGCCGTTTCGGGTCGCGGACTCTTCGGCAAGCGCGACCACATGGTCGTCCGACGCCAGCAAATCGTGGAGTTTGACTGTGAAAGTACCGTCGGTCAACTCCACGAGTTTGCCAAAGAATCCGAACACTTCTTCCTGTCCGGTGTAGGTCCCGGAAATCTGGCTGCGGCCGCTGATGTTCCAGCGGATCTCAGGTCCAAACAGCTTGGCAACCGTCTCCAAGTCTCCCTTGGAAAAGGCCTCGTATCCGCTGCGGATTAGGTCTGCGTTGTCTTGAGCACCCATCTGACTTCCTCTCTTCCCGCCCGCCAGAATGACTGGGCCGCCTACAGGTCTACTCGGATGGCTGGTCAAGCGGCAAGAGTTCCGGTGCAACTCGCACAGACGTAGTTCCTAGACATCACACATCTCTCGCTCCCGTTTCTGTCCGTCATGGCTGATATGTAGGTACTCCAAACCAAGAGAAACCTGGGGTTTCCCGACCTCACAGAGTGACCGGGCAAATTCATCCACCGCGAGAAGCCATGCCGCTCCGGCGTTTCGAACTTCTGAAGGAGTCTCAAGGAGTTTCTGCCAAGTGGAGAAAAAGAAGAACTCGGTGTGATCGCCGCCGGAGTTGCTCTGGGACTCGCAATCGCTTGGACGCAGACTCATGAGTAGTTCGTTCCACGCGTGCTGTGAGCACCCACTGTTGTGGGTGCTCGGTGAAACCGTCGGCTGAGCGCACGGCCGACGGTTTCAAGATGATCAACTTTTTCTTTGATTATCGCTATCTCCAACTGTCTGTTAGGGGTCGTACGATATGGCAATGAAGTGGAATGAAAACTCTGTGCGCGACGTGGGTGAGGAGATTGCTGCCTGTCTCGCCAAGGGGGATTTCAATTCGGCCACTCGACTGACGTTTCGTTTCTTGGAGCGATATGACAAATCCGATTGGGAAAGTCGCCATCGCATCACAGCCGAGCCGCCATTGACCACAGGCAGCGATCGGTACGACGCGCTCTTGGCCGGGATTGTCGAGTTTGCCTATGCTTCGCACGGGGTAGTCGCCCCACCTTGGGTAAATGCAGAGCACTACTTTCTGAGTAAGTGGTGGTTCGTCTCAGGCATGGCGTCGCTGCACGCCAACGCGCTTGCGCACAGTCCAATCTCACTCGCTCGTCGGGGAGTCTTTGTAACGCAGGGCGCATTGGAGTACGCGTAGTGGCGCTCCTCGGTCGTCGAGAACTCCTCCACGCCCTTGAGGAGCTTGACCAAGAATTGGGCATCCTCAATGTTCGGGGCGAGGTGTTCATCGTCGGCGGTGCCGCCATGGCGATCGCGTACGACACTCGCGTCACTCATCATCGACCGGCACCTAACCATTTCCGAGCTCATCGAACGCTGGCCGATAGGGCGGACCAAGACCTACGAGCTCGTGAAGTCGCCGGACTTCCCTTCGACGCTCGTGCTAATGAGCGACCGCAGCGGTCACCCCGGTCGATGGGTTTTCTCCTAAGCGACATCGTCGCGTTCGAGCAGCACCACGTCGTTCACGCGAGCGAGATCGACCCTCTCGAAGGTGACGATCCTCCCGGGTATGCCGAATTTCTGCTTTCCATCAATGCGGTACCTACGACGAACCACCCTATCGTCACGCTAATGCGATTGAACTAGAAGCCACGCCGCAATCGAAGTTTGAGCGGGCGTCCGTCAGGATCGAAAATCAGCCGGTACGCAGGGGCGGCCCATCTCTGAGTCCCGATTGGAACCGGATCGATGACGTGGTGTCGAATCCGACTCGGTGGCCGGATCTCTCCTGCGGGATTCGCGCGCCAGTCTTCGAGTTCCTCGGCGGCCTTTCGCCAAAGAGCAGAACCGTGTGACGCGTTCAAGAGCTCCGGGTCTTCGAGCGATTTTCCAAGGTGTTCCGCCCAGAGCGATAACCGCAGGGCGCGAGCGAACTTGCGGCTCCCGTCACCGAGTCCGCCCGGGTCCTTCGGTTCCCGGTCATCAAGTTCGCTGTCAATGACGGCGCAAGAGAGCTCGGAATCATGTGTCCACGAGCGGCGGTTTAGGTTGTCCGATCCGACGGTCGCCCATACGTCATCAATGACACAAACCTTGGCGTGGACATAAATGGGTGTGTTGTCTTCGTTCTCGATGTCGTAGATTCCCACTCGCTCGCCACCCGCCTTTTGCACGATGGCCAAAGCTCGCGCCTGGGCGAGTCTGCTCGGAGGTCCCGACCACTTGCTGTCCTTGTCGGGATAACGTGGAACGACGCCAATAACTTGAAGTCGCGGCTGCTGACGCAGTGCCTCGGCCAGCAGTCGCGCGATTTCGACTGACCAGAAATATTGGTCTTCGATGTAGATCAAGGTACGTGCTCTCTTGACCGCCTTTGCGAATGCACGCGCGACGCTTCGCTCGCCATCTGGTGCGAACGAATACTTGGGATGTCGTGCGGGATAGGTCCTAAGCACTTGAACGACGTGGCCGCCCTGCGTAGGGGGGACGCCCAACTGCGCGGGAAGAGGGCGTGCGATGCGGTCTCGCGACATCGCTCGTGACAGCCACGCCCGCAATCGGCCCGAGTGATTAAGCGGCGTCGGGTCCTCCCAACGTTCTCGAAACGTCAGATCGAGTTCAGCAACGCTTGGTCCACGTACCTCAAGTTGGACGTCGTGCCAGGGTGGACGATGACCGTAGCGTGGGTCTAACTTGATGGCTTGAGAATCGCCGCCGTGGCTTGTGTCATCTCGGCGCCCGTGACTGAGGTCAATGCCCCCGATGAACGCAACGTCATGTTCAAGATGGGAGGGATGACGAATGAGGACCATCTTTTGATGGTGCGATCCCCCTCGGCGCACTCGCTCATCGAGAAGAACCTCGCCACCCGCTTTCGTCACCTCAACGGCGACGCGTCGATTTTGTTTTGAATTGAACCCGAGCTGATCACTGTGCGAACGCCAAAGCAACCCGCGGACATCGACACCTCGTCGACATGAACTGGCCAATAGAGCCGCAATGGTGGTTCCATCTACGGATATACGCTCATCCGCGTCTCCTCGCCAGTCGGCGAAGCGAATCTCGTCATCAGACGCAAGGTTCGAGATCGCCTCAGCCAGAAGGGTGAAATACGAGACCCCATCGATGAGAAAGGCAACGTGGTTGCCTTCGGTCCATGCGGCATCTCCGGAACCATGCGCGTCGATCTCGGTCATTGGGTTACCCCGCTCTTTCGAAGTGAGAAACCAGTCGTCATAACGCATCACGAGCCAACGTACTATGGGCACCACTGCGGCCAGGAGGCCACATACTCCATCGGGTTTCCTGGCTTTGACAGTCAACCGTCGTCGACGATGAATTCGTAGGACTCCCTTATGGGTCTTCTCTTTGCATGACGTTCACGCACTTGGGCCACGCCGAAGATTTTCCCAACTGATTATCAAGAAAATCCGTTACTGCGCCAGCGGGAGTCCACCGTGCGTCTCACCCTAACCACCAAGCGTGATGTCTTGCCCCTGGTACCACGTCAGTGCATCGTGGAATTGGTCTATTGAAAAATCCGGCCACAGTTCGTCGATCACGTAAAAGTCGGCGTAGACGGATTGGACGGGCAGGAAACCGCTGAGCCGCCGACCGCCGCCCCAGCGTACGATGAGATCGATCCTCGAGATTTCGGCGGACGCGATTCCGTGGACGACGTTGTCCCCGTTGCTCGCGTCGCGGCTATTGAGCGAGTAGTTAAGGTCCCAGCTCCAGCCGTAATTCACGAGGAAATTGACTTTGATCCGACCTTCGCCGATTCTGGTCCGTTGCGTATAGCGCATGAGCTCCCTGGGAAAGAGCGCTGACTGCGTGTTGCCCACCACGAGCAGGTCCGCATCCCTTTTCTCCAACTCGGCCACGGCTTCCACGCACGCGTTACGAAATGCTTCAATCTGAGCTTGGGGACGTTTCGTGTTGTCGACCGTGAAGCCGTAGAAGGTTATTTCTGGAATACCTAGGTCCAAGCAGGCGCTATACACTTCCAAACCCGGTTGCAGTCCGAAATGATAACCATCCTCTCTTTCGTAACCTTGATGTTTAGCCCAACGACGATTCCCGTCAGGAATGATGCCCACGTGCTGAGGGAGTCGTTTAGAGCTCACGATTTCCGGCGTCCTCGGCAGCAGCGATTCTCATAACGTCGTGATTGTACGACAAGCCTGAAAGTCGAGTCTCGAGCGTGCATCATTGCGACCCAGACGCCACTGCGATCATTCATCGAGAGAGCCTTCAGGACTTCGTGGGCTTCACCCATTCGTCAAGATCTCTCGACTTGGTCGTTCGCGTCACAATGCGAGTTGCGAGTTCTGTCAGACCCACATTGTGGTTGCGAGCGTGAGCGCGAAGTCGATGGAACGCACTGACCATGTCGCAATTTGTTGCCTCACAGATCATCCCCCTGCTTGTTCAATGATGATTCGACTACTGAGGGCGTTGTTGAGCTGGGCGTTGAGAGTGTTCGCGTTGAGTGTCGACTGGTGTTGGAGAATCGCAATAGTCGCGACATCGGCGAGGGCCTGAACCATTGCCAAGTCAGCGTCGTCGAGCCAGGTCTGATTAGAACGAAAGAGATTCAGAGCACCAATCGTTCTACCTCGAAGACGCATCGGTACACAGCAAACGGAATGAAACCCCTCGGCGAGGGCTCGGGGTGAGAACAGCGGCCATCGACCAGCACTTTCGCTCAGCGAAAGGTTGACGATTGCCAAACCATTTCGATAACAGTCCATGCTTGGACCTTCGTCAACTTGGATTTGGAAAAGTTCGAGAACGCGCATTGTCTCGCTCGATGATGCGACGTATTGGAGTTGCCCATCTGGTGATGACAGCAAGACCCCCGCGGCGTCGACGTCGATTGTCTGCACACAGCGATCACACAGAACGGATAAAACATCGATGACGTCGTAGCCCTCGACCAGATTGTCGGCGATTTCGACGAACGTCGCCATCAAAAGCGATTCTCTGTCCATCGAACCTCCTCGTTTTCAACCGTTCAGTCGAATCGGAGTGCCGAAACATCACGGGCGTTCGTCAATATTAATCCTTCCGCTAGTTGTTCGTCGTCAGTGCGTTCCCCCCCAGGATTACGGCGAGAATTCGAATCCGTACTTCTTGTCAGATTTGTGGTCGATGGCGGAGTGTTAGCCTTCTCCTAGGACGTCAAGACCTCGCATCCTTCTCATCTGACATTCAGTCAGAGTTCCAGAAGAAGGAGCGAAATGGGACTTCCAGGAATGGCGCTTAGCGCAATTGCCACCGCCACCGGAGCGATCATGTATTGGGTCGTCACCGATCAAGGAACGGGTGTTCGTTTCTCGACTGTGGGATTAGTCTTCATGATCGCCGGCGCAATTGGTTTTGTCGTTTTCGAAATTATCTTTGCTGTAGCGAGCGTTCCTGAGCGAACTCTCCGAAACTCTTTGGAGCGTCAAGTCGTCGACACTGACGGCCGCACGAGTTCGTTCAACGAAGGTTCATGAGCAGTGACGCCAGTCCAATGACTGCAGAGTGATCATGACGGTGGATCGTCTTCTGGATATCTACGCACTTTTGGAACGATATGGACGAGAAAACTCCGAGGATTCGGCGTTGTGTTCGGCAGCGGCGGATCTAATGGCACTTGATGGAGCTGCCATCGTTCTCACGTGCGGTGACGAAGATCTCATTTCGCTTTGCACCAGCAACAAGGTCGCGAGCGCTCTAATGGATCTTGAATTGACCCTGGGCGAAGGTCCAGCAGTAGATGCAAGTCGAGGTGATGCCAATGAGGACATCAACCTACTCGGGTCGGCCACCTCGACCTGGGAAACGTACGGACCCGAAGCCGCCGCCTTGGGCGCGGGAGCTGTCTTTGGCTTTCCGGTTCGACTGGGTGCAATCCGCTTCGGAGCCCTGAGTCTCTTTCGTGCGAGTGCGGGACCGCTCAATGCGGAACAAGACGCCGACGCTTATCTTCTGGCGTCGGTCATCGGTCGAGCGATGTTATCAATGCAGGCTGGTGGTTCGCAGGAGAATTTGGCCGGAGAATTGAACGGAGCATCGATGCTGGACTTTCGCGTTCATCAAGCTGCAGGAATGTTAGCGATCCAGGGATCAATTCCAGTGAAGGACGCTCTTGTGCTCCTGCGCGCACACGCGTTTGGATCTGGATGTCAGTTATCAGAGCTTGCCGATCTCGTTGTCTCGGGATCGACGTATTTCAAACAGGAATCACAAACTTGGATCGACAGCGCGACGGGCGCCAATGAGCAATAGAACTCATCTGAGACGCGCAAATGTCTTAGTGCGTGCAGTGTTTGGAAAGGGAAGGTGTGATGAATGAAGAGGGAATCACTGTTGATTGCGACTCTGGTCGAGTTGGCGGACAACCTGGTGGAAGACTACGACCTCATTGACGTCCTCACGGTGCTGAGTCTTCGTTGCGTTGAAGCGGTCGACGTCGATGCCGCCGGCGTCTTGTTGGCTTCGCCCGTGGGAGAACTCCAATTCGTCGCCTCGTCCAGTGAGTCAATGACAATGCTTGAGTTGTTCCAAATCCAAGCGAACGAGGGTCCGTGCGTTGACTGTTTCCGAACGGGTTTGGCTATAACCAATCATGCGCTAAGTGAAGTCGATGGTCGTTGGCCCCACTTCACGCCGCGGGCGTTAGCGCAAGGATTCCGGGCGGTTCACAGTCTGCCGATGCGCCTTCGAGGTCGAACGATTGGCGCGCTCAACCTCTTTCGCACCCACCAAGGGGCGCTCACCGACGATGACGTCATCGTGGCACAAGGTCTCGCCGACATCGCGACCATCGCCATCCTCCAGTACCGTTCGACACTCGACTCAGGGACACTAAACGCCCAGTTGAGCAACGCTCTCAACAGTCGCATAATCATCGAACAGGCGAAGGGAATGGTTCGTGAATCGACAGGCTGCGATATGGATGAAGCGTTCAATCGATTACGCGCGCACGCAAGAAACCACAACGTAGGTCTCACCGAACTCGCGAACCGTCTCATTGGCAAGTTAATCGACTCCAACGATCTCGACGAAGGAGTGCCATCGAATAGGGCGTAGCGACGCGACGATGACGGACCTGTAACTCACCGGCACGTGCCGCGGAGGGGCTCGTGCAGGGTCGCGCTCTCACTCGCCAAAACAAAGGTGATTGGCGGGCGAATCACGTCTAGCGACCGTCACACAATCTTCAATTTGGGGCCCGTACAGATTCGTCCCGTACCTGGTACTCTCACTTTCAGGACGTCAAGACCCCGCATCCTTTTCACCTGACAGGCAGTCAGGGAGAACAAGGAGGTGTGATATGGGTCTTCCAGGAATGGTGCTTAGCGCCATAGCGGCCGCGGCAGGAGCGATCATGTATTGGGCCGTCACCTATCAAGGTCACGGCTTTCGCATGTCGACGGTGGGACTTATCCTCATGATCGCGGGGGCGGCCGGTTTCGTTGTATCCGCGATTGTTTTCGCGGTGTCGAGAGGACCGGAGCGAACTTCCCGGCATACGTTGGACCGGCAAGTTGTTGACTCCGCGGGCAATTCGAGTTCGGTGCACCAAGACACGAAGTAGCAGCGCTACATCAAATACGGCGGGCGCCGACCTCCGAGTTAGCAGTGTTGACCCCTCAGCGACCCCACAGAATCAAGCGTCGAACATTTCGGAAAGGAGTACTGGCGATGTATATCGGTGCAGGAGCAGTCATCTTGATTCTCATCATCATTCTCATAGTTACTCAAATCCAGGGAGGTTTGACGCGCGCAAATCGGCTCATCATTGGCAAGGATTTGTCCCAGAGTGAAACATCTCAAACAGAGAGACAGAGTGGAAGAGAGCAACAACCACAGGGTCGGGAATGAGTACCAGATCGCAAGAAGTTTGGTCATGGGCTTATGCACGCCCCCTAGAGCGATTCGAACGCGCGAGTTCCAGGAGAAGTGCATGCAGCGAGACGGCGAAAAGATCCATCTTGTATGACGGAGGTTGCGGTTGATGAACAGAGAATCGCTTCTCATCGCGTCGCTTGTGGAGATGGCGGATTTATTGGTCGACGACTACGACGTTATTGACGTTCTGACCGTATTGAGTCATCGCTGTGTGGAAACGGTGGACATTGATGCAGCAGGCATCATGCTCGCATCTCCAGTTGGAGAACTTCAGTTCATCACCTCTTCGAGTGAGTCGATGAAACTGCTGGAGCTTTTTCAGATTCATGCAGGCGAAGGCCCCTGTGTTGATTGCATTCGAAACGGACTGGTCATTACCAACGAAGCGCTGAGTGAAACCGATGACCGTTGGCCAATGTTCGCGACTCGAGCTATCGCCCATGGCTTCCACGCCGTTCACTGTCTGCCAATGCGTCTTCGTGGTCGCACGATTGGCGGGCTCAACCTCTTTCGCACCCGTCGAGGCTCACTCTCCGTTGACGACATGGTCGTGGCCCGAGGCCTAGCCGACGTCGCCACTATCGCGATTTTGCAACACCAGTCGACCTTCGACGCGAGAACGTCGAGCTCCCAATTGAACAACGCCATCAATAGTCGAGTCATTATTGAACAGGCCGAGGGGATGATTCGTCAAGCAACGAACTGCGAAAAAGGCGACGCATTCGAACGATTACGGGCGCACGCCAGTGCCCACAGCGAGGGCCTCACGATCCTTGCGAGACGGATCATTGGCAAGTCGATGAATCCGAATGATCTCGACGAGTGGATGAGACCACAGGGGTGCAGCGAATTACCAATTACGCTGGACCAAGTTCCGTATGAAAGCGTGCGAGGATTCAGGGATGACGTCGATCAATGAGACTCAAAATCGTTCGGCGCTCGCCGACACCCTTTTGTCGACAGGGCCCAAGAAGCTCCCCTGCGCGGACCTTGTCGACGAAGTGACCACAATAAGAAGCCGCGAAAGTAGGCGATCGACAATTTTCATGGAAATGAACCGGTCGTTTCCTTCCTTGCCTCGCGGTCCACTCAGTTCTAACGTGATCTCGGCGTCTCGGCGGGTACCCAGGACTTTCAAAGCCACCCCGCCCGTCTCGGGTGTCGATGCAATATCTCACCACGACGCCGCCCCACACAATTCTGGTACTCGTCACCGCTGAGGCGATTGTCGTGAGAAATCTCTCCAAGAAGAAACCATTCCCGAGCGACGACGGGCGTTCTTCGAAGACCCCGGTGAAATTTCTTCAGTATCTACGAGCGATAGGCCCGGGACTCATCACGGGAGCGTCCGACGACGACCCGTCGGGCATCGCCACCTACGCTCAGGCGGGCTCTAAGTACGGCCTGTCGTTCCTCTGGACTGCACTCCTCACGTTTCCGCTCATGGCCGCGGTACAAGAGATATGTGATCGAACCGCGTTGGCGACCGGTGTGGGTCTCGGGGAACTGGCGCTAGATCACTTCCAACGACTGGGAAAGTGGATTATTGGACTGCTCTTGGCCGTCCTGATCGTGGCCAATACGTTGAACATTGCCGCTGATCTGGTCGCGATCGGTTCTGGTATGAACCTACTGAAAGCGGGACCGACATGGATTTGGGCTCTCCTCGCCGGAACGGCGATATCGGTGCTCTTGGTGAAAAGCACGTTCGCGCGCATCGCGGTTATCTTCAGAGTGCTCGCTGCGGCACTCGTGGTCTACATCGTCGTGGTGGTCATCGTCACCCACGACTGGTTGCGGGTGATTCTCTACACCGTTGTCCCGCACGTTGAACTGAACAAGGCGCACCTCGCGCTGCTCGTCGCCATTCTGGGTACCACAATCTCTCCTTATCTCTTCTTCTGGCAGAGCGCCAACCGACTCGAAGAGATGCGCGACGCACCCGAGCGTGGGTCGCAACCAGAAACACTGAAGATGAGGAGCCGATCGCGGGCGCGGCTGAAACAACGCACGAGTCGTCTTGACGTCTTCTCGGGCATGGCTTTTTCGAATGTCGTCATGTTCGCGATCATTGCGACAACCGCCGAAACGCTCCACGTGCACCGCATCACCAACATTCAAAGCGCCGCGCAAGCCGCCACCTCGCTCAAACCGTTTGCCGGACACCTGGCCAGTGTGATCTTCGCCTTGGGCTTCATCGGGAGCGGACTCCTGGCCGTGCCGGTCCTTGCTGCCTCGGGATCCGTTGGTCTGTCGGGCCTCCTGGGAAAGGACTGGGGTTTCTCGCGATCCCTTCGCGAAGCCCCCCTGTTCTACATACTCGTAGGCTTGGGAACAATCGGCGGCACGGCGCTCAGTCTCCTGAACGTCAATCCGATAAAACTCTTAGTCTTCGTTGCCGTCATCAATGGCGTCATTGCCGCGCCGTTGTTGATCGTCGTCCTAATCGTCTCGAACAATAAACGTCTGATGGGCGACTACGTCAATGGACGCACCGCGAATGTCCTCGGCTGGTTCACCTTCGTGCTTATGGCCGTGGCATCGATTGCCCTCTTCGCGACCGGAGGAATATCCTTCTGACAGCTTATGTAACTGCGCTGAGCCTCCGACCGGGTGACGTTAGTAGCAGTGCCGTCGACCTCCAACAGCGTGCCGCATCGCTCCAAGGAGCCAGAGAACCAATCCAACCACGAGCACGATCACTCCGATCGTCCACACAATCGCAATTCCCGTGACGAACCCAATGAGGAGAAGAATCAAACCGACAATAACCAGAATGCCTCCAGTGTTAGTACCTAACTTTTTTGTTGCTATTTGCGTCCGGTTCGCCGTTCCCACCAGACGGAGAACGCTGAGATCAGAATTACTTACGACGGGCAGCGTCCCCGGCCTTGTCAATGGCCTTTACGGCCTTGCGTTCTGGTCGTTCGGCCCCCGCTTCGACCTTGCTCTTCACGGCGAATGATCTTCTTCGCTTGGCCAGCGCGGCGGTCGATCGTGAATGGCAATTTATTCGAAGAATCCTCTGACCAGCGCAGGAGGCGTCGCCGTCCGACTTTTGATAGCACTTGGGGTTGTCAACGATTTATTACCGAAGCCGCTTGATCAAGTTCGGCGTCACAGTCTCGAAATCGCCCTAGGGCGAAGCGCACGCGTTGTACTTAGTGCGCAGGGCTGCAAATACATCCCTCTCTGGTTGCCTTAAGGGGACCTTCACCCGAGTTTCAGCAACGTCGGTATACGCCGTCATCACTCCTATTCGATGCCATGTTCTTGAGTTCAAGATCTACCGATCGAACACGGGCCGCCATTGCCGCCAATAACGCCCTCGCTATGACTGGCGACGTTTCGACCAGGCGAACAAACTCTCTGCGCTCGAACACGGTGACGGTCATGTCGGTATCGGCGATCACCGTTGCGCTCCGGCGATCTCCATCAAGAAGGGACATCTCGCCGAAAAGGTCTCCCGGGCCGAGGTTCGCCACCTCCACTTGATCGCCGACGATGCAGTGCGCGTTTCCGGACACAATCAGAAACGCCTCCTCGCCGATGGCGCCCTCTTTGGTGAGCACTTGATGGGCGCCAATTTCTAAGGTGACGCCGAGTGCGGCCACCGACTCCAACTCCTTGCGAGAGAGTCCCGCGAACAGAGGTCGTTGGGCCAGCATCTCGATTCCTTCAGGCGGGATGCGCACGCTTCCTCCTTACTTGATCTACATCAAATCGTGCCCTGAGCGTAGTTCGCCGAAGGGGAAGGCGGGCGCCCGAGTCCTACCAATAATCATCAATCACTTGGGCAACGGTCGAAGCGTGACGTCCGTGGGAGAGGAGATTGAAGACGCTCAATGAACCTTTTCTTAGGCGACCAATCGACGCTATCATCACGGACGCCGGTGATATCGGGACCGACGTCGCGATACTCACTCATCAGCAAGGTCTCTATTCCGGCGACTATCTCGCTACCTGGCTCCGACCATTCCTGCACGATGAGCTTGGCATCACGTCGTTCGCCAAACTCAAACTCTCGGGCGAGGCGGACCCGGGTCTTAGAACGACGTGCTCAGGATGCCGAAGAGCCACTCTGCAGCACCGCTTCGACCTCAAGCGTGAGGTCGACTTTGTCGCTCAACACCATCGCATTGTCGGTCCCTGGAATCGGTCCGTTGAAACTGACGCGAAAGTCGTGCCGGTTTATCTCGGTCGTCGCGCTGAAACCTGCTCGGGTACCACCGTAAGGGTCGGGCGTGAAGCCGTTCACCTCGACGTTGAGGGTCACGGGCCGAGTTGTTCCGCGGATCGTCAACTCCCCGTCAACGAAGTAGGTGCCGTGTTCACTCCGCACAGCGGTCGAGCGAAACGTGATGTTCGGAAACTTTTCAACGTCAAGGAAGTCGGCGGAGCGGACGTGGTTGTCGCGGTTCGGTTCGTTGGTACCGATCGAAGAAGCGTCAATGGTCACGTTCACCGATGAACGACCGAGGTCCTCATCCGTGACGATCGTTCCACTGAATCGGTCGAACCGACCGCGAACCTTACTCACCACCATGTGGCGCACGACAAAGGAAACCTCGGAGTGGACGGGATCGATCTCCCACGTCCCGGCTATAAAACCCGGTAACTGCTTAGTTGCGTTATCCGACGAAGACATGATGAAATCCCTTCTGCGGACGGACTCGTCCGCTCCCAATTGACCCTATAAGCCTGTTGCGTTTCACGATCACGCGTAAACCTGGATGCCAAGACCGAGATCCAGGCGCAGCGACTCGAGGATCCATACAGCGGCACTTACGACAAACGGGTCAATGCCCGCGGCACCAATTGCGCCGGCGTACTTCGCGGCGAGCGGCGCACATGCTCGACGTGCCACGTCGTCGCGCGGCGTTTACTGCGAGAAAACTCTTCCGGTCATAGTCTCAACAAATACAGAAAGGTAGGTGCAGAACGTGACAAATGAAACTCCATCGGCGCACCGCGTGGCGGTCGTAGTGGGAGGAGGGGACCTCGGTCGAGCAACGGCCGTCAAACTCGCCAACCAAGGTATGACTGTCGTGGCCGTCGATCGAAGCAAGCCCGGCTTGGACATGCTCCCCGAGGGCATCACCCGAGAATTAGCGGATGCCACAGATCCAGCAGCCGTTGCACCGCTGTTTGAACGAATCGTCCACAGCGTTGGTGTTCCCGACGTTTTGATCAACACCCTCGGCATATTTCAAATGGCCGATGCTCTGACCACGACGCCAGACCAGTTCCGCCTCGCAATCGACATCAACCTCGCGCCGGCACTCTGGCTGAGTCAGGGGGTGGCGCCTTATATGAAGAACAAGGGTTCCGGGGCTATCGTGCACATCTCGTCCCGCCCGGGACTCGAACCCGCGACGGGCATGGTGGCATACGCGGTGAGCAAGGCAGCGCTCGTCCACCTGACCCGCGTTCTCGATCTCGAGCTGCGTCCCTTCGGGATACGCGTGAACGCGGTCGCACCTCAGTTGATCGACACTGCCAAAAACCAGGCCATACTTCCGAAGGAGGTTCTGGCGCACGCCGTCTCCCCCGAAGCGATCGCCGAAGTCGTGGCGTTCCTGGCAAGTGAAGCCGCAGCACCCGTGAGCGGTGCAATTATTCCCGCGTATGGCGCCTGATCAAGCTCCGAGTTCATCAGTAGCGTCGACGCCGAGCAAGAAGAACGCGGAGAAATGGCGGCCGTACCGGAATGTGGCCACGAGTTACATGTTTTCAACGGCCCATGACGCTCCCGAATCGCCAATGAAACGATCGAAACCAAAGTCTTCATCGCCGAGACGTGCCCATAGACCCCGCGGTACGGCGCCAACGATCGACAAATGTCAACTCGTTAGCGATTGGGCTTGGTCGATGAAAAGTGAAACTGCCGGGGACTCAATCTCGAGTTCCCGGCAGTTTCAATACAAAACGCGGATGGTCAACGCAGCTGTACTTAGAGATCCAACGTTCCGTGGAACGTGATCGTGTGCGAGTGCGCGCACGAACTCACGGTCCCGTTGCTCCGCGCAGTTAGCGAGACTCCAGTGGACCCGGCGAACGATCCGCTCGCGACACTTCCGCCCATGTAGGCGATCTCCAGGTACTGCTTGCTTCCGACGGTGACTTCCGAGATGGTGCCACCGGTAAGCGCAACACCAACCGATGCAGCGACCTTCGGCCGTGGTGACCAGGAAATGACGCCACCCGACACGTCAGCTACTGGACCAACCGGCAACGGCAGGCAGACCATGGTGGTCGTGGTCGTCCCAGCCAAAGTCGTGGTGGTTGTGGACGTCGTTGTCGTCGATGTGGTCGATGTGGTCGATGTGGTCGTAGTCGACGTTGTCGTCGTCGACGTGGGGGTCGTTATAGGTGCACTGGTCAATGCCGTAGAGATGTGGCCAGTCCTCAACTTCGTACCACCCGTTGGCGTACAGGCCCTACCGTGCTTATTCGGCGTGAGGTTGCCCCAGATCGTGACCGTCCCACTCGAGCTAATCGTTAAGCGGCCGTGAATGTTGCAACTCGTAGTGCCGGTGGCGACGGCGCCCGGGTTATGGCCCTTGCCGCCTGAACCTTTGCCATGGGCTGACGCCGCCCCGCCAATCGCGAAGACGAGTCCCAGGCATAACGCGACTGAAGCCGCGGGAAGCAGATACTTCTTCATGTGTTTACTCCTTCAACCACGTCGAACGTATTCAACCATGGGTCGCTGTCACGGTCAGCGTAACGTCGCCTCGGTGTCAAATGAAAGGGCTTGGGCCAATGTTGTTCTTCTTTAAGACAACTCTTTGCATTCTCTAAGACGGTTCACTGCTCTTTCTAAGACTTGACGATTTCGTGACGAAGGTTTTGAAATCCTGTCGAGAGAACGACGACACTCAGCACCACGCTGGAGCTCGCCGCACATTCCCATCAAGTTTGGGTTGATGTTGAGAACGGCGTGTGCGGAAGTTGGCCTCACTTGGCCAAAGTATCCAAGATGACTAATAAAACGCGAGGGCAACCATTGACCGGTGACGTAGCAATGGCGCCCCCCTCAAAGCCGGTAATGCCCGGATTCTCCGGAGAAGAAGCGGCACTTCCCGCTCCGGAATCGAAAGCCCGAAGACGAACGATCCACGTCGCTGCAGTCTTCGCGCTTGCCGTGAGTATCGCGTACCTATCGTGGCGGGTCGGATTCACCTTCGGTTCGCTCTGGCTCGCTATACCCCTTTGGCTCTTAGAACTCCACGCCGTCGTCGGACTTTTCCTGTTCACCTTTTCACTATGGGACATCGACAGTGCAGTCATTCCCCCGCCGGTACTCCAGACGGACCAACGCATTGCTGTCCTCATTCCCACTTACAACGAGCCGAGCGAGGTTCTGCTTCCGACCGTCGCGGCTGCCGTCGCGCTGGAACCGGCTCACGAGACTTGGGTCCTCGACGACGGACACCGGCCCTGGGTCCGCGAGATGGCGACGTCACTCGGCGCGCGCTATTTGACGCGCGAGAAGAACGATCACGCCAAGGCCGGCAACCTCAACAACGCCCTTGAGTACATCGACGCCGACCTCCTCGCCATTCTCGACGCCGATCACGTCGTAATGCCGGGTTTCCTCACGAACACGATCGGGTACTTCAACGATCCCAAGATCGCGGTCGTGCAAACGCCTCAGGACTTCTACAACGTGGACTCCTTCGAGCACGGTCGCAATCGTTCATGGTTCTGGCGTGACCGCCGAGCCATCTCGTTCAACGAGCAACGACTCTTCTATCGCGCCATCCAACCGGGCAAGAACCGCTGGGGAGCCGCCTTCTGGTGTGGCACCAACGCCGTCGTGCGCGCAAAAGCCCTTCGCGACGTCGGCGGCGTGGCCTTTGAGACGGTAACCGAGGACATCCACACCACCATTCGCATGCACCGACGCGGTTGGCACACCATGTATCACAACGAAGTGTTGGCGCGTGGCCTTGCCGCTCGAGACGCCGATCAGTACCAGTCCCAGCGCCTACGTTGGGGAACCGGCGCGATGCAGTTGTTGCACACCGAACACCCTCTCACCGGGCCCGGTCTTACCCCGACCCAACGCATCGCGTACGCCGCGACGATCCTGGGGTGGTTCGACGCCTGGAGGACACTGGGCTACGTACTCATTCCCTTCGCCGTTATCTTCACAGGTGCCAGTCCTATTCACGCCGGGGCTTTGACGTTCGCACTTGCCTTCGGCGTCACCTTCATCGTGCAGCGCGTGGCACTGGCGCTGTTGTCGCGAGGTTACGCACCGATGGGCCTCGCCACGCTGTTCGAATTCATCCGTCTACAAATCACTATGACCGCCACGCTGTCGTATTTGCGCCCCGGTGAGCGACCGTTCCAGGTGACCGCGAAGAAAGGAGCGGACGTACGGCATCGCAATGACGCGCCGTGGTTACTCTGGCTCTTGCTGGCGCTGACTGGCGCCGCGGCGATCTGGTTCGCACTCTCGCTCACCGGCGCTACCGGCGTGACCTATTCGGTTCGTTGGACCGTCTACGGCGCAGCCTTTTGGGCCACCGTGAACGCGGCGCTGCTCATTGCGGCGATCGAAAGAATCCGCTCTGACCGCTTCGCCACCGACCGACGTACGGCGGTTCGTCTACAGATCGCCGGGGACGTCCTCGTCGACTCGCTCACGACTCATCTCATCGACATCTCGATGGGCGGTGCACTCGTGCGCGCCGAAGGAGCGATTCCGGAGGGCGTCGTGCACGAGTTGACCTTCCACTTCGAGGGAGGATCCTCTGATGCCCTCAACTGCATTGAGCGCAGCCGTCAGTTGGTCGGTGGAGGAGGAACGGTCTTGAGCTTGCAGTTTGCCGATCACCAAGATCGTGCAATCTCTTCACTCGCTGTCGGTCTCTTTCAAGGCATGACCCTCTCGAACGACGACATAGCCAATGGAAAACATATCGATCGCGAGCCAAGAGGTCTCGTCAAGAATCCGTATCGGTTCTCTAGAACATCGCAAACTGGAGCCGCACTGACTGGCAGTACGGCTCAGTGATGTCCCTCTAACGCGAAGATCCCCCGGACCGCGCTGCGGGATCTGGAAACGATCGCGCAACGCAGTCCGAGGGACGACTCGAACTGGGAAACCTTACTTCGTGGTGCCCAGGATGTTGATGCTGGTGGCAGCCAAAGGAGCCGACGCCAAGGCGCGAACCAAGACGCGGTCATTCACGGCCAAAGCGGCGTGCTTACCAAGCATCTTGGTGGTCGTGGCGATGGCGAACGTCTCGGACGCGCCCTTCGCGTTCACTACCGTGACGAAACCGGCGGGCAGAGCGGTGACCTTGCCTCGGAATGCGACCGACGTGTTCGCCTTGACGGCCAGAATGTTGATGCTGGTCGCAACCGTAGGAGCCGACGACAAGGCGCGAACCTCGACGCGGTCATTCACGGCCAGGACGGCAGCGTTCTTCACATTCAAAGCGCGCAGCAACTTGGTAGTCGTGGTGATGGTGAACGTCTCAGACGTACCCTTCGCGTTGACCACGGTTACACCACCGACAGGTAGCGCAGTGACTACGCCCTGAAACGCGACGGTGCTGTGCGCCTTGATGCTGGCGTGGCTGAGAGCCTTGTTCGAGTGGGTCGTTGCCGAAGCGGCACCGACGACACCCGCCGTGAGGCCTAGGCTCAGCAAGGTCGCGACAGCAACCTGCCCGAAACTCCTTGTCTGAAATTTGTACATGGTGATCCCTTCATTGTTAATTCGTCGAGTGGGCCCCGAACTGTTTCCAGTATTTCGTCACCTCTTGTGAAAATCGTGTGGATTACCAGGGAAATGTCTGTATGAGGAAACTCACAACCCCTTGAGACCTCACTGCGTCGAACGAGCTCACGACACGACCGTCAAAGTTCGCGTCCACACAGAGTGCCTCTTTGCGCAGTTGTTACTAGCTTTCGCCACCACATCGTTGAATAGACACCGTGAGAACGCTGGGTCAGGTCTGGCTCTCGCGAAAGTACTTCGCTAGAGTGATGCCTGTCTCGCGTCGAAATGCGGCGACGAAGGCGCTGCCGGACTCGTCACCGACCTTTCGCGCGACTTCGGCGACGGGTTCATTGGTTCCGAGAGCTGTCAGCGCACAGTTGAGTCGCACAAGCGATCGCCAGCGAGCAAAGGAGATACCCGTGTCAAGGAGAAAAGCTCGGGCGAGTGTTCGACTGCTCGCCCCGACGTCTTGTCCACTCACATTCGAATTTCCATTCGCGGCCCAGTGCGCAACCGGAATTAACCGACAACCTTACGGAACGTCCAGCACCAGATCCTGTCGAACGATTTGGTCGGCATCAACGTTCACTTTGATCGGTCCCACTTTATTGCCACCCGAAAAAACGCCCGAGACGGTATACACCCCCGGCGAAACGGGCAAGTACAACAACTGACCGGCACTGAGCGCCGTGTTGTTGGCGATGACCGTCCCGACCGAGTTCGTGATCGTTATGGTGCCGGCGCTCGATTTGCCCACGATGACCTTGCAATTCGGCGCCGATCGCTCTAGGTACACCCCGCCTTCGATAAAGAGACCAGTAATCAATTCTGGCGGTCCGGACTTGATGATCGGCTCACCGGCGGGTGGACCGGGATTGATGGCGCCACCACAAAGTGGATTGACCGCGAGCGTCACGAGCGTCGCCCTGCGACCGGGCGCGGCACTTTGCCCACGAATGGTTTGAATCATGGGCATCTGCACGGCGGCGCCGTCGAATCGCAGCCAGCAACCGGCCGTTCGAGCACGGCTGCGCGCGGCGCTCACCGTCAAGCCCGTCAGTCGTGGCGCGTGACACGTCATCGCTGCGCTCGCAGTGATGGGATTACGGCAACCGTCAACGGCACGACGGTACTCAGAGCCAGTATCGACAGCCACCACCGGAGTGAGCGCTTCATGTTTCCAACGTACCGGCGGAATACGTCCAATGAAATGGCTGGCGACTTCTCGATAGGCGACGCGCTGCATCGGTATCTCGCTAGCGGAAATCGGGACGATCGTCCCTCTATTGGGCCACCTTCGACGACAGCAATCCGTCAATCTGTTGCACTGCCTGCGTCATACCTTCGGCCATGCCCATGGCCAGCAACAACTGCATCTGCGACTCGTCAACAAATGTGCTCTTGACAATCATGCGCGTCCCACTTTCGATGGATTCGAAGGTGACCAGTGCCGCCATGGGTTCGATATCGACCTTGGGCTCTCCGTCGTCGCCCGCCAGACCATTCGCGAATTCGAGGCGGCGCGGCTCATCAATCACGGACATCCGCCAATATCCCTTGGGCTGGTCTCCGTCCGGTCCCGTCATGTAATAACGCGACTCCCCTCCGACTTCGAAATCGTGACGCGTGAACGTAGCCGGATAGGTCGGCGGTCCCCACCAGCGCTCGAGTTGACGTGGATTCCGCCACACTTCCCACACCTGTTGCGCTCCGGCCGCCAATTCGGCGATCACCGTGAGTGTCAAAGCCTCGGGGTTCGTGATGGTTGAGATGACTGTCATTCCGCACTTCCTTTTTCGCCGAGTATCTCGGCAATCTTTGTGGCTCTTCCGATCCAGATCTCTTCGAAGGCTTCGAGTAAAGCCGTCGCTCGACGTAGCGCTGGCGCGCTTCCGTGCACGATCTGTTCGCGACCGTGGCGTTCCTTCGTGACCAGTGCCGCTCTCTCGAGGACGCTCACGTGCTTTTGCACGGCGGCGAAACTCATGTCGTAGTCGTGGGCCAGCGTCGAGACCGACAGGCCTTGCACGATCACGCGCTCGAAGATGTCGCGTCGCGTAGCGTCGGCCAACGCTCGAAATGTGCGGTCCACGTCGTCGTCCGTTGCTTGATATACAACCATATGGTTGTACGATATGGAAGTCCGAAGGCTGGCGCAAGTCTTGATGTCAAATTCGCTTGGATGCCATCTTCAATATGGGAATCCAGATATACAGTGCGCGCAGTGACCGATGTACCGGTGTCGGTGTCGGATGCCGAGTTTGACTGGGGGAACCAGGACTCGACGATAGTTTCATCGCCCCCGGCGGGGTCGCGACCGGCAATATCTGCTTTGACCATTTCGGACTGGCCGGTGAATACGTCGCAATGTATTCACCCCGGCCACGCAGTTCGATCCGGGGCATCTGGCTCGTCGAGCTGAATCGAAGCGTTTCGGTTCCTTCGCGATTGGGCGAGCGGTTTCTAGGATATCGACGTGCGAATCATCTCACTGCTTCCGTCCACCACTGAGATCATCTGCGACTTGGGACTTGGGAGTGAGCTGGTTGGCGTCACCGCAGAATGCAACTGGCCCCAACACGTGCAAGACGGTCGAGAGATCGTGGTTCGGTCGTTCGCTGATCCGGCACTCACACCGGGTCAGATCGACGAATTCGTTCGCCAGCAACTCGATGCCGGGCTCGACCTTTACACCCTGGACGATGAGGCGCTGCAACGTTGTGATCCCGATTTGATTGTGAGTCAGGACCTTTGTCGAGTCTGCGCCGTCGCGAGCGGTGACGTCGAGGCGGCGACCGCCCGTCTCAATTGCCGCGCCGAAATACTCCAAATAGATCCGCAGAACCTTTCCGACGTACTCGAGTCGATCGTGACCATTGCCAACGCGGCGGGAGTTGCGGATCGGGGACTCGAGTTCGTCGCGTCACTTCGAAGTAGGTTGAACAACGTCCTTGAAGCCGTGCAAGGGTGTCCTCGACGACGGGTCTTCGTCTTGGAGTGGATCGATCCGCCCTTCGGTGCCGGTCACTGGGTGCCCGACCTGGTTGTGGCCGCCGGCGGCGAGCCGGTACTCTCCCACCCTGGCGATCGTTCGTTACAAACGACGTGGGAATCCATCACTCAGGCACAGCCCGAAGTCGTGATCGTCGCACCGTGCGGCTTCGGTCTCGAACAGGCAAGCGATCAAGCACGATTAGTGCTCGACCTGGTGCCGGAAACCGCTGAGGTGTGGGCGATCGATGCCGACGCCGTCATGGTGCGACCGGGACCTCGCCTGGTCGATGGCGTCGAAGCGTTGGCGTCACTCCTACACGGCGTGGGTAAGTTGCCAACGATCCTGGTGAATCGAATTCGTTAGTTCGAATTTGAGGAAGGTGCGAGTCAGTTTGGTTTGAGGCTCTGGCGCGTCGACTTCGCTAAACCCGCAACGACGAGTTCGTACGAGTGCGTGACCATTTCGAGCACGTCCTCATCCGAAATGGTCCCGTCCAAGTGAACCGTGTTCCAGTGCCGCTTGTTGAGGTGGTAGCCGGGAATGACAGCCGCGTGCTGAAGTCGGAGCGCGATCGCGAGGTCGGGATCGCACTTCAATGAGATCGATTCCGGCGAACTGTCGGGAGAGAGAATCGCAAACATCTTTCCCCCCACCTTGAGTACGTCGACATCCGGTCCGAAGGGCTGTCCTTCGACGACATCTGCCAGTTCCGACGCGAACTGCGAAATCTCCGCGAGGTTGAGTCCGTGATTCGAGCGTGTCACCGTTCGCGAAATCAGTCGTCCATTGATTGGTAGAGGTCATGCGAGATGAGCTTCGCCGGAAAGTCACCGGGATGAGCTTCCCGCCACGCCTTCATCGGCTCACTCTCACCGATCGACTCATTCAACGCTCCATTGTCGGCCAGTCCCTTGAAGTGCTGGATCACGACAATTCGAAATACGTCCTTGCCGGTAACACCCCGTGAGGAGATCGAGGTGCGAGACGCCCGCTTCGACGAAGGCCTTCGTCAAACTCTTGATCGTCTCGACGAACTCGTCGAACTTCCCCGGTTCGATTCCCAGATGGATACCTCATATGCCTTCGCCATACTTCAACCTCCTCTCCGTGCGCCCGGACGTCTGCCAAACTCTGACAGCGCAGAATCTAGTGAGCTGCTCTCACCTGCGCAGCGGGCGATCCCGAACCCCTTGACGACGTCGTCTGACGAATGTTCGTCTCAGGCACGACGGCACTCGACCGGCCCGTGATTGTGCGACCTTGATAGCGGAAATACGACACCGCAATCGAGACTCGCACGAGCGAGACGGGAATGTCGTATTTCCGCTAGTCGATATCAAGATCCAGCGATAAGTTCGTTCCATGATCGAAGACTTCGAGCGCTGTTATCTCGCAGTACAGTCTCGTGATCCGCGTTTCGACGGGTGGTTCTACACGGCGGTGACCTCGACCCACATTTACTGCCGACCTAGTTGTCCCGCGCAAACGCCGCTGCCGAAGAACGTCCGCTTCTACCCTTCGGCGGCCGCCGCCCAACTCGCCGGGTTCCGCGCCTGCAAGCGATGCCGCCCCGACGCCTCGCCCGGTTCACCCGAGTGGAACTCGCGGGCCGACGTCGCCGCTCGTGCCATGCGTCTCATCGCCGACGGTGTGGTTGACCGCGAAGGCGTCAATGGTCTTGCGCTCCGACTCGGCTACAGCGTGCGCCAGTTGGAGCGCGTCTTGCAACACGAGATCGGCGCTGGACCGATTGCGATCGCCCGAGCTCAACGTGCACAAACCGCTCGGATTCTGATCGAAACGACCAGCTTGGCGATGACCGACGTCGCGTTCGCCGCCGGTTTCGCCAGCGTTCGTCAGTTCAACGACACCGTGCAAGCGGTCTACGCGTCGTCACCGACCACCCTTCGATCTCGGACGAAAGGACCACGAAGTGTCGAAGCCACCACGGCAATCGTGTTGCGACTCGCGTTTCGCCAGCCTCTTTGCCCCGACAACCTGTTCGGTCACCTCGCGGCAACCGCCGTTGCCGGCGTCGAAGAGGTTCGAGGATCGACGTATCGCAGGACGTTGCGGTTGGCGCACGGCCCGGGCATCGTCGAACTCACTCCGACACCCGACTACATCACTTGTCGCGCCATATTGAGCGACATGCGTGACCTCACCACGACGATTGCGAGGAGTCGATGGCTCCTCGACCTTGACGCTGACCCGGTCGCGATCGACCGCCATTTGAGTGCCGACCCGACACTCGCACCAATCGTGAAAAAGGCACCTGGTCGTCGTGTACCACGCTGTGTCGACGGCGACGAAATGGCTCTTCGAGCGGTTCTCGGACAACAGGTTTCGACCATCGCCGCCCAGACACACGCCGGTCGACTGGTGCAGCTTCATGGGGAGACGGTGAGCGACCCGAGCGGTGGCCTCACCCACCTCTTCCCTCTGCCGAACGCGCTGCACGGAGCTGAACTGGCGATGCCGATGAAACGACGCGACACGTTCGCCGCTCTCGTGGTGGCGCTTCGCCGAGGCGACCTCGCCCTTGGACCGGGCAGTGACCGCGACGAATCATTGGCGGCGCTCTCAAAGATTCCGGGTGTCGGTCCGTGGACGCGACAGGTAATCGCCATGCGAGCGCTGGGCGACGCAGACGCCTTTCCCGAGACGGACCTCGGCGTGCGCCACGCCGCAGAAATGCTTGGTCTCGCCAGCACGCCGGCGGCGCTCGTCGCGCACTCCCAGTCGTGGCGGCCGTGGCGCGCTTACGCCGTGCAGTACCTGTGGTCGGTTGACGACCACCGCATCAATGACTGGCCCCCTCGACCGGTACGTCAATCAACAATCAAAGGAACCAAATGAATGACATCCTCACCTCGACCGTCGAGAGTCCAATCGGACCTCTCACCCTGATCGCGCGCGACGGCGTATTAACGCATCTCTCGATGCACGAAGCACGTCACGCGACTGCACCACCCGACGACGCCATGATTGATGACGCCTGGTTCAAGGACGTCGCCTCGCAACTCGAAGCGTATTTCACCGGGAAACTCATGACCTTCGACCTGGAGATGAACATGATCGGTACCGTGTTCCAGCGCGGAGTGTGGGCGCAATTGAGCGCGATCCCGTACGGAGAGACGATTTCTTACGGCGAATTAGCTGGGCGAGTCGGGAACCCGAATGCGTCACGAGCTGTCGGTCTGGCCAACGGTCGTAATCCCATCGCGATCATCGTGCCTTGTCACCGCGTGATCGGAGCCGATGGCTCACTCACCGGCTACGGCGGCGGACTCCAGCGAAAGACCTGGCTGCTCGATCACGAGAAGCAACATCGTCCTTAGAGCGTTCTGCCGGAGGTAACGGTCTCTTCGACAGTCTTCGCTGGGGCGCCGAATCGTAATTGATAGCCGCCGAAGGCGATGGAACATAGCGCGAACCAGGCCCATCCCAACGCCAAACCGCCGAGCACGTCGGTGAGCCAGTGCACGCCGAGCATCACTCGACAGCACGCGATGCCGGTCGCGAGACCGACGGCGAGACCGGCAAGAATCGCCCGCACCTTCAAAGAGCGCCTTCGTCCAATTACGAGAGCGAATGCCGCCAAACACGCAGCGGACGCTACGGCATGACCGGACGGAAATGACGGTCCAGAGAATCCCGTCAGTTGGTCAAAATCGGGTCGGGCCCGATCCACAATCGCTTTGATGACGTTGGCAACGAGGAACTGTCCTCCCACGACCAGAGTGAGGAACGCGACGAGCGCGACCGACCGCTGTCGTATCGCTTCGATGACCGCGACGATGACCCCGAGGGGGACGATGACGTAGGCGCCCCCCAACTGGGTGTAGAACCGTAAAAGCCGAGTCGAAAGAGCCGTCGCGTGGTGCGCTCCGAACAGACTGGCGCTACGGTCGAGTCGCGCGAAACCAGTATTGGTGTGGATCATGACGAGCACGAGCGCCATCAATGCGGTACCTACGACGAACACAAGGGCCGCGGCGCTCAACAGCAGGCCGGTGACGGAGTTCGGATCGAGTCGAGAGCGCGTGAAGGCGGCGAATCGCGGGTGACGGCGAACTTCATGCTCGACCTTCTGGACACTGAGTTTGGGGGCCGTCGGAGCGGCCTGTGGCCATCGGTACGCAACCAATCCGGCAGCGACGCCCGGAATAATGACCGTCAGCAGGGTGATTAGGACTATGAGCATCGCAGACTCCTTACGACACGCCGCGCAAGGGCGCAACGAGTTTCTCTTGGACGCGTTGGAGCAGCGAGCGCCGCTTCCAGCGACTGGGATCAATTCGGACGCTTCGTTGGAGATCATCATCGAAGTGGCGATCGAGAGTCCCTACGATCGAGCGATCGAAAATCACCATGTTGATCTCCTCATCGCAGTTGAGGGACCGGGAGTTGAAGTTTGCCGAGCCCACGTTCGCCACCTGGCCGTCCACGGTCATGGTCTTGGCGTGCATCATCGACGGCTGAAAGTTCCAGAGTTCAACCCCGGATTCGATGAGCTGCTCATAGTCAGCCTCGGCCGCCAATTGCACGAAGCGTTTGTCGGCATATGGCCCGGGCAGGAGGATCTGCACTCGCACTCCGCGCTCCGACGCATTGCAGAGGCGCTTCGTCAGATCGTGGTCGGGAACGAAGTACGCGGTCGTTACGCGCAGTTGCCGTTGAGTCAACTGCAAGAGGGCCCGGAAGACGCTGGCCAGATCACTCCCGCCCATGGCCGAAGCGCCGCGCACACACTGGATCACACTTTGACCGGGCGTGGGCTGACTGGGAAAGCGGTCGCATGCGGTGTCAAAGATGGGGGCGTCGGTCTCGGCCCAGTTGTCTAAGAACGCGGCGCGCAGTCCATCGACCGTCGGCCCTTCGACTTTGAAGTGGGTATCGCGCCATTCGTGCTCGTTGCGTGCATCACCCATCCAGAGATCCGAAATACCCACGCCGCCAGTGAAGGCTACCGACTCGTCGACCACGAGCACCTTGCGATGTGTGCGGTGGTTGACCTCGCCGAGGCGAACCCGACCGAGTGGACGGAACCAGCGCAGCTGGACCCCCGCTCGAATCATGTCGTCAATCAGATGACGTTCGATCGGCTTCGACCCCCAGGCGTCCAGGAGCACCCGAACGCGAACTCCAGCACTGGCTCGATGACCGAGGGCCTCGGCCATTTCGATGCCAATCTCGCCTTTCCAGTAGACAAAAGTAAGAAAGTCGATCGTGTGCTCGGCGCCACGAATGGCGTCCAGCATCGCCGGAAAAATCTCACAGCCATTGCGCAGCACCGTGACCCGATTTCCCTCGGTCGCGGGAATCCCGATGACGCCTTCGAGCGTGCGTCTCGCCGAGCCAATCAACTCAATCGAAGACGGCGCCGAATTGGGAGTGACTTCACTGCTCACGCACTAATTCCTTTTGTCGAGTTGGATCACTCGCTGGATCCGACTCGACAACCTTCTCGGAGTCCTGCGGCGCCGGTTCACCGGTTCGCTGGGCCTCGAGTTGGGCCGCCACCGCCGCACCGTAAAACAAGGAGATGCTCGACAACAAACTCCATACCAGCAACGCCACCACGCCAGCCAGTGGACCGTACGTCGCCCCAAAGGACGAGCTCGACCCGTAGAACAGACCGAGTCCGATCGTCGACACCCCCCAGAGGAAGACTGAGATCCCCGAGCCGAATGCGAGCCATGACAACTTGGGTTGGCAACGTCGCGGCGACCAGCGAAACAGCACGCTGACCGCAGTGGCCGCCAAGCCTACGCCAAGCGGCCAGCGCGCCACCGACCACACCGACGTGAGCGTGTCGTTGTGGATGGAAATAAAGAGGTCCCGGCCAAAGGCCAGGCACACGAAGGCTACGGCCCCCAGGGTGCCGACGCTGAGCGCGAAAAAGAAAGCGAGTCCGTACTTCTTCCACGTGGGGCGGTCCTGTTCGACACCGTAAATTCGATTGAGTCCGCGTTCGAGTTGACCCATTGCCGTGGTCGCCACCACGAGTGCACCGATCACGCCGAAGAGAAGAGCGCCGTAGTGATGTCCCGCTGCGACCTGGTGGGCCTGGGTCACGGCGGTCGTGAGTACGTGGCCGGCCGGTCCGGGCACCGTTCGACGAATGGTCTCGTCGATTATGTTGCTGATTTGACCCTTGTGCAGGACGCTCGCGAGTCCCACAACGCCAATCAATCCCTCGATGGCGAGGAGCGAAATCAAGAAAGCCAGCGAGCGGGCGTGACTGAAACCGTCTGCCACGCGCATCCTCTTGAAAGCGTCCTTGGCGATGCGACCCCAGCCGGTGCGTTTCAGCACCGCCCACGCGTCGTCGCCAGTGAGACCACGAGTCTCGGGGACGAGTTTGGCGCTACTCATTCTTCCTCCTTCTGCGGTACGCAGACGCTGATCGCGCCGCGATCGACGCTGGCACGGAATTTCTTTTTCGCCTTGCGAGCGCCGCCGTCGAGTTCGAAGGTCGTGGGCCGGTCAAGCCTGATTTTGACCTCGCTCCCTCGACCCATCTGGGCCAACGGCGAGTGTGAGGCGTCTTTGGCCACAAGTCGACTCAGCACGCGCGTCCACTGCAGTGCGTTCTTCGCCGTGACCACACCGACCTCGAGCAGTCCGTCATCGGGTTGTGCATCGGGAAAAGCGCAGATTCCGGCCGCCAGAGTTCCCATCTGGCCGAGCAAGACACAACTGGCCTTACCTTTGAACCACGGTCTGCCGTCGATCTCAACGCGGATCTTGCGACTCGTCATGTGCGTAGCGCGCACGCCAGTCCACACGTAGGCCAAGCGGCCAAAATGCCCCTTTAGCTCGCCGTCGGCGTCGCGCATCATGATCGCGTCAAATCCGACACCAGCCATCACGGCAAATCGCTCGCCATTCAATACTCCAACATCCAATCGTCGCCGGTCACCATGCAGACCAACGTCGACCGCCTCACTTAGATTGATCGGAATACCCAAATTCGTCGCCAACAAGTTGGCGGTGCCCGCCGGCAAGATTGCGAGGTTGACGGCTTCTCCGGCCACGGCGTCGACGCACCGCTGGATGGTGCCGTCTCCTCCCCAGATGAAGAGCAAGTCCGCCCCTTCGGACACGGCCTGACGAGCTCGTTTTGGCGCCGCGCGACTCTTGGGTACCTCGTACCAGAGGGGGTCCGGAAAGCCCCGATCGGCTAAGACCTGTCGCAGCTCCACGAGACCGCCGTCGAGTGTCTTGTTCTTGTGAGCAATAACGGCGACCGTCGTCATTGCGGCGCCTGGTCGAGTTGGCGTTCGCCGTGGGCCGTGATCACTTTCGGCGCAGGATGTGATCTGGCGGCACGATTCACGCCGGCCACTCGAATGATGAACACACCAGCCATCAGAGATCCGATACCCAACAACAAACCGGCCACGACGTCCGTTGGGTAGTGCTCGCCACGATATACCCGGGACAAGCCAACGGCGACGCTGAGAACCAGCGCGAGGGTCCACATCACGATGCGCAGCCACATCCTGGTGGTCACCACCAGAACTATCACCGCGATGCCGCCCCAGAGCACGACGGTTGCCGCTTCGTGACCCGAAGGAAAACTGAACGTCGAAGGCGTCCCCCCCAAATGACTCACAGCAGGACGGGGCCGGGCAACGATCTTGTTCCCCGCAAGAAAGACAGAAAGCTCGATGGCCAGACCGGCGACGAGTAGGAATGCCTGTCGTCCCCATCGTCGAATCAGCAGCACGATGGTAACGACCGCGGCAACACCGGCTACTTCGAACGTGTCAGCCAGGTCGGTAAGGTCGCCCGTGATTCGATTCCAGCGAGCACTGCGATGATTATCGAACCACTGGCTGACATGGTGGTCCCATACGCCAATGGATCCGCGCTCGAGGACGTGGGTAATCAGAAGGCCCACTGCGACGATAATTATTCCCATGACGGCGAATGAGGCAACCACCGCGACCGCGATCGCAATGATGCCATGCCCTCGAGCCACACCTCGTACCAGGCGATTCGCCGGGCCTCCGGTCGTCGGGGTGAGAATGGCGTGCGGTCGGCCGCTATCGCCGTTGTCCACGAGTGCTCTCGAAGCGCCGGCGCTGCCGTCAAGGTCGTTTTCCATGTTGCCCATGATTGGTACTTCTCTCCTGTCCACTTAGCCATCGGCCAAGGCAGAAGGAAACGGGGTCTAGGTGCCTTCAAGGTCACTCTACGGCCAAATTTACTGTTCGATCACGGATCGATCAATCCAAGGTATTTTTCCTTCAAATGAAGTCGCGTATCCAATTCACGTCCCATACGATTCGAATTGTTCTTCGACAAAATGTCTATCGCGAACCATCGGTGAAAGATGGTCGACGATGTTCAAGAGTCGTCTACATCGCTACCGGTCACCTCTCGGCGATGATTGACGAGACGAAACCGACATCTATGGTCGGTGCTCGTCCTTAGACTCGATGAACGCCTGATGTTCCAACTTGCAACTTGGAACTTGCAACTTGAACTCGAGGGCCGAATCCGATCGTCACAAATCCGATCGTCACTCGGACCTGATTTGCTAGAAGCCCCGTCGTAGGCGAAGTTTGAGCGGCCGTCCATCGGGATCGAAAATCATCCGGTACGCAGGGCCGGCCATTATGCGCTCCCAGTTGATACGTCCTCGTCTTCCTACCCACCGATCGCAACCGGCACGTTGCGCGGACCTTCGTTCACGGCCAGCAGCCCTTGGATACCGATCGTGCTGGCGGTCGCGAGCGTTCCCCATTGGGCTCACGACGTCTTCGTCGTGCCGCTCGCGATCGCGAGCAGCTACGTGGAGATCGTTGCACGGCCAGCAGCGCGTGCAGACTTCCAGTTCTCGATGGTGCGCCCGCGTGGTGATGGGTGCGCGGGGCCCCATTGATCTATCTACGTCGTCGAGAGCGTCTGTCAATCGCCTCTTCAAGTGCGGATCGATACATGGCCCGTGCCGACCAACGCATCAGCTGGGTTGCTTCCTGGGTCGATAGCCCAGCGATGTCGGTCAGCCAGACTCGCGCTTCTATCCCGGTGGCGCTGCGAATGGCCAAGACGAGTCGCCGCAACTCCTTCGCCGAAAGCTGACCCCGGAGTGGGGACAGCGCCTCCTCGATCCATCCGATGGCGCGGCCTTTACGCAGTAACCCGGTCTCGTGCTCGCCGGCGTCGGGTTCGAGGGACAGCCGCAGCATTGTCCGCAGTTGGGCTTCGGTGTCAGCAACCATCTGGGTGAACAACTCGATCACTGCTTCGAGACGTTCGGCAGGATCGTCGGAAGCGTCGGGAGGAAGGAGAGAGGACGCCTCGATCACGGGATGGGCGGCAAAGAGCAGCGACCTTTGAGTTGAGAAGTAGCGATATGCCGTGGTGCGTGAGACATCTGCGGCCACCGCAGCCTCCTCCACCGTGGGCGTCTTGCCCTCGGCCACGAGGCGACGTGCGGCGCTGATGAGCGCCTTTTGCGTGCGCTCTTTCTGGCTCGTTCGGCCCGTTGCTACATATGGCATTGACATGACCATCACGATACGTTAGATTCGTCGTGGGACTGATGTCCCATAAACGAATTGGGAGGAACTGCGATGGCAGGTACCAGGATTGTCAAGGTGGCGAACGGTGAGGGTCAGAAAGGGTCGGAGAATCCCAGATTGTTAAAACGGTTTTTGCGCGCCCTATCCGTCGTGGGATTGCTTGCATCGTTTGGGGGGCTAGCGCTCCCGTTGACGAGTTCGGCGACAAGCGCTCCCAGTGGAGAGGTAACGATCGGAAACTCCACACTTTCGTCGCCCACGGGGCCCTTCACGGGGGGCGGGGGTAGTGTCGAACCCGCATACAACGACGCCAACGGGTCGCTGACCTACATATTCACGCCCACCAAAAGTCAGATCGTCAATCCCAAGAATCAAACGGTGGCGCCTATTTACGTGGTGGTCTATCCCGTGGGCTCCGGCATTGACCCAACTACCCTCGACTGTCGACACCTGCTGGCTGACCTAGTGACCTTGTCCGACAACTGTCCGGATCACGGACCCTTGGTTGCCGGGCACGCGGCAGCCATTGTGCGTGCGGTCTACGGTCACGGCGTGCTGGGCCACGACCACTTAATCGGCGTTGCCTCAACTGGCGGCGACTTCAACTTCATCTGGGAACCAGTGCTCGTCTTGTTCACGAACGCAGGGGCCGCCACGGAGCACATCACCACGCTCAGCGCACTCGATGAAGCTGTGGCAGATCATGACGTCATTGAAATCCCAGTTCCGGCCCTGGACTTCAACTGCTCGGTGGTATCTGCTTCGGTCTACGCCAACGGAACTCCAGTAACGCCCTTCACTGGATAGTCTTATCCGTTTCTACGGCACCAATCGCTGGTCAATCGGTTCGAATAATAGTGGACCAGCGGTTGGTGCTCGGTAGCGGGCTCGCATTTGATCTTTGTGAGTACTTCTCTAATCCGATGGTTCTCGACCAGTTCTAGCTCATCGGGGGTGAGCCGCCATCAAGAGAGACGTACCCGGAAACCGGTACGCGAACGGTTGAATCATCGAGCGAACTGCTCTTCACATCCTGTTTTTCTGAGAGAATGGTTTTCTCCGGTGACAGGAATATTAATGGGTGTCGTACCATTCATTCTCGAGGGTTTCGAAATGACACCCTTCACCTCTTCAATTGGTCGCACGCGTGACGTGTATCGCACGGGGACTGGACCTGCGGTCATCATCATCCACGAAGTACCGGGTATCACACCGTTGGTCGCGGCGTTCGGACGGAAAGTGGCCGCGCGGGGCATGACAGCCGTACTGCCAAGTTTGTTAGGCACGCCAGGAAGGCCAGTCACAATTCCCTACGCACTGTCGTCTTTGGCGCGGGCATGTGTGAGCAAGGAGTTCACGTTGCTCGCACTTAACAAGACGAGTCCTATTGTCAATTACCTTCGCGAACTCGCTGCCCACGAACGTGAGGCACATGGTGGACCGGGTGTCGGTGCGGTCGGGATGTGTCTCACCGGCGGCTTCGCTCTCGCCATGAGCGTCGAGCCGTCAGTCATAGCACCCGTACTGAGTCAGCCGTCGCTACCGTTTCCCACCAACGCGGAACATCGGCGCGCATTGGGACTCTCGGACGTGGACGTGGCAATGATCCAACGACGCACCACCGATGACCTCTGTGTCATGGGACTGCGATTCAGTGGTGATACGAAGTCGCCAGCCGAACGCTTCGCCCGACTTCGCGCAACGCTCGGCGACAAGTTCATCGGCGTGGAGATCGACTCGTCACCCGGTAATCCCTGGGGCTACAAGAAATCGGCGCACTCGGTCTTGACCGAGGACTACTCCGATGAAGCCGCCTCTCCGACGCGCCACGCCTTAGACGGCGTGTTGGACTTCTTGACATCACGTCTCGGCGCCGTGCCACCCGACGAGTCCTGAGGACGGGGAATTCACCTCGATGGGTAGCAACTGGGGAATGACACCCGAGCAGTCGATCCTCCTCGAGTGCGAGCGGCGCAGTCGTGACGAGGTGATCGACGATTGCGTAGCAATCCTCAATGGCCTCGCCGTAGACGATCACATGCTGCGCGCGATCGGCGGACCGCCAGCCGAAGCGGTCCTCGAAGGTCGATATGGCGGCGTCGGTGGCTACTGGCCCCGAGTATGGGCGGCTCGCGGACTCTTGCACGTTTGGGACGACGGGGCCACGGAGGCAATCATCGACGCTACGACGGACGCGTCGTGGCGTGTTCGCGAGATGTCGGCCAAAGTGATTGCCCGTCATCGAGTGTCACCGGCCGTCGACGCCGTCGTGATCCTTTTGGACGACGAGAACGCTCGAGTTCGAGCGGCCGCGAGCAGAGCGTTCCGCGTCATTGCCGAGCCCTAAATCAGGCGTCCGGCGTGGTCGGAGTCTGAACGGCCTTTACGGAACTTCGATGTCCGCCAATTGACTGGCGATGAGCTTTCGGTCATCAACATCGGCAATGACCGATACGAGTCGAGTCGCCAGCGCAAAGTAGTGACCGAACTGCTCGACGTCGCCAGCGGCCGCGTACGCGCGCGCCACGCCTTCAGCGCTGGAGGCGACCAACCAGTCGGGAACACCGTTGTCTTGGGCAGCCGCGTGCGCTCGTTTGGCGAAGACAAGAGCGAGCTGACCGTCACCCACGGCCGCGGCGGCTCGAGCCACCATCCAGTCACTGACGATCCACTGCTCCAGTTCGCCGGCAATGAGCCAGTGATAGCGAGAGCTAAGTGCCGCCGTCAACAATTCAACGTCGTCATCTTGGTCGCGTGTTGATTCCAGGAGTTGCCAGCAACGATTGAATAGCTGTGTGGCCAACTCCTGGTCGTCCAATTGAGGCACGAACGGAGCCTAAGTGACGTTTGCCACGACGGCTCGGCGCGTCAACTCGCCATGACTTCAAACCAGATCAAAACCACCGGTGTGTGGTCATCAATCGCTTCGCCTGCGTCGACCCAGAATCGCCGATGACCCTCGCGCCACTCCTCAAGTGATTCGTCGCCTTCGCCTTCGGCTTGCGCGAAACTCCACGGCACTTCGATCAAGGGCACGGTCTCCACTTCCTTCACGACGACCGTCGACAAACGCCGGGATTGGTCGTCCACGTGTGTTAACAGATCTCCCGGGGACTCCAGCTCTTCGTTCTCTCTCACGAACTCGACCAATAGTCCCGCGGTCGCGCGTTTGTAGCCGTCGAGGTGAGTTGACTGAGACGCTGACGCATCACGCCCGGTGTTCCGATCTCGAGTGTGCGCAGTCCCTCCACAATTGGGAAAAAATGGCGTCTCCTTCACGATTGGCCTCAGATCACAATCTATTTTTCCATCGGCGTCGACCGTCGTGCCGTGGTTCGATCACAGCGCTGGAATTTGTCCAGGTACCCGAGTCGTCGTAGTCGATTCAGCGTCGCAAGTGTTCTGTCAAAATCGCGTCAGTACAATCTCAGTGTGCGACCGCAGAAGATCATCCTTTTCTATGAGTTCACGCCACTCGACGATCCCGACGCCATTCGACTGTGGCAGCGCACACTCTGCGAGAAACTCTCACTCAAGGGTCGCATACTCATTTCGCACCACGGCATCAATGGCACGCTCGGGGGTGACATTGACGATCTGCGTCGCTATGTGGCGGCGACGAAGGAGTTCGCGGGTTTCCGAATGATCGACTTCAAGTGGTCCGAAGGATCAGCCGACGATTTTCCTCGACTTCGAGTTCGCGTTCGAGACGAGGTCGTCTCTTTTGGCGCGACCGACGAGTTGACCGTGGATCATCGCGGCGTCGTCGGAGGCGGCGATCGCCTATCACCCCAAGAGATCCACGAGTTGGTGGAACGACGAGGTGACGATGTCGTTTTCTTCGATGCTCGAAACGCGTTCGAGGCTGAGATCGGTCGATTCAAAGACGCCGTCATTCCTCGCGTTCGGGCCACCCGCGACTTCGCCACCGTGCTCGACAGCGGCTGTTACGACCACTTGAAACACAAGGCCGTCGTCACTTACTGCACCGGGGGCGTGCGATGCGAAGTGCTCTCCGCACTGATGATTCGACGCGGTTTCCAAGAGGTCTATCAACTCGACGGCGGCATCGTGCGATACGGCGAAGCCTTCGGCGACGACGGTCTGTGGGAGGGATCGCTATATCTCTTCGACGCTCGAATGCACCACGAATTCAGCGATCACTCGAAGGTGCTCGGCGCCTGCGAACGATGCGCAGCACCCACCAGTCAGTACCACAACTGCGCGAACCTGGCCTGTCGCAAGCTCATCCTTCTCTGTCGCGTGTGCGAGATGGACAACGTGAGTACGAACTGCGCTCCACATCATTTGGTGGATTTCGAAATCGACATCGACGGCGATGACGTCGATGTCAAAAGTGCTTGAAGACCTGATCGCTCGCCGTCGCCACCAGTGAATGGCAGAATTTCGAAGTGGTCAGTGGGACACTCTCCAAAGAGATGAGGAACGCGATGTCACCGGACGGGGAAATGGAGCAGAACACCGACGTCGTTTCGATGTTGACGCTCGACTCGTTCACTCCCGCACTTTCCTCGGAGATTGGTGGATTACCGCGACGTCCTCGAGACCTGGTGCGAGCCGCGTTCCAAAAGAAACATTGGGCGTTCATCGCGCTCGTCGCGCTCTACGTCGGGTGGTTCAGCTATCTCAGTTGGAAGCTGTACTACGGCTACGGATACCCGCCCTTTGACCTCGCCATCTTCGATCAGGGACTTTGGCTCCTTACACATTTCCACGTGCCGTTCGTCACGGTCATGGGTCGCAACCTCTTCGGCGACCACACGTCGTTCATTCTCTTGCTCTTCGCTCCGTTCTATCGACTCTTTCCCGAGCCACAAGGACTTCTCATGCTCCAGGTCCTGGCCATCGCTGGCGCGGCGATTCCCATCTACCTCGTCGCACAGAAACTGATACGCAGTACCGTCATCGCCACTCTGCTGGTGGCTGCGTACCTGATGAATCCGGCGCTCGAACAGGGCAACATGCAACAGTTCCACCCCGAGGCGCTCCAGGTGTTGATAATCAGCGTGGCCATCTACGCCGCGATTGAATCGAGAGGAGTGCTGCTCGCGGTGATGGTCGTGTTCGCCTTGATGGTGAAAGAGGACGCGGCGCTGCTCGTCGTACCGCTGGGACTTTGGGTTTTTTGGCGTCGCGATCGAAAGTGGGGAACGTGGATCATCGCCGGCGCGATCGCCTGGACTGTCCTTGCCTTAGAGGTGATCATTCCGAGTCTCCTCGGTTCGGGAAGCCTCTACGCCAGCGACATCCCCTTCGGCGGGGTCGGCGGATTCTTCAAGACCCTGTTCGCCCATCCGGGAACGATGATCTCGTATCTCCGCGGCGGCACGAAACCCTTCTACGTCTGGCAGATGGGATTCACCACTGGCTGGGGATTCCTGGCGGCCCCCGAAATCGCCCTCATCGGGATTCTGGTACTCGCCGAGAACTTGGTCAGCACGTTGCCGTACATGCAGCAGATCCCGTATCAGTTCTCCATGCCCTTGGTGCCCATACTCATCCTCGGCACTGTATGGGCCATCTCACGGCAGAGCTCGATGATTCGACGCAACGTCATCACGGGCATCACCGTGATCTGCGCCTTCTGGTCGTGCGTGCTCTGGGGTTTCGCACCCTTTTCCAATCAGACCGCGGTGTCAATGTGGCCGCCCAACGGGGCCATCGTGCGTTCGTACACAAAGTTAGAGAACAAAATTCCGCCCAACGCCGTCGTCTCGGCTCAATATCTGATCGTGCCGCACATCGACCACCGCACGGGGGTCTACCTGTGGCCGACGCCGTTCGAGACTGGGAACTACGGCCTCTTTAACACCAACGGCCAACGACTCCCGGTCGCGAGCACGGTGCAGTACCTCGTACTCCAGCTACCGATCACCAGCAGCGAAGACCTAAGCACCTTTAACAAAATCTCGCCGTACTTCAAACTGATCTCGACCGAGAACGGCATGGGACTCTACAAACGCATAAAGAAATAACTGTCTCAGTCGGCCGCCGCGGTGATCACTGCACCGGGTTCATTCGTGTTCTCCACGTAGACGTATTTCCCTCCACGAAGGGCTGAACATCCCGCGGCCAAGAGACAGGCCAAAACAGCTGAGTCACAGGCCGCGTGCAAGCCGTCGTGGAACGGTTTGGTGATGATCGACGGGAAGAAGCTCCGCTTCGACAGCGCAATTTGCGTGTTCGCGGGCAAGCTCGCGAGCACGTGAGGGCTTAGTAGATGCACCATTGGGTTGTAGCCGAGAAACGAGGCGAAGAGCGTCGACACCGGTGGCAAAGCGGCTACCCGACGAGCGTCGACCGCCGGTACGCCAACGGAGGTGAGACCGTGAAAGACCGATGCGGGCAGTGACGACGAGAGACCGATGATCATCAAGGTGAAGAAGATGCCGATCGAGAGCACCTGGCCGGAGTTTTGGAACGTCGAATTCATTCCGGATCCAACACCGCGGTGTTGTCGCGGCAGGCTGTTCATGACGCCGGCTCGGTTGGGAGCCGCAAAGGCACCCATGGCCAGACCGTTTAAGAGCAGCAGCGCGCCAAATTCGTAGTAGTTGAAGTTGACCGGCAATAGCTCGAGCAGGTAGAACGACAGCGCTGCCACGAGCATGCCCGTCGTAGCGAATGGTCGAGATCCGAAACGGTCCGAGAGTGCACCCGAGATCGGACCGGCGAGTAGAAAACCGCCCGTCAACGGCAGCATGGCGACGCCGGCCCACAACGGCGTGCGCGCAAAGTCGTAACCATGCAGTGGCAGCCAGATTCCCTGGAGCCAGATCACCAGCATGAACATCAGACCGCCGCGGCCCACCGACGCCAGAAAACTCGAGACGCTGCCTGCGGTGAAGGCCCGTATTCGAAAGAGCGAGAGCCGGAACATCGGATCGGGTGATCGACGTTCGATTTGGGTGAAGACGATGAGCATGACGACGCCGCCGACCAGCGCCGAGATCACGAGCGGACTGAGCCACCCCATCGTGCTACCGCCATACGGTTGGATTCCGTAGGTGATGCCCACCATGATCGCGATGAGTCCGAGGGCGAAGGTTATGTTGCCGGGCCAGTCGATGTTCGTGTCGGCGTGACGCGGGATCTCCTTGAGTTTGCGATAGGCCCACACCGTGCCGAAGAGACCGATCGGCACCGAGACGATGAAGATAAGTCGCCACTGGATCGGCGCGAGAATCCCGCCCAGGACCAGCCCGATGAACGATCCGCTGATCCCGGCGATCTGATTGATGCCCAAGGCCATGCCCCGTTCGTCCTCGGAGAAGGCGTCTGTGAGGATGGCTGATGAGTTCGCGATGAGGATCGCGGCCCCGACTCCTTGGAAGATCCGCATCACCACCAGATACAGCGCGGCCGCCGTACCCGACATCCAGGTAACGCTGAGGAGCAGCGAGAAGAACGTGTAGACGACGAAACCCATGTTGTAGAGACGGACTCGACCGAACATGTCGCCCAGACGGCCGAAGGTCACGACCAGCACGCTCGTGACGACCATGAAACCGAGAATCATCCACAAAAGATAGAAACTGTTCCCCGGCAACAGCGGATCGAGATGGATTCCGGTGAAGATGTCGGGCAGCGCTATCAGCATGATCGATATGTCGATCGTGGCCATCAGCATGCCGAGGGTCGTATTGGAAAGTACCACCCACTTGTAACGGTCGTTCTTCGCCGTTATCGAATCGTCCGTCGCGGAAAGTTCTGCGGCGGACACCGCTAACTCTCGAGGAGGCCCGCGGGGACGCTGTCGAGCGAGCGCAGGATCGCCAGAGCCAGTTCGCGTGCCGACTCGGCGTTCAACTCGAGTCCCACCCGCGAACTCGGTCCCAGGGCGGGATTGATGACGTCCACCATCAAGGCGTGCCCCGCGCCGAAGTGCACCGGGTGGTCGTAGTAGATGGTGGCGGCGGTCGCTCGGAACCAGCCTTGGGCGCCTTTGGCGCTGCCGGTGACGGCGATGCGTTCAGTCTCGTAAGTACACATGACGACCTACTTCTTTCCCGAAAGGTACCGGCCATAGAACTTCCAGATCTCACCCCACGCTTCGGTGGCCACCTCGGGACGATACGACGGACGATCGACGGCGAAGAACGCGTGGCCGGCACCCTCGTATTCGTGGAACGTGAACTCCTTGCCATTTTTCGTCAGCAACTCTCGAAGCGTCTCGGTCTGTTCGGGCGACGGGAATTGGTCCTCGAGTCCAAACAGTCCGAGCAGCGGACACGAGAGATTCGGCAGAAGATCGACGATCGACATCGCCAACATGTCCGAGCCCTCCGGACGGTCAACCACGACGAAAGCTCCGTAGCAGTCCACGGCGGCGTCGAGGTTCACGCTGCAGGCGGACAGGACGGACTGTCGCCCCCCGGAGCAGTAACCAATCACGCCGCACTTTTGATTGGAGTTGGGTAGCGCGCGTAGGTACTTCGCGGCCGCACCGACGTCGCCGACCAGTTGGTCGTCCGGGACTCCGCCGCGCGCGCGAGCCGCCGCGGCCGCGTCGTCCGAGCTCGCCCCAGGCGACTCGCGAGAATAAAGGTTGACGCAGATCGCGCTGTAGCCGTTGGCGGCAAACTTCCGCACTATCTCCTTCGTCGCTTCGTCGTAGCCGGGAAAGTGATGAATGACGACGACCCCACCAACGTTGGAATCGGACTCCGTGGTTGCGAGATACGCCTCCACCGACTGGCCATCGTATGAATCGAAGTGAATCGTTTCGGCACACAGGTTCGAGGTCATGGGGCACCACTTTCGTATGGGATTTTCCACCGATTGTACTTTCGATTACGAGAAGCGAATCAGGGCAGCACGATCTCGAAACCGAATTCGAACACGTCCAGTCGCTCAACGAGAGCTCGAAGAAGTCCGGCTTCGCCCGTCACCTGAAAGTCATCGCGAGCGACCAATTCGTCGAAGTTCTTCGACCCCGTCGCGAAGATCGCGAACGCCGCGAGCGAACTGATCACGCCAACTGGCGCGAGGGGTCCGCGCATCACGTCGAGCGTGCAGAACCCCGTGTCGCACTCCAAAGCTCCGGCGTTCATCGCCACGATCCACGACGACGAGTTCGACCTCGATTTCGAAGTCGGACGATTTCGGACCATTGAGTTTCATTCGCCGGGGGTGACTATCGATGGGTCAGCTCACTCGCTCCTTTGCGTTCGGGTGTCTCGTGGTCCATAGACTCTCATCTCATTCGGCGTATCGAAGGCCAGACTATCGACGGGCTCGGGACCTTCCTCGGCGCTGTGACGACGTCGCATCCGTCATGGCGACGTTCGACACGATTGCCGCGAACAACATAGATTCTCTTCATGACACAACGCGAAGTCCGCTTTCCGGACCGATTTTCCTGGGGAACCTCAACGTCGGGCTATCAAACCGAAGGCGGTGGTTCGAACACCGACTGGTGGCGATACGAACGCGCCGAAGGGACTCACTGCGAAGAGGTGTGCGGCGACGCCTGCGATTCGTGGAATCGCTACGAACAAGACCTTGACCTGATCGTCGACCTGGGTCTCAATTCTTACCGGATGTCAATCGAATGGGCGCGAATCGAACCACAACAAGGCGTCATCAGTGCCGACGCCCTCGCTCACTATCGCCGAATGCTCGAAGCCTGTCACGCGCGCTCCATTCTGCCGGTCGTCACGTTGCACCACTTCACCTTGCCTTTGTGGGTCGCCGACCTCGGCGGCTTCGAGAATCCCGACATTGCATCGTTGATGGGACGCTACGCCCTGGTCGTCGGCGACGAGTTGGGCGACCTGATCGGCATCGCGTGCACGGTGAATGAACCGAACATCGTCGCACTGATGGGCTATCTCATGGGCGTCTTCCCACCGGCGCAGAGCGACTGGCAACGATTCTCCAATGTCAACGTCGCGATGCGAGCGTGTCACGTTGCGATGCGCGACGCCCTGCGCTCACTCCCGGGTCACTACCCGATCGGCATGCCGGTCTCGATGAACGAGTACGAGGCGCTCCCGGGTGGCGAGGACCTGGTGAAATCCATACGCCACGAGATGGAAGATCAATACCTGCTCGCTGTCGGCGACGATGACTACGTCGGTGTGCAGTGCTACACCAAGTTGGTGATCGGACCCGAAGGACGGGTTATGCATCCCGAAGGCGAACTCACGGAGATGGGATACCTCTTCTGGCCCGAAAGCGTCGAGTACACCCTCCGTCGAGCCGCCTCGATGGTCGACATTCCAATCATCATGACCGAGAACGGAATCGGAACGAACGACGACGGACAGCGGATCCGCTATCTCACGGGTGCGCTGGCCGGTCTTTCCAATGTGATCGCCGACGGCATCGACGTCCGCGGGTATTTTCAGTGGTCGCTGCTCGACAACTTCGAATGGACCTTCGGTTATCGACCGAAGTTCGGCATCGTCGCGGTCGATCGCACGACGTTTGCGAGAACTCCCAAACCCTCGGCCCAGTGGTACGCCGAAGCAACCAGAAATTTCGTGGCCGCTCGGTAGGAAGACTGCAACTGAAACGGACCGACAGTCGCACTCGTAGAGTGACCTTTTACGCTCAAGCAACGGTTGCTCCGCGATGAAGGAGAAGCACATGGCGAAAGTCCGACCCCGATACCAACTCGTCGCACTGGACTGTCCCGATCCTGTGGCTCTCGCGGGTTTCTACTCACGACTACTCGATCTCGACGTAGAGCCGTTGGGGGACATGAAGCTCGACGAAGTCGAATGGATTGAGCTGGTGAACGGCGAGCACCCCACCATCGCGTTCCAAAAAATACCAAACTATGTGGCGACGACGTGGCCAACGGGTCCGATTCCCCAGCAACTCCATATGGACTTCTACGTCCCCGACCTTGACGAGGGCGAGGAGCACGCGCTTGCGGTTGGCGCGACCAAGCACGAATACCAGCCGGGCACGACGTTCCGGGTCTTCCTCGATCCGGTGGGTCACCCGTTCTGTCTGGTCCTCTCCAACGACTGACTGCAGATCCGTTGGTCCCTACGATGAAGCGAGGGTTACGTCATTAACCGCTCGGCGCGGGTGAAAGAACGTGACTATCCAGGAAGCGCGTCATGAGCGCGCCACTCAATCTTCCGTACTCGGGCGCCACGTCGAAGGTGTGCTCGAGTCCGTCGAAGACGTGGAGCTCGCAGCGCGACCCGGCTTCGTTCAGGACTTCGCACATGCGCACACTCTCCTTCCAATCGACTCTCGCATCGCGGTTTCCAGTCAAGAGCAATGTTGGCGCGAAATTCGGCCCGGCGTAGGTGATCGGACTCATGGCGCGAAGTCGTTCTTCGGAGACGTCGTCACCGAGTAGATACCTCATCCCTTTGGGAGAACCTTTCGCTCGAGCGTCATCGCTCAAGAAGTCCATCGGCGCGTAAAAGGCGATCGCGGCGGCCACTGGAAGTTCGCTGGTGCCAGCCAGTAACAGCGAAAGACAACCTCCGGCGGAGTTGCCCGACACCGCCAATTGCGGGGCCTTCAGGCCGAGTGCTTTCGCCTCTCGGTGAAAGAAATCGAATGCGGTATGGACATCTTCGAGCGCCGCTGGCCACAGTGCTTCGCGCGCGAGTCGGTATTCACAGGCAAGCGAGGTGTAGCCGACTCGACCGAGCGAAATGCCGTAACCGGCCAGTTGGCGACGGTCCCCTTCAACGAATCCGCCACCGTAGATAAGAAGTACGCCACAGCCGTTGGGGTTCGGTGGTCGGTAAAGATCGGCCAGGAGGTCACGACCGCCGCCTTCGCCGACCTTTAGAGTTTCAACTTCGACTCGATCAGACATCGACGTTCCTTTCCCGTCCCGTGTCGCCGAGCATATCGATGCCACTACGTGAGACTCACTCATGCGACCCTTCACCCTCGAAGTGCGGGGTCGAGACCAGATAGACTTGCATTTCGCGTCTCGGGGTCTTGACCTTGGGAACACCGAGGACCTGTGGTGCAGCTCGGAGTGCACGCCGCCCTGTCAAGGCGGAGGTCGCGGGTTCAAATCCCGTCAGGTCCGCTCGACACCCGAAAGGGTGACGAGGAGGTCGAGTAGCTCAGTCGGTAGA
>DATKRC010000017.1:0-4161 GCA_035532375.1 Acidimicrobiales bacterium
CTGGGCGATCAGCACCGAGATCTTCCAGTTCTGCACCAATTTGTCGGCCAAGCCGGAGTCACCCCGGGCCAGTTCGGTGGCGATCACGGCCAGCGTCTGGGACTGGGTCGAGGGGTCCAGCGCGATTCCGCCGAAACGCTCCGGGACCCCGAGAGCCCGGAGTCCCGCGGCGTCGGCTTGTTCGAGGATGTGGGGGGCGAGACGGTCCCGAGGGTCCATCTGCCACTCGCGGGTGCGGTCTTCTTGGATGAACGGAATGACAACGTGGTCCACATACTGGCGACTCGTGTCACGCATCATCCGCTGTTCTTCCGTCAAGTACCTGTCCTGGAAATACATGCTCTCCCCATTCGGTAGCCGTTATGTGCGAAGCCGTGACGTGACCAGCCACGCCTGACTTTGAATCTAGTCAGTCGTGTCGGTCACCATTACGGACGGAGGGAGACGAGGGCAGACTCGTGCTCCGCTTAAATGAATGGTCACCGTATTATTGACATTTGCAATGACCAAGCGCTGACGACTTCACAATTGTTGGCGCTTGTGGTTTCACTTCGATTAACGGTGCGTTGAAAATTACATGCGATCGAAAATGAGGATTGGTCATATCCTCACCCTTGCTACGGTTACGCCTAGAAGAGTAAGAGGGCACGATGACTACGGGCGACGCAATGGACAAAGTGACCTTCGAACAAGATCTCATTGAACTTTTGGACCAGGAGTATCCCCGCTTTAGTCGTGGCGAGATGACTCGGCGTCGCCAGGCAATTGAAGATCTCATGGCATCACAGTCCGTTGATCATTTATTGATCTATGGCATTGGCGGTCGTGGCAGCGCCGTGACGTGGCTCTCCCAGTGGCTCGTGACGAACGAAGCCCAACTCGTGGTGTCGCCTGGTGAGCGCGACGCCCTTTTCGTTCAGTACTTCAATCACGTTCCCCTCGCGGTAAAACTGGCCAGTGAGGCTGCGGTTGACTGGGGTGGAGCATCAACAATTTCCACTTCGATCGGTGAATTACGACGACGAGGTGCCGCACACGCCGGGGTGGGGATCATTGGCCCACTCCCGCTCGCGGCATCTCTGGCGCTCGAAGGAGCCTTTGGCCCGGTACTTGATCTCAACGCTGACTACAACCGTTTGCGACTTATCAAGTCACCCGATGAGCTCGTATGGTTTCGTCTGGGGGCGCGGCTGGCGGACCTCTCGATTGAGGCGCTGAGTGAACAACTCCGCCCCGGAGTTAGCGAGCGTGACCTCGTCAAAATTGTTGAGATGGCGTACCACGCTTATGGTGGCGTCAATGGCATTCATTACTTTGCGCTGAACGCTATGTCAGATCCTCAGTACTGCGTGCCACGTCAACACCCATCGAATCGTCTCGTTCAGCGTGGTGATGTACTGACGACTGAAATTACCGCCAACTTCTTTGAATATGGTGGCCAAGTATTGCGTACATTTAGTGTCGGCGAAGAGTTGTCTCCTCTCTACCGGGAATTGCATGACGTGGCCGATCTCGCCTATCGCGAAATCGTCAAGTGCCTCGTGCCCGGCACGCACGTGGGACAACTGGTCGAGGCTGCGCGCGTGATCGAAGACGCGGGTTTCACGACCTATGACGATCTGGTTCACGGTTACGGCGGTGGGTACTTGCCCCCGATTCTCGGTTCGTCGAGCCGACGGAACGAGCCCATAATCGACATGGTTCTACGAGAGGGAATGATGCTCGTGGTTCAGCCCAATGTCGTTACGACCGACCACCGTGCGGGGGTCCAGACCGGTGAGTGTTTGTTGATCACCCCTAAGGGGCCCGAGCGACTCCATGTGTCCGCCCAAGGTGCGCTCCACGTTGGCTGACGTTGCGAGTTCATTGCAGGATCGGCCAAGAACTCAGGTGGCCGAGCGCGAGAGAGGCTATTGCCATCCAACGGCGCCGGTGCCGCCGCGGGCTTCTGGTCGGCCGGGGCTGACGATGGGGCCGCGCCTCGCGGGGCCCCCGCGGTCCTGAACCATGTCGCGTCGACGCCGTCTTGGCATACTCGCCATTTGCTGTACGAGCCTGTTCATTGTCTTCATCGACAACACGATCGTCAACGTGGCACTGCCCTCTATCGGTCGGGAGTTCCACACCACACTGTCAGGGCTCAAGTGGATAGTCGACGGCTACACCCTGGTCCTCGCCAGTCTGCTCATGCTCTCGGGCTCGATGGCGGACCGGATTGGTCGGCGTCGGGTGTTCATGACGGGCCTCACTCTCTTCGTACTGGGATCACTGGCCTGCAGCTTGGCGCCCAGTCTCGTTTGGCTCGTGCTCTTCCGGATGCTGCAGGGCATCGGTGGATCGATGCTGAATCCCGTCGCTATGTCCATTATCCGCAACACTTTCGACGACCATCGAGAGAGAGCTCAGGCCATCGGAGTCTGGGGCGCCGTAGTCGGGATCGCGCTGGCTCTGGGACCGATCATGGGCGGACTGCTCGTGCAGAGCGTCGGGTGGCGCTCGATCTTCTGGGTGAACGTTCCGATCGGCATTATCGCGGTCGTGCTGACCGCGGCGTACATCCCTGAGTCCAGGGCGCCACGGCCTCGACGACTCGACCCCGTGGGACAGGTCCTCGTCACCACGATTCTCGCCAGCACCACCTACGCCATCATCGAAGGACCGGGCCACGGCTGGGGCTCGGTCGAGATCCTTAGTCTGTTCGCGGTGGCCGTGCTTGGCCTGGTCGCCCTCATCCCGTACGAACTTCGCCGACACGAGTCGTTGATTGAGGTGCGTTTCTTCAAGAGCGTCCCCTTCTCGGGCGCGACGTTGATCGCCGTGGCCTCGTTCTTCGCCTTTGGAGGGTTTCTCTTCTTAAACACCTTATATCTGCAAGACGCTCGGGGTCTCTCTGCGCTCCGCGCAGGTGTCGACACGTTGCCGATGGCCGGTGCGATCGCGCTCTTCTCGTCGCTCTCGGGTCGGGTCGTGGGACGTTTCGGGGCGAGACCGTCGCTCATCGTGGCGGGAGTTGCGATGGGCTTTGCAAGCTTCATGCTCGTCACGCTCTCACCCACCACGTCCTTCACCCGGCTGTTCGTGGCGTACGTGATATTCGGTATTGGTTTTGGTACGGTGAACGCCCCCATCACGAACACCGCCGTGTCGGGAATGCCCGCGAGTCAAGCCGGGGTCGCGTCGGCGGTGGCTTCAACGAGCCGACAGATCGGTCAGACACTGGGTGTGGCCATTGTCGGTTCAGCCCTGGCCGAAGGGCTCAGCCGAGGCACCCTCGCTCATGGTTTCGCGAGCACTACGCACTTGGATTGGTGGCTGCTCAGCGCCTGCGGTGGCGTCGTACTCGTGCTCGGATTCCTGAGCACGTCATCCTGGGCGTTGCACACCGCGTACCGCTCGTCACTGCAACTCGAGATTGAGGAGGAAAACCCGCTACGGTCTGGTTCGCCATGACGACCCCGGGCTTCGCCAACTGTCTACGCGTTGAGTCCCACGCGTCCCCAACTCTGCGGTCGAAGAGTCCAGGATCGAGGACGCGCCGCTTGAGGATGTCGATCACGGTGAATACATCGACCTCGAGTTCGTCGTAACTAGGGTCGAAGGAGCGAAATCGCAAAGCTAAGTGTCAACGGTTCAACTAAATCAAAAGTAGACCTCAGTGCCGAGATCGTATAGGTAGGTTTGGGTTCCGAGCAATTGGTTCGGCGCTCCGTCGAAGGTGTCTTGAGATGGTGAATTGCGCTGACTCCTCGAAACCACGTTCGCTACGAAGCCACATGACTCACGTTGCTGAATTGATGCAGAACAGTCGGGGCATTACACGATTATTGGTGGGCCGCCCGGGTCTCGATCCCGACACCTTGGGAATGAAAGAGACCTTCAATCTGTTTCGTGGAGTCGGTCTGGGTGCCCACGTTGATTGTTTTCAAGGAATCGTGTTGTTCTGTGTCGGTCTGGTCACGCGGTGTTGCAGAAATATGAGGCCAAAAAAGAAGCCTTTCCTGGGGTATCGCAGTGAAGACAAACGGGCCGTTCAGCAAGCGTATTTCCACCGTGTTCTCCTAGACTGGATGCGTGACGATGAGTGCCGTGAAGACCATAGGCGAGTTGGCTGAGCGTATGCGCTTAGCAGGGCCTCCCTCGGAGGACGACGTGACGATCCTT
>DATKRC010000018.1:0-3666 GCA_035532375.1 Acidimicrobiales bacterium
AGGGAACGAACTGCGGGCCGTGGGTGCAGGGTGTTCCATCCTCAGTCCAGTCACGGACCTCGGTCCCTACTTCGGAACGGTAGTAGCGACCAGGGCGGGTGACGAGGCTTCCCTGAAGGGAGCGAATCTTCGGTTTGCCGACGCGTTGCTAGAAACGACACGCGAGATCATCGCCGGTGACAGAGAGGCCGACGTCATTGAAGCTGCCGTACGACTGCTTAATCTCACCGAGCACGAGGCCCAGGACCACTACGAATGCCTACGCAATCCAACGACCGGCCTCGTTGAGAGTGGCCGAATCGACCGCGCGTCGATTGCGACGCTCGTCGAACTACGGCACTCGTTCTCGCCAACACCCGAGCTCGGCACGATCATCGACGCGATCGATACGGTCGTGCTCGATCGGGCCATCGAATAGTGGCGACGAACATGTCCGACGACGCCCGCCACGTGGTGCGTTCGCTCACGAGGTGACTAGCCTCACATCGTGAGAGTTTCCTGATCACTCGGAGTAGACGAAACGAGGTCTCATGACTACCACTGAAGATCGACGCCTTAGTAAAACCACCGTGACCGACGATCTGCTCCGACGTCGCCCGCTGTGGCCGTCCTTCATCGGCGGAGCCTTCGTCGACGCCGACGGCGCGGCGACGTTCGAAGTCATTGAGGCGGCGAACGGAAAGCCGTTAGCACGTGTCGCGATAGCTGACGCCGAACAGGTCCACCGCGCGGTGATGGATTCCAGACGGGCCTACGAGGAGGTCTGGCGTTACCTCTCGCCAAAGGAGCGCGGCGCATTGATGCGTGAAGTGGCGGCGCGCATACGTGCGCACGCCGACGAATTGGCCGAGCTCTGCGCACGAGAGGTTGGTAAACCCAAACGAGACGCACTTCGCATCGACGTCCTCTCATGCCATTCGAGTTTTGACTACTACGCCGGCATCGCCGACTACGTCCACGGCGAAATACTCGACCAGGGCCCGATTGAAGCACGCATTACGTACGAACCCTACGGCGTCGTCGCCGCAATACTTCCCTTCAACTGGCCCCCCATCCATTTTTCAAAGAAGTGCGCTCCCGCACTAGCGGTCGGCAACACAGTCGTGATCAAGCCCGGCGAACAGGCACCATTGACCGTGCTGCGACTCACGGAAATCGCCAACGAAGTCTTGCCGCCCGGGGTAATAAATGCCGTGAGCGGCATGTCCGCCGGCGCGGCGTTGGTGGCCCATCCTCGAGTCGAGCGAATCTCATTCACTGGCTCCACGGCCACGGGACGCAAAGTGATGGCGGGTGCCGCGAAGAACCTGACGTTCGCCACCATGGAACTGGGCGGCAAAAACGCCCTCCTTGTGCTCGATGACGCAGAACTTGACAGCGCGGTCGCGATTGCGATTGAGGGCATGTTCTTTAACCAAGGAGAGGCCTGTACGTCGACGTCGCGAATACTGGTACATCGATCGATCTACGACGAATTCGCCCGACGCTTCGTCGGCAAGGCCGCGCAATTGGTGGTAGGCGACCCGCTCGAGAGCGCCACGGACATCGGACCTCTGGTCGACGCCACGCAGCAACAGCGAGTGCAACATTTCGTAGACCTCGGCATCGAACAAGGAGCCACGCTTCTCTTCCAGGGCACGATCCCCGACGCCCCGCAGCACAGCGAGGGCTATTTCATCGCTCCTTACGTCTTTGGTGATGTCAAGGCCGAGATGGCTATCGCCCAGGAGGAGATCTTTGGCCCCGTCGCCTGTCTGATGCGCTTTGACACCGATGACGAAGCCGTCGACATCGCCAACGATTCGCCGTACGGACTTACCGCGGCAATCTGTACGCGCGACGAAGCGCGCGCGAGTCAGCTGGCGCAACGCCTCGAGGTCGGCATGGTGTTCGTGAACAACTACACGCGGCGAAATTTCATCGGTTCACCGTTCGGCGGTGTCAAGGGAAGTGGCTACGGCCGTGAGTACGGTCCCGAAACACTGCACGAGTTCGTCCGGGCCAAAAATGTCCGATTCCCCTCTGGTCGCGGCCCGATCCCCGGGTGGCCGCCGCCAATACCGCGCTGACAAGAAGGACACGGGGCTGGCCCGGCTCCTCGCACGACCCAGCGATGTAATCTCCCGTAATGACGCGAGACAAGATATTGGAAGCGGCCGCTCACGAAATTGAGCTCAATGGGATGACTCAGTTTCGCGTAAAGCGGGTCGCGCTCGGCGCCGGAATCTCGGTGGCTCTCCTTTATAGTTACTTCGACGATCGCGAAGATCTCATCGCCAGCGCCATAGTGCACCGTTTTCGCGAAGTACTGCTCGGTCTGGCGGAGACCTTCACCCACCCCTTCGAATCGGTACGAACCACCGGCGACCTCCGTCAGGCCCTTCGCGTCATCATCGCCGACGCGCAAGTCCCGGCGCGGACCGAGGCGCGCATCCAGCGCATCGAGAGTATGTCGTTCGCCCGCCACAACCCAACGGCGTCGGCCGGTATTGCCGAAGCGAAGAAAGAAACGGCAACGTTGATTGTGAACCGCGTGAAGCCACTCGAAGACTTGGGCCTCCTCGCTGAAGGCATGACTGCCGTCGCCTTTGCTCGAATCTGGTACGCGCTCTTCTTTGGTCAGATAGAACTCGAAGGAGAACACGCGCTCTCGGTCAACGCCGACGAGTGGTTTATCGCCCTCACGGTGCTAGCCGAGGCCGCCATCCGCCACGAGCACCGCACACCCTTAGTGCGAACGAACCTCAACAAGCGCCCAGACCTTGGTCCCTTGGAGAGGGCACCAGCAAAAGCCCAGCTGGAAGAGACTGGGATTTCACGGCTCAAGGTATCTGGATGATGAACTCACCATGCGACTGAGCCCCTGCATCAGCAAAGGGCCATCGCAGCCACTGGCGTGGTGCGCCCTCCGGCCGCTCTGCGCAAAGACGACCATGGAACGATCCATTGACAGCTGCCCTGTTGTACCGGCTGCAGAGTTGGAACTATTGGGTTGCACATTGACGAGACCTCCCTTTGGGAGCACCGTTTGATGACCTCGATTGGAATTGTTTCTACCGTGACGGACGAGAGCTGGCGGAGACGAGATTGGGCACGTGCACGGGCTGCTTCGGGTAGTCGCGCCGGTCAGTTACTCTGAACCGGCGTAACGACCAGCGGTCTCGGGGAACATCGCGCGGACAATCTTAAAGTTAGACACGTCGGAGGTTCCATCGGAGTGGAGATTGATGAGCGCGTCACGCATGTACTTCTCTATTCCGACCTCGAGCATGGTGCCGTATCCGCCGTGCAGTTCCATGGCGTTTTGGCAGACCTGGACGATCTCGTGAGACGCGAAGACCTTCACCATGTTGCACAGCGCGTCGGCGTCGGGCGAGTGCTCATCAACGGCCAGCGCCGCGTGGCGAAGCAACGCGGCGACCGCCTCGAGACGAGTGGCCATGTCGGCGATTCGCAACGCCACCGCCTGGTGTTTGATCAGCACCTTGCCACCCTGCACTCGTGCGTGGACAAAGGCAACGGTTTCTTCGTACGCCCCGAGACCAATTCCCAGACTCTTCGCGGCCACGAGGATCTTTCCGGGACGGAAATAGATACCGGCCTTGCCGAGGGCGTCGTTAAGTACCAGCAGGTGATCGGCCGGCACCCGACAGTGGTCGAAGGTAA
>DATKRC010000019.1:0-4129 GCA_035532375.1 Acidimicrobiales bacterium
CTGGTGCTCGCTGCAGTTGGATCGTTCGTCTACGGAACAGCCGTCTTCATTGACACACTCGTCGCCGTCGTACGACATCCATTTCCCATCGGCAATCGAATCGGACTCTTAATGCTGGTCATTGATCTCTTCTTGGTGGGGGCGACGATGTTGATCGCGGCGATCGGCTTCTACGAATTATTCATCAGCAAAGTGGAGCCCACGAACGACGGTCACGGGATGCCCGCATGGTTGGAAATGCGTGATCTGAACGACCTTAAGGCCCGGGTGATCTCCATGATCATCCTTGTGGTATCAGTGGCCTTCGTCGACGTCGTCGTCGACTTCACCGATGGGCAACGCGTATTCTTCCTCGGTGCGGGTGTCGCCCTCGTGATCGGTGCTCTCACTGCGTACTTACGATTTGGATCGAAAGATCACCTCGGCGGCAATGGTTCGTGAGTGTCCGCCCGCGCCCCGGCTCGACGCCAGATGGCGGCGCGAGTCTCAGCGCGAGTGAAGGTTTTCATGTTGGGGTGCCGAGCGGGAACGCTGCGACGCGTGCGCTCGACGCGCCTTGGAGCCTCGAAACCACCGAGGTCGCGTCAGCACTCGGTGTTGAACTCGAACGCGGACTGACGGGCCCCGAGGCGGCGCGACGGCTCGATCGATTCGGGTCCAACCAACTCACTGTGGCGAGCCGGTCGTCGCCAGTCATGCTCTTCGCGCGTCAGTTCGCCAATGCGATGGTGTTGGTGCTGGCCGTTGCCGGCGTCGTGACGGCGTTGACCGGTGAGCTAATCGACACCATCGTTATCGCGGCAATCGTCGTGCTCAATGGCGTCGTGGGATTCATCCAGGAATATCGGGCCCAACGCGCCCTTGAAGCCCTGCGCTTCCTCGAGGGTGACGAGATCATTGTTCGTCGCGACGGAGTATTGGTTCGAATTGCGACGACTGAAGTCGTGCTTGGCGACGTCGTGGAGCTTGCCACGGGCGATTTGGTGCCGGCGGATCTTCGTCTGAGTGAGACGCACACACTACGAATCGCGGAAGCGGCGTTGACCGGAGAATCCGAGCCGGCGACGAAAGTCGCATCCCCCTTGCAGGTTGTCGAGGCGCCACCGATTGCGGACCGTTGCAACATGGCCTTTAAGGGCACGGCGGTGAGTTTCGGTCGCGGCGTGGGAGTGGTGGTGGCCGTGGGGAGTGATACCGAGCTCGGACTGGTCGCGGATCTTCTCGCCGTGCGCAACGAGATATCCACGCCGTTGCAGCGCCGCCTGAGTGACTTGGCGAGATTGATGGCCAGTGGGGCGGTGGCGATTTGCGGTCTCATCTTTATTATCGGCATGATCAGAGGTGAGCCCGCTCGAGAGATGTTCGTCACCTCAGTCAGTTTGGCGGTCGCCGCGATTCCCGAGGGCTTGCCCGCGGTGATCACGGTGGCCTTGGCCTTGGGGGCCCGACGAATGGCTGAGCGACGAGCACTCGTACGCAAGCTCGTCGCGGTCGAAACTCTCGGTTCGGTCGACGTGATCTGCACGGATAAGACAGGCACATTGACCCAGAACCGCATGCAGGTGGTGCGAGCATGGACGCCGCTCGGCGAATATCTCGTCTCGGGAAACGGTTACTCGCCTGAGGGGGAGATCTCCGGTCCTCGTGACGTCGCCACTGATCCGTTCATGGTTCGGTTGGCCACCGTAGCTGCGTTGTGCAATGACGCCTCGCTGCAAGCACCGGACCAGGCGAATGGGCTGTGGGAGCTGAGAGGCGACCCGACCGAGGGTGCATTGATAGCGATGGCGGGCAAATGTGGTGTTGACGCCACAGAGCTTCGCGCTACGCGACCACGTGTCGAGGAGTTGCCCTTCGACTCCAATCGTCGTCGCATGACGACGCTGCACCGTCACGCCGGGGAGTACTTGGTGTTGACCAAAGGCGCGCTGGAGTCGGTCGCCTTGGCACTCATCGTCGGTGAGGAGGGGATCGTCGCAGCCCGTGACATTTTCGAGCGTTGGGCCGGTGAGGGACTTCGCGTACTCGCACTGGCGGATCGAATCGTCACCGAGCCCACCTCAAACCTCGAGGAGGATCTCAGTCTGATCGGCTTAGTCGCCATCACTGATCCCCCACGTGCCGAGGTGTCGGCGGCGCTGGTCGAATGCCATGACGCGGGCATACAGACGGTCATCATCACCGGTGATCACCCCGCGACTGCGGCGGCGGTCGCGAGTTGGATCGGACTTGAAGTTGCTGAAGGAGAGATTCTTTCGGGAGAGGAACTGACGAGACTCGATGACGTTGCACTCGATGCGCGAGTGCGCGGCGTGAAGATCTACGCCCGCGTGTCTCCCATAGACAAGCTCCGCATCGTCGAGGCGTGGCAGCGTCAGGGGGCCGTCGTGGCAATGACGGGCGATGGGGTCAATGACGCACCAGCACTTCGCCAAGCCGACATCGGAATCGCGATGGGCCTCACTGGGACCGACGTCAGTAAGGAAGCCGCCGACATGGTGCTTGCCGATGACAATTTCGCGACCATAGTCAATGCCGTCGAAGAAGGTCGTCGGATCTACGACAACATCCGAAGAGTCATTCGCTACCTCTTGAGCACCAACGTTGGGGAATTGTGGGTGATGTTTCTCGCACCCCTGGTCGGACTGCCGATTCCACTCCTGGCGGTCCAGATTCTCTGGATGAACCTAGTCACCGATGGCTTGCCCGCGATTGCTTTGGGACTCGAACCCCTCGAACCTGCCGCAATGCAGCGCCGCCCCCGACCTCGCACGGAGTCGCTCTTCGCGAGAGGACTGTGGCAACACGTCGTGTGGGTGGGACTGTTCATGGCGGCCGTCGTGCTGACACTGGAGGCGTCAACGCGCGCCGCCGGCTGGCCGTGGCAGACAATGGTCTTTACGACATTGGCGCTCTTGCAGCTCGCGCATTCTCTCGCGGTGCGTTCCGAGCAACGCAGTATCTTTCGTATGTCGGTGCGTACCAATCCGTGGCTTTACGTGAGCGTCGTGTCGACGCTGGCGGTCCAACTGTTGGTGGTCTATTCTGGACCCCTCCAGAGGATCTTTCACACGAGTTCGCTGAGCATGATGCAGTTGACCATCGTGCTGCTCGCTTCGGTCACCATCCTTTTCGCGGTCGAACTGGAAAAGCGTTTGTTGCGTCGATGATGCGCAAAGGCCGGCGCGCCGATTTCTCCAGTGACCCAGCGGGACCAGCACCGTGGAGCGAAGATCCCCCGTCAGTGATGTACCTACCGGTGGTGTGGTTCCGAGTTCTCCAGGCACAGACAGTTCACACCTCTCGACGGGGTATCCCGTACCGCCGGCTCGGTGCAGTATCTCGGCGTACGGAGGCGTCTGGACGACTTAAGGTCCGCTCTGCTCTGTGGGCCTCCTGCGGCTCAGTGATTGACTTGCTTGCAGCATCGTCGGGTTGCGCGGCTTGGCCGACGAGCGACGGTCGCTGTCGCCGGTAGAGTGCGGAAGTGACCGCCCAGGAGGCTTCCATCAAGCGACTCCGGCCGTACAACTTGACGGCGGGTTGCTTGCACCTCGCGCAGGCACTACTCATCGTCGTTCTGGCGAACAACTTCTCGCTTCCGGTGCGCGCCACCTACATGACGGGGCCTCCAGGCCCCGGCGTCGGGCACCAGTCGGTGGTCCTTTTCAGCCTCGGCTTCGCCCCAGCGATCGCTGCCTTTTTCCTTCTGTCGGCCGCCGCCCATTTCTTCGTGGTTAGCCCCGGATGGTCGAGCTACAAGGCCAACTTGCTGATCGAACGGAACCCTTACCGCTGGATCGAGTACTCGATGAGCTCGTCGATCATGGTCGTGCTCATCGCCATGCTTGTTGGCATCAGCGACATCGCCGCCTTGATTGCGCTCGTGGGCGTGAACGCATCGATGATCGGATTCGGCTGGATGCAGGAGCGCTACGAGCGCCCGGGCACGGGACTCGGACCGTTCTGGATCGGTTGCCTCGCCGGCATTGTGCCGTGGATCGCCATCGGGATCTACTTGATCGGCCCCGGCGCAAGTGCGCACCCGCCAGCGTTCGTCTATGGAATCTTCTTCTCGCTGTTCGCCTTCTTCAACTGCTTCGCCATTAACCAGTGGCTTCAGTACAAG
>DATKRC010000020.1:0-3629 GCA_035532375.1 Acidimicrobiales bacterium
CGAGGTCGCGCAACAGATCGGCGATTCGATCGGAGACGTAAATGGGATTGCGCTCGGTGACTGGTTCGACAGGCACCTCAACTGCAGAGAACTCTAACCCTTGACGCTCTACCACGGCCCCCCCTTGCATGGGAAAATTGACGTCCTGCGCCTGGTGTCTGAGCGCAAGCGGCACCGTAGCACAGGGTCTCTGGCGCGGGTCAAGTGATGATACAGAAAACTAAATGCTCGATGAGCCTCTCGCGACTCGCTGCATTTACTCTTCATCGACGTCGCTCAAGATCGTCGTCTGCAGATGCTTGTGCCCGACGCGCCTTTACATGGACGTAGTGCCACGATGTGCAATCTCAAAATCGTTGTATGCGATCGCGCGTGCATCATGGCTACGGGCGAAGAGGCCGGCCGAATAGTCACGAGAATTCAAGCATTATTGCATCGGGTAGTTGGGTGCTAACCCTGCTGTAGTTGTAGTTGGGAACCGATTTACTGCGCATCAGGAGATGATTGGCAGCTTCGAAGCAGAAAATGTTTCTTGCACGTCGAGTCAGTGCAGCTCTACGTCGCCACCCAGTGAATCTTTGACGCGGTCGCACCCCAGTGCTATAGTTCACTAGTTTCCTAGAGAACTAGAGGTATCATGATTGAGTTTTACATCGACACCCATTCGGGCGTGCCGCCTTATCTACAAATTGGCCAACAGGTTCGACGAGCGCTGAAATTGGGCCTCCTTGAGCAGGGAGATCAACTTCCGACAGTGAAGGAGGTGGTCAGTCGCCTCGCGATTAACCCCAACACTGTCTCCAAGGCCTATCGCGAACTTGAGCACGAGGGCCTCGTGGTCGCGCGAGTCGGAGTTGGTACGTTCGTCGCAAAGTCCCTAGGCAGCGAGTCGTTCTCCGCACTCGCGCCACTACGGCGCGACTTGCAGAGGTGGATGGAGTCAGCCCGTCGAGCAGGACTTGACGATGAAAGCATTGAAGCGCTTGTACGCGAATGCTTTCGATCCACCTCAGGGACCGTAGTCGCGTGAGCTTTGTCCTAGAAACCGAGGATCTAACCAAGAGCTATCGCGCCAAGACGGCGCTCAGCAATTGCACGATCAACGTGCCCCAAGGACACGTTGTTGGTCTCGTGGGACCCAACGGATCTGGCAAGTCAACGCTGCTCAATATTGCGTCGGGAGTGCTGTCGCCGACGTCGGGGTCCGTCCACGTGTTTGGCTCGCCTCCAGCCTCGTCTTCGACGCAGCTTGGGCGCGTTGGTTTCGTCGCTCAAGACACGCCCGTGTACTCGGGATTCACTGTTCAAGATCACCTGCGCTATGGCAAGCACGTCAATCCCAAGTGGGACGATAATCTTGCGCGCCATCGTGTCGAACAACTCGGACTTGATCTTGGCCAACGCGCGGGCAAACTCTCCGGAGGTCAGAGCGCTCAGCTCGCGCTCACGCTCGCCATCGCCAAACGTCCTGACCTCCTCTTGCTCGACGAACCTGTCGCGAGCCTCGACCCCCTGGCCCGGCGCGAGTTCCTTCAGATTTTGATGGAGACCGTGGCCGAGCACGACGTGAGCATTCTGCTCTCTTCGCACCTCGTGGCCGACATCGAACGAGTATGCGACTATCTCGTTGTCCTTGTGTCTTCACGGGTTCAGGTCGCTGGCGAGATTGAAGATCTGCTCGCCACCCACCATCGGCTCATTGGTCCGCGCGAGACCAGTCCTCCCGAAAACCAGGTCGTCATCGAGTCGAGCTATACCGAGCGCCAGAGCACATTGTTTGTCCGCTCCGATAGTCCCATCATCGATCCGCATTGGACCGTTGAAGCGGTCAACCTCGAAGACCTCGTCCTTGCCTACATGGGTCACGGGCGCACCGAGCGGGGATCGACTCTCAACAAGGAGTCCGCATGATCTGGTTCGCGTGGCGTCAATTTCGCGTTCAAGCACTCATCGCACTGACATTGCTCGTTGCACTGGCGATAGCGTTTCTCGTGACCGGCCCACGTCTGGTGCACACGTACAACACAACCATCGTCGGATGCACGGCCAGAGGAGACTGCAATGGTTCCGTCAGCATCTTCCTCTCGGCCTATCCCTTCCTACAGAACCTCCTCACCGAGAGTTGGCTGCTCGCCGTTCTCGTCGGTATCTTCTGGGGTGCGCCGGCCGTGGCGCGCGAATTCGACACCGGTACATACAGGTTGGCCTGGACACAGAGTGCATCTCGTACGCAATGGCTCACGGCGAAGATAGCCATTGGTGGGGTCGCGAGCGTCGTGACAGCCGGGCTCTTCACCTTGATGGCAACGTGGTGGTCGAGTCCTCTCGATCGTGTCCGCGACCAACCCTTCAGCCTGTTTGACACTCGCGACATTGTGCCGATCGGCTATGCCCTCTTCGCTTTCACACTCGGCGTCGGCGTCGGCGTCGGTGCCGTTGTGCGTCGAACCATTCCCACCATGGCGGTCACGATCGCGGGTTTCGCTGCGGTGCGTGGCCTATTCAACTTCTCTATTCGACCCCACTTCGCGGCCGCGATGCATACAGTGTTCGCCTTCACGCCGGCGGGAAATGGCTTCGGACTAGGAGGGAACCTGAATCCTGGCAACTGGATGATTTCCACCAAAGTCGAAAGCGCGGCCGGAAAAGTATTCCCGAACCTCTCCCGCGGATTTGATTTTCAATCGAACGCCAACGGATCGACCACTCTTGTCGGAGCAGGTATCTGTCCCAACAAGATTCCGAGTCTCAGTGGTGGAAATCGCACGGGTATGTCGAATGCGGCGAAACAGTGCATCAATTCGTTTCACCTGCACGAACTGATTTCCTACCAACCCATCTCAAGGTACTGGAGCTTTCAGTGGTACGAACTTGTGTCCTACGCCGTACTTTCACTCATTCTCGGGACATTTAGCGTGTGGTGGATCCGACGTCGTTAGTCTCTGCCCCGCAACACCGATGCGGTCAGAACTCTCCCCGATAGTTGCTGACGCTGTTGCTTACAAAGGTCGCTCCGCGTACGGCAAGTCAATGTCACGGTGGACTATTTCCAGGCTGTTCGAGACAATGTATAGGTCTGGTTACGGAATGGGTGAAACGGCACGGGCACGGTCGTCGAGAACTGTGGAACCATGATGCCCTGCGTCGCGCACAACATTGAAGTTGCCACACGATTTTCAGAGGACCAGACCTCTGTCGAGCGTGGCGACGAGGAACTTCCACCCTGTGACCAGATTGTCTCGCCTCCCGATGACACCTACTTCAGCGGTCGCGTCCCAGAGATGATGCAGGAACCACCGGGAGACCCGCCTCCCTCGTAGAGGCTCCTGAACGAGAAACCGGGGTTATCTCGCGCACGCCAAAAGCATCGGATCGAAAATCAAGGGTCCGGATCTCCACAGATGGGGGTCCGGACCCCTTCGCGTCACCGCAAAGTGCCGAATTCTTTTGATCGGGGGAGTTTCGGAATGAACCGGCGAACCATTTCGGGGGATTCGCGTAAACGACCCCGCTGGTGGTCGAGACCGGCGTCGATCCGGTGACCTCACGCTTTTCAGGCGCGCGCTCTGCCAACTGAGCTACTCGACCAAGCCACTACCGTGGTGCACGCGTCGAGCACGTTCGGCAGC
>DATKRC010000021.1:0-2274 GCA_035532375.1 Acidimicrobiales bacterium
CCCCAGCCTGGTTCGCCAGCTTTAGCGAATACCTTCCAACCCGCGACAATGTAGAAAGCGACAACTGCGAAATAGATCAGCAGAAGAACGGCGGCGGGACCAGACGATGCAGCGGCAATCGATTGCATTAGCTACTTTCTCGTTTTTTCTTCAGGCTACTTTCGAAACATCACTTCCAATGGGATAACGAATTCTTCCAGGGACCCGACGTGACTCAGGTTAGGTACAGTGCAGTGGCGGCTGGGCGCGTTGGAAAGATCAGGTCCATAAGGAGTATCTCTGCAGTCTCTGTCTTATGCGCTCGACCTGACCAGCTTGCTCAACTAGGTGAGAGCTGGCTGATCTCGCCGGAAACCGTTTCGTCTATTCGCGAAGTCTCCCGATTCACCCCGCAGCTTCGCAGAACTAGGCGTGTGTAATTGACATCATTTCGTGTTGCAGGCGATGCGACTCGGCACCGACCGCACGCACGGATAGCACTGACGTATAGACCAAGCACACCAACGCCAGTGGCCACCAGCCGCTATGGGCATAACTCACAATCACTTGCCCTCGCGAACTCGGATCTCCTTGAAGTCGAAGTCCTAACGCCCACAGCGAATACGCCACGGTCATTAGCGGAACGATACGACCGATCATTCGACTGAGAGCAAGTGGAACTCGAGCCTCATCGGCGCTCAATTCGACGCGAGATGCCAGGTAGGCCATGGCCAAGATTGATCCAACCAAGGTGCCGAGTCCCAGAATTAGATTTGAAGCGCTCACCACGTTCGCGAGCAACGGATGGAGGACTGTCATGGTGAAAACGGGGTGCCCGTGCACCGTGACGAAGCTGGGCTTTTGCTGTTGGTTGAGGTAATTCGACCAGAGGTAGAGGCCAGTTATCGCCACCATGGCGACGGCCGGCGACCACACGAGGAAACGCTGGGTTCGTGAGTGCCGGCTGCGGTGCCGCAGTGCGCTCCTCATAGAGGACCAGACGGTGAGGAGGCCCAAAAGGCTTACTAGTGCCAGGACCGTGACGACGAAGTACCCGATGCCCGACACGTACGTCGGCCACGACATCGACCCGTGAACGATCGGGCCCATGGGGGTCATGGTTGTGTTGGTGCCGTTCGTGATCATTTTGATCGCGCGGTGATCGAACGCGTGCGGACTTGGCCATGAGGGCGATGGCAACAGAGCGCCCGACTGAAACCACAAAGCTGAGCGGTAACTCTGATAGCTCGTGGTGTAGAGCACAAGGGGAATCACGAGTGCGATGGGGAGGGCGGCGGCGGAGGCGGCGACCTGACGACGGATTCCTGTTGGTTGCGTCAGGTCCGGAACCGGTCCGCGTGCCCACTGGCGCAGGGCATCAATGGCGAGGCCACCGGCGACGCGCCAACGGGATCGTCCCTCCTCGAGGAGATCGGCGGTGATGGTCGCGACCTCGTCTGCGTAGCGCCGTCGCCACCACCGAGGGTGCATCGCGAGGGCGATACGGACCGGGTCGATTCTCACATTGCCCCGAGTCGTCGGAGACCGATTTTTGCAACGCGGGTGATGGACTCAAGGCGCTCGCGCAGCGCCACCGCGCCGGCTCCGGTCAAGCGGTATGGGCGGCGGCGGTCCTCGGACTCGAGCGCTTCGACGAGGCCTTCCTGCTCCAAGCGGACCAGAACACCGTAGAGAGTTCCGGGTCCCATCGCTTCACCGCTCATCGCTTCGATGTCCTTGATGAGCGCGTATCCGTGCTTCGGACCCTCAGACAGGCTTGTAAGCACCAGTATCGTCGCGTCCTGCGTTCGTCCAATCTTGCTTCGGGCCACGGGTCCTCCCTCCGGTTGCACGTTAGTACGGAAGTCGTAATAGTGCAAGCATTGCGCAATCACCTAGGTGATCGATCGCGTGGCCTTGGTCCGTCAGTTCATGGGGCACCGTCTGTGCCTTTCACCCGTCAATTGGCCAATGTGAACGCGTTCGCCCGACGCAGCACCTTGCTCTTGTGCCGTCTCCAAATCCATCAATTTCCACCCTTCATCAGTAACGCTTCTCCTGCTCCTACCACCCGCACCGACCTCCACTCTTTCGGCCCTGCGTTCTCTACTCCTCGTTTCGCTTGCTCTTCCCTTCCTCTTCGCTCGTTTCTGTAAGTTGTCTCACACGTCTGGCACTCGAGGAAAAATCGCGTCCTTTGTTGCATCTGATGCAACAGTTGTGACGCATGCAGGTGCCTCCGACATGATGACCATTCGACGCCTCAGCATCGGAGCGGGCTACAAGTACCTGCTC
>DATKRC010000022.1:0-34106 GCA_035532375.1 Acidimicrobiales bacterium
GCTCCGCACGTTCCTCGCTGGTGAGACCCTCGCGTTCTCCGGCGTCGACGGCCGCCTGGTTGACCCAGGCCCGCACGGCGGTTTCGGTCAGATCGAAGTCCTTCGACACCTGACCAATCGAGCGGTCGCCTCGACGGCACAGCTCGACAATCTCGGTCTTGAACTCCGGGGTGAACGACCGACGAGGTCGCTTCCTTCTCGGTTCTCTGGTTTCCATGCTGAACATCCTTCCTGGGGTGATACCCCAGATAATGGATGTCCGTCAAAGCGGAGGAAGCCCAGAGGTGCAATCAGTGGCTCGTGCTGCATCACTACTTGACCTCGTGATCGAAGCCGCAGGCACGGGAGAGTCGGTATCGAGCGCCATAGCTCTCGCGGCGCGAGGTTCGATGGTGACCCTGCTCGGCTCGCCGACGCACGGAACGCTCATTGAGCTGGCGCCTGACGATCTCGTCAACAATGACGTGGTGATCCAGGGAAGTTTTTCGTACACGAGCCAAGCGTTCACCGACGTCGTCGAGCAAGTGAACGCCGGCGCTCTGACGCCCTCGTTTCTGATCACCCATCGCTACACGTTGGATCAGTCGAATATCGCAATTGCGACCCTCAGGGGAGCCGTGGCCGAAGATCAGCCGCGGGGCAAGGTCGTTCTTTCACTTCAGTAGTGTGCGGTGCGCTTTCAGTATTCGAGATCAAGACCGAGTCGCGCAAGATAGCCCAGCCCCATAACTGCAGCTTCGCATCCAATTTCGGTCAATGCGACGATGTCGGCGTTGTCTCGGATTCCACCGGCCGCCACCACCGCCATTCCACTGGCACAGGCCGTCCGGTAAAGAGCGAGGTCGGGACCCTTCATGGTGCCGTCTCGGTCGATTGCCGTCACGTGCAGGCGAATGACGCCAGCGTCGCAGCAGCGCCTCAGCGCTTGGTCGAAGTCCAGCTCGCTCGATTCGGTCCAGCCGCGAACCGCGATGCGACCGTCTCGCACGTCCAGGGCTACCAGGAGTTGGTCACCAAACGTCTGCGCGAAGGTCGCGAGCGCGCCATCGCTTTCCCACACCGCGGTGCCCACGACAATTCTCGATGCTCCAGCGGCAAGCGCCGCTCGGGCTGCGTCGAGCGACCGGATCCCCCCCGAGACTTGCAGGGGGATACCGTCTGCGACATTCACGCAACGCTGAATTACGTCCGAGCGTAAGGCGCCGTCTCGCGCGCCTTGCAAATCGACGATATGGATCAGCGTCGGCGCGGTGGACACGATGCGCTCCATGAACTCTTCGATGGGCTGGCGAAAGATGACTCGGTCAAAGTCACCCTGCTCCAGGCGCACGGCGTCGTCACCAAGGAGGTCGAGTGCGGGGATCACTTGCATAGCAGCGTGTTAGCATGTTAGCATAGTGAAATGACGAGTGGCAAAGTGACATCGGCCGAAGCCAATCCCGAGACCGCCGCGCGATTCGATGAGTTGGTAGAAGCGTTCGCGGCACTTCGCGACAAGAGTGTGACGGCAGCATTCTTGCGCGACCTCTGTACCACGATGGAGATCGACGCCATGGGCCAGCGCCTCCAAGTCGCACGACTGGTGAACGAAGGCGTCTCCTATCAAGAAATCTCACGACGAACCGGAGCCTCAACGGCGACGGTCACTCGCGTCGCGCAGTGGCTCCATTACGGCGAAGGCGGTTATGCGGCGGTCCTCAAGAGGCGTCGACGATGACCCGACGTCTTTCATTGGCGCTACCGTCCAAGGGTCGACTTCGTGAACCGTCGTGGTCCTTGTTGGAAGCGAGTGGCGTATCGCCACAGGAACCGGGCGAGCGAGTGCTGCAGTCGCACTGTCGCAACGCCGACATCGATCTTCTCTTCGTGCGGGCCGACGATGTACCCGAGTACGTCCAAGACGGCGTCGTGGACTGTGGAATAACGGGACTGGATCTGATCTCGGAACGCGAGTGCGATGTTGAAGTGTTGTTGCGTCTCGGGTACGGTGCGTGTTCGCTACAGGCGGCCGTGTCCATGGAAGACGAAGCTCAAGATATCGGAGACCTCGCCGGACGACGGGTGGCCACGTCCCATCCGCGCATCGCCACGAAGGCGCTGGCCGAGCGCGGTGTCGTCGCCGAACTGGTGCAAGTCACCGGGTCGGTGGAGATTTCTCCGCGGCTCGGTCTGGCCGAGGCGATCATCGACCTCGTGTCGACGGGCAGCACGCTTCGCACGAACGGACTGCGCTCCATCGGCACCTTGTTTGAGTCCGAGGCCGTACTCGTCGGCAAAGTCGGGTCCACGGATTACGAGGCACGACGAACGCTCACGATGGTGCTCGGGTCAGTCATCAACGCTCGCGCGAATCGCTACCTGTTATGCAACATCGCCAAGAGTCGGCTGGACGAAGTGACCGCGCTCTTGCCGACGAAGGGATCGCCCACTGTCATGGATTTGGCGACTCCCGGCATCGTCGCGGTGCACGCGTTGGTGCCGGCGGCCGAGATTTGGTCATTATTGCCGAGACTTGCAGCGTGTGGCGCGAGTTCCATTCTCACCTTGCCGGTCGAACGGATGGTGCCGTGAGCAAGCCCGTGACGATAGAGAATCCGGTGACGATCGAAGTGATCGTCCAAGACGTCCGGGACCGGGGCGACGCCGCGTTAGTTGAGTGGTCGAAAAAGTTCGACGCGACAACCTCGTCAAAGCCGGAGCGCGCCGTGGCCTATGGCGACATTCCCACTTCTGCGGTTTTAGCGGCGGCCGAAAGTGTGCGGACGTGGCATGCCGCGCAGCGACCGGCGGACCTGACTTTGGAGGTGTCGCCCGGAGTGACGCTCGAGCGTCGGTGGACACCGATTCGTTCGATCGGTATCTACGTGCCGACCGGCCTCGTGTCGTCACTGATCATGGCCGGCGTGCCCGCCCAAGTCGCCGGTGTCGAACGGATCGTCGTCTGTACGCCGCCCAACGGGTCGGCTGCGGTCGCCGCGACCGCCGCCTTGCTCGGGATCGACGAAGTCTGGGCCATCGGTGGTGCGCAAGCCATTGCCGCCATGGCGTACGGCACCGAATCGATCGCTCCCGTCGACAAGATCTTCGGCCCCGGTGGAGGCGCTGTCAACACCGCCAAGTTGCTCGTCAGTCGCGATGTCGCGATCGATCTACCGGCCGGCCCGAGTGAAGTGGTCGTGGTGGCGGACGTCGGCTTCGACCCGACGATCGTCCAACAAGAGCTCGACGCCCAGATGGAGCACGGCCCTGACTCGCGCGCCCACGTGGTGTGGGTCGGTGAGGATCTCGAAGCCGCACTCGCCGAGGTCGAGGAGTACGCCGCCGAGCATGTCGCGCTTTTAGGTGATCGGGCCGAGTCATTGGCTGATCGAATTCGAAACGCCGGTGCGGTCTTTGTCGGTCCCTTTTCTCCAGTGCCCGCTGGCGACTATGCCACGGGTGGTAACCACGTCCTGCCGACTGGTGGGTGGGCGAAGTCAACAGGGGGACTCGGACTCGAAGCCTTCATGAAGACCGTCACCGTCCAACGAGTCACCAAAGAGGGACTTGAGCGACTGGCTCCCACGATTGAGGCGCTGGCCGAACTCGAAGACATGCCCGCGCACAAGGCCACGGCACGTCGATGAAACGGCCACTCGCTCTGGCCAGCTACCAGTGGCCGCCTTCCAACGAGGAGATTGCTGAGAAAGTCGGCCTCGACGCGCGCGACATCATCCGCTTCGACGGCAACGTTGCGGCCGCCCCGCCGCCTAGTGCGCGCCCGGCAGCGCTGGCAAAGGCCCTCGCCGACGTCAACGAATACGACCGGGGTCGCTACCGCTCGTTGCGGCAAGCCATCGCGGAGCGACACGGCGTCGCACTCGATCAGGTCGCGATTGGTGCCGGTAGTGACGAGTTCATCGTCTTGCTGGCACGACTGTTCGCCGAAGGCGGCACCGTCGCGACGGTGCCCGCGTTTTCGTATTCGATGTATCTCTTCGCTGCGGCCATGGCTGGCGCCACGATCGTGGAGGACCCGACGAAGGCGGACGTGGTCTTCGTCTGTCGACCAAACAATCCGACCGGTGAGTTGCCGGACATCCCCGACGTGCCGGGCCAGTTGATCATCGACGAGGCGTATGCCGATTACGCCGGTGTCGACGCTTTAGACCGTATTGAAAGCGGAGCGATCGTACTCCGGACGTTTTCGAAGGCCTACGGTCTGGCCGGTGCGCGCGTCGGGTACGCGATCGCGAAAGCAGAAACGATCGATATCATCACGTCGCGTCAGGCGCCTCTTTCGGTGTCCTCGCTGTCGGCGGCGCTGGCATTGGCGGCAATGGCGACGCCGATCGACGTCTCAACGCAGGTGGCCGAACGCGAGCGTCTGGCGGACGAATTGAGCTCGCTTGGTCTGTCGCCGATGAAGTCCTACGCCAACTTTCTCTTTATTCCGATGACCGAACCTCAAGTGCTCGTCGACCAGCTGATGCCCTACGGCGTGATCGTTCGTGCCTACGAAGGCGGTCTTCGGATCAGCGTGAAGGACGAACTCGACGACAACGTGCTGCTCAAGGCGCTTCGTGCAGTCGTCGAGGGCGCGGAGGTCCCGAGTCCCGCTGTGCGCCGACGTCGCGCCACAGCCGAGACCTTGTTGAACATTCGACTGCGCGTTCCGGGCGAAGGTCGCGTCTACGTGAATACTGGGCTCGGTTTCTACGATCACATGCTCCAGCAGTTGGCGTTCCACGGCGGAATGGATCTGCGACTGGAAGGTGTGGGCGACCTCGAGACCGGGGAGCACCACATGGTCGAAGACATGATGATCACCTTTGGCGAGGCGCTCAATCAGGCGCTGGGTGATCGACGCGGGTTGACTCGATACGGCGAGGCTCGCGTGCCCATGGACGAGGCGTTGGCCCACGCCGTCGTCGACCTCTCTGGTCGCGCCACCGCCAACATCTCCATAACGCCCGATCCCGGTATGGCGGCACACGCGTTTCAGTCCCTGGCTCAGAACGCGAGGATCACGTTGCACGTGACAGCGACGGGCGAGAACGACCACCACGTCGCCGAGGCCGCGTTCAAGGCGGTCGGACGCGCACTCGCTCAAGCCCTCGTTACCGACGGCGCACTCGTGCGCTCGACCAAGGGCTCGTTGTGAGTGACGTCGTCATCGTTGACTACGGTGCCGGCAACACGCGATCAGTTCGCGCGGCCTTGTCGCATCTCGGTGCGCCGAGCGTCGTGAGTAGTGATCCAGTGGCTATTGCCGACGGGGGCTTCGTAATTCTTCCGGGTGTCGGATCGGCCCGTAGCGCCATGGAGCACCTCGGGTCGACCGGCGCGGCCCAGGCGCTTCGTGATCGATTCGCGGCTGGAGACTCAATCCTCGGAATCTGTCTCGGCATGCAGTTGGCTCTCCAGCACAGTGATGAAGACGGTGGCGTTGACGGAATCGGTCTGCTGCCCGGTTCGGTGCACTTGATGACGGAGGGCCGCGTCCCTCGACTGGGGTGGGCGAGCGTCGAACCCTGGGGCGAGGCATATTATTTTGCCCACTCGTACGCGGCGACGAGTCCCGATAGCACCGCCACTTCCGAGGGCGTCACCGTCGCCGTGGAACGTGGTGCGTTTCGCGGCGTTCAGTTTCACCCCGAAAAGAGTGGACCCGCTGGTTTAGCTTTTCTCGAGCGATGCCTCTCCCTCGTCTAATCCCTTGCCTCGACGTGGCGCACGGCCGAGTGGTTAAAGGCGTCAACTTTGTGGGACTGCGCGATGTGGGCGATCCCGTCGAACTCGCAACGTTCTATAGCAAGGGCGGCGCCGACGAACTGGTCTTTCTGGACATCGCCGCCACTCCCGAAGATAGCGCCACCATGACGTCGGTCGTCACCCAAGTCGCCGAGGTGTTGGACATTCCATTCACGGTCGGCGGTGGCGTGCGTTCTGTGGAAGACGCGATCAGGATCATCGAGTCTGGCGCCGATCGCGTGTCACTCAACTCGGCCGCCCTGGCCAATCCAGAATTGATCAGCGCCATTGCTCGTCGCTACGGTAGCCAGGCGGTCGTCGTCGCGATCGACGCGGGTGAAGGTGTGGTGCACACCCACGGTGGGCGTGTCGAGACCACGACCAAGACGATCCCTTGGGCGACGGAGGCGGCGTCGCGCGGCGCCGGAGAGATATTGCTGACGTCCATCTCGCATGACGGCCGCCGTGAGGGCTTTGACCTCGAGCTGACCGCGGCTGTTCGCAACGCCGTCGCGGTCCCCGTTATTGCCTCCGGTGGTGCCGGTTCGGCCCGTCACGTGGCCGAGGCGTTGCGCGTCACCGACGCCGCGTTGATCGCGTCGATCGTTCACGAGAACCCCGCTGGACTACCCGGTCTGCGTCGCGAGATACAAGAGCTCGGAATACAACTTCGCCCGATGAAGGAACTGATATGAGTGATGAACTTCGCGCCGCCATTATCCAGGACGACGCCACCGGTCGTGTCTTGATGTTGGGATGGATGGACGAAGAGGCGCTCGCGCTGACGCGGTCCAGCGGACTCGTCCACTTTTTCTCGCGGTCTCGTCAGAAGTTATGGCAAAAGGGCGAGACATCTGGCAACACGATGCACGTCGTCGAGATCGTTCACGATTGCGATGACGACGCTGTTCTGGTGCGCGTATCGGCTGACGGACCGGCCTGTCACGACGGCGCCACGTCATGTTTCACGCCGTGGCTTTGGCGCAAGATACTGCGGCGTGAAAGCGAAGCGCCCGAAGGCTCGTACGTCGTGGACCTGCTCAACGAGGGCACCGGGTTCGTGGCGCGAAAAGTTGGCGAAGAGGCGATCGAGTTAGTGGTGGCGGCCCTCACAGAAGACGATCAGCGCGTCGTCGAAGAAGCCGCCGACCTTTGGTTTCACTCGCTCGTTCTCCTGCGCACTCGAGGGCTCGACCCGGCGTTGGTTGAAGACGAACTACGTCGACGCGAGTAACGGACTCGTCAGATGTGTTCGTTGACCGCTTCGAGGTGCCGAGTGCTTCTCGCGTCGGGAATGATTTAGGCGGCTGGCAATTCGTAGGCCGTCATGGACAACGAACCCATCTCGTAGCCGTCGATGAGTGTGCGTGCTGGCGTGTTGGCCGCCGCCGAGAGACCGGCGACGTAAGCCAATGGCAAAAAGTGATCGGGAGTCGGGACCGCCAAAGGGTAGTCGCCGTGGCCACTGGCCAGACCGAGTTCCGATGCATCGCTCGTCATGATTTGGCGCATGTCATCGTCGAAGCGATGAGCCCAGTCGGTGCCGACGCCGGGGGAGTTGAAGTCGATGAGTCGCAAGTTGTGCACGACATTGCCACTTCCCACGATGAGCACTCCTTCGCTGCGAAGCGCGTGCAACTGGGCACCCAGATTGAAGTGATAGTCGAAGGGCAGTTCCGAATTGATCGAGAGTTGCACGACGGGCACGTCGGCCGCGGGGAACATGTGTACGAGTACGGACCATGTCCCGTGGTCGATTCCCCAACTGTCCTCATCGAAACCGACGTAGGTGGGTTTTACGACGTCCGCGATGCGCTGTGCGATCAAAGGGTCACCGGGAGCTGGGTACTCGACGGAGAACAGCTCTGGCGGGAATCCGTAGAAGTCGTGAATCGTTCGCGGCATCCGCATCGCGGTCACTGCAGTGATGTTGACGTACCAATGCGCGGAGATGACGAGGATGGCTCTGGGCTTCTCGATGGAGGCACCGAACTGCGTCCAACTCTCGGTGTAGCGATTGTGATCAATCGCATTCATAGGGTTACCGTGGCCGATGAAGGCGGCGGGCATAATTGGTGACATCTGACTCGATTCGACGCTGGACAGCGTAGCGGCCGGATTATCATCGATCGCGGTCGTAGCCTTTGCGAATGCGACCAATGCGAATATTTGTCGGCGTGTTTTTGCTCTCGGGCGTGCTCATCGCCAACGCCGGCGCGAGCGACAATCGTCCGGTTACGTCGAACCTCGCGTGCGCCAGTCAGATCGTTTCGACGTGGTCGACCACGCAGTTGGCTAATGAGGCCATTGCGATTCCCGTTCAAGCAACAAATATCGGAGCGTTGGGCCCCGCGGCGCGCGCGGGCTATGGCGGCATTCTTCTCTTCGGATCGACAGCACCCGCGTCGATGCCCCAAGTCCTCGCTACGTTGCAACGTGAACGGCCGGGTCATTACGCGTGGATGGTCATGACCGATGAAGAAGGCGGCGGCGTCGAGCGGCTCACGAATCTCGTGGGTTCGTTTCCGTGGGCACAGACGATGGGGAAGAACCTCACTGTCCGGCAGATCACCGCAATCGCACGACGCGTGGGTGCGGCCCTGGCGGCGGCCGGCGTCAACACGGACCTCGCTCCGGTGCTCGACGTGGACGCTCGTGTGCAGTATCCCGGCGCAGCCAATCCCGACGGCTATCGATCGTTCAGTGGCGTTCCGTCGATTGCCGCAGCGGACGGTACGGCCTTCATGAAGGGTCTCCAAGAGTCCGGCGTGTTATCGGTGGTGAAGCACTTGCCGGGACTCGGTTACGCGACCCGCAACACGGACTACGGCCCGGCGGCGACGCTTTCGTGGGCGAAGCTGCAGACGACGGGACTCGTGCCCTTTCGTCAAGCGATCGCGAGTGGGGCCACTGCGGTGATGATGTCGAACGCACGTATTCCCGGTTTGACGCCGTTGCCCGCCGGGATCTCGGCGGTCGCCGTCAAGGCCCTTCGCACGACCCTCGGTTTCAAGGGACTCATTGTCACAGACTCCTTATCGGCCGGGGCGATCAGCGCGCTGCACTTAGCTGAACCGGCGGCGTCGGTTCTGGCGTTGGCGGCCGGTGATGACTTGATCTTGTTCGGTTCGCCGACGTCGGTCCCGGCGTCGCTGGCTTTGGCCGCAAAGATCTCGAACGCGATTGTGAGCGCGGTCGCCAAGGGGACGCTTCCCCGAGCGACCCTGATCGCCGCCGCCGCACAGGATTTGGCGGCGCGTAATCAACTCACGTGTTCACCAACCACCACAACGCCACCGATCACCACGACGTCGCCGACCACCGCGACCACCTTGTGAGCGTTAGAGATAGTGGGGTGGAACCTCGTTGGTTTCGCGACGTATCCGACGGATCTCTTCCTTCAGTCGCGTGATCTCGTCGCGCAACGACGAGATGATCTCCTCGAGCTCTTCGCGAGATGGTTCAGCAGACGCCATCTCGTAACACTCGCATACTCGAGCGCGTCCTTTCAGCAGTGTTTATTGCGGCGTCACGGTGAACGTCGCGTAGCGAACGATTAGGGAAAAAGTCCACGAAGTTCGGTGGCTTCTGCGATGCGCTCGACGCCCACCGCAATCGCCGTCTCGCGCAGCGTGACTTCAAGTTGCAGGTGTCGTGTCCAGATGTGGTTGAAGGCCTCGCGCAACGTCTTTTCCAGACGGTCGTGAAAGAGTTCGGGCTCCCAGAGATAGCCCTGCAGGTCCTGGGCCCATTCGAAGTACGACGCCACGACACCGCCGGCGTTGGCCAAGACGTCTGGCACGACGGCGATACCTCGGCTGGCGAGAACTTCTGCGCCTTCACCCGTCGTCGGACCGTTGGCCGCTTCTACGACGATGGAGGCGGACATCGTCTTGGCGATGTCCTGATCGATGACGCCGCCGAGCGCCGCGGGTATCGCGATGTCGCTGGGCAAGGTGAAGAGCATGTCGGCCGCAACGCTTTCGCTGTCCGGGTAACCGACGATGGTGCCGGCCTCCTTGTAGTGATTGGCCATGATCGTGGGATCGATGCCTCCTGGCACATGGATCGCCCCTCGGATGTCGGCCACGCCCACGACTTTCATACCGCGGTCGCTCAAGAGTTTCACCAAGGGCGCGCCGACCTTGCCGTAACCCTGGATGACGACACGCTGTTCGCTGGCGAGTCGACCAAGTCGTTGCAGGATCGCGCTGGTACAGATCGTCACGCCGAGCGACGTCGCGCCGGCGTGACCGAGCGTGCCGCCAATTGCGAGCGGCTTACCGGTGACGGCGCCGGGGATGTTGTGGCCGGCCAGCATAGAGACGGTGTCCATGATCCAACTCATGACCTGGGTATCGGTATTGATGTCGGGTGCCGGGATATCGCGGTCCGGTCCGATCATCGGGGCGATCGAGAACGCGTAGCGTCGCGTCAGGCGTTCGAGTTCGGCCCGGCTGAGCGCCGTGGGGTCGACGCGGATGCCGCCCTTGGCCCCGCCGTAGGGGATATTGACGACCGCGCACTTGATGGACATGTCCGCACTGAGCGCGGCGATCTCATCGACGTTCACACTCTGGTGGAATCGGATACCGCCCTTGCCCGGGCCCCGCGCGGTGCTGTGTTGGATTCGCCATCCATGGAACATCTCGATCTCGCCCGAATCCATGCGCACGGGGACCGCGACTTCCAGGATTCGTTCTGGGGTCACAATTCGCTTGATCAACCCCTCGTTGAGTCCGAGCAAGTGCCCGGCGGTCTCGATAAGTGACGTGACACGAAGCCACGGATTGAACTCGTGAGGGGATGCCTCAGTCGGACGCGTGACCACGTTGTCACCAGCCTTTGATTTTGATAGAGCGAGGTTGCTTACAAGTACCATCGTACACAAGGCCGGTCAGCAAGCTAGTACGCCTACCAGTCCCGGGCGGCGTTACCACCGCCCTTTCCACTACCTACGCCAACGGAGCGGCTCAGTCGTGTGGATCCACTGGAGTTGCGCGCGTCGTCTCGCGATGCGTGGATTCTCAGCCCATTTTGGAAGGATAAGTCGGATGTGTCGTGAATCGTGCGCTATCCATCCGGACTGCATTTCAGAATCCGTAAAGGTCACCGAGAGTTTCGAGTGGCGATTCTTGAACTTAGGGAATTTAACGGGCTGGCCGCGACGCACGCCCTTTTCTGACTCTTTGTAATTCTTTAGCGCGGTAGATGCATTGGTAACTCCGCTGCAAAAAGCATGCCAAGTTATGTCATGGTGCCACGGCGCAACCTGGTCTTTAACTGAGTTCCACAGAGGGGTCATCGACCATGCGGTCCACGAGAGAGGATTCGTGAGCTCGATCTCGTCGACTCCTGCGCAACGCTCCCTTTTTCGTGTTTCCATATTCTCTTTGGCAGTGGCCACGGTCCAGTTGTATGCGAAGCGCGAAGCTCCGCAGTAGTTGCGCAGCAGTTGAGCTTGTGCCGGTGTCGGGTCTAGAGGTAAAAGGACTGCTCGCATACGGTAGGGATTGTCCACGCAATGGACGGTACTGAAGTGGTGTTACGTGTTAGGTGAACCTGCACGAAGAACTTCGGTACTGTGGCGTCCATGTCCGCGACCCCACGTTCTGCGCTTCAGGTTTCAACGATCCTGGACTACTCCGGTGGCTTCAAAGAGGCCGCGCGCGACGTGGCCGAGATGGAAAAAGCGGGCCTGGACTTGGTGTGGGTCGCCGAGGTGTACGGATTCGACAGTCCTTCCCTGATGGGGTACCTCGCGGCACTCACGGAACGCGTCCAGATCGGTTCGGGGATCATGAACATCTTCTCGCGCACGCCTTCGCTCATCGCCATGACCGCCGCGGGAATCGACGCGCTCTCCGACGGACGATTCCACCTGGGTCTCGGCGCCTCGGGGCCCCAGGTCGTCGAGGGTTTTTACGGCGTGCCGTACACGAATCCATTGGGACGCACCCGCGAGATCGTCGACATCTGTCGCACGATTTGGAAACGGGAAGCACCACTCGTGCACCAGGGGAAGAACTTCACCTTGCCGTTGGCGAGTGACCAGGGCACGGGCCTAGGTAAACCTCTCAAGATGTTGACGCATCCGGTGCGCGCCGAGATTCCGATTTGGGTGGCGTCGCTGGGTGAGAAGAACGTCGAGATGACTGCATCGATCGCCGACGGTTGGTTGCCGGTCTTCTTCATCCCGGAACGCGCGAATGACGTCTGGGGCTCGTCGCTCACGGCCGGTCGAGCGAAGCGAGATCCCTCGCGGGGAGAACTGATGATCTCGGCCGGTGGTCTACTGGCGATCGGTGATGGCGAGGACGTGACGGCCCTTCGCGAGTTCGCTCGGCCCATGACCGCACTGTACGTGGGGGGTATGGGCGCCAAAGGCAAGAACTTCTACAACGAACTCATGGTGCGCTACGGCTTCGAGAAGGAAGCGCAGACGATCCAGGACCTCTATCTCGACGGCAGGAAGAAGGAGGCCGAGGCGGCCATTCCCGACGAGTTTCTAGAACTCACCACGTTGTGCGGTCCAGCCAACTACGTGGCCGAACGAGTCGCCGCGTTCCGAGAGGCCGGCGTCACACATCTGCAGGTGCATCCGATTCCGCTGGGCGAACAGAGCGCCGCGACGCTCATCGAAGCCGTGAAGGCAATGTCCTAGAGGTCGATGTCGCCGATTACCTCGGCGCGCGTCGAATCGCGTCCACCCGAGGCGAGCCAGGCGTCGTACATCGTGGCGTAGGCGCCGCCGCGAGCCAGGAGTTCCGCGGGGGTACCCATCTCGACGATGCCGCCGTGATCGATGACGACGATACGGTTCGCGCGTTGGGCGGTCGTGAGGCGATGCGCGATGAGAATCGCCGAACGGCCCTCGAGGAGTCGATCGAGGGCCCGCTCGATGACCGTCTCGCTTTGCAGGTCAAGTGAGGACGTTGCTTCGTCCAGGATGAGCACGCGGGGTCGCGCGAGAAACGCTCGCGCCAAAGCCAGCTGTTGACGTTCGCCGGCCGAAAGCGTCTGGCCGCGCTCGTGCACGGGCGTGTCGAGCCCTTGGGGCAGCCGGTCAATCAAGTCACGCAACCCGACGACGTCGACCGCGGTGTTGATCTCATGCTCGGTCGCTTCGGGGTGGCCGAAGCTCAAGTTGGTGCGGATGGATCCCGCGAACAAGAAGGGCTCTTGAGGTACGACGCCGAGCTGTGAGCGCAGCGAACGCAGGGTGACGGTCCTGATGTCGATCCCGTCGAGTAGCACCCGGCCCGACGTGGGGTCATAGAAGCGGTTTGCGAGTTTCGCCATGGTCGACTTGCCGGCACCGGTCGGACCAACGAAGGCGACCGACTCGCCCGGGGAGATCTCCAGATTGACGTCGTGCAAGACCGGCTCGTCGATCAAATATGAGAAGTCGACGTGCTCGAACGTGATTCGGCCCTCGATGACGGGCAGGTCCACTGCCTCAGGCATCTCGTCGACGGTTGGCACGGTGTCGAGCAGCTCGCGCAGGCGAATGATCGAGGAGCGTCCCTGTTGCAGAGTCGTGTACTGCTGGACGAGCAATTGGATCGGCGCGAAGAATCGGTTGAGGTAGAGGAAGAACACGATGAGTTGGGCCACGTTGAGTTGGTGGTTCAAGACCATGTGGCCGCCGATGCCGAGCAGCATTGCCTGGCCCAAGATGCCGATCATGAGCGTCGAAGGTCCATAGATCGCGTTGACGCGACCGGTATAGGCGTTGGCGTCGCGATAGGCGCCCACTACGTGTCGGTGATTTCGGATGTTGCGGCGCTGGCGGTTGTTCGCCGTTACCACACGAATGCCGTAGAGCGACTCGGAAAGGTCGGCCAAGACTGTCGCGATTCGGTCGCGCGCGAGGAGGTAGCCCTTTTCCGACGCGTGGTGATACCAGACCGAAAAGACGACGAGGAGCGGTATTACGAGCACTACGGTCCACAGCGCGAGTTCGACGTTGGTGAGGAACAAGATGATGGTGATGACGACCATCGTTAGTCCCTGGAGCGCGAACTGGCTGACGCCGTCTTGAATCAGCTGTTGCAAGTTCTCGATGTCGCTCGTCATGCGACTCATCAATACGCCAGCCTTCTCTTCGGTGAAGAAGTCGAGGCTCAGCCGCTGGAACTGCGTGAAGACTCGAATGCGTAGGTCGTGCATGATTCGTGACGAGAGCTTGCCCGTCACATTGACTTGTTCTCGTTGGAAGTAGACACTGACGAACGCGAGGACGAGGTACAGCGTGGCGCACACAACGATCACGCTCAAGCTCTTGTGGCGCTCCATCCCGTGACTGATGGCGTACTCGGTGAGGAGCGGTCCCGCCTGCAACGTGAGACTGATGATGATGACAAGCGCCGAACCGGCAAAGACCCATTTGGGATAGGCGCGCAGCAGTTGAGGGAGGGTCAGACGCTCACGTTCCTTCTCGCTCGGACGTTGCGTGAAGTGAACGTGGGACGCAGGACGAACGGGTTCACTCGCGAGCAGCCTCGTTGCCTCTTCCATCAGCTCTTCGGGTATACCGCCGAACGGAAGTCCGGCCCGTCCGCTCGCCGAGGACGCGCTGGGACCGAACATCGCACCGCCTCCGGGGCCACCCCAACCCATCAGGAACCCTCGCTCGACGTGGTCTGGGCGAGAATCTCTGAATAGAGCGGTTCGCGTTCGAGCAACTCCTCGTGCGTGCCACTGGCGATCACGCGACCCTCGTCGAGCAGCAAGACCCGACTGGCGAGTGCGATGGTCGAGATACGGTGCGCGATGACGATCGTGGTGCGCTGCGTCATAAGACCGCGCAGGGCCTCATAGATGCCGGACTCCACGTGCACGTCGATCGCGCTGGTGGCGTCGTCGAGAATCAGGATCGGAGGATTGAGCAGTAACGTCCTGGCGATCGCGATGCGCTGGCGCTGACCACCGGAGAGGGTGTAGCCCCGCTCGCCGACGACGGTGTCGTAACCATTGGGTAGTCGAACGATGAACTCGTCGGCGTTCGCGGCGAGCGCCGCGGCCTGAATCTCCTCGAGCGATGCGTCGGGCCGTCCGTAGGCGATGTTGTCGCGGATGGAGATGGAGAAGAGGAACGGCTCATCCAGCACGACGCCGACGTTCACGCGCAGTGACGTGAGTGTCACGTCACGCAGGTCGTGTCCGTCGATGGTGATGGCACCGTCGGTCACGTCGTAGAACCGATCGAGCAGTCTTGCCACCGTGGACTTGCCTGATCCGGTGCGCCCGACGATGGCCACCGTCTCTCCCGGCGAGAGGTGCGCGTCGAAGTCGCGAAGAATCTCGGCGCCGTTGTCGTACGTGAAGCTCACGTGATTGAAATCGATCGCGCCACGTACGTCGAGGAGGTCGTAGGCGCCCGGGCGCTCCACGATCTCGGGATTCTCGTCGAGGATCTCAAAGATTCGACCGGCGCTGGCCCTGGCGCGTTGTCCCATCATGACGAGCTGGCCGAGCATCATGAACGGTGCCTGGAGCATCAAGAGATAGAGACTGAAGGCAAGGATTTGGGGATAGACCAAGTCCCCGTGCAGGACCATCCATCCGCCGCAGAGCAGTACCAGGGCGAGCCCCAATTGGGGCAGGTTCTGGACCCACGGCGACCAGATCGCTCGGATGTTCGCGTCCTTGATGTAGGCCCAGGCGACACCTTCCGCGGCGTCGGCAAGACGATCGATTTCTGCCTCTTCTTGCGCGAAGGACTTCACCACTCGAACACCATTCACGTTCTCATCGACGATTGTCGCGACCTCGGCCAAGCGGGCCTGGGTGATCCAGGAGATCGGGAACATGACTCGGCGCATCTTTATGCCGACCACGTACAGGATCGGCATCACGATCATCGAGATCAGGGCCAACGCCCAATTGATGCTGAGCATGAACCCAAATGCGACGACCCCGATGAAGCACTGTACGATGATCAGCGGCGCGAAGATGGAGTACATCTGCACACTGCGGATGTCGCTATTCGCGCGGCTGATGAGCTGACCGGACTGGACTCGGTCATAGAAACTGAACGAGAGCCAGGTCAAGTGCTCGTAGATGAGCGAACGAAGGTCCGCTTCCACGTTGTAGGCGGTGTTGTAGAGGTATTGCCGAGAGATGATGCCAGCTGCTCCGGCTAAGAGTCCCACGATCACGAGCGAGAGCACGTCGCCGTGTAGTGACGCCACGTGGCGCACGAGCGTGTGGTCGATGTCGTTACTCAACATGTTCGGCACGAGCACCTGGAAGATGAGACTCACGAACGAAAGGACGATCGCCGTCACGAAGGTCACACGGTGTGACTGAATCACTGGAAGTACCCGGCGCCACCAGGTCAGGTCCTGATCGCGCGAGATCTCGTGGCGCGGCCCGGGATACTTCGACCGTATGCCCCCCAGGGGATTGGCCGAACTCTGCTCTCCCTCTCTTACGCGTTCGGAACGCGAAGAAAGGAAAGAAGCCATCGATCAATAATAGTTGTCGTCTGCGACCTCGAATCTCGGCAGCATCCGAGCGACGGCGACGCGTGAACTTCGCTCGGCGTAGTGTGACCTCGTGCCATCACTACACGTCATCAACCATCCCATCGTGGCTGACAAGGTTCGACGCCTGCGCGACGTAGCGACATCGAACGCCGACTTCTTGCGCTTAGCAGGTGAGATCTCTCGATTCGTGGCGTACGAGGCGTTTCGCGACACGCCAGTCACCGCGACGACCGTAGACACGCCCGTTATGAAAGGCGCGTCGGCGGTGCGCATTGACACCGAGTATTTGATTGTCCCCATCCTTCGTGCCGGTCTCGGCATGAGCCCGGCGGTTCAAGAAGTCCTTCCTCATCACCGGGTTTGTCTCGTCGGACTTCGTCGCAACGAAGAGACGTTGATGCCCGACGTGTACCTCGACGGTCTGCCTGAATCGCTCACCGGTGTGCACGTCGTGCTGTGTGACCCGATGTTGGCGACCGGCGGGTCGATGGTTTGCGTCTTGGAAATGTTGCGCGCGCGTGGTGCCGGCGAAGTGACCGCACTGTGCCTGATCGCGGCCCAGCCCGGCGTTGACTATGTACTTTCGAAGCATCCCGACGTCGCGATCGTCGCCGCGGCGCTCGACGCCGAACTCAACAGCGTGGGCTACATCACGCCTGGACTCGGCGACGCCGGCGATCGGCTGTTCGGACCACCGGTTCGCTGAATCAGAGTCCGATGTCCTCGTTCCAGAGATCGGGGTGTTCGAGGATAAAGGTGCTGAGCAACTCGGTGCACGCCGGGTCATCGAGAACGATGATCTCAACGTCGAGTTCGGCAAGCCAGTCGTGACCGCCTTGGAAATTCGTGGCTTCGCCTATGACTACTGCTCCGATATTGAACTGTCGCACGAGCCCCGCGCAGTACCAACACGGTGAGAGGGTGGTGACCATCACGGTATTGGGGTAGTCACGACGACGACCGCCCTTGCGAAAGGCGTCGGTCTCGGCGTGCACCGAAGCGTCGCGCTCTTGGACGCGTTGGTTGTGTCCCGAGCTGATCAGGGTGCCGTCACGTAAATACATCGCCGCGCCAATGGGAATGCCGCCCTCGCTTAGTCCGAGGACGGCTTCGTCGTAGGCCGTGACCAGCATTCGTCGGGCAAGGTCGAGATCGAGGGGAGAAGTGGTTGAACTCATCGACTCAGTATGCTCGCACTTCGTGGGCGAACGTACGTACTCCGTCGAGATCGGGACGCAACGCGTCGACCTACCGCTCGTCTCATTGAACGAACAGTTGGCCCTGGCGTTGCTGATCACGGTCGACATGGGTGTCGAATTCATGTCGCGCGCCGGTGCTGAACTTGCCGAAATCATCCGGCCCTATGACGTCGACATCGTCGCGACGGTGGCGACCATGGGCATACCCGTCGTCATCGAAGTGACGCGCCACCTGGGACTCGATCAGTACGTCATCTTGCACAAGACGCCCAAGATCCACTTGGCCGATGCGGTGAGTGAGAGCGTTCGCTCGATCACTACGGACGCGCAACAGCGGCTCCTCTTCGATCGGGCGCGAATCAAGGACGTGGGTGGAAAGCGCGTGGCCATCGTGGACGACGTGATCTCGACGGGCGCCTCCACTGGCACGGCGCTTCGACTGCTTCGCGGTGTCGGAGCTGAGATCGTGGTGATCGGAACGTTGGTGACCGAGGCGTCAGTATGGCGAACTTCGTTGGGCGATGACGCGCAAATGGTTCGCGCACTCGGTTCCATTCCCGTGTTTCGTCCCGATGGCGCCGGCGGTCTCGTCGAAGACTGGGCGGGATAACGTCGCCGCATCACTGCCCCCGAGCCGAAACTCGGGGACAGTGATGTTCAGCTACAACGTAGGTTCGAGTTCTCGCTGCTTCGTGACTTGCCGAGCGACATTGCCGGTGACCTTTTCCAGGACGAAGTACACCAGCGCGGCCACGATGACGCCGGTCGGTACCGAGAAGTCGGCGCCGCCGTACCAACCGGCGGTGCAGGCGCCGTGGACGAGATTGCCAGCGCAGGCACCACCGTAATGATTGGATAACGGTGTCATCCAGTGGAACGGGAAGTTCACTGGCGGCGGCGCCTTAGAAAAGGCGATAGTGGAACAGACCATGCCGACGACGAAGGCGATGATGGAGTTCCAGTTCACGCCGGTTCGCCCGACGTAGTAAATCCCGTCCTTATCATTGCGCTGAAGTTCTGAGGCGCTGTAGCGATACTTGCGGATGATCCAGTCCATCAAATAGATTCCGAGCCAAGGAGCGATCCACACGATGATGACGCCGACGAACTCCTTCATGTACAACGAGAAAGTCGACTGGAATATGGCCCAGATCGTGAGTCCGCAAGCGAGAATGCTGTCAAGCACGACAGCTTGATAGCGCTTCAACTTGACGCCCATGGCCTGGAGTGACACGCCCGATGAGTAAAGGTCGAGCGAGTTGATGCCGAAGAGCTGCACGATTGCGAAAATAAGGAACAGGGCCACGACCCAACTGGGGATGGTGTGTTGAATGTGCAGCGCCTCGAACGGGTTCGATCCGTTCCAAGCGGCCGATTGAGCGCTCGAGGAGACGAAGGTAAAGGTCGCCGCCCCGATGACCATCATGAAGATCTCGGGAATCGCCGTGCCGAGGAACATCCAACCCACGATGGAACCTTTACTTGCGTCGCGAGGGACATAGCGGCTGTAGTCGTTACCGCACTCGGTCCAACCGAGTCCGGACAAGGCGAAGGTGAAGGCCAGTCCCGCGGTGAACAGTTCCCATCCACCGCCGAATCCCTTGAAGCTCGCCGAACCGTGCTTGAAGTCGTAGAACGCCAAGAGCACGAAGATCGCGCCGAAGGGAATGATCAGCGCGCGAAGGACCTTCACCATGGTCGCATGTCCGAGGTACGGCATAACAGCCTGGATCGCCGCCGCGAGAATGATGTACAGGATCTTCAACGGACTTGAGATATGGACCCCGGCCATCTGGGAGAGCACTAACGCGGCACCGACGATGAGGATGAGTCCCTCGGTTTCGAACCCCAACTGGGTGATCCAGTTGAAAAAGCTGAGAAGTCGTGATCCTCGTGTGCCAAAGGGTGCTCGAGAGATCATGAAGGCCGTCGTGCCGGTTTCGGGACCTTGCAAGGACGCCAGACCCAACAAGAAGTACGAGATGTTGCCGATGATGATGACCGCGAGCGCCGTGTAGAAGCTGAATCCGAAGCCCATCAAGATAGCGCCGTAGAAGAAGTACTCGACGTTTATCGAAGTACCAGCCCATAACGCGCCTATGTTGCGCGGGGTCGCCCATCGCTCGTTTTCCGGGACGTAATCAATGCCTCGTCGTTCGATATGAAAGGGCTCGTCGCCCACTGATCCATCGTGAATATCAATGCCTGTTGCCACTCGTGTGGTCCTCCCTAATAGATGGTCTTCACCTGATACGACCCCGTGAGGTGCTAGTCGTACGCGCCTAGTATGCCCGAAATCGATTGGCGAATGGGGCCTTGGTGACAACTTCGTGACAGACCCACGAGATTTAGTTCCTTCTTACGACTTCTCAATCGCATCCACACACTCTTCGGGAAAGATGATGGTGTCTCGAAAATCCCCCATTTCGAGACCGAACCTAAATTAATGGGTCTCGACAAGATTTCAGGGTCCGGATGGTCCCTCCCTACCATCCGGGCCCTGACGAAAACGTTTCGCAGATCTGTCGGAGCCCAGACGGCTTCCCCTTTCCGTCTGGGCTCCGCACCGTTGGTTGCCAGATCAATTTCTGCCAGGCGTGTTCACTCGATGCTGCATTGGCTCAAACACCAAGTGCGCACTTATGGACGTTGTTTGCACGATGATGCTTTGCTTGTATCTCTCGACTCCTTTTAATACGCGTCTCAGGACTTTCACAGTTCCCTCACAGTTCGAGTGCGCAAGATGGAATTGTCTCCATTTATTAGCGGAGGAGGTTCCGAGTTCGTACCGCGAGGTGGACAATCGTCAATCAGATGGGGCCTTGAATGGTTCCGTGCTACTGATCTGGCTTTCACTCGCGTCGCGCGAGGCGTCGCCGACTTCGTCGCATGACGTGGCCGAACATCGTGTCGGCGACCTCAACGCGTTCGATCGCCGCTCCAAGAACGGCGTTCTATGAGTTTCCCAGGGTTTGATGAGTGTCGCCCTGCCCTTCGGGCCCTGGGAATATAACCGCAGAGCCTTTCAAACTGCCCTTCTTTTCCCATCGGTTCTTGCTAAGTTGCCACCAGAGGAGAGCCAGCACGAGGCCGGATCTCCAGGGGGAAAGCAGGACAAAGATGTCATCCACGTTCGATCGTCGATCGTTCCTAACTCACTCGGCTGCCACAATCGGTGGTGTCGCATTAGCCGGATCGGTCGTTGACGATCTCCTGGCCTCGTCGGCCAGTGCTGCAGCAATTGGTGTGAACACTGGGAAGCCGAAGCGCGGGGGGACGCTGACCGTTGGAACTCTTTCCGACGTTCCGAACTACCACATCTTTAACGGCGCACAAGGAAAGTTGGACGCCTCAGGCTTCTGTGTCGCTAACGCGCTCTACGACCCGCTCTTCGTGATGTCCGCGAATGGCAAGGTTGCTCTTCCCATGCTGGCGCTCTCGGCTACGCCGAATAAGAACTATACGGTATGGACCGTCGCACTTCGCCAGGGCGTGAACTTCACCAACGGCGACGCCTTCAACGCCGATATCTGCGTCGCCAACTGGGCGGCCGCCAATGCCGATCCCACTGTCGGTCTCGCCATTAAGCCCATCATCGGATCGGTGACCAAGGTGGACAGCTACACCGTGCAATACAACATGGTGATCCCGTTCTCGGCCTTCCCGGTTTCCTTGGCGGAGCAGCAGATCGCCTACATGGCGCACCCGAGTTCGTTCGTGGCGACCTATACCGGCAACCCGATCGGCACCGGACCCTTCAAGGTGAAGTCCTGGCAGGTCGGCGTCGAGTCGCAGTTCACCCGCAACACCAACTACTGGAAGTCGGACGCTCACGGCCGTCAGTTGCCGTACCTGGCCAATATCCACTTCAAGACCATCGTCGACAACGAAGCTCGAAACCAAGCGCTTCAGGCCGGCAACGTGGACATGATCCTTCAACAGGGCGGTCCGCAGATCAACGCGTTCAAGCACATGAAAGGTGTCAGCCACGTGACCGACATCCATTCGCCGCGCGACCCGGGGCTCAACTTCTTGATCATCAACACGACCGGAACCTTGAACCAATACTTCGCGTGGGCCGGTGAATTCGCGACCTTGGGCGTGCCGGGATCGCTGCCGTACCTCCTGAAGGGTCAGGCTCCGCCGCTCCAGGTCCAAGAGGCCGATTGGATTGGCACGATGGGTGCGGTCAATCCGACGTCGCTGCAATGGGATACGACCAAGAAGCCGGTCGTGAACGACCCGACCGTGCGAAGGGCGTTGGCGATGGCGGTTAATCGCAGCACGTACTTCCGGGTAATCGACGACCGCGTGGGTGCGGTGGCTGATGGCATCTTCCGCAAGAGCTCGCCCTTCTACAAGAACCCCGGCTACCCGACGTACAACCCGACGAAGGCTAAGGCGCTCATCCAGGCGTACAAGGCGAAGAACAACCTTTCCGGAGTTGCCTTCGTAATGGACATTTTGAGTGGCAGTGCGACCGCGACCAAGCAATTCGACTTCTTCCAACAGGAGTTCTCGAAGATCGGCGTCACGATCACGCCTCGACAATCCGTCCAGAGCACGCTCATCAATAACGTCATCTATGGGGAGTACGACTGTGCGACCTGGGACCAATTCGGAGGTTGCGACCAGTCGCTTAACTACGTGTGGTTCGACTCACAGTCCGCGACCGCCGGTCTGGCCGCCGGGGGACTCGGCATGTCCGGACTTCCGGCTGGGACCCAGATCGCAGGTGCGGTCAACTTCGCTCACCAGGCGGACCCCGCCGTCGAGACCGCGCTTTTGACGGCCATGGCGTCGCGACCCGGTTCGGCGGCGCAAAAGACCGCGTGGCAAACGGTGAACCGACGCTTTGCCAGTCAAGTGCCCTACGTCTTTTTGGACACGACGGTCAATGCGTGGGCCGCGAGGTCGCACGTGCAGAACTGGGTGTCGGGAACGGCCGGTGACGGCACGACTCGCTGCCTCAGTCCTGACGCTGGATCGGCCCGCTGGGACCAAATCTGGAAGAGTTAGTTTTTCTCGTTTTCAGCAGCGAAGAAGGGGTGGCGCGAGCCGCCCCTTCTTCGCGCGGCTAGACCGATTCAGTGATGTTGCCCGTCACGTTGCGCCACCACCACAGCGTCGACAACGTCAACAAGGCCGAGACGACGGCGAGCAAGCTGAAGGGGAGAGCTGAATTAACGGTGAAGAGAAAACCGGACACGCCGGCAGCGATCGCGAGCGCCGCGGTGTTGGACGTCGCGTAAAGGCCCTGACGCCGACTGAGTTCGCGGTGGACCGCACCTTGGCTCATCAGTGACGATATAGAAGGCGCCGACAGCGCCGCGCCGATCGATTCGAGCGATCCCATGAACAAGATGAGGTCGTTGTTGTGGATGTGGGGATATATGGACAGGAAGAGCGCGCCGTTGAGTAGTCCGCCCAGTGCAATGAAGCGGCGATTGGCGTGGTCGGCGAGCCATCCGCCGAGACCGCTCAGCGCTACAAAGGGCAGACAGAAGATGGTCCAGCTAAGACGTATCTGGAGCGTGGACGCGTGATGGGCGTGCATCAACAGACTCCAACAGGCCTCGTAAACGCCGATCACGAGTCCGCCAGCGCTCGCCGCCACGAGGGCTCCGGTGAGTTGTGGGTTCCACTGCAGTTTGGGCAAGGGCGTCGGATCGTAGGCGCGGTCGCCGAGATTGGTGCGGTAGGTGACGATCGCCGCGACGAAGCTGATCATGCCCGCGGCGAAGAAAGCCCAGCCGAGACTGTTCACTGAGACCACGACACCGGCGATCGGACCGAGTGCCAGGCCCAAGAGTTGGGCGGCGATGATTCGCGAGATGGCTCGACCGCGCTCGCTTTCAGAAAAGAGCGCCGCCACGGCGGACATCGACGCCACCTCGATGGCGCCTGCTGAAGCGCCCTGGACGGCCCGCGCGAGTGCGAACCACGGAGCCGAGACCGGTAGGAGGTACGCCGTGCTGGCGACGCCGTAGGCGATGAGGCTGTAGATGAGCACTGGACGTCGGCCGAATCGGTCGGCCAGTCGGCCCAGGAAGAATTGGGTGACGACGCCCGCCACGAAGAACGACGCCATGATGAAGCCGATGATCGTGGGCACGCCACCGCGGTGTTCGAGGAAGAGCGGCAGCAACGGGAGCCCCAGGGTGGCACCCATCCATTGGATGGCGACGATGACCGTAAGTCGTCGCAGCGTCTGTTGAGGAGTGCTCTGGGCCACTACGCAACGCTAGCCACGTTAAATTCAGTGGTGAAGTGGCTTTCAAGTGCGGCACGACGCGAGGTTGGCCTCGGTGAAGTGCAGCACGTATGGGAATATGTTGCGTGCACCTGATCGAAGCGATTTTCGCCATCGGCTGGGCGGCGTTCTGGAGTTACTGGCTCGTGGCCGCGTTTTCGATGAAGCGAGGACGAACTTCGTGGTCCCGCAGTCTGCGTATTCGAGGGCTCCTCATCGTGCTGATCGTCATTTTGTCTCGCGTGGGTGCCGTTCGACATGACGTTCTCAATTCGGATCCCACGCGAGCGGGCCTCGGTCTCGTCCTCTTCGCGCTGGGTCTGGCGTTCGCCATGTGGGCGCGCGTCAATATTGGGCGCAACTGGGGCGCACCGATGTCGCAAAAGATCGAGCCGGAGCTAGTCACCACCGGGCCGTACCGCCTCGTACGTCACCCGATCTACACCGGCATCTTGGTGGCGGGTATCGGAACCGCCGTGGCGTTGACCTGGGCGTGGCTGTTCGCGGTGGTGTTCTCCGGGGCGTACTTTATCTACAGTGCCACCGTCGAGGAGCGCTTCATGACCGCTCAGTTTCCCGACGCCTATCCGGACTACAAGCACTCAACCAAGATGCTGGTGCCCTTAATTTTCTGAAGTGTCGTCACCATCCATGGTTGCTTGACGACATACGTGAACTAAAGCGAACCGCACTCGATCAAGATCAAGACGCCGAGGCCGAAGTACATCCACGGTAGAAACGACGGCGCGTGTTTCGCGCCCCAGGCCACAGTCCGGGGGTGGCCGGTGATGGCTTGGGCGACCACGATGAACAAGAGCTCCATCGCCGCGAAGACCACGACAGTCACGACGGCGTGAGCGATTCCGTTCGCCCGAAGCAGTGGTATCCATACGGCGATGTTGTCCCCGCCCAGGGCCAGCGTCATCGCAAAGGTGGTCAACGCGCCCCGGCGATACACCTCTTTCGGAGCCTCGTCCCGGTGGTGCCACGCGTGCCACGCCAGCGCCCACGGGGCCACGCATATCAGGCCGACCCACGGCAACGGAATCGGCGCCAAGAGCGATCCGATTCCGGCCGAGAGGATGAGCAGGGTGGCGACGCCTAGGGCTTGGGCGTAACTGACTCGACGAACACGTTCCCTTTTGGTGACAATCAACTGTGCGGCGAAGGCGAAGAAATTATCGAACATCGTCCCGAGGAACGCGAGGATGGCCACGATGACGACACTGAGTATCGTGTGCACGCGACGACCTTACCCGACGAGAAAAGCGAGAAAATGTGAACGGTAGGCTGGCCACGATGATTCGTCAGGTCCTGCCACCAAGCGTGGAACAGATTGAAGCGGCGCGACGCGTGGTCGCCGATCGCTTGATTCCCACACCGACCATCACGCTGTCACTTCGTGGTCGGCCGGTGCTGGTGAAGATGGAGAGTCTCCAGCCGACCGGATCGTTCAAGGTTCGCGGAGCGTTGGCCGCAGTCGACGCCTCTCGTCGGGAGGATCCCCACGGCGCCGTCATTACGGCCTCGGCCGGGAACCACGGACTGGGTGTCGCGTACGCGTCATCGGTCCTGGGCGTTCCGGCTACCGTCGTCGTTCCGGCAAACGCATCGGCCGCGAAGGTGAAAAAGCTCGGCAACTACATGATCGAGCTGATTCAATTCGGTTCATCGTTTGACGAAGCCCAGGCCCACGGCATGGCACTGGCAGACGAACGATCGATTCGCTTCATCTCGCCTTTCAATAACTCCGACGTCATCGCCGGGCAGTCCACGGTGTTCGACGAGATCTTGTTGCAGGCGCCCGAACTCGAACACCTGGTCGTCTCGGTCGGCGGCGGGGGACTTCTCTCAGGCGCACTGATATCTCGTGACGCGCACGACCGCTCGGATATACGCATCACTGGTGTGCAACCGGAAGAGAGCGCCGCGCTCTACCACGTACTTCGGGGCGCGACCATGGCCGAGGTCGAGCACCACCCGACGATCGCCGACGGACTGGCCGGCGGGGGCGACGACGGCGCGGTGACGAACGATCTGATCGCCTCGCATCGCATCCCTCTCGTGTTGGTACCGGAGATCGACATTCGTCGAGCGGTTCGCGAAGCGGTCGAAAACAACGGCGTCGTGATCGAGGGATCGGCGTCGACGTCGTACGCGGCGATAACCAATGACCTCGTAGACGACACGACCTCACGCATCGGATTCATCGCGAGCGGCCGCAACATATCGTTGGATCTATTGCTGGAGATACTGCAAGAGCCGCTGGCCTGAACGACCGAGAGGCGAAATCCTCGACCGTTAGGGTGTTGTGATGGCCGAGTTCAAGAAATCGTACGGAATCGCGCTCGCCCTCTTTGCCTTCGCTCTCAGCGTCACGGGGGTGGTATTGGCGGCCACCGATCCCAATCCTTCGGCAATGGCGAAGGATTCGCTCGCTCTGAACGGCGTACCGCCGCGTTCGGCCAGCCTGCTGGTGACGGTGTCGAACGGTCAGTCCTACGACCTCTCGGCGACGGTCAACGTCAACTTCGACACGTCACGCGCGGAAGCGATCGTCCATTTCCCTCTGCTTTTTACTCAAACGTCGCTCGACATGCGACTCATCGGCCACCGCGTCTACGCCGAAGCAGCCGACATCTCGTCGGGCAAGTGGCTCGAGATTCACTACAACCCGCCTTCGTTCTTCGGAATCGCTCTGGAGGTGACACAGCCGGGGCCGGACTTGAATCTGATCAAGGGTTTCGATCATGAGAGGGCCACGAAGAGCGGCTACTACACGACCTACGATTTCTCGAGCAACGGCGTCGCGCTGACCAACGCACTCGGTTCACGCAGAAGGACCGTACTGGGCTCCATTGACATCACCGTCACGACGGGTAGCAGTGGCGAAGTGACAGGAGCGACCATGACGACGCGATCACGACATGACATGAGCACGTTCACCGTACAGGTCCTCTCGTATAACCAGCGCGCAGTGATCAGCGCACCGTCGACGAGCGATATCAGTGCCCTCAAGGTCGCGTCATTTCAGGAACTGTTCGCTTCGACGTCGATCGCGACACTGTTGTGGCCGGCGAACTTTTCGTCGCTGATCCAAGGTACGGCGCAAGTAAGTTGAGCGTCGTGCACCGCGTCAGCCCCGAGCCTCGCTGGCCCGCGTCACTGGCACTGGTTGCGTGCGTCGGGCTCTATCTGTTGCTTCCCACTCGGCTGGTGGTCGGACCCCATTGGCTCGTACCGGTGATCGTCGCGCTACCGCTCGGCCCTCTTTCGGCGCGTAGGCATCGACACCCCGATGAGGCCGCATGGATTCGCCAGGCTGTGCTCGGACTCATTGGCCTCATCACGCTCGTCAATGTCACCTCCATGACGCTGCTCGTCCACCACCTTTTGGTATCCCACGTCTCACAAGGTCGACAGCTGATCTACTCGGCCGTCGCGGTGTGGTCGACCAATGTCATTGTCTACGGCCTCTGGTTCTGGGAGATCGATCGCGGTGGACCGCATCGACGCGCGTCGGGCGAGAAACTATTGCCCGATCTGCAGTTCCCTCAGATGGAGAATCCGAATCTCGCGCCCGAGCACTGGCGCCCGCATTTCACCGACTATCTCTACACGTCGTTCGCCAACGGCACGAGCTTCGCCCCGGCCGACGCCATGCCGCTGACTTTTCGGATGAAGGTGTTGTTCGCGACGGAGTCGGTGGTCTCATTGATCACCATCGCGGTCGTCGCGGCGCGCGCGGTCAATATTCTTCGCTAGTCAGCCGACGAGTCGATCGAGCCACCGACTCGCGCGAATCTCGCGGCCGTGCTTGGTCTCCACGCGGTCGGCCCAGCCAGCGAGAGCGAGCCCCGCGTTGATACCCAACCAGCGAAAGGGTTCGAATTCCCAGCGCCGTCCGGAGTGCTGGACGAACGACAGACGAGTGAAGGCCGTCTCGATGTCGGGCCGGGTGATCAGATCGGCGAGCGCCGTTGCGGCCACGCGACTCAGCACGACACCGTCGCCCGTATAGCCGCCGGCTGACGCCATTCCGGTACCGAAGTCGACGCGCACATAGGGCGAATGGTCCCGGGGCATCGCCAATGGGCCGCCCCAGGCGTGGGTGATCGAGCCCGACATCATGGGGAAAAGTTCGCCCAGTGTGGCTTCGAGCTTGTCGAAGACACTTTGGTTGGTGTCGAATCTCGCTTCGACCGACGATCCGAAGTGGTAGGGCGCCCCGCGACCCCCGAAGGCGATGCGATCATCACTGGTGCGCTGGCCGTAGATGATGAGGTGTCGATCATCGGCGAACGTCTCGTAATGCGCGAAACCGACTTCGTCCCAGAAATCCTTACTGAGAGGTTCGGTCGCGATCATCAACGAATACAGCGGTACGACCGTGCGACGCTCGCCGGGCAGGTTCGGAGTGAAACCTTCGGTCGCGCGTACGACGAAGTCGGCGTGCACGCTGGCGGCGACCGTGACGACCTCGGCGCGGCGACCGGGCCGGCCCGGGATGATCCGGGTGACCGCGGTGCTCTCGAAGATCATCGCGCCGAGCCGTTCATCGACGTGACCGAGACCGCGCACGAGTCGAGCGGGGTCTATTCGCGCGCAGTGCGGCGAGAACGTCGCACCGAGTGATCCGGCGACACGCGCCCGCTCGTCGAGGTCACTGCCTTCGATCCATTCGAAGTCCGAAGTCGCGACCCCAACCTCGCGCGCGGACGAAATCTCGTCGCGCAATCGCTTCCACTGCAGTTCGTTTCGTGCGAAGTGCAACGTGCCGCCCTGGACGAATCGGGCATCGATGCCGTCGTCGCGAGCCGACGAACCCAAATCGACGACGGCCTGACGCAATACGCGACGTTGGTGATCGAAGGCTTCTTGTCCGTATCGTCGGATGACGCTGTCGTCGCTGAGGGGATAAAGACCCGAGGCCCAGCCGCCGTTTCGCCCTGAGGCCCCGAATCCGCAGACCTCCTTCTCCAGCACCGCGACACGGAGGTTCGGATCACGTCGAAGCAGTTCACGCGCCGTCCATAGACCCGTGAAGCCGCCACCGACGATCGCGACGTCCACGTCGAGGTGATGTTGCAGGGTCGCTCGGGGCACGACGGGCTGTTCCAGGGACGACCACCACAGCGACTGCGATGGTGTCACGGTCAGATGAACTTGACGGCTCCGGTGAAGACCTCGCGCATGGTGCCGACCATGAAGTCAATATCGGCTCGCGTCGAGATGAGTGGCGGCGCGAGTTGCACGACCGGATCGCCGCGGTCGTCCGAGCGACAAATCAGACCGCGACGGAACATCTCCGGGGACACGTAGCCGCGCAAGAGACGCTCGGCGTCTTGTCCGGCCCAGGTCTCTTTCGTCTCTTGGTTCTTCACCAGTTCCACGCCCCAGAAGTAACCGGTACCGCGGACGTCACCGACGATCGGGATTTCCTTTAGATCCATGAGGCTTTGACGGAAGTAGTCCTGGTTGGCCAGCACGTTCTCCAATACCTTCTCGTTCTCCAAGATCTCGATGCTCTTGAGAGCCACCGCGCACGAGACCGGGTGTCCCGACCAGGTGAAGCCGTGCACGAAGGACGCGTCACCGTGCTGGAACGGCTCGGCCAAGCGGTCCGAGACGATCATTGCTCCGAGCGGTGCGTAACCGGAGGTGATGCCCTTGGCGCAGGTGATGATGTCGGGCACGTAGTCGAACTTTTGGCCACCGAACCAGGTGCCAAGACGACCGAACGCGCAGATGACGTCGTCCGAGACGAGGATGACGCCGTAGCGGTCGCAGATCTCGCGCACCGCCTTCCAATAGTTCGGCGGGGGAGTGAAACAACCACCCGCGTTCTGCACGGGCTCTAAGAAGACCGCGGCCACGGTCTCGGGACCTTCGCGAAGGATGGCCTCTTCGATCTGGTGGGCCTGCCAGAGACCGAAGGCATCGAAGTCATCACCGTATTGTTCGGCCCGATAGAAGTTGACGGCGGGGACCTTGACGGCACCAGGAACCAGCGGTTCGAACGGCTGACGATATCCCTCAAGTGACGTGATGGTGAGCGCGCCCAGCGTGGTGCCGTGATAGGCGACGTCACGACTGATGACCTTGTAACGATCAATGTCGCCACGCATCTTGTGATACTGGCGCGCGAGTTTCCACGCGCTCTCGTTCGCCTCGGCGCCACCCGAGGTGAAGAACACTCGATTGAGGTCACCGGGAGCGAGGCTGGCGATCTTTTCGGCCAGCTCGATCGCTTTGGGATGCGCGTAGGTCCACAGGGGGAAGAAGGCCATCGTGGTCATCTGCTCGGCCGCCGCGGCTGCGATGTCGGCGCGGCCGTGACCGAGCATGTTGGTGAAGAGTCCCGAGAGACCGTCGAAGTACTCGACGCCGTTGGCGTCGTAAACACGCGTGCCTTCTCCGCGCACCATGATCGGTACTTCGGAGTGCTCGTCGTAGGCCCCCATGCGCGACATCTGAAGCCAGAGGTGGCGCCGAGCGCGCTCGGAGTAGTTATGACTCGCGTGTCGCTCGTCCTGGAAATTAATGCCGTCGCTAATTGTGTTCAGCGTCACTTGGTCCCCCATACGTATGTCTGTTTTGAAAGTTTCAAATACAGAAATGTTTCAACTTCGGTCACACCGGGAATGCTCCGAATCGAGTCATTCAAGAGGTGGACGAGTGCGTCGTCATCGACGGCGATGACTTCGGCGATGATGTCGAAGCTGCCGGCGGTCATGACGACGTAATTCGCTTCGTCAATCGAGGCGATCTTGTCGGCGACGAGGCGCACGTCGCCGTGCACACGAATACCGATGAGTGCTTCGCGGCCGTAGCCGAGTTGCAAGGGATCGGTGATCGCGACGATCTGCATCACGCCGGAGTCCTTAAGGCGCTGCACACGACGGCGCACACCCGCTTCGGAGAGTCCGACCTCATTCGCGATGGCTCCGTACGCGCGGCGACCGTCGCGTTGTAAGTGGCTGATGATCTGTCGATCGATCGAGTCGAGACCACTCGGCGCGGACGAGACCGCTTCGGATGTCGAACGCTCTGCGCTCTTCTTCGTCTGACGAATTGGTTTGGTCGCTGGCATTGGTCACTCCCGGCCCGACCTCCCGAAGGTGGCCGTGCTGCGGATAGAGACAGTATAGGGGGCTCAAGCGACGGAAAGAGTCGTAATTCTCTCTTTAGGGGACGTAAATCTTCGGTTTCGGTTGCGGAACCTAGGTAATCTCTGGCAGAGTGGCTGAGGGCCGCGCCACGAGGCGACCCCTGACCGGGAGGAAATCATGCGTCGTTTGGACAATTTTGTCGGGGGTGAGTCGGTGGCTCCCAAGAGCAAAAAGTACGTCGAACTGATCAACCCCGCGACCGGCGAGCCGTTCGCCGAGATGCCCGTGTCTAATGCCGTCGACGTCGACAACGCCCTACAAGTGGCCAACGCAGCTTTTCAAAGTTGGAAGCGCACGACCCCGTCCCAGCGCAGTCGCGCCCTTCAACAGATCGCCGACATCCTCGAAGCGCACGCCGAAGAACTCGTCGCGGTAGAAGCCGAGAACTGCGGAAAGATCATCTCGCTCACCATGAGCGAAGAGGTCCCGCCGATGATCGATCAGATCCGCTTCTTCGCCGGCGCGGCCCGTCTCTTGGAAGGCCGAGGAGCCGCGGAGTACATGGAAGGGATGACCAGTTACGTGCGGCGCGAGCCCGTGGGCGTGTGCGGCGCGGTCACTCCATGGAACTATCCGATGATGATGGCCGTGTGGAAGTGGGCGCCAGCCATCGCGGCCGGCAACACGATGGTGCTCAAGCCCGGCGATTCCACCCCGGCTTCGAGCCTGCTGATGGCTCAATTGATGGCCGAAGTGCTGCCGCCGGGAGTCTTCAATGTCGTGTGCGGCGACCGCGACACCGGTCGCGCACTCGTGGAGCACGCCATTCCGGCAATGGTGTCGGTGACCGGTTCGGTACGCGCCGGCATGGAAGTCGCGACGAGCGCGTCCCAGACCCTGAAGCGAGTCCACCTCGAGCTGGGTGGCAAGGCGCCGGTGATCGTCTTTGACGACGTCGACATCGCTTCGGCCGCGCAGAACATCGCGGTCGCCGGCTACTTCAACGCCGGTCAGGACTGCACCGCGGCCACTCGAGTGCTCGCCGGACCGAAGGTCTACGGGGACTTCGTTGACGCTCTTGGCGAACAGGCGAGGAATACGGTCATCGGGCCGCCCGACAACGACGACGCGCTCTTCGGACCGGTCAACAACGTCAACCAGTTCCAGCGCGTCATCGGATTCCTCGGACGCGCCCCAGGACACTCGTCACTCGTGGCCGGTGGTCACCAGGTGGGCGACCACGGATACTTCATCGAACCGACCGTGGTCGCCGATCTGCAACAAGACGACGAGATGATCCAGAGCGAGATCTTCGGACCGGTCATCACGGTGCAGAAATTCAGTGACGAGGCCGAAGCGCTGGCCTGGGCCAACGGCGTCGACTACGGACTGGCGTCATCGGTCTGGACGAGCGATCACGGTCGCGCCATGCGATTCACGAGAGATCTCGACTTCGGGTGCGTATGGGTCAATACGCACATTCCGCTGGTGGCCGAGATGCCGCACGGTGGCTTCAAGCGCTCCGGCTACGGCAAGGACCTCTCGATGTACGGCTTCGAGGACTACACCCGCGTGAAGCACGTGATGCACAACATCGAGTCGTGAAGTCAGATAGGAATTGTCGTAACTGCAGTGACGCATGGTCGTAACGCTTAAAGGTACGAACGCTTGACGAGGAATCTCGTGGGGGTGCCGATAGGGTTCGTTGAAGTACCGGGGGAAGGATTGATCGTTGACGACGACGGATGAGGTAGTGATATCGACCGACGGTACGCGACGACGAGTTGTCGATCGCGGCGGTACGAACTTTGGCCACAGTTCATTGGCGGGCAAAGGTTTCAGTGCAGACCATGTGGAAGCGCAGGAAGGTATAGTCGCCGGATGATGAACGGCACAGTTGATTCGACCGTCTCTCGCCACGGTCAAGAAAGTGGCGACGTGTCCGAAGGTCGAAAATCGATAGCGCACCTGGAGCACGTCACGAAGATCTTCGATGAGGTGCCTGCGGTTGATGACCTGAACCTGGAGGTCTACGAAGGCGAATTCTTCAGCCTCCTCGGACCGTCGGGCTGCGGCAAGACGACAACGTTGCGGATGCTCGGCGGGTTCGAAGAACCCACGTCGGGAAAGATCTATCTCGGCGGGCGCGAAGTTACCTACACTGCGCCGTATCACCGCGACGTCAACACCGTCTTCCAGTCCTACGCCCTCTTTCCACACTTGGACGTTTTCAGCAATGTCGCGTTCGGGCTACGTCGCCAGCACACGTCGAAGGCTGACGTAGCTCAACGGGTCGGCGACATCCTGGAAATCGTGGACCTTCCGAATTTCGAGAAGCGACGCCCTGGGCAACTTTCAGGTGGTCAGCAGCAGCGGGTGGCACTGGCTCGAGCTCTCGTGAACGAACCGACGCTGCTCCTGCTCGACGAGCCAATGTCCGCGCTCGACGCCAAACTTCGCCACCAGATGCAGATCGAGCTCAAGCGGATCCAGTCACGGGTCGGCATCACGTTCCTGTACGTGACTCACGATCAGGAAGAGGCCATGACGATGTCGGACCGAATCGTGGTGATGCGACACGGCAAGATCGAGGGAATCGGATCGCCCAAGGACATCTACGACAACCCGACCACTGAATTCGTGGCCACCTTCCTCGGCGCGTCCAATCTTTTGAACGGTCGCGTCGTGTCGCGCAACGGTGGGCTCGCCACGGTGAGCGTGGACGGCACAACTCTCGACGTGCGCGAGTCGCGACTTCCGGACGTGGGAACATCGGGCGCCGTCAAGGTTGGCGTGCGCCCCGAAAAGATCAGCATCGTTGCGTCGAGCTCGACGCCGCAATCGGGACATAATTCGCTCAAAGGTCGCGTGAGGGTCTCCACCTTCACCGGCGTCGGCAACCAGTATCTCGTGCAGATGGCCTCGGGGGACGACATCACGGTCTACGCGCAAAACATCGGCGAGGAGCTGGCGCCTCGCAGTGGCGAAGAGGTGCTGCTCACGTGGCCCGTCGAGCACACGTTCGCCGTGTCGCCGATGACCGACGCCGCAAAAGAGTCGCAAATTGAGGGGAGCATTGATGAGTAATAACGATGAGCAGGCAAACCCGGGAATTGATCCGTCATTCTGGCGGGGATTGACCCAACCTCGGATCTCGCGCCGACAGGCGCTGGGTTACGCGGGAGCGGGAGCGTTATCGACGCTTCTTTGGGACGGCGTGGCGGGTGCGAGCTCGCTGCCCAACGCCAGCATGGGAACCAAGGCGTGGTGGAAAAAGCAGAAGCTGCACCATACGGTCAACTTCGCGAACTGGCCG
>DATKRC010000023.1:0-19991 GCA_035532375.1 Acidimicrobiales bacterium
TGCGGCGTCTTTCGCCAGTGTGACCGCAGAGGGAAATGAATTGACACGTAGTGGTGCGGTTCCGAGGCGGAAAATTGGGTGTGAAGTCTCGGTTGTTCTGTCCCACATTGGCATCGGTTGTTGTGTCTCACTACTCGGCCCGGCTTCGGCTGCTCTGTCCCGGTGGCCTCGGGAGTTGTGTCCCACTCGCTCCACCTTCAAATTTGACGTTTTCTCGCTAGTCGCCTTGTCTGGACTTCAGTCCGGACGAGGAGGTCGCCGTGTTGGTGGAGTTATCGATGGTTGAGCAGCGCTATCAAGCCGTGAGAGAAGTAATCGATTCGGGCGATTCGATCACCGCGGTCGCCGCCCGTTATGGGGTCGATCGCCGCACGCTGCACCGGTGGCTCACTCGCTACGCCAACGGCGGCCTTCAAGCGCTGGCGACGAAGTCCAACCGACCCGACACCTGTCCGCACCAGATGGACCCCGTGATTGAAGCGAGGTTGGTGGTGCTGCGACGCAGCCACCCGCGTTGGGGTCCACGCACCCTTCGCACCAAACTGCGCGAGGAGTTCGAGCCGGCTCCGTCGCGGGCCGCGATCTATCGCGCGCTCGTGCGCCACCAACTCATCATCCCGGTCCCGGCCAAGCGAGCAAAGTCCAGCTACATCCGTTTCGAACGCTCCAAGGCCATGGAACTGTGGCAGATGGACGTGGTGAGTCGGATCTATCTCACGAACGGCACGCAGTTGCACTGCGTGACGGGGATCGACGACCACTCGAGGTTCTGTGTCAGTGCGCAACTCGTCTCGCGCGCCACCGCCAAGCCGGTCTGTGACGCGTTGCTGCTCGCGCTGCGGCGCCACGGCGTGCCCGAGGAGATCTTGACGGACAATGGTCGAGTCTTCACGGGAAAACACCAGACCAAGCCCGCCACGGTGCTCTTTGACCGGATCTGTCAGAACAACGACATCAAGCACCGCTTGACCGCGCCCTACTCGCCCACGACGACCGGCAAGGTCGAGCGCCTGCACCGCACGATGCGTTCTGAGTTCTTCGAGCTCGCCACCTACGACACCCTCGAAGAGACCCAGGCGGCCCTCGACGCCTGGGTCGTCACCTACAACGCCGAGCGACCCCACCAGTCGCTCGGCGACGTTCCTCCACTTCGTCGTTTTGAACTGGCCCGACGGGGCGACGAATTAGAAGTCATTGATGGCGACTACGCCGAGCCCGATGGAACCCTGCGCAAGAGTCTGCGTCGAAACGTTGATGACAAGGGCCGAGTGTTGATACTGCACTACCGCTACCACGTCGGAAACGCCTACCGAGGTGAGAGCGTGTCGGTCTCACTGAACGACGGTCTGCTCAGCGTTCATCACCGCGGTGTGTTGATCGCGACCCACGCACGACGTCACCTCCCCGAAGACGACGTGAAGTTCACCGACCGACCCAAGGCCCTTCGCGCCAGTCGACCCACTTTGGGCGACGTCGTCTCTCGCCAGGTCGACAGTTCAGGTTCCATCAGCTTCGCCGGCACCAGTTATCGCGCGGGCAACGCCTACAAGGGTCAACTCGCCGGCGTCCGCCTCGTTGGCGATACAGTCCAGATCACCATCGATGGAAATCTCATTCGCACTCACAAAGGCCGTCACGATCGTTCAAAGGAGTTTGGTGCCCTCGCAATGCCCCACGGCAAACCTAGGAGTCACGGTGTCGCATAACTACCGAGGCCAATCTGAGACACGGGTGGTGGGACTTCACAGGCGGAAAATTGGGCAAGCATGTTTCATGAGTTCTCGAACTGAACTGCGCGAATCTCAAGACTGAGATCATTGATGGGCCGTTGAGGAGATCGTCCGATCGGCCAACGATCACGGGACTGCAGCCCGATCAAATGACGGCGTATGCCCGAGTCTCAATTCGTTCAGCGGCATGATCACATGATGAGGATTGCCCGTCCTTTACGGATCAAGGTCCGGGTGGAGAAAGGTGCGACGCGCGCTATCAGATCACCAAAAGACCCTAATAAGTACCATTTCATTCAAAGTACTTCCACTTAGTTGCGTATACGCTGTACCTGTTCGTTATTACCAAACACGCTTCATAGGAGTGCCATGCAGGGCCTTGAGCCTAAATACACAGTGAAGAGCGTCGAAAAGGCCGCTCTCACCATCTTGATTCTCGAGCGAGAAGCCGGGGAGACAGGACTCTCCCTCACCGCAATTGCCGAAAAGATGTCCATGTCGAAGAGCAGTATGTTTGCTCTCCTACAAACTCTTGCCGCCTACGGTTTCGTATCGGCCGAAAACCGCGAAGGACCAAACCGATATCGACTCGGTCTGGGACTCGTCCGTCTCGGTGAACGGGCGGCCGATCAAACGACGGTCGCCATGGTGTGTCGCCCAGAACTCGAGTCGCTCTCGGCGATAACACGACTTACCGCTCGAGCCGCAGTGCTCAACGGCAGTTGGGCTGTTTCGATTGCTCGGGTGGATTCTCCTGATCCGGTGCGACTTGACTTGCGACTTGGCGAGAGAGAATGGCCCCATCGCTCCGGACTGGGTAAGGCGCTGATGTCAGCGCTGCAAGACGCCGAGGTCCGACTCCACCTTTCTGAGGTGGGAATGCCAGCAAATACTGAGTTTACCATTACCACCGTTGACGACTATCTGGCCAATTTGGCGATTTCTCGCCAACGGGGCTACTGCCTGGACGACGAAGAGGACGCGGAAGGAATTATTTGCATAGCGGCGCCGGTAACCACCGAGAGTGGACGACCATTTGCAGCGATCAGCGTGACCGGTGTGAAGACCGGTCAGCTCGTCGAGGATTTAGAAGCGGTGGCCAAGCAAGTTCAAGTCCACGCTCAACGAATTAGCAACCTCCTACTCCCGGTTGAATCCGCCTAGCGACGTTGCACTCGTGGCGCGAGTCTCGCTCGTTTCACGTTGTAAGCATCGCGGACGCGCACAAACTTTCATAGAGGCGATCAAGTTCCTGCTCGGTCTCAGGATCCAAATGGTAGCCACTTGGTCCCCGAGAGACTGAGGAGCGAATCACCCCCTGTTTCATCAGCAAGTATTTTTCGACCGCGACGTACGAATCGATACTTGTTTGGTGACTGATGAGGGTGTTGAGCGGACCGCTGATGCCATAGGCAGTGTCCCAGTCCCCCTCGTTGAGTGCGACCCACATGCGTTGAATCGCCCAGCACACTTCGGCTCCCGGCATCGTTCCCACCACACCACGTCGGAAGCTATCGACAAGTGCGGCGCCGCCCGATCCTTCGAACGCCCGCGCGCCGCCACCCGAGGCATCGCGCAATTGCGAGAGCCTGGGTCCAATCGGCGCCGCCTCAGGTTTGAAGTAGATACGATCGCCGAACCGATTCAGCAGTTCCACCTGCACCTCAATGCTGAGAGGACGTCCGATATAACCGCTGGCATCCTGGGCAATCAGGACGATTGACGTCGCGTCACCGATGGCAGCGAAGTAATCGTGGACCGCGGCGTCGCTCAAACCAACGGAGATCGGAGGAATCGCCATGACCGCACTGGCTCCTTGTTTCTCCGCGTGCTGAGCGTGTGCGACAGCTGTGAGCGTACTCTCAGCTCCGCAACTGATAACGCTGAGTGCGTCTCGAGCGCTGGCCACGCCGATGACAATCTCAGAGAGCTGGTGACGTTCGGCCTCAGTTAAGCGCAAGACTTCACTCACCATGCCCGTGGTGAGGCCGTTCACACCTTGATCGAGCACCCAGTTCAACTCACGTTCAGTCCCGAGGGCGTCGATCAACCCATCTGCCGAGAACACCGTCTGAACGACGGGCAGAACTCCAGAAAGTACCTTCACGAGCATCGTTACCTCTCCCTTTTCAAGGTTGAATTGTTGCTCACGTCCGACCCACCACGGGTTCAATGAGAGAACGACGAGGCTTGCGCGCGCTGGACGTCACGCCAATTGTGACGATTGGCGTGACGCGATCTGCCAAGTCACGGCGCATTGCGACACGATGCGATAGACCGACCTCATCATCGCGAACGTTCCAAGTGCTGCTACAGGACATTTTCCGAGCCTCCGCTCATTCGATTCGCATCATCGTTCTTCGAATTCCGGCCCAACGTCGCTGTCCATCCGCCGTCCACGGCGATCGATTGCCCGGTGAGATAGGAGGCGTCATCAGACAAAAGGAAACCGACAACCGAGGCAATCTCAGCGGGACGGGCAATTCGGCCCAAAGCATTTCGCGACTCAAGTTCCGCCGTGGCCGCGGCTGAACTTTTGGCCGATGCCAACGAAGCCGCGAGAGCATCGGTCATCACGGCGCCAGGTGCCACGGCGTTCACTCGAATTCCGAAAGGTCCATAGGCCACTGCCGCGTTCCTCGTGAGGGCGTCGATCGCGGCCTTGGTCATTTCGTACACGGCGTAGTCCGGATACGCGAGGCGGCCGTGCACCGATGAGATATTTACGATCGAGCCGGACGTCTTGTTGCGAATCATTCGAGTCAGAGCTTCTGATGTCCCCCACAATGTTCCCATCTGGTTTACATCGACAATCCGCCGGCTCGTCTCTACCGAAATCTCGTTCAAACTGTTCTGAACGGTAATCCCAGCACAGTTCACCCATCCCATCAATCCACCTAGAGACTCCGCGTGACTCCCCGCCTGAGCATGCGTGGAGGGGTCGGATATATCTCCAATCACAATCGAAACTTCTTGGGTCGGTGACTTCGGCTGAAACGACTGAAGTTCTTTCTGGACTTCTCTCAATCGATTGGGGTCATTATCCACCAATGACAATGACCACCCCATCTCGAAAAGCCGGACGGCTATGGCGTGCCCGATGCCCGACGCCGCGCCCGTCACCACGACGGAACTCATGAGGGCAATGCCTTGCGCGAGAATTTCTTAATCTGTGAATCAGCCGCTTCAATCACCGACTCGAGGGAGCCTTCCAAAAGAAGCGTCTGCCACACTTGATAACGATCGTCACGGTACGCCGTTTCGGGTGGGAGATACATGAAGCCGGGGCCGTTGGTGAGGTTGAGCACGAACACGATCACCTCCGGATTACGTCGACGAAGTTCCGTCTGCAAGAGCGAAAACGCTTCTCCAGGATGCGCAACGATGAACGCATCCCCAAGTTGCCAGACCCATAAAGGGTGTTGGGCCCATCCGCCTGAGTCGTAGCCTCGTGCGAGACGAGCAGCGCGCGCAAGACGTTCGCGGGCAGCCAGCGGATCAATGTCCCGCCACTGCTCAAAAAGCTCAGACTCCGTCTTCTGAGGGCGGCACTTCACTCTCACTTCTTCAAGATTAAAGTCGAGCGTGGTCGTCGGTTGATACGGTTCTTCACTCCAGATCGCCAGCGGAGCTCCCGATTCGACGACGCCCTGATATTCGAGGGTGGTTGACGGAGAGCCCATATTTTCTAGGGTGGCGAGGACCGCGTAGCCGAGTGTTCGGCCGTGACGGTCCACAATGTCCGTGCCGGGTGTGTACTGCTCTCGTGGCGCCAAATCGCCCGACGCACCCTGATAGAAGAAACACTGCGCGCCGGTTGCTGCCTCGACCACTTCGCGCGTGGCTCCGATGAAATCTGGAGAGATTAATGCGTTTTCGTGAGCGAGCGTCGTCGGATGACATGCGTAGTTCACTAGAACGGCCGTCGTGTTCCCGTTCTGGCTACTTATTCGTCCCACGGCGACAGTGTCATCGGCTCGAGCGACGGGGTTAAAGCCGAGAATGTAGCGCGGACCACACGGGAGATCGCGGATAACCGCCATGTCGCACTTTCCGTACGCCCAGGTAATCGTGCTTCGTTCGGCGGTCCTTTTGGCTTCCGAGATCAACCCAATGATGGACTCGACAAGTTTCTGTCGATATGGTTCGACGAGTTCACTTCCGGGAAGCGTCGAGTCGCTCTCTTCCAGCGACGGTCCGGCATGAGTGTGGACGAGATGAAGTAGGAGATGTGATCGGTCAGCCACGACGGCGTGCGAGATCGGCTCGAATACTGACATAAAAACATCGATACTCTGCCACCATCCCAAATCGATCGTGATCAGATATCGCCATTCACCATCCGGGTCGAGAATCGCGACGACGCCGGCGCGCAGTGGCCGATGGATGCCGAGCCCTTGACCGGTGCGCGACGCACCCCAGTTGTGGGCTCGGATTCCAATTGGCGGTGTGATGTCGCCATTTGCAAGTCCAACAACGCAGTCAACTTCCTTGGGCGACCACGAGCGAGGTTGCGGGAATAGGTCCTTCACAAGGGGAACAGACGATTTGTACACATTCACCTCCCCCAGCGCCAAACGGCGCTTTCACATTCCGAATTGCCAATTTCAAAGTGCCGTACTTTGTTCTGTAAGACAGAATCCGTTTTGGTAATTCCAACTATACACAACACGCTACGCCGGGACCTTGATTTCAACCGCCGCCCACGTACTTTTGGCCCGAGCTAGCAATACCTTCTTCACGCAACAGTTATGGTGAGACATTCTTCGTCCTACCAATCGCCAATGGCGCCGTCTGAGTACACGACAGATTGCAGGACTTCCTGTTTGAAGGGGTGCTTCGCAATCTCGCGTTCGTTCAGCTCTATTCCCAATCCAGGGAGGTGGCTGGGTAGGGCGTATCTGCCGTTCGACTCAATCGTTCGTTGATCCAAAACAACGTCATTTCGCCACGGAACGTCGTTATTGACCGCCTCGCAAATAATGTAATTCGGTTCCGCGAAGCCGAGTTCAATTGATGCCGCCGTGGAGATGGGGCCCTGCGGGTTGTGCGGAGCGATGCCGATCCCGTAGGCGCGCGCCAACGATGCGACGCGACGCGCCTCGCTCAATCCGCCCACATGAGTGATATCAAGCTGGCACACGTCGCACGCCTGCGCGCTGAAGAGTTGATTGAAAGCCTGTTGGCCCACGATCCGCTCGCCAGTGGCGATCGGGGTAGCGACAGCTTCGCGAATTCGAGCCAGGTCGCGCACGTACTCCGGCCAGCATGGTTCCTCGAGGAAGAACAAGCCATAGTCATCGAGCGCTTCGGCAAAACGAAGACCCATCGCGGGAGACGGCCGAGCATGACAATCAACCATCAGGTCGATCCCGTCGCCCACGGCATCGCGGATGGCGGCAACACACGCCTCGGCGGCTTTCACAGGCAAGAGACCTTCGAGAGGCATTGTCGGTGGAACTGCCATAACTTTCATTGCCGAGAAACCCGCGTCGACTGACATAAGCGCTAACTCGGCGAATCGTTTCGTATCCTCCACATCTGTTTCGTAGAAGTCTTTCATTTCGCCGCCACCGAGATGGGAGTACGTGCGAACGCGATCACGTACACGTCCGCCCCATAGTTCGTGGCACGGAACATTGTGAAGTTTCCCGAGAATGTCCCAAAGCGCGATGTCGATACCGCTGATCGCCGTCGCCCGAACGAGATTATTGCCGTGCCAGAAATGCTGACGGTTCATCATCTGCCACAGATGCTCAATCCGCGTAACATCTTGACCGATCAAGAGCTCCGAAACATCTTCGATGGCGCCAACGACTTCGCGCGTATGCCATTCCAGCGTTGACTCGCCCCAACCCCAGAGGCCATCGGTATCAGTGACCACCTTGACAAACACCCAGTTGCGCATTCGCGCATTGCATACGTGGGTTTCAATGCTTCGGATGACGGGCATGATGGGGTCTCCTTCTATAACTGATTAGAACGCTTTCACTTCTCGTTGTGTGGCTTTCATTCACTTTCGTGGACCGATCACTTTCTGACGCTGGGCACCAAGTCCTTCGATTCCCAGCTCCATGACGTCACCTTCGCCTAACCAAACGGGGGGACGAAACCCCATTCCAACTCCCGGGGGAGTCCCGGTACAGATGAGATCACCCGGCTCCAAAACCAGAAACTGGCTCAAGTAGTGAACAATGAAATACGGATCGAAGATCATTGACGAGGTAGATCCGGTCTGGCGCCTCGTTCCATTAACGTCAAGCCACAGGCCGACGTCGTTTATATTGCCCATCTCATCAGGAGTAACAAGCCAAGGGCCGGTCGGGCTGAACGTTTCGCACGACTTACCTTTCGACCATTGACCGTTGCGCTCCATCTGGAACGCTCGCTCACTGACGTCGTTGACCACTACCCACCCGGCAATTGCCTTCTTCGCGTCGTCAACCGACTCGAGGTAACTTGCGCGCCGACCGATGACGATGCCCAACTCGACCTCCCAATCAAGCTTGGTCGAGCCGCGTGGGATTCGCACGTCGTCGTTTGGGCCAACGAGGGTATTCGGTGATTTGGTGAACAGGATCGGCTCGACCGGTAGGTCCTGCCCCGTTTCCAAGGCGTGGTCTTTGTAATTCAGACCAATACAGAGAATTTGGTGCGGTCGCGCGATTGGAGCGCCGATCCTTTCGCCGTCGAACGTGTCGATTTGACCGCTCTCGGTGCGCTGGGTGAGCACCTCTCGCAGTCGTTCGATTCCCCTCTCGGCGAAGAAACTCTCATCGAAATCACTCGTGAGATCCGAGACGTCCACATAGTGCGTTTCGCTTATCCTCGCCACCGGTCGTTCTGCGCCCGCGGGGCCGATTCTCATCAGAAACATTGTGTTCTACTCCTCAATTTCGGGCAGCGATCATCGCTGCTCTCGGCGGTACGGCAGTCGAAGACAAATTCTCATTGATCGAGTCGGACAAGAACCTTGCCGGCCGTCCCGTCCATCTGCGCGAGACCAACGAAGGCTTCATTCGCGTCTTGGAGGGGTACTTCTCGACTAATGAGCGCACTCACGTCGAACTCTCCGTTCGCAACCCATTGCGCGGCGTCACGAAATTCCGACGAAGAGTAGGCGAAACTCCCCACGAGGTTCCGCTCGTCAGTACTGATGCGATACGGGTCAAGCTGCAGTTCGGGACTGCCCATTCCGACGAGGCACACGGTCCCGCCCAGTTTTGTGGCGAGTAACGCGTCGCGAAGCGTTCCGGAAAGGCCGACCGCGTCGATGGCAACGTCCGCGAGTCCTGGCCAGGCACTGCGAACCTCCTCGGTGACCGCGACCCCAGCGGGATTTAACGTCTTTGCTCCGAGTCGCTCGCAGAGTGCTCGTCGTCCTTCATCGAGTTCGCTAACGATCACTTCCGCCGCGCCATTTCTGAGGGCGGCCCCTGCCACGCATTGACCGATAGGCCCTCCACCGACAACGAGAACGTGGTCGCCGGGCCGAACTGACGCCCTGTTGACCGCGTGAAGAGCGACCGCGAGCGGCTCGATGAGAGCTCCGAGGGTGGGTGGCGTGGTCGAAGGAAGAACGACGACATTTCGTGCGGGCACGACAACTATCTGTGCGAAACCCGCCACGTAATCCGGAGCAACGCCGATGACCCACTTGCGCGGAGAGTGCTGTTCCCTTCCCTCGAAGGCAACGACGTCCTCCTCGGGGATTACCAGGGGATTAAACGTAGCTAAATCTCCGATGGCCAGCCCAAAGTCTGAAGCCCCCTCACCCAACGTTTCAATTCGGCCCACCGACTCGTGTCCCATGATCTGACCAGGAAATCTGCGACCATTCCTTCCGGTGAAACCATGGATGTCAGACCCGCATATTCCAGTAGCGATAATCCGGAGTGTGACTTCACCGGGTCCGGGATTCGGGTCCGGTCGGGACTCCACTTCGCAACGACCGAAATCTTTCAGTACCAACGCACGCATGTTCAGTCCTCATTCCTTGTCGGGCCGAGCAACTGTTGTTGACTCGGCCGTGTAGCTCGTTCGAGCAGTTCCAGCAGATGGCAGTACTCATTACCGGTTGCTCGAGTCATCCCCAATTCGCACGTCCGATTTGTCGACGCGAACGCGTCATAGTGCCGAGTAGCCACTTCCTTCGCTTCTCGATCCGTGGCAGAGGATGTCAACTCAGGGTGAAGCAATCCTCTGTCGCCCGCAAAAGCGCAGCAGCCCCAGTCTTCCGGGACAACAACATCGGGTGAGATGGCGCCGGCAATTCTCGAGAGGGCGTCGTTGGTCCCAAGGCGAGTGGACGAACACGTCGGATGGAGCGAGATCGATCCAAAGGTTGCGGTGACCGTAAGTCGCGGTAAAACGACGTCGTCGACGAAGGTCACTGAATCGATGACGCGAATTTCTGGGTGTCCCCCTCGTCCGTCAGAGAGCAGCGTTTCGAGACCTTCCGTACAAGACGCGGCATCACACACCACGGGAATCTCTCCGTGGTGACTGCTTTCCCAGAGGACCGACGCGGTGCGTTGGCGCATCTCCGCGTACCCATCATTGAAGCCTTTCGATTTCCAGGGGGTACCGCAGCAAAGGCGTTCGATCCCTTCAGGGACCGTGATCGTAATTTCTGCCCGCGCGCAGAGCTCGCTAAACGCGGAGCTCACACCGCAGCTCTTTGTTGCACCGAACACGGTACCGATGCACGCTGGAAAGTGAACGACCTGCGCAGTCACATCGACCGCCGATCGTCGGCGCGAGCCACCGGCGGGCAGATAACTGTCCCAGAGAGGGGCGCTGTCCGCACCAACCATCGATCGAAGAACGCGGGTACTTCGAGTTACCAGAGGTGCGGGAAGACGCTTGGCCACCGTCAACGCAGCCCCTCCGGCTCGAGAAACTCCATCCCAGTGCTTCGCGGAGTACTCCCACGCCTTTCGCTCCAACGATCCGTGGCGCTCCGACCTCAGTATCCGCACCACATCGCCGGTATCGATCTCTACTGGACACGCCGTTTGACACATTCCGTCAGCGGCACACGTGTCGAGCCCGTCATGGGCGAATTCCGTCTCGAGCGTACGAAGCAGCACGATATCGCCCGCGAGTTGCGCTCGAGCCATTTCTCGGAGCAGCACGATTCGCTGTCGCGGCGTTAAGGTCAAATCTTTGCTCGGGCACACTGGCTCGCAATACCCGCACTCGACGCAACGGTCAACCACGCTTTCGACACTCGGAGCGGATTTTAGATTGCGAATGTGAGATTCGGGGTCTTCGTTGATGAGTACACCCGGATTGAGGACCGCGTGCGGGTCACAGAGGTGCTTCACTTCTCTCATGACGTCAAAGAGTTCGTCACCGTACTGTCTTCGAATGAACGGCGCCATGATACGGCCGGTTCCGTGTTCAGCCTTGAGCGTTCCTCCCTGAGCGAGGACCAGATCGACCATATCGAGCGTGAATCGCGAATAGCGCTCAAGCTTCGCCGGTTGCTCAAACGTCTCGTTGAGCATGAAATGAATGTTGCCGTCCTTGGCGTGCCCGAAAATCACGCTGTCGTCGTAGCCGTGCTTTTCGAAGAGCGCCACCAGTTGCAGGCAGGTCTCTAGTAAGGAGGCCACCGGTACCGCAATGTCTTCGAGCAGAGCCGTCGTTCCGCTCGGTCGACTGCCCGAGACCGCCGCGTACAGTCCCTTGCGAATTCGCCAGAGATGGGAACGGCTGACCGCATCGCCACTGACCGCCGCCGGAAAGGTGGTCGGCAGCCGTTCCAGTACGTCGTGTGACCGAACAATTTGCTGGCGCAGAGCCTCGGCGGAATCCTCTTGAAACTCAATCAGGAGAGCCGCGTGGCTTTCGACGATGAATGGGGGCAACACCTTCTCAGCGCCCTCCGCGCGTTGCGACACACGCAAACTCGTCGCGTCGAGCAATTCGATCGCGGCCAAGCCGGTCTCGACCAAGCTCGGCAGGCTCGCCATTGCGTCGGCGAGGTTGTCGAAGATCAGCAATCCCGTAGCCAGATGGCCCTTCACGGGAACCGTTCGAAACGTGGCCTCGGCGACGAAGGCGAGCGTCCCTTCGCTGCCGACAATCAAATGCAACAAGGTCGCGAGCGGCGAATCGTAATCGAGGAAGGAGTTCAACCCATAGCCCATCGTGTTCTTGATCTCGTGCAAGCGTGTGATCAATGCCACCGAATCGGTGTTGCTACGAATCCGATCTCTAAGCTTTAGTAAGCCGTCGTACAGCTCAGGCTCCCGCTGTTGAAGCCGCTCCTCGGCGTCCGCGTCAGCGGTATTCAAGGTCGTCCCGCTGGGCAGCACGAGTACCGCCGACTCGAGAGTACTGTACGTATTGAACTTGGTCCCGCACACCATCCCGCTCGAATTGTTCGCGATGACGCCGCCGATCGTGCAGGCAATTTCGCTCGCCGGATCCGGACCAAGTTTGCGCCCGAATTTTCCGAGCAGAGCGTTGACCTGCCGCACCGTCGCTCCGGGCTCCACTCGCACCTTCGCCCCATTCTCGAGCACGTGAATTCCCCGGAAGCCGCGCCGAGTATCCGCTAAGACACCGCTTGCTGTTGATTGACCGCTGAGGCTGGTTCCACCCGAGCGAAAGGTGATCGACGTCTCGTGTGCCGCGCATGCGGCCATCAGCGCGGCGACCTCCGTCAAATCGTGAGGGACCACCACGACCAAAGGAGTGAGCAGATAGTGCGAGGCGTCGTGCGCATAGGCAAGGCGGTCTGATGCTCTTGACTTGACTCGGTTGGGCGAAGCGTGTTCTAGGGCTTCAAGGAGTTCTGGTGAGGTTCCGGATAACGTACCAATGGTCGCTGGTGGAGCGGTCTTGTCCCGTTGGTTCAAGGAAAGACGTCCTTCCCTCCTCATCCTTCGAGTGCTCCCGTGGCGTCGCGCCAGTCGTCCTTCGACTGGGGGTGATGACAGCGAATGAGATGACCGGCCTGAAGTGACGTGGCCGACGGATCGTCTTGTTGACACTCCGGGAGGTTTCGACCGATGGGGCAACGGGGATGGAACCGGCACCCGGAAGCTTGAAGCGCATCACCTACGTCCGACGGGAGCGCGGCCTGGGGACGACGATCTTTGCGTATGGGGTTGACGATGGCGACGGCGTCCATGAGGCTGTGCGTGTACGGATGACGCGGATCGCCAAAGAGTTCCGAGCGAGAACCTTCTTCAACAAAGCGACCTTGGTACATCACGACCACCTCTTCGGCCATGTAGCGAGCGACCGAGAGGTCGTGCGTAATGAAGAGATAGGTGAGCGCCAAGTCATCTTGCAATCGACGAAGCAAGTTCAGAACCTGTGCTCGCACCGACACGTCGAGAGCAGACACGGCTTCGTCGAGGACGACGAACTCGGGTTCGAGTGCGAGGGCTCGAGCGATGGCGACTCGTTGAGCCTGCCCCCCAGACAACTCGCTCGGTCGTCGGTCGATCATCGCGTGGGGAAGCCCGACAATCTCCAAGAGTTCGCGCGTCTTCGAGGCCCGACTCGTGCGATCGCCCACGGCGTGCGCAAGCAAGGGTGACGAGATGATCTCGCCCACCGAAAGTCGACGGTTCAACGAGCCGTGCGGATCTTGGAACACGACCTGAATGTGCTCACGCATACGCCGCATTTCACGCGCACGCAGAGTCGAAAGATTCACCCCGTCGTAAATAACCGCGCCCTCGTTGAAGGGGATCATCCGCAACACACAGCGCGCCAGGGTCGACTTGCCCGATCCGGACTCACCCACGACGCCGAGCGTGGAGCCACGTCGAATCTCAAACGAGACGTCGTCCACGGCGCGAAGTACCTGACCACCGACGCGAAAGGTTCTCGTAAGGTGCTCCACGATGAGCAGTGGTTCGCCGTTCTGGCCCGGATTACGTGTTTGCTCAGCCATCAACGGCGGTTTCTGGCTGGCGCAGAGCACGCGCTTCGGCGAAGTGACAGGCAACTTCGGCGTCCGTCACGGCGATGAGTTCGGGTCGACGCTCTAGGCAAATCGGCTCCGCGTAGGGGCATCGTGGACAGAAGCTACACGAGCCTTCAAGTTCGCCCGGATGGGGAGGCTGTCCGCCGATCGTCGTGATCGGACGATCGACGGGAATCGTCATATCGATCGCCGCACCGAGTAGTGCCTCGCTATACGGATGCACGGGTCGCTCGTAAAAGGAACGGACGCCAGCGCGTTCGACAATTCGACCCGCGTACATGACCGTGATGTCGTCGCAGAAGCCTGACGCGACCGCTAAGTCGTGGGTGATCAGCATCGTAGCGATTTGGCGAGTTTCCGAAATGGTATCCAAGAGATCCATGATGCGCGCCTGCGTCGTGACGTCGAGGGCCGTGGTGGGCTCGTCGGCGATGAGTACTTCGGGCGCCGCACTGATCGCCATCGCGATCATCACGCGCTGACGCATCCCGCCAGAAAACTCATGGGGATAGGCGTCGAAGCGCTTGGAGGGGCGTGATACGCCGACGTCGCCGAGCAGGTCGATTGCTTGCGCTCGCGCAAGTACTCGCGATGCGTCGCTGTGCAAACGCACCGCCTCAGATATTTGTGCACCGATCGTGAGCACGGGATTCAACGCCGACATGGGGTCCTGGTAGATCATGGCGATTCGACCGCCCCGAACCCGATTCATCTGGCGTTCCGAGAGCGACATCAGATCAACGCCATCGAGCAGAATCGAGCCTCCGATGATCCGAAGGGGCGGGCGCAACAAACGAATGATCGCCAGCGCCGTCACCGTCTTACCGCTCCCCGACTCGCCGACGAAACCCATCCGCTGTCCGCGCGCTAAGGAGAATGAGAGACCCGAAACAACGTCGGTTATCTCTCGTTTCCCCACGCCAATATTCAGATCGCGTACCTCAAGGAGGGCGCTCATAATGCTCGACGATCGGAAAACACCGCCAACTGGTCGGCGAAGACATTCAAAGACCAAATGAGTATGACGATGATGAGCGCGGGAAAGAAGAGGTAGGCCACCGAGTTGTAGAGGAACGAAAAGCCTTCTTGGAGCAGCGATCCGAGCGAGTCCTGGGGCGGCTGAATTCCGAGGCCAAGGAAGCTCAGACTCGCTTCCAAGAGGATCGCGTTAGCGACGTTGATGACCGACATGGCCACCAGCGATTGGCGAGCGTTCGGGAAGATTTCGCGCAGAATCAGTCGCCGCCAACTCGCGCCGTAGGCCACGGCCGCGCTGTAGTAATCGCGTGACGTCTCAGTCAGCGCGACGCTCCGTGCGATTCGAGCAGTCGAGGGTGACAGCAAAAAGCCAATCACCACGATCAGGCTCAACTCATTCGCACCGAATCCGGAGATAAAGATCAGCGCGAGAAGAATCACCGGTATCGCCATGACAATGTCGGCGCTTCGCATCAGGACTTCATCCAGAATCTTTCCCCGCATCGCGGCAATGAATCCCCAGAGGACGCCCAAGATCATCGCGATCGCCGTAGCGCCGAGGGCGATCTCGCACGAAAGTGCCCCTCCGTACAAGACGCGCGTGAAGAGGTCGCGACCGAGTTCGTCCGTGCCAAACCAGTGAGCAGAACTGGGCACCGCAAAGGGGAGCCCCGTGCCTTGTGTGTTTGGCCCGTAGGGGGCAATCAACGGGGCGATGAGGAACGTGAGGAACAACAGAAGTGGCACCGCACCGGAGACGATAAGTAGGACGCGGCCCCACAGCCTAAAACCTCGCATCCGGCGACGAGGGTGCGCGGCGCGTTCACTGGGTTGCGCACCCTGGGAAAGTTCCTTGACGATATCGTCGGGCACGACGTTACTCATCTACAGCGGCTGCGTTCGAAGTCGCGGGTCGAGAAACTGACACGTCAGGTCCACAACCAGTGAGACGATGATAAACGTCGTACTGATGAGCAGTACGGTACCCTGGAGGACCGCGTAGTCGCGCTGATTCGCAGCCGTCACGGCGAGGGATCCGAGTCCTCCCATACCAAAGACGTACTCGACAACGACTACACCGCCCAGCGCGTAGCCCGTCACCAAGCCGAGCATCGTCAACCCCGGAATAAGGGCGTTACGCAGCGCGTGACGAACGACCACGCGCATGCGTGGGGCACCTTTTCCCTGTGCGGTCCGAACGTACGACGCTGAAAGCTCCTCGACCAATTGACCCCGCAGGAAGCGGAATACCAACGGCATCTGCGCAATCGCCAGCGTGCACGCCGGCAGAATCATGAGTCGAATGTTTGGCCACACGCCCTTCGAAAGTGGAGCGTACCCCCCGGCAGGTAACAGTCTGTTATGGACGCTAAAAATCAGCAAGAACATGATTCCCGTTACGAACGCCGGTAGCGCGAGAGCGAAGGAGGCGAACATGCTCGACACCCTGTCGAAGCTCCGACCCGGACGCACGGCACTGAGAATGGCTGCCGGCACCGATATCAAGAGACAGATCAGGATGGAGCCAACTGTCAACTCAAGCGTGGGAGGAATTCGTTGGGCGATGAGCGTTGTTACGGAGAACTGGCTGAAGTACGACTTCCCAAAGTTGCCGTGAAATACTCCAGCTATCCAGTTCCAGTATTGAACCACGAGCGGATGGTCGAATCCCAGTTGACGCTCAATCTTGGCTATATCGGCGGCGGTGACGCCCGAGTTTGCTCCGAACCGAGTGAGTATCGGATTCCCGGGCAAGATACGAAGCGCGCCAAAGATCAGCACGGACGTGCCAATAATCATGACAACACTGACAATGACGCGTCGTACCAGGTAGCGCGTCATAACGCGCTACCTGGTACGTTGCTATTCATCACGCGTCTCAGACCAATTGGTTCGCATCACGGTACAAACCGTTAGCCCTTAATGACGGCTGCTTCAAGGTGGAGCTGGTTACCGCTTTCTTCCCACACTCCGGACACCGTCGAAGAAACAATAGAGTCCGTGGCGATTTGGAGCGGAGTTTCCGTCGGAACTTCCTGGTTCAAGATCTTTTGAATCGAGTCCCAGTTCTTGCTCTGAACCGAGGTGTTCGTGGATCCCACCGCTGTCTTATACGCGGCAGCAATGGCCGAACTATTGAAGTTGCACTCGCAACGTCCGGGAGCGTAGAAGGTCATCGCAAAGACCGGATCGCCAGATACAGATTGGAAGTTCGGGATAATGAGGCCCGGGTAACTCTTACCCGCCGGGTAGAACTTCGCTGCCCAGGTACTCACGTCGTTGCTAACGATCTTCAAATGGATCCCAATGTTGGCGAGGCTCGCCTGCAGGATTTGACCGGCCGTCGTCCATTCGGGGTAGGCCGATGTCGTCCACCAGGTGAAGGTGGCGCCCTTGTGGATTCCCGCTTCGGCAAACAGTGCCTTAGCCTTCTTCAAGTTGTAGGTGTACTTCGTCAACTTTCCGTCGTAGAACGGGTTCGTCGTCGAAAGCGGGTCGGCTTCGGTCGAAACCTTTCCTGCACCAAAGTACGCCTCGCTCAGGACCGCTTTCGCGTTGATCGCGTAGGCGAGAGCTTGGCGGGCCTTCACGTTCTTGAAGGGGCCAGCCTTAGTGTCAGTTTCCCACGTGAGATAGGAGCCAGGATTCGCCGGTGCGACGATCTTCAATGAAGAATTGGCCTTCGCACCTGTTAATTCTGAGTCAGGGACCTGTCCCATCACTTGAAGCGTGCCGGCCGTTAACGCCGTGTACCCGGCGGTCGCGTCAGGCTCCGTCGTAAAGTTGATCTGGCTCACGCTGGCCGGAGAACCCCAGTAATTGGGATTGTGCACCAGCGTCAGGGTGCTGTTCGGCACGAAACTCTGAACAATGAAGGGGCCAGTGCCGATCGGGTTCGTGTCAATCGTCGACAACGCAGCCATATCAATAACTTTGACCGGCGTGACCGCATCTGGGAATGACGCGTTGGGGTCCTTCAATTGAATCACCACACTGTTCGCCCCATTCGCCGTCACCGATTTGATCACGGAGAGTCCGGTGTTGTCCTGGAATGGAGTCGAAGGATTCAAGTAGTAGTTAAAGGAACTTACGACATCGGCCGACGTGACCGCTACCCCGTTCGAAAACTTTACCCCCGAGCGCAGATTGAAAGTCCACGTTTGGTTGTGAGCCGATGATGACCACGACGTCGCGAGGTCCGGAGCAATTTTGCCCTTCGAGTTCCACATCGTCAATCCGTCCCACAAGAGCGGAAAGAGAGTCTCCTCAACGGAGAACGTGACCAGGGCTGGGTTCAGTTGGGGTATTCCTGCCGTGAAACCGACGTTCAACGTCCCCCCTCCTGAAGCGCCCGCTGGACCCGCGGTACTTATGGCGTTGAATCCGATTCCTAGCAAACTCACGACCACCAGATTCGTGGCCCACACCCTCCTACGTCTGACATTCATGATCCTTCCCCCTATAAAAATTTGTCTCTTGATATGCACCGTTTTCCCCTTTAACGGACCCCAGTTGCCGCGTTACGCAAGCGAGAATGCGAGAGCTGTAAGGTCATTTTATTTGGTATTACCAAATTTAATTCTGTCTTGCCGATTATGCTAACCCTCATTGGAGTCCGCTGCAAGTCATTCACCCATGGTCAATTTGGTGAATCACGGAGAAGCGGGTTCAAGAGATTGGCGTAACTTCTCGGTTAGTTAACGACGTCTGAATGTCAATTCCGGTGAAGGACAGTGACTGAGATAGGAAGTCCAGACTTCCTTCAGTGTGGAATGGAGCAAGGTGATCAAGGAGTTCGAAGCAAGGTCCTGTGGCACGGATCGCTATGAACTCGGCGAGTGTTGTCGATGGGATGGCATTCGCAACGAACTGTATTGGGTCGATATTCCAACGGGGCGCTTTTTTCGAGCTCGCGCGAATCGGGAGCACATCGAAATCGTGCGCTCTTACCAGGTCGACGGCGTTCTTACCGCCGTGGCTCCTATGCAAGACAGAAAAGACGGGTGGATCATCGCGTCGGACCAATCAATCTCGATTCTTGATCCTGCGGGTGACGTACGTAGAGTCGCCCAACTTGACTTCTATGATTCTCCCCACGTGCGCACCAATGACGGTGCCGCAGATCCGTGGGGGCGCTTTTGGGTTGGTTCAATGGACAATGACCCGACGGAACGACGGGCAGGACTTTATCGATTCCACCGGTACTTCGAGGCTCTACTCATCTTCGGCGATGTTTCATGTTCGAACGGTCTGGGGTGGAGCCCGGATCAGCGAACGATGTACTACGTCGACAGTCAACCAGGCACCATACACACCTTTGATGTCGAACTGAATGGTGAGATATCAAATAAGCAACTTTTTGCGCACTTCGACATTGAAAACGACGGTTTGCCCGATGGCTTGTGCGTTGACAGTGATGGCGCCATTTGGGTGGCCCTGTGGGGCGGCTCTCAAGTACGCCGGTATTCCCCTTTTGGGGAGCAACTAGCAGTCGTGACACTCAGCACCGCACAGCCTTCGAGTTGTGCAATCGGTGGTGCCAACGGAACCACGTTGTACATCACGACCGCACGCGAAGGCCTGCCTCGGGAAACGCTCCAATTCGACGAAGATGCCGGTCGTCTTTTCTGCGTGGACGTCGGCGTTTCTGGATTGCAGATCGACGCCTGTCGAATTGAGGGCTTGCCCGTCAAGAGGTGATCCCATGAAACGTGACGCAAGAGCGATTCCCCAGGGCCAACGAATTCAACCGGGACTGATGTCGATTCTGTTGACACTTTTGGTCAGCTACCGTACATCGTGAAAGCGGTTGACTTCAGCAGTAACTTCAGCAGTTGATTTGAATACAAGCAGTCATTCGTGAACCATGGTGAACTCAAGCCGCACTGAATGAAAGAGAATTGGACGACCATGTACAATCCTGAACTGGGCTTGAGTCGATGGCATGCAAGGGGTCACACGTTCAGTCCCGGCCGAGCCACTCCTGAATTCGCCAGTCGATTGTTGACGTCGGCTCTCTGATCTGAACCCTCACTCTTTCATGTTCTATCGGAGGAACTGGCCCACCCCGTGCTCGCACAAAAAAACTCACACACCACAAAGACCAGTAAGACAGAACCGACTTGGCTGGACACATTTTCGTCCAATTACTGGGCTAGATGGACTACAAAGACGCAAACAACGAATTGCATAGTTCTTTTAATCCCAAGGTGCCGGGATCGAGACCCGGGCGGCCCACAAACGTTCCCATGGCGAGCTTTCTCACTGCCTCCACCGGGCGCCAGCGCATACCACCGATGATGATCGCGACGAATACCGTGCGCTTGTCA